>JAZNXN010000001.1:0-48772 GCA_045593885.1 Eubacteriales bacterium
GCGAGCGCAAATTACGGAAACACCAGCGTATCGCTTCTGGAGATTTCCAACTACTACAAGGCGTATAACAACGGCGAATTTGCAAACAACGTCTGCATCAAGGCTGTTGTAGGTGAGTAAGGGGGTAAACAAGAATGAAAAAGTATAACAAGCCCACACTTGAAACAGTTAAAATCAAGAGTGAGGAATTTATTACCCTCTCAATCAACAGCACGGGAAACAACGATAATACTATCGGTATTTGGGATCTGCCGGTAGATTGGTCGTTATAATTCCCTCGGCCTGAGCAAAAAGACGGTTTTGGTTGCTTTTGCATCCGAATCTGCGCGAACTGAAAGGGTCGGAAAATAAGAAATAAAGCAAATCAAGGAAAAGAAACGATGAGCTTGTGCGGTGCAAGGCTCGCCTAGCACCGCATTTTTAACCCAAAAAACAAACCATTTGCGAGGTTTTTTATGAAAAAAAGAATTTTAAGCCTTGTCCTTCTGCTCGTTACGGTGGTGTGCGCGCTTCCTGCGCTATCACTCGTGTCCTTTGCGGGCGACGGCGAGCCTGTCGAGAAAAATTACGATTACTACAAGGATTTGTGGTATGATGACGGACACCTTGTATCCTTCGTTGATATTAACGCAACGGTGGATAGCTACGCCCCCAATACTGAGGCGGGCGCAAATGGGGACGCTAATATACTTTACGGAACTCTTGGCTCTAAGAGTATTATTGGAAGCGACTCGGGCACGAGAACCTTCGTCAAGATTATCGGCGGTAAGGAAGCGGGTAATTACTATATTCTCAATACCAAGTACAATAATTATATAAGCGGCGGTGCCTTTACCGCAATGGCAAGCGGAGCTACCAACCTCTATGAGTTTGTAAGCAACGTATATCAGTCCGAGTATGCAATACACCTTGGCGAGAGCTTCACCTATGCTGAGGCTACGGCGAAGGGCACGGGTGCATCCGCGGAGGACGGCTCGCTCGACACGCTTTACAAGACGGTTGGAAATACAATAACCGTTGAGAGCATTACATCCTACGACGACGATGCGTACAACGCACTGGCGCTGAGCGGTAAGGGCGGAAACTACAACCGCTTCGTGCGCTCGGTGAGCTTTGCGGGCAAGAGCAATTCCTACTATATATACCGTCCCGCAATTGACGGAAACACCGGTACGAATCAGGGTAAGGCTCAGGTTATGATAGAGCATAACCGTGGCAACACGAAGAAGCCTATTGATTTTGAGGGACTTGCGAGCAAAAATTCTACCGTTCATACGGCAGCATCCTACACGCTGGTCAGCTATGCTGACACAAATCTCTCCTACTCGGTGAAGAATACCGTTTACGACGCAGGCGTTGCCTATACGGCAGAGAGTGCGGCTGATACCGTGTATGCAACCGCGTATGCTAACCGCATAAGCGAAACCGACTCGGTAGTAATGGCAACGGCTCATTCACAGGGAAATCTGGTCTACGTGCGCGTTTACGACTGCGCTCTTACCGACGAGCAGCTGGCGCAGAACCATTTTGCTGACCTTTGCTATTATTACGGTCTTGATATCGAGCCTCTTGAAACCTACAAGGCTCTTGGCAAGATAGACTATGATTTCTATAAGATTTTTGAAGGCTATAACGTAAAGAAGTGCGATGCAGGCACGGTTGAGCTTATGCAGAAATACATAAACGATCCCGACTACGATCCTGCTATGGACTCCGACTACGTTCTTGATGCAAAGACCGCGAAGTATATCGACCTTTACTACGATGACGGTCATCTGATGGCGCTCATCAATATGTCTGATATTTCCGAGAGCGAAACCGTTTACCTTGACGGCGCAACTGCTCCCTCGGGCACAACCTCACAGGTTATTGCGGCTGACGGCGAGGTGCCCGAATCCGCACGCCTTATCATAGGACAGAAAAATGCGGCGTACAACGCAACGGGAATACAGACGCACTCCTATATTAAGGTAGTTGGCGGTAAGTATGCGGGCAAGTACTTTATGCTCGGCTCGTACAAGGACTCGCCTCAGATAGAGAGGACCTCGGACGGCTTCGTTCAGGTTTATTCCCAGTTCACTCAGTTTTCGGCGGGTGAGGCAGGTATTTACTATTCCTACGCCTTTGACCGTTCGCAGCTGACGGCGAAGTTTTCGGGACTTGACAAGCAGGGTGATCTCTCGGGTGCTTTGCTCGTGACCTCGTTCGTTCAGCCATCACCCGATCTTATGTACACGGGCAACTACGGTGCATTCACCGTTGAGGAGGTTATGTACGGAAACGCCCTCTACGATTGGGGTAAGCAGCATTACCTCGATAAGAATAACACGACCATCGTTCCCGGATATTTTGCACATATGCTTTATTTCGGCGGCAGAAGCCTTGGCTGTATGCGCTATCCTATCGGTAACATTAATATGACCGATATGGGTACGGGAGAAATCGCCTCGCGCGGCGGAAACATCAGCGGTCTTAACGTAAAATCCGACAGCACCTTCCACGCGGTATATACGACGAGATTTATCGAGGCAGGCGTATTCACAAACACCTTCTTTGCGCTCGACGCAGGTAAGGTTATAAGGGTTAAGGGCGGCGCGTACAACTACGATTTCCAGAACACCCTTTACCAGAACAGAATACCCCTTGACGGCTCGAAGCTGTATTTCACCCGTCTTTACGACGTGCTTCTTACCGAGGCACAGGTTATGCAGAACCACTTTGCAGACCTTGCACTCTACTATGAGCTTGAAAACGTTGAAGCACTCGCACTTTACGGCGATATTGTGATGAACGAGGCATTCTTCGGTCAGTTCTCCGGCTACGAGGTCGGTAGCTGCACAAAAATTCAGATTGAAGATATGCAGAGCAAGATAGATGCGGCTGTTGCGAGGGCATCTAACGTTAACAGTGAGACGGCGAAGGCTCTCCTCGATGCAAAGTATGAGGAGCTTGCCGGTTACAAGGCAGAGTCCGCCGCGGCTCTCGCTAAAATCGAGGCGCTTATCAGCGACGTTCAGACATACATTTCACAGATAAACTCAATTCAGGCTGAAAACCAGAAGGCAACCGCAATAATCAGCGAAAAGACGGTTCTGATAAACGGGGTTCTCGAGGCTCTTAATAAGGTCAAGGGCGATATTGCCATGATTGACATAAGAATGAATAAGCTCTCGGACAGCGCAGACGCTATTTACAACGGAGTTACCTCAACCTCGACACCCGACGATATAATGACCGCATACGTTGCGCTGGATGAGCTCGCGGTTACGGCTGACGGATATGCAAGCCAGTCGATGTTTACCGCAAACAATTCTGAGGAAATAAAGGATAGCGCAAACGCAGACGTTATGTACGCGATGAGCGCAAACGCAATAGCAACCACCGACGGAAGAAATTATATAAAATACGTCGGTATGCAGGCAAGAATTTACGATTACGCCGCAATACGCGCGGTATTCTCCGTAGACCGTGCGGCTCTTAATGCAGGCTACACCTACGGTGACAAGAGCTATGAGACTGTTGCAATCGGAATGCTGTACGGAAAGAGCGATAGCGGTATAGAAAATCTGACGGTAAGCTACAAGAACGGCTCGGTAATAGCGGGCGAGGGAGTTACCGTAAGAGGCTTTGAGTCAAGATATCTCGTATCGGGCAGAGCAGCTGCTGCGGCAGCTACTGTTGGCTTTGCAGGCGGAGAGGCATACGCAATAGAAACCTCGTTCGCAACCGTGGGCGCGAGCCAGATGGCAGCGGCGTTCTCGCAGGAATACTCATACAGAGCATTCATCGTATTCGAGGGCGAGGGCACGAGCTACATCGTCTACGTTGATGCGATAGGCGAGACACTCGGCGACAGCGTATCCGCATATGAGCTTGCGAAGGCAGTAGAGGCAAGCACTGATACCGACGCGGCATGGCTCTCGGAAAACTATTTCATTAACAAGGTAATCAAGTGCGTCGAATCGGCGGACGAGGAATAAGGAGGTAACGGGATATGAAAAAATTAATTGCTTTAATTCTTTGCTTGGTTATGCTCGTATCGCTCGTTGCCTGCGTTAATGACGACGGCTTTACCGATGCGACAACAACTACAACCACGAGTACCACCGTTGGCTCGACAGTATCCAACAGCACGTCTATGCCCTATACCGAATGGGATGCCGAGGGCTATCACGTTTACGTTGACAGCACGGGCGGCAAGGACTCTAACGACGGTCTCACCGAGGCAACTGCTGTTGAATCGCTCGCGAGAGCTAACGAGATTGCTCTCGACTACATAAACAGCCCTTCCGCCTCGAAGGAGGACGTTATCATTTCGATGGCGTCGGGTGATTACGTATTCAACGAAACCTTCGTTCCCATTTCAGGCACGGATGACGTTCACGTTTATTACAACGCACGTGGCGGCAGAGCCAAGATTGCGGGCGGACAGAGAATAGTGTCCGATTATATAAGTAAGTGTGTTGATGAAGAAATTCTCGGCGATGTTAAGGATGAAACCGCGAGAAACAATCTCTACGAGATTGACCTCACTGCCTATGCGGCGGCTCTCACCCCCCTCTACACGCATTACGAGCAGGGCACTTCGTTTGACGGTGTATCCTTCTTCGCAAACAACGACCTCATCGAGTTTGCGAGATGGCCTAACCTTGGCGAGGCTGTTCCCGATAACGACAACAGCCCTCTCGGTATTGATTCGCTGACGGGTTATTTCCACACCCCCTACATATGCTTTGTAAACGAGAAGGGTGTTATAGTAACTCCCACCGAGGAAACTGCAAGCGGAAATACCAGAACAAGTCCTATGGTTGTCTACCTCACTTCCGGGGTAGTAGACAGAATCAGCACCTGGGATTTCTCCCGCGATATCTACACCCACGATTATTTCTCGAACAACTGGGACGACAGTATTCATAAGGTAACAGATTTCAACGAGGGAAGCTTTACCGCAATAAACGGTGTTACCTACGACGGATATATCGTTACCGACAGAGGACGTACGTACAATTCCGAGATGGCAGGCGCTGACGGAAACGGCTCGTCCATGTACCGTCGCGGAACCTTTATAAACGTCGTTGAGGAGATAGACGTTCTTCGCGAGTGCTATTACGACTACGAGGAGATGAAGCTCTACGTTTACCTTACCGAGCAGCAGGTAGCCGAGGGAATATACATCTCAACGTCACAGCTGCTGATGAGCATTGAGGGAGCTAAAAACCTCACCTTCAGAAATATTGATTTCCAGTATTCTCAGGGAGCGCTCGTTACTGTTGCCAACGTAGATAATCTCTCCTTCATCGGTGTTTCGATTTCGAACGCAAGCGGTGACGGTATGTCGGTTGATTATGCTACGGATTTTACCCTTCGTGATTCGAAGATTTACAATACGGGAACTCAAGCGCTGTCGATAACCAACTGTAACGGATACAGCACCGAGAGCGCAAATATCCTCGTTGAAAACAACCATATATTCAATATGGGCTGGAGAAGAAACTGCTACGAGGTTGCCCTGAATATAAAGAGTGTTAGCGGCGCAATTATCCGCAACAACACGATGAACGGCGGCAAGCATGCGGCAATTCAGCCCTCATGGCTGTACGACTGCGTTTTTGAGTATAACGAGATATACGACTTTATCACCGAGAGCGACGACGTAGGACTTATCTACTCACACGGTGAGAAGGACGCGCAGTTCGGAGTTGTGTTCAGATACAACTATATTCACGATATAGGCGCGAAGTGGCAGACCTGGAAGATTGCTATCTTCTACAATGACGCTATGGGCCTTGGATATTCGACGTACGGAAATATAATTGCTAACATCGGAGCCGGCGGAAAGGCACCTGTTGCCTTCACCACCTCACCCAGAGCTGCGGAGTATCACGACAACCTTATCTTCAACACGAGCGAGAACTTCGAGCTCGGTTGCGAGGACCCGTACGCTCAGTACGGTAACTGGTGGCGCTCGGTGGCAGGACTGAGCTATCCGAACGACGTAAATGACGTAGATTACCGTTCTCCTCTGCTTTTGGCAGGAATAATCAGTCAGAGCCAAAACGTCCCCGGTAAGTACGATATGTGCGATTGGGCTGATGACGAAACGAGAAACTTCTCGTATGAGTATATAAGATACCTTGCTTCTCAGGATGCTATACACGAGGTGTATTCGAGCGGTATCGCTCTTATGCAGGGCGTTGAGCATTGGCAAAACGATAACGGAATGTCGGTTATCAACGACGACACCGTAGAGCTCTTTGAGATTGAGGTATTCTCGGCTGCTAACGGAGTGAGCGCGGGAACGCATACCTTCGACACCTCTGACGAGCTGTTTGATACCCTGTATGCGCTCGGATATCGCGGCGAGGTAACTCTTAACGACCCGAACTACAGAATCATATACGACGATAACTATATCGTAAGCAAGCTTTATTACAATATTTATGAGAAGGACGGACAGGGCGGCTACCGCTTCTCTGAGATTGCGAAGGCATATGCGGCAAATCTCGGCGTTGCGGAGAGCGATATAACAATATCCACCTTCAATAGAAATGTTGACGATACCGTATCTATGGTAGCAAGATACTATTTCTGGAGCCCTGTAGGTTATGCAGGCGTTCTCAGCAGAAACGTATTTATAAATGCACAGGTTGAGGGCGGTGAGTTTGAGTATTCACCTATTATTAAGATGGAGCAGAACCTCATAATCGACGGAATTGATGAGGATACTCTGTTCGACGAGGATGGATACTATACCGTCAGCATTGACGATATTATCTACAACCTTGAATACGAAATAGACCTGCCCGACTTATCTGAAATCGGAGCAAAAATAGGCTGATAAGCCAAAAAACAGTTGTACAGCATTGCCAAAAATATTAGAGCATTATTGAGTTTTTTCGGAATTGACTGTAAAATAGTGTCGTTAAAACAATAATAAATCTACTTTTATTTCCATGCGCAATGCTGTATAATGTTTTTAAGCTGCAAAAAGGGCAGTAAATGGCGGCTTTGGTAGCAGAGAAAAAACTGCCGCCGGGAGAACACTATGAAAACATTATGCAGTATAAATCTTTTGGAGTTTACCCTCAAAATAAAATCGAAGGAAAGCATTGCCGAGCTTCGCGGACGCGACGAGTTCCGCCGTCTTTGCGAGGAGCGCTTCGGAATTACGCTAAAGGATGCGAAATACGGTGATAAGCACACAGTAACCTTTTCGGAAAATCCGATAGCGGTTGCTGCTGACGATGCAAGGGTATATGCGACGAAGAACGGCCTTCATTTCGAGGGACTCGGACTCGATTCGATAAAGATAGCGGTGCGCGTATTCTTCGACGAATACGCTATGCGAGAGGATATAACCCCCACCCGCTTCACCGTTGACAGCTATATGAAGCGTCACGGAATTGACAAGGTTGAGTATCTCAACTCGGATGCCCCCTCGTTTATTGAGGCAAATCCGATAAACGTCACGCGCAAGGCTGACGGCGTTGTTTTCGTGCATTGGCAGAATCATACGGTTTATCCCGACGAAACCGTAAATATGCTCGGCGTTAACTTTGAAGGTGACAGCGAGATAGAGATATCCCGCATATCCGACGCCAGCGGCGACGATGCGGCTCTTGAGGATACAAGGACTCTTAGGCCGATTATCGTTACAAACGACAACATTATGTTTATTATACCGAAGGATATGGAGATGGGTATATTCCGTGTCCGTGTAAAAAACAGCTTCGGTTATTCAAGCCCTATTGACGTAAACGCACCTGACGTATGGTGGTATATGGGCAACGAGGGCGAATGTGCGAGTGAGTGCGGCGAAATTCAGCTGATGGGTAACGCTCTCTCATTTGATGCTGCAAAAATAATGCTTCTCTCGGAAAACGGAAGAACGCATATGATAACCCCCTACTTCTACGACGGCTATTGCGTGAAGGCGAAGCTGCCGAAGAAGGTGACGAGAGGGGAATATAAGCTCTATATAAACAACGGCTACGGCGGCAACAGCGGCTGGGTATATCACGATAAGCTCACCGTCTGCGCTCCGCGCACCGCATACGAAAGCACCGTTTCCTTTGAGCATAAGAAAGGCGATTGCTTCAAGGAAATGCAGAATGCCCTCTATGCGCTCGAAAGGGCGGGTGGCGGCACGCTCATGCTCTCTGACGGTATCTACACCGTTGACGGAGCATTGACTGTTCCTGTAAACGTGCGCCTTTCGTGTAAGAGCCGCAACAGCGCAATTCTCCACACCTACGAGCGTGTTGATATGCGCTCGGGCTCGGTTATCGAGAACGTGAGCATAATCTGCCACCGCTCCGAGATAGGAGAGCTCGTTTTGGTAACGGGAGAGGGTGTGCGTATGCTTAACGTATACGTCGGACCTGCCCCCGAATATGAAAGGACTGTGACGGGTGCGGACTGTGTGCTTTATGCGGTATATGCAGAGGCGGCATCTAATTTTGTCATTGACGGATGCGAGATATACGGCCACCGTCTCGGCGTTCTGCTTGCAGGAATCTGTAAGTGGTCGGTTATCAGGAATTCCACGATAAAAGCTCCTAACGGCTCGGTGTTTATCAGAGCATCGCACCGAATAATTATTGAAAACAATTATCTGACGACAGTACACGTACGTGGCAGTGCGGCGATAGCTCCGCAGATGTCGGGTGTCGGCTGTTATATGACCTATCTTGCATATAACAGGATAATATTTACTATGTTCAACGACCGCGAGGCGATAACCTACGACGACCACGGAACGCTGTATTACGGCAGGGCTGTGTTCAGCGGAAACCATATGACCTGCCTTGAACCCACGCAGATAGTTGATGACCACTATTGGTTCTGCTACGTTAAGAACAACATACGCAATTATATGGCGTTTGCAAAGAACGACCGCTTCGAGTGGCACGGACTTGCAGTATTCATTGTCAGCGGTAAGGGACTCGGACAGTACAGAAACGTAATAATCGAGGGCGGACGCTCGCTGAACATCGATACTCCCTGGGATATCGAGCCTGACGATAGCTCGCGCTTCGTTGTATCTGCCTTCAACGGCAGACACATAATCACGGATAACTATTTCTGTGAAACGGGCGTTGCGGTACAGACCTTCCCGCCCAACGCGGACGCGCTGATCGCGCGCAACTATTCCGACGAGTGCGGCGGCGGTATTGCGGTAGGCTCACGTTTTATAACTAAAACCGAGCCTGACGGCAGAACTCTGTTCTGTGCTGAGCCTAATATGAGAACCAGTGTCGTTGATAACGTGCTCGTTCAGGGACAGAACGGACTTTCCTACAGATGCGTTACGTCTATCAGCCTCGGTGGCTCGGACAGCTACGGAATCGGTGACGGCACGAGAATGCTCTTTGCCGCAACGGTCAAGCGCAACTCGATGTACACCGGCGGTTGCTTCTGTAATCAGGGCTTTACCGATATGACGGTAATGGAAAAGAACTACTCTGCAAATACTCTGCGCGCATTTGATCTGGGACGCACCAAGTTTCCTGAAAGGTGGGATAGGACGGGCTTCCCCGCAAATTACGTCATCCGCGACAATTCGGTGTACAACGCGCAGATTGAATACAACTTCTGGAAGAGCGAGTCTGACAAGGTAGGTGAGCTGAAATGAAGAAATTTGAAATGGTATACCCTACAGGCCTTGACAGATACCGAGAAATCCCATGGACTGCCGAATACGACAGCTCGAAAAGGATACAGAAGGCTCTTGACCGTATGGGCAAGAGGGGAGGCGGCCTGGTTATGCTCGCCCGCGGCGGATATTTTATAACCAAGACCTTGAATATTCCGAAAAATGTCACTCTTGCAGGAATTGACAGAGAGGGAACTATGCTGTTCGTGCGTGACAAAAACGGCGACGGCTGGAACATGATTGAGTGCGAGGACAACGCAACCGTGCGCGACCTCCGTATTCGTATCGAGGGCAGACACGCAACCGTTATAAAGGGCGCGCGTAATCTCACGGTATCCTCTGTTTCGGTTATAGCAACCCCCTATTTCAAATCCTACTATTGCTACGGCATAGGGCTTGACAATGCAAAAATGATAACCGCCGAGGGCGGTAAGGTGCTGGTGAGTGATTTCTACTATTTCGCTCACGGTAAGGGCATCGAGATAAACGGCGCTGACAGCGTTCTTGTTGAGGACCTACGCGCAAATTCCCCGGGGGAAGCACTTGTTGTGAGCGACTGCGGTACTGCGGTTGCAAGAGGGCTTCTTATGATGGGAAAATCAAAGAAATGCACCCCCGATATTCCTGATGAAAACGGAATGATAAAGGGTTATATGCAGGACACGAAGGCGGCAGTGAAAATGACCGCTGAATGTGTATGCGTATTTGACAGCTGTAAGGTGGTTGACCTCTCTGATATAGACGTGCGTGACGCACGCGCAGGGGTTAGCGCAATTACGGTTAAAAACGCCGAAAGAGTCACAGTTAAGGACATATTTACCGAGGCAGTCGAGCACTCTGTAAAAGCAGAGAACTGCAAGGACGTGAAAATAGACGGCATCACAGTGGTAAGAGGCGAGGGCGTTATAGCACCCGGCGCTGAAATTACCAACGTGGAAAGACTTTATTGAGGAGAAAATTATGTACAGTATTAAAAACGGTATTCTTTATAAGGACGGAAGGCCCACCATCGGTATGGGCGCAGGCTATTACGCCTCCTTCCACAGATATAAATGGCCGATTCCCCCTGACGGCGACAGAGTCGGCGAGGCAGAGAAGGACCTGAAGGAAATGCGCGAAATCGGCTTCAATATGGTGAGAACCTCGGCTCTCGGCGATTTTCGCTGGGAGGACGGAGAGGTGAAGGGCGAATTTTCCTTCGCCGAGAAGCTGTGTGAGATAGCGGATAAAAATGACCTTTCGGTGCTTTTGAGAAGCCAGGGCTATTCCGCGGTTATGCGCCATAAGAGCGAGGACGTACGAATCCTCAACTACAAGCGCGAGCCTATTGAATTCCAGAAATGCTTCGTCAGTGATTGCGTAAATCACCCCGGAGTTATTGAGGACAACGAGGTCCTCACTGAATTTATTGCTAAGCATTTTTCCAAATACAAGAACATAGTTCTGCACCTTATGTATAATGAGCCCGGATATCCCTACGAGACAGGCTACGATTTCCACCCTGAGAGTATAAAGGCGTATCGTAAATGGCTCGTTGACAACGGCTACCGTACCGAGAGTGAGGCAGAAAATCTTGAGCCCCCGCACCACCGCCCCGTGAGAGGCGAGAGCGAGGAGGAATGGATTTTGTTCCACGAGTTCAAGTTCCAGGCGATGAGCCGCTTTTTGTGTGACAGCGGCAGGGCATCCGACAGAGGTAATCCCAACACAGAGTCCTTGACCTGCATAATGCCGCTTCCCTTGCAGGAGGGCGGTACTACTATCGGCGAGGATATCTTCGATATGGGTGACGGTATGGATATAATCGGCGTTACCGATTACTGTCCCTACATCGGTCTGCCCTCGTACTTCACCTATCTTTATTCCGATACGCTCAACAGTGCGGCGAGAATGAACGGCAAGCACGTATGGGCGGCAGAGTGCAACGCGCACACAGCGGTTACCGTTTCCGAGTGGCAGAGAGAAACCTACGGACTTCTCGGCTCGGGCTTCAAGGGGCTTCTGTACTATCAGTGGCGCGCCGATTACGATAACGGCAAGGGCCCTGAAATCGGTATGTTCGGTATTCTACATAACGACAGAACACATAGCCAGAAATACGATATAATCAAGGGCACGAATGCCCTCGTTGACAGGGTGTCCGAAACCCTTGCAACCTCTGACAGAATATCCTCGGATATAGGAATACTCTATTCCCGTCACGCAAACACCTTCTTCGACGCGCACGAAAACGGCTGGATAGACCCTGAGGTTGCGTGGGATGCGTTTGAAAACTTCGACCCCGGTACCTTCGTATTCAAATACAACCACAACGTTGACTATCTCGGAATGATACACAGAGAGCTCCGTCAGAGGCAGATAGCCCCCCATATCGTGAGGGCATCCGACCTTAAGGAGAACAAGCTCGGGATAAAGACACTTTTCATACCCTCGGCAACGGGGCTGAGTGAAAAGGAGCTCGATATGATAAACGAGTTTGCCAAGATGGGCGGACGCGTATTCTCATATCAGCCTCAGTCGAGAACCAACGGCTTCACGCTTAACTGTCACAGCAATCTTGAATGTGATATCAAGCGCGAGAAAACTATTCCGAAGCAGCTGGGCAGAGGCGCTATGGGCGCTATCTATTCCTACGACGACGTGCTCTATGCAACCAAGCACGAGTACAGATTCAAGGTAAGCTCGGAGCTTGACAAGCTGATGTACGACGTTATGGAAAACGACAAGTGCTACACCGTATCTCTTGTAAACATTGATTCCTTTGAGAGAGCAGAAAAGAGCTGCGTTCTTTCGGTCAAGGCTGACCTTGTATCCGACAGAGCAAAATTCCACACCGTCACGCGCGAGCTTGACGTTAAGGGTGAGCTTGTTGGGGATAAAATGGTCTTCCGCCTTCCCGAAATACGCACGGGCTGCTTCTTCATTATAGATAAAAAATAATCCCACCAAAAAAGGGAGGATAGATGAGGTGAACCTATTTCGTTCACTTCAGGATGCCGACGCGTTTCGCGCTCGCTTGAATAAATCAGGCGGTTTTTGAACAGAATGCGATAGAGGGTATCCTATTAACCTTGGTTGATTCGGGCAAGTTGCTCGCTTCCCGTTTCAATATATTTTTCATGGGTTTGCGCGAGAGCGCAGATCAATTTTCTCCTTTTTCGCGCGAGAGCGCGGATCCGAAAGGACTTTTCACCCTTTCGGAGGTGCAGGGCATAAAGCCCTGCATTTTTTTATGCACATTTTTTCTTGCAGCTCGCATCAATCTCATCTTGTATTCCGTTTCGGATTTTCAGGTATTTGCTTGCAATTTTGCTTACAGACCGTATATAATTTTATCCTGTCCGCGATTTATAGGTAAAATTGCTTGCATATTTTGTCCGAATACTGAATATTATAAAACAGATAATTAAAAAATGCGGAGGTGTCGGTGTGAAAATAAGATGGAAAACTCTGATAACGGCAATAGCAATTCCCCTGCTCGTCGGCGGACTTGCCTCGCTTTTAACTATGGATAGCATGGGGCTTTTTGACGAGGTAAACAAGCCGCCGCTTTCGCCGCCCGCGTGGCTTTTCCCGGTTGCTTGGACTGTTCTATATATTCTTATGGGTATTGCCTCGTATATAGTGTTTGAAAAAACCGCGGATATGGGCGAAAAGAGCCGCGCGCTCCGCACCTATTTTATTCAGCTCGGCTTCAATTTTTTGTGGTCGATACTTTTCTTCAATTTCGAGCTGTATCTTTTTTCGTTCTTCTGGCTGGTTGCTCTGTGGGTGCTCATAATAATTACAGCCGTCAGGTTTTATAAAATATCCGAGCCCGCAGGATACCTTATGCTGCCTTATATTTTATGGGTGACCTTTGCGGGATATCTCAATCTCGGAATTGCAATTCTGAATTAAAATACCCGAATTCGATTTTTGAACTAAAAGAGGCTGAGCCATTAAGAATTCAGTAAAATTCAGATAAACTAAGCAAAAAACTGTAATAAACCAAAAATCGCAGATTTTTTCCTTATTGTCAACGGGATATAGATTTTAGTAAAATTAAAAGTGAGGAACCTTTTGTCCCTCACCTTTTTGTTTGCGGTTATGCCGAAATGAAGCAGCCCCTTTCATAAAATTTCATCTTTCATACTAACGGCGGCAATGCTGTTTTCTACACCAAAAATATCAAGCACGGTTTTTGCTATATCCGAAAAGCCGTCGCGCGTGCCGAGCGACACAGGGCGCACTCCCTTGCCGTAAATGAGAAGGGGTACGTATTCGCGAGTATGGTCGGTGCTTTTCAAAAATGCAGGGTCGCAGCCGTGGTCTGCCGTGATTATGAGCAAATCCCCGCTTTGCATTTTTTCGGTGAATTTTGGCAGAAATTCATCAAATTCCGAGAGCGCAGCGGCATATCCGTCAACGTCGCGCCTATGTCCGTAGAGCATATCGAAATCGACAAGGTTTGTAAAGCACAGTCCTGAGAAATCACGCTCGGCAAGAGCGAGCATAGCGTCCATACCCTCGCGATTTGAGTGAGTCAGTATCGCCTCGGTAACGCCCCTGTTTGCATAAATGTCGCTGATTTTTCCGACTGCTATAACGTCGTATCCGTCCGCCTTCAGCAAATCGAGCATAGTGTCCGAGGGGGCTTCAATCGAGAAATCGCGACGGTTTGCGGTACGCGTATAATTTCCGTTTTTTCCGACGAATGGACGTGCGATAACTCTGCCAACTCCCCATTTTCCAGTAAGAAGCGCCCTCGCCTCGCGGCATATTCCGTACAGCTCGCTCGGCGGTATTATATCCTCGTGCGCCGCTATTTGAAAAACACTGTCGGCTGAGGTATAAACTATGAGCGCGCCTGTGCGGATATGCTCATCTCCGTAATCGCTTATAACCTTAGTTCCCGAATAGGGAAGATTGCAAAGAATCCCCCTGCCCGTTTTTTCACTCAGCTTATTGAGAAGCTCGCGGTCAAAGCCGTTGGGAAAGGTAGGCAGAGGTGCCTTGCACACAACTCCCGCAATCTCAAAGTGACCTGTGGTCGTGTCCTTGCCCGCGCTTTTCTCCCTCATTCTGCCATAGGCAAAGGTCGGCGACTGCACGCCGAAAAGAAAGTCAAGCCCCTCTATATTTCCAATACCCGCAAAACGAAGATTGTCTATTTTCAGCCTCGGCGATTTTGAGAGTGATAAAAGGGTATTTGCCCCAAGGTCCCCGAATTTGTCCGCATCGGGTAACGCCCCCGCGCCAAGACTGTCAAGGACGGTTAAAAATATTCTCTTCATAAATCCTTTGCTACCCTCAGCGCTATTTTCATCATATCGGTAAATGAGCGCTCACGCTCGTCGGACGAGAGAGCCTCACCTGTGAAGATGTGGTCGGATACCGTGCATATTGCGAGTGCGCGCTTCTTCGCCCTCGCCGCATTAATATAAAGACCTGCCGCCTCCATCTCAATGCCGAGTATTCCTATATCCCGCCATTTTTCGTTTGCACCCTCTCTTTGATTGTAGAAGGTGTCCGAGGACAGAACGTTTCCTATATGCGCTGTGACGCCCATATCCCTTGCCGCCCTGTCAGCGAGCGAGAGCAGGGTGTAGTCGCAGGTAGGCGCATAATCTCCGCACAGCTCAAGCTCCCTTGCAACCGAGGAATTGGTTGACGCGCCCATACAAAGAATTATATCGCGCACCTTTACTGAGTCGGCAATTCCGCCGATAGAGCCTACGCGAATTATATTTTCAACGCCGAAGAAATTGTAAAGCTCGTATGAGTATATCGAAATAGACGGTATGCCCATACCGCTCGCCATTACGCTGACGGGCACGCCCTCAAAAAGTCCGGTGTATCCCTGCACTCCGCGCACGTTGTTGACCAGACGCGCGTCGGTGAGAAAATTCCGTGCGATAAATTCAGAACGCAAGGGGTCGCCGGGCATAAGCACGGTTTTTGCGAAATCTCCCATCTCTGCCTTGATATGAGGTGTAGCCATTATTTTTCCTCCGATTTAAGATAATTTATTATAGCCTCGCGCTCGTTTGCAACCCTTTCGTCAATTACTGCATCGAGTGCGCGCTCAAGAGCCTTGCCGATTTCCTTGCCGCCATAGCCGAGCGATGCCATATCGTGACCGTTCACCGAAAGCGAGCGAAGCGAAAGACACTCATTTCTTTCATTTATTTCCCGGGCTATTTTTTCAAGCTCGTTGTAGAGGGAAAGGCGTTCTTGCTTGTCAGTGCCCTGACCGATTGCATCCGCGCGCTTGATTTGAATAAGGTCAAGGAAGGTGCCGTATCCGTGTTGGGCAAGCCTGCGCTTCACCGATTTTTCGGTCGGCTCTGTGCGTATATCGTGGTAGCGCACGAGGTTTACTATTCTCTCGCGCGTTTTGTTGTCAAATTTCATCCGCAAAAGAATCTCATCAGCAATTTTCGCACCAAGCTCCTCATGTCCGTAGAAGTGCCCAGTTCCATTTTCGTCGGTGAAAAAGCACCGTGGCTTGCCAATGTCGTGTAAAAGCATCGCAAAACGGAGTGCCAAATCCCTCGGCGTTGCGTCAAGGGCTGCGAGCGTATGCTCGAAAACGTCGTATTTGTGGTGCGGATTTTTCTGCTCGAAATTAACGGTTGGCAAAAGCTCCGGGATAAATACACCGATAACCTCAATATATTCGCGGATAACCGATACGGCGTTATCTCCCAAAATGAGCTTCGCCATTTCCTCACGTATTCGCTCGGCGGAGATGTGGCGCAAAAGCTCGCGCTTTTCAAAAATAGCCCTCTTGGTTTTTTCCTCTATCGAGAAGCCGAGCACCGACGAGAACCGCAGAGCGCGCAGAATACGCAGAGCATCCTCGGAAAAGCGCACGCCCGCCTCGCCGACAGTCCTTATCACCCTGTTTTTTATATCACACTCGCCGCCGAATATATCGACAAGCCCTCGGGTTGGCGAATACGCCATCGCGTTCACCGTGAAATCACGGCGTGATAAATCGTCGGATAGTGAGCGGGTGAAGCTGACGCTGTCAGGGTGCCTTGAATCTGTATAGCCACCGTCGGTACGGAAGGTGGTTATCTCTAACGGCATACCGTCGGATATGACGGTCAGCGTTCCGTGCTTCATTCCCGTTTCAATTACGCGAAAGGATGAAAAGACCTTCTGCGTTTGCTTTGGCAGAGCAGAGGTGGTGATGTCAAAATCACTCGCCGCCTTACCGTCAAGAAAATCGCGCACACATCCGCCTACAACCCACGCCTCGTGTCCGCTCGCCTCTAAGCGCGCGAGTGCATCGCTGACGGGCAGGGGTAAATCCATTTTACGCATAAGCCTCTCCTTCCTTTTTTATATTATTTTACCATAATATGCAGCTAAAATCAATCGTTATGTTGATTTATCCGTATTTTTTCTTTTCTGACGGTTTTCGTCCAGAAATAAAAATGCGACCTCAAAAAAGGTCGCACTAAAGAATTATCTGTAATCGTATTCACCGAACTCGTGTGAGTGTGTCAGCATTTCGTCCGCCTTTGCGCGATTTCTGTAAATCTCTGCCTGCTCGGGATTTTTTTCAACTCCGTAGCCATTCTCATAGCACTTCGCCAGAGCCAGCTCGGCGGGGGCGTAGAGATTATCGGCAGATAACTTATACATATGTGCGGCGTAGGCAAAATCCTGCTTTGCGCCGAGTCCGTAGAAATAGCACTCTCCGAGACGGAACATAGCCTTCTCGTGATTCTGATTCGCCGCAAAGGAGAACCATTTTACCGCGGTTGACGGGTCGCCGATTACTCCCTTGCCGTACAGATAGCATTTGCCAAGCGCATACTGCGCCTCGGGGAAGCTCTGCTCAGCGCTCTTGCGGAAATAATAGGCGGCAAGCGTGAAGTCCTGACGCATATGAGTTCCGTAGCAGTTGAAATCACCAAGCTTATACTGCGCTCTCGGGTTGTTCTGCTCAGCCGCGCGCTTGTAAAGCGTGACCGCCAGCTCCGCGTTCTGCTCAACGCCGTAGCCGTGCTCGTAGCACTCGCCAAGGCTGTACTGAGCCTGCGCGTTTCCGTTAGCCGCTGCGCGCTTGTACCAGGTGATAGCCATATCGTAATCTATCTGCGCGCCTCTGCCGAAGAAGTAGCAGTCGCCGAGATTGCACTGCGCGTGTGCGCTTCCGTTTGCGGCGGCAAGCTCAAAAAGGCTCTTTGCCTCAATATTATCCTTCTCGGCACCGAGTCCGTAGAAATAGCACTCGCCAAGGTAATTGACGGCATCAATGCTGCCTTCCCTTTCTGCCTCCTTGAATATTCTGACGGCTCGGACGGCGTCGGGCTCAATTCCGTAGCCCTTGAGGTAGCAGACTCCGTACGCGCACATTGCGGCAGGGTATTTCTGCTTGTAGGAAAGCTCGTAATACTCAAATGCTCTCAAGTGATTTTTGCGTACGCCAAGACCGAATTCATAGCATTTTCCAAGGCTGTATTGCGCGGGGGCATAGCTCTTATCAGCGGATTTCTTGAACCAATTTGCCGCCTCGGTGCTGTCAGCCTTGACACCCACACCGTCAAAGGAGCATATTCCGAGCAGGTGCATAGCAACCGCGTTGCCCAGCCCCGCCGCCTTGGTGTACCATTTATGCGCTGCCTTCTGGTTAGCCTTTATGCCAAGACCTAACTGATAGCATAGCGCCATAGAAAGCTGTGCTCCCTGATTTCCCTGATTTGCGGAGAGAGAGAACCAATAAAACGCATCCTTCGGGCTTTTTTCCGTTCCTTCACCGTAGAAGTAAGAGATAGCGAGCATATTCTGCGCGCGCTCATAGCCTGCCTCTGCAGACGACCTGAACATCTCAAACGCCCGTGTGTCGTTCTTTTCGCAGCCAATGCCAAGCTTATAGCAGAGAGCGAGATTGTACTGAGCAAATCTGTTTTTGCCCTCAGCCGAGAGTGTGTATAGTCGAAACGCCCTGTCAGAGTCCCTTGTGAGTCCCCACATTCCGTTCTCGTATCCCCAGCCAAGTGAGAGTCTGGCGTGATTGTCGCCGCCCTCAGCGGAGAGGGTGAGCCATCTCACCGCGCTTTCGTTGTCACGCTCAACGCCCACTCCGGATATGTAGCACTTTGCCAGCATATACTGCGCGCTGGCGTTGCCCGCCTCTGCGGAAATGCGGAAATGCTCGATTGCCTTTTTGGAATCCCTGCCAACGCCGGTTCCCGTGTAGTAGCAAAGACCGAGGTTATAATGAGCGCAAACGTTATTCTGCTTTGCGGCAGCAAGGAAATTATCAAAGGCAAGGGACGGATTGTACGAGCATCCAAGACCCCTGAAATACAGGTCGCCGAGCGCGTTCTGCGCGGGGGCGTACCCTGACTCTGCCGCCGAGTAATAGTAGTTGAAGGCGTTAAGCTCGTTCTGGTCAACGCCAAGACCGTTTTTATAGCAATATCCGAGCGCGTGCTGTGCAGGGGCGTGGCCCTGAATCGCCGCCCTCTTGTAGAGCTCTGCGCTGCGTCTGTAATCTGTTTTTACGGCAACTCCGTGGAAGAAGCAGTCGGCGAGCCTGTTCTGCGCTATCGCATAACCGCCGTTTGCGGACTGATTGTAAAGGGAAAGCGCACGGTTTTTGTCCTCATCCACACCAAGACCTGAAAAATGGCAGTTACCCAAAAGATACGCCGCCTCGGGAAATTCGTCGCATACCTGCGAGAAATACTGTACTGCGAGAGAAAAGCTGCGCTCGGTTCCGCGCCCGTCGTAATAGCACTTGGCAAGCAAGAGCTTTGCCTCTGAATTGTCCGCGCCTGCGGCATTGAGGAACTGCTCAAATGCCTTTATCTCCGAGGTGTCTGTACCGCGCCCCTCGGAGAAGTATTTTCCGAGCGCAACCTTCGCCTCGATATGACCGTTTTCGGCGGCGTTTTTGTAATGCTCAAACGCCTTTTTCTCATCTCTGCGCGTTCCGATAGCATCAGCGTAGCATTTTGCCAGCATATATTCGGCATCGTACATGCCTAGCTTTGTTGCCGCGCAGAAATGCTCGTACGCGCGCACCGAATCCGCAAACGGATGAGTTCCTACAAGATAGTAAAGCCCGAGGTTATAGCTTGCGAGTGCATATCCTGCATCCGCCGCCTTGTTATATTCCATTATAGCCTTGCTGAAATCAAGGTATGCTCCGTATTCGTACTGATAGCAGTAGCCGAGGGCGTTGTGCGCCGGAGCATATCCGCGTTTTGCACTCTTTGCGTAGTGCAAAAATGCCTTTTTTTGACTTTCCTTCACTCCGTAGCCGTTCTGATATGCCCTTCCTATGCAGTAGAGAGTTGCCGCATCGGGCTTTCTTGCGTGCGAAAAGAAGGACCACGCGAGAGCGAAAAGCTCCTCTGCCTTCTCCCCGTCGCGCTCAACGCCCTTGCCGTTCAGATAGCATTCACCGAGGCGCAGGATAGCAGGTGCGTATCCGCCATCCTTGGCAAGAGTAAACCATTCAACCGCCTCGCCGTAATGCTGTCCGTAGGTATTAGCGCCGTAGTAATACTCCGCTACCTCGTAGGCGAGAGCAAAGCTCTCCCTTGCCGAGTCGAGCAGGGAGTCTATATTTTCAGCCGTAACCATAGGTATAATCGGCTTGCTTTTATCCGCCTTTGAAAACAGCATAAAAACCTCACGCAGAATAGAATATTATCTGTAAATTATATTTTATCACAAAAAACAAACATAATCAAGAGCTATTTTATTTTAGCCTCAATTCCCGTCGAGTCGGCACAAATGAAAAATCCGAAAGCACCGCTTTCGGATTTTTGTGATGCAACTTCAATTTGGATGCACGTATTTTCGCGTGAAGGTAGACTATCTCCTTGGATATGATGGGAGTTAAAAGCATCAGCGGTCTAGGATTCTTAACGCTATGCTTGCAAACGAAGCTATGTATTGATTGCGTTTTTTGCGACGTGCTCAGCTTCTGCGAAGCCTTTTTTGAATCAATATGCTACTGATTACATAAACGGCAGTTATTAATACAACGATCAAAAAATATATTTGAAAATCAAAAAATACTCGATATAGCACTACTGATACAAATAAAACCAACAACATTGAGCACGATGTCCACGACATTATCGCTATCAAAACTACATTTTGTGTTTTTAGATGTCGTATCGTTTTTTCTCCGATTGTTTTGCCACTTAACCATTTATGACAATTCAGATAAAAAATATCGATTCATACAAAAAATACAGTAATAACCAATAAAACAATGACAGGAGGAATTGCTTTATTTACAATTCCGGTAAGCACTGTAAAAACCAACATCGCTACAGAGATAACAAGGGAAATTGCAAACATAATCATTGTAGTAATTTTTATCGTGTTATTTTTCATATTTAACTCTCCTTTGCCGTGTTGATAGACGCAATCAAAATACGTTTTACCTCAATGCACCTATCCAATATCGTTTTGTCGTAATAATACCCACTTTCAATCAAAAGCTCAAGCCAATATTCCGTTTCGGAGCATTCCTTTAAGGCGATATGTAACTTCGCCACAAAATCAGCCTTTCCGTGAGCGTAAAACGCCTCGCGAATATTCGCGCCAATGCTCGTTCCCGAACGCAAATACTGATTTATGAGCGCACTTTCGCACCTTGCTTCTCTCAACTCCTTGCATGTGCGAATAACCTCTAAAGCAAATGCTTTCGATTTTATCATCAAAGGACTTTCGGACATGTTGCATACCTCCTTACTTGACTTTACTCCATTAAACTATAAAACCTATTACTTTTCAACCTTATAATAAAAATTGCTTTCCGCCTCAGCGAAAAGCCACCTTACTTCTTCACTATTCACTATTACCTATTACCTTGCCAAAAATCTCCTCGGATGGATTTAGTGAAAAGTGAAGAGTGAAGAGTGAAAAGTGAAAAGGTAAAAATCTCCCCGAACTTCGTCCGAGGAGATTTTTTGGCTGGGATAGCTGGACTCGAACCAGCGAATGCAGGAGTCAAAGTCCTGTGCCTTACCGACTTGGCGATATCCCAATAAATTACCTATGAATTATAACATATAATTTTTATCTTGTCAATACGGTTTTTGCCTATTTGGCAGAGAAACATTTTACTTTGAAAAAATAAAGAAAAACCATTTACATATGCGAAAATGTATGCTATAATTATATTCAATAAACGCAAGGATGGAAAATATATGAAATCGAAGCTATCGGCAAGATTTTGGGTGGCTCTCACGCTATTCAGCCTTATCGGGCAGGTTGCGTGGGTAGTCGAGAATATGTATTTCAATGTATTCATCTATAAAATGTTCAATGCCTCGGCGGCGGATATATCAGCAATGGTTGCCGCGAGTGCGGTTGCCGCAACACTCACAACCGTATTTATCGGCGCGTTATCGGACAAAATCGGCAGGCGTAAGGTATTTATGTGCACGGGTTATATCTTATGGGGTGTGTCAATTCTCGGCTTTTCGCTTCTGCGCGCAAATGTGATAGGCGCGATTTTTCCGACGGCGGTCAGCGTTGCCTCGGTAGGCGTTACCCTGGTTATAATTTTCGACTGCGTTATGACCTTCTTTGGCTCGAGTGCAAACGATGCGGCCTTCAATGCGTGGCTGACCGACAGCACCGACAGCTCGAACAGGGGTGCGGCAGAGGGGATAAACGCGATGATGCCGTTGGTTGCAATTCTTGCTGTGTTCGGCGGCTTTATGGCGTTTGATTTGAACCTTGCGGGCAGCTGGTCAGCGATATTCATTATAATCGGCGTTGTCGTTATCGCAGTCGGCGTGCTCGGTATTTTCATAATCGACGAGCCCTCGATAGAGAAGGCAGGCGAGGGGTATTTCAGAACGGTTGTCCACGGCTTTCTGCCCTCAACCGTGAGAAAAAACAAGTCACTTTATTTCTACCTGCTTACCTTCATAATTTTCAATATTTCAATTCAGATTTTTATGCCGTATCTCATACTCTATTATGAGGTATCGCTGAAAATGGATAATTACGTATTCGTTATGGCGCCTGCGATAATTCTTGCCTCGGCAGTAACGGCTGTGTGGGGCAAGGTGTATGACAGACGGGGCTTTTCCTTCTCGGTTTCTCTGTCGCTTACGTGGCTAATTTTAGGATACATAGTGCTTTTCTTCTTCAAGGGCACGGCGCTCGTATTTATCGGCTCGCTTCTTATGATGTGCGGATATCTGTCGGGTATGGCGGTATTCGGCGCAAAAATCCGCGACCTCACGCCCGCGGGGCAGTCGGGAATGCTGCAGGGAGTGCGTATATTCTCACAGGTGCTCGTTCCCGGCGTTGTCGGTCCGTTTATCGGTAAGAGCGTGCTTGCAAATGCAAAAACCGTTGTGAACAGCGACGGAACCGAGTCCTTTATTCCCAATGAAAACATATTCCTCGCGGCGCTGATAACCGCGCTCGTGCTTGCGGCAATTCTGTTTACCGTAAGGTTCATGCAGAACGAACGCAAAGAAAACACATAAACCTCAAAAGGAGATAACCATGAAAGCTGTGAAAAGATTAATCTCATTATTCCTTGTCGCCCTTATGCTGCTTGGCGCGGTTGCCTGCACCGATGACGGCGGAGCCGGTGCAACCACTACCGCTACTACCACAACCTACTCGGGCGAGGACCCCGACGTAAAGGGACATTACGTATTCGTTGATACTAACGGAAACGATGAAAATGACGGCAGCACGCCCGACAAGGCGGTAAAAACGCTTTCCCGCGCAAACACCCTTGCGAGTGAGTACATTTCCGCATACACAGGCGCGGGTGAAAACGTCGTTATATCTCTCGGTGTGGGCGATTACCGTATAACCGAGTCCTTCACCCCCGTGTCGGGAAACGATTACGTAAACGTATACTACCTCTCGCGCGGCGGCAGAGCAAGGATTCTCGGCGGTGTGAGCGTAGCGGATATATCGCAAAAATGCACGGATACCGAGCTTCTCTCCAAAATCAGTGACGAAACGGCGAGGGAAAACATCTATGAGATAGACCTTTCGGTATACTCGGAGTACCTACCCATGTATTATTCCACGAGCAAGGGATCAAGTCAGGATTACTCGGGCGTTGGTCTTTATCTCGGTGACACAAACCTTCATCCTGCGCGCTGGCCAAACGAGGGTGAGGTTATGCCCGATAACGCAGAGTGGGCAAACGGGCTTCACGGCTATGCAATAGCTCCGTACGTAGCATTTATCAAGAATGGAGAGCTCATAACGCCAACCGAAATGAACACCTACGGCGATGCCATAAAACGCGCAACGCCTATGGCGGTGTATTTCCTTGATTCCGTTATTGAGCACATTCGTACGTGGGATTGGAGCCGTGGTAATATTTATACCAAGGACTTTATGGCTAACAACTGGTCAGACTTTAATCATAAGGTGCAGTTCATCGATGGCGAAACGGTTGCCCTTGACGGCAATACCTATCAGGGCTATATCCGTACTGATTACGGCCGCGTATATGGCGGTGAGATGGGCGAGAAGGGCACTGCAGAGGGCTTCCGCCGTGCGTACTTCTACAACGTTCTTGAGGAAATTGACGTTGCGGGCGAATACTACTACGACCATGATAACGATAAGATGTACATCTATCTTGAGAGTGAGGCTGACCTTTCAAGGCTGAACGTTTCCCTGTGCCACGGGTATATCGTCAGCCTGTCGGGAACCGGCAGCGCACCTGTAAGGAACGTAACGCTTAAAAATATCGATTTCGCTTACAGTCAGGGCGGCGGCGCAAAACTCAATTATTCGGAAAACGTGGCATTTATCGGCTGTAATATCTCCAATGTTTCTCAGATTGGCGTTAACATGACGTACTCAAAGCGCATAACCTTCCGTGACTGCGTGGTCAGCGATACGGGCTGCGGCTCCTTCTCGATTAAGAACTGCGAGCAGTATTCAAAGAATTACATCGGCAACGCCGAGATACTTATTGAAAACTGCCGTATGAATAACGTCAACGACAGAGATTATACCTATTCGGGAGCATTCGTTGTAAACTACGTGTCGGGTCTCATAGTCCGCAACTGCACAATGAGTGGCGGAAGGCACAATGCAGCAGAGCTTCGCTTTGTTTCCAACTGCATATTTGAGTATAACGATATCTATGATTTTATGACCGATACCGATGACCTCGGACTGTTCTACTCCTATATGGTATTTGACGGTCATTTCGGACTTGTCTGCCGAAACAACTACCTGCACGACTCGGGAAATACCTGGCAAACCTGGTCAACCAACGTATTCTATCACGACGGATATTCGATAGGCTATATGGCGGAAAACAACGTTATCGCCAATATCGGAGTGGGTAATGAGAAGGCGCAGATTTCCCTCTTTACAGTACCCAACGCCGCAACCTTCAACAATAATTTTGCATATAATATAGGCGGCAGGTCGATGATAACCAACGAGGACGTTTACCTTTTGTCTACGTCTCAGTGGTGGAGATGGATAAACGGTATGGTGCTCGAGGGCGAGCGTGACTTCGATATGGAGATAGCTCTCGGGGCGGTAGGCTTCTTTGAGGGCGTGTGGGACGATGAGCCTATGGCAACCGACCCCGAAATTAATTATACCTATAATAAGCTCAGGGAGCTGACCTCAGAGGAATACAAGAAGTGGGTATTCTCAAACGGAGCCGTGCGCTTCACCTCAGAAAGCATGACAACGAAGGCGGATTATGCGGCGATAAGTATGGATACGATATCCGATTTCACCCTTGAGGTGTTCTCGGGCGATTTTGCGGGAACGCATACCTTTGATACTCCCACCGAGCTTTTCGATTTTCTTAGCGATAACTTCAATTGGAGTGGAGCTACCGCCTTGCCAAAGACAGTACAGCTCAAATATAAGGACCGTGTGGCAATATCGGCGTACTATAACATCTATACCAAAAACGCACAGGGTGAGTACGAGTTTACAAAGACTGCTCTTAAAGATACAGGGCTCACTCAGGATACACTGACCTTTGATTATTACCTTACCGAGAAGCAGAGCTTTATCAAGGCGCAGACAACAAACTATACCTGCACCAACATAATAATCCTCGGTGAGTGTAAGAATAACGTAGTCATCAACTGCGAGCGCATATACGAATATCAGTTCTCAAGAGCAACCGCACTCGAATACGATAACAACGAAATTCTCTACATAGACGGCTTTGAGGCATTCGACGAAAACGGAATGTACACCCTTGAATTCGAGGATTTCGCCTACGATATCCTATCCGATTACGAATTTTTAGACCTCTCACTCGTAGGAGCTAAGCTCTGACAAAAGCAAAATCAAAAACAAAACCGCCCACCAGGGCGGTTTTTACTATAACTTTAATATCCTTTGTGAGAAATTTTAACACCGTATGGTGTTTTTAACGCTGCTATTGCAAAATGAAAGGGAATAAATTAAACAACGACGGCTCACTCATAGCTATGAGTGAGCTTTTTATAATACAATAAGGTTGAAAAAACTGCGGCTATGTGGTATACTGTAAATAATGATTGAAGGGGAGGTGCGCTGTATGAAGGCTTTATCTTGGACTGTGCGCGTTCTTGCGGTTGTGCTGACTGTTCTTTTTTTGCTTTTGGGCTTTGCCGCAATTTTTTCGGCACAGTGGTATATCAGTACCTACGGAGATACAGGCTTTGATTCGATAATATTCTCTCTCTTTTCAAATCTCGGTGCGGTGGCACAGGGACTTGTCAAAAGCTACATTTTCTCCGCCATTCTTCCCGCCCTCGCGTGTACGGCAATCCTCTCGGTTGCCTTGCTCGTGCCTCTGATAAAAAGTGAGCTTTTTCTGAAGGCAGGGCAGAGAAAAATAAGGATATATCCTATCAAAAGGGCGGTCGCGGCGGCTCTCTCGCTCGTCCTTTCGCTCTCTCTTATCATCGCGGCGGCGTGTCGCACGCGCCTGTTTGAATACATAGAAAATTCAAGCACTCCGTCAACCCTTTTTGAAAACGAATACGTTGACCCTCTTAGTGTTAATATAGAGTTCCCAGAGAATAAGCGCAACCTGATATATATTTTCGTCGAATCGCTTGAAACAACATTTTTCTCCGAGGATGAGGGCGGCGCACTCGAATATAACGTAATTCCGAGACTTCATCGCCTCGCCTGTGATAACGTGAATTTTTCGCACAGCGGACAGGTCGGCGGATATTTTGCAAATCTCGACGGACTGAAATGGACTGCCGCCGCAATGGTTGCTCATACCGCGGGTATTCCGATAAAGCTCACTGAGGATATTGCCGACCACAACAGCTTCGGTGCGGATTCATTTCTGCCGGGCGCCGCCTCACTTATGAATATTCTGTCGGACAACGGCTATTATCAGGTTCTGATGATGGGCTCCGGTATGGATTTTGGAAATCGCGACGTCTATTATTACTCGCACGGCCTTGACGAGATATACGACTTTTACAGGGCGAGAAGCGAGGGCTTTATCCCCGACAGCTACCATGACGGGTGGTGGGGAATGGAGGACTACAGGCTTTTTGAATACGCAAAGCAGAAGCTGTCTGAAATTTCCGCAAGCAGCACCCCTTTTGCGCTAACCCTTCTGACAGTAGACACCCACCATATTGGCGGAAATACCTGTCCGTACTGTCAGAATGAATATGCCGAGCGGTATGAAAACGTCTATTCCTGTGCAGATAGACAGCTTGCCGATTTTGTTAATTGGCTCGCCGAGCAGCCGTATTATGACGATACGGCGGTGATTATTACGGGCGACCATCTCAGTATGGACTCCGGATATATGAGGAGAAATGTAGAGGACTCGTACGTGCGTCGCGTCTACAACTGCTTCATCAACTCCGCTGTCCAACCGATAAATGAAAAGAACAGGGAATTCTGTGCGCTTGATATGTTCCCCTCAACCCTTGCGGCTATGGGCTGCATTATTGAGGGCGAGCGACTCGGACTTGGAGTCAATCTTTTCTCGGACATACCGACGCTTATGGAAAAATACGGAACGCCGAGATTTGCCGCAGAGCTCGCTAAGGGCTCTGAGTTCTATGAAAGGTTTAATAAGGAAGAATAAATATAGGGGCTGCTTCATTTCGGCATAACCGCAAACAAAAAAGTGAGGTATAAAAGTGCCTCACTTTTAATTTTACAAAAGCCTGTATCCTAACAGCAATAAGGTATAAATCTACGATTTTGATTTTTTACAGTTTTTTGTTTACTACCGCCGTTTTCACTCTCTGCCGTACTCAGTACGCCGACGACAGCGAAAACGGTGGTTTCTGCTCAAAATCAAGCGAGCCCCGAAGAACACTTCGTGTTAAGAATTCAGTAATCCGTGCGTTTTTTTGCTTAATTTATCTGATTTTACTTAATTCTTAAGGACTCAACCTCTTTTTATTCTCAAATCAAAATCGCATTAAAAGTAGACGGATTTCAATTTATTTTGGCAATAAATAATGATTAATTGGAAATATATTTACATTTGTTTCTGCCTGTGCTAAAATATTACCGTGAAAAATAAAAAAGGGGTGCGGTTCATGGCAAAGGAAGCTATCAGGTATTTTGGCGTTGACCCGTGGAGGATAACCGAAACGGGCTTTGACTCTGCGCGCGGCAGGGTTGGTGAGAGTATTTTCTCACTCGGAAACGAGTATATGGGTATAAGAGGACAGTTTGACGAGTGCTACTCGGGCGATAAGCTCATCGGCTCTTATTTTAACGGAGTTTACGAGGACAAGCCCCTGTCCTATCCCGAATACTTCAACGGTCTTGCGAAGCGTTGCTGCTTTATGATTAACGCGAACAACTGGCTCTATACAAAAATTTTCCTTGACGGCGAGGAGATTGACCTTGCAAAAATAGCCGTAGAGGGCTTTGTGCGCGAGCTTGATATGACACGCGGAGTCGTAACACGCCGCTTTTCCTATAAGGGCGTTGAATTTGAATTTGAGAGAATTGTCAGCATAAACTATCATTATATCGGTTTGCAGAAAATAACCCTCAAATCTAACGAAAAGCATACCGTTGTTATTCACGCGGGAATTGATTTTACCCCCATTCACGAGGAGGAGGGCAAGAATTATTGGGTTGACTGCGAGTCGGGCGACGATTACATAATTTGCAGAACAGAGAGCAGCGGTCAGCGCATCTATTCAAAATTCAAGACCAACCTTAAACCGAGTGCGGCGCACCGAGAGGAAAAGCTGATATGGCAAAAATATGAGGCACAGCTTAACGGCATGCTCGCGTTTGAGAAGGTGGTTTATAACTTCGTCGAGAGGGATATCGAGAAGGATATCGACAAGTCGCTTGCCGACGAATACCTCTCCAAGTCTTATAATGAATACAAGGCGGAGCATATTTCGCGTTGGGCGGAAATCTGGGAGCATTCGGATATCGAGATTACGGGCGACGACGAAAATCAGCAGGGTATTCGCTTCTGTATCTTCAATATGCACCAGACCTATCACGGCGACGACGGCAGACTAAACGTTGGAGCGAAGGGACTCACGGGCGAGAAGTACAGCGGCTGGACCTTCTGGGACAGCGAAACCTACTGCCTGCCCTTCTATATGTTCAATAACCCCAAGGCAGCGAATAATCTGCTTATGTACAGATATAACACCTTAAAGCAGGCGAAGGAGCGCTCGGTAGAGCAGGGCTGCAAGGGTGCGTGCTATCCTATGGTAACGATTGACGGAACGGAGTCCTGCGGCGTATGGCAGCACGGAAATCTCGAAATCCACGTTACCGCGGCAGTTGCGTACGGAGTATGGCATTACGTCAGAAACACGGGTGATACCGAGTTTCTTAAGGATTACGGAATAGAGATGCTGGTCGAAACCTCGCGCTATTTTGCATCTCGCGGCGGCTGGAGCCCCAAAACAGGCGAGTTTGGTCTGTGGGGAGTTATGGGCCCTGACGAATTTCATATGATGGTACACAACAATACCTATACCAATTATATGGTAAAGAAAAATTTTGAATATACCGTCGAAACGGTCAGGAAATACGGTTATCCCATTGATTCGGCAGAGCTTGATATGTGGAGCAATATGGCAGAAAAAATGCGTATCAACTACGATGAGAGGTCAAAGCTTTACGAGCAGCACGACGGCTATTTTGATATGCCCGAATACGACGTAAAATCAATGGACCCCAATAAAGTCCCCGTATATAAATATTGGGCATACGATAGCATATTCAGAGTTAATATGCTAAAACAGCCTGACATCGTTCTTATGCAATTCTTCTATTCAAAGGACTTTACGCTCGAACAGAAAAAGGTCAATTTTGATTTCTACGAGAGCCGTTGCTCTCACGAGAGCTCGCTTTCCCCCGCAATACACTCGATAATGGCGGCAGAGATAGGAAATCTTGATATGGCAGAGGAATACATGGCATACGGCAGCCGTATTGACATTGACGACTACAACAGAAATACCCATCAGGGACTCCACGTTACCTCGATGGCGGCGGCGTGGATGAATATCGTTTACGGCTTCGGAGGAATGCGAAGTGACGGTGATATTCTGTCCTTCAAGCCCAAAATTCCGAAAAAGTGGAAGGGATATTCCTTTACTATTATCGTCAGGGGCTCTATCCTTCACGTTGACGTGACCGATAAGCTCGCCAGCTTCAGAATCAGCGAGGGTGACTCGGTAACGGTTGAGATTTTCGGAAAGCAGTATGATATAACCAAGGAGGGCGTGTGCGTTGAGTATTAAGGCAGTTATATTTGACCTCGACGGTGTTATAGTCACAACCGACGATTGCCACTACCGCGCGTGGAAGGCGATGGCGGATGATGAGGGCATCTATTTTGACAGGAAAATAAATGACAGGCTACGCGGTGTCAGCCGTATGGCGAGCCTTGATATCGTGCTCGAGAGGGCAAGCCGAGAGTATTCCGATGAGGAAAAAATCGCCCTTGCAAAGAAGAAAAACGATATCTACGTTACCCTTATCCAGCAGCTTACCGAGGCGGATGTTCTTTCGGGTGTTATGAAAAATCTCGATGCGCTAAAGCAGAACAAAATTAAGGTAGCTATAGGCTCGTCGAGCAAAAACACCCCGATAATACTTGAAAGAATAGGACTTTCAACCTATTTTGATGCGGTATCTGACGGAAACAACATAAAGAAATCGAAGCCTGACCCCGAGGTGTTTGTCAAGGCGGCGGATATGCTTGGAATTCCCTACGGAGAATGTATGATAGTTGAGGATGCGGACGCAGGCATCGAGGCGGGCCGCGCCGCAGGTATGACTACCCTCGCCGTAGGCAACGCCAAGGGCGGGGACTACCACTACCCGTCCCTTGCCGACGTATTGCTTTCCGAGCTTGTAAAATCCATATAAACGAAAAGGCATAGCCAAGCGGCTATGCCTTAATCATTTTTAGATGAATTATCAAGTGAAGCTCTCGTAGAGAACCGTTATTGCCTTCTCGAACTCGGCGTTCTGAATACCGAAGATGATATTGATTTCATCGGCGCCCTGTTCGATAACGCGCACGTTTATGTTATTCTTACCGAGAGCCGCAAAGACCTTACCCGACGTACCGGGCTGGTCAGCCATTCTTCTGCCGACAACTGCGATGAGCGCGAGGTCCTTGCTGACCGTTATCGTGTCGGGCTCAAGCTCGGTTGTGAGCTGAGTTACCAGCTCGTGCAGGCAGTTGGCAACCTTCTCGGACTTGAAGAGAAGCGAGAAACGGTCAATGCTGCTGGGCATATGCTCGGGAACGATTCCGAAGCGCTCCGCAATTTCAAGTGCACGGCGGATATAGCCGAGCTTCTCGGACAGATTAGCCTTGCCGATAGTGATAAGGGTATAGTGGCGCTTGCCCGAAATACCAGTGATAAAGCTGTCGTTTGAGTGCGCGGCGTTGTCGTCAGCACCGAAGCTCTCCATAATTACCGTTCCGTCGGCGGTGATGTCGTTTGTGTTCTTGATATAGAGAGGAATATTTCTGTGACGGAGAGGGAATACCGCATCCTCGTGAAGCACCGACGCACCCATATAGGAAAGCTCGCGGAGCTCTCCGAAGGTTATCTGCTCAATGGGCTTGGGATTCTTAACGATAGACGGGTCAGCCATAAGAATACCGGGAACGTCGGTCCAGTTCTCGTAGCTGTCAGCCTCGATTGCCGCCGCTGCGATAGAGCCCGTAATGTCCGAGCCACCGCGCGAGAAGGTCTTGATAGAGCCGTCGGGCAGAGCACCGTAGAATCCGGGAACTACCATATTGGGATGCTCGGTTGCGAGCTGAGCAAACTTCTTGTAGGTCTTCTCAAAATCAACCTTGCCGTCATAATCGAAGAACATCCACTCCGCGCTGTCAACAAAATCGTAGCCGAGGTATTCCGCCATCAGCCTCGCGCAGAGATACTCACCGCGGCTGACGATGTAGTCAACGGGCGTGCTCTTTGAGAGCTGGTTGTATATAGCATCCAGCTCGGACTCGATGTCGATTTTAAGACCGCATTCGTTCTTTATCTCTACGTAGCGCGACTTGATATCCTCAAAAATATCCTTGCAGGACGCATTGTATTTGAGGTGCGCTCTGCATATATAAAGAAGGTCGGTAACCTTGTTATCACCCGAAAATCTCTTACCGGGGGCGGACACGACAACAACTCTGCGGCTCTTGTCGGCGGTCACTATATTCTTTACCTTCTCAAACTGTGCGGCACTCGCAAGAGAGGAGCCGCCAAACTTAACAACTTTTAACATAAGCTCTTTCCTTTTTCAAAAAAATGGTTTTTTATTTCAAAAACACTTGTAATTCCACGCAGGATAGTGTATTATATATAGAGATAGTTTATCATATAAAATTATAAAAATCAATAGTAATTTTGCATTTTTATTGCAAAAAACATGGCAAAAGCGCAAAAAATGCAGAATGGAGAGAAAAAATGAAGGTAAGACTTAAAATCCCCGCAACAACGGCGAATCTCGGACCGGGCTTTGACTGCCTCGGCTGTGCGCTCTCTATGTATACCTACATTGAGCTTGAAACCACAGACGGAGCTTTCGAAATTCTCGGCTGCGACGAGAAATACAGAGGCAAGGATAACCTCGTTTATACCTCGTACCTCAAGGCCCTTGAATATATGGGTAAAAGGGATACGGGAATACGCATAACCATTGAAACCGAGGTTCCCGTCGCGCGCGGCTTCGGCTCATCGGCGGCAATGATTGTCGGCGGAGTTGTCGGTGCTAATATTCTGTGTGGCTCGCCTATGTCGGCGAAGGAGCTGTTTTGGCTTTGTAATGATATCGAGGGACATCCCGACAATATCGCGCCTGCGCTTTTTGGCGGTCTTACCGCCTCGATGGTGTCAAACGGCGCGCCTCTCACCGTCGGATATGAGGTACATAAGGACTTTTATTTTTGCGCCCTCGTTCCCGATTTTGAAACGAAAACGGCGGACGCCCGCTCGGTGCTTCCCGAAAAGGTATCGCGTGAGGATGCGGTTTACAACGTGTCTCACGCAGCCCTCATGCTTAAGGCGCTCGAAACGGGTAACGAAGTCCTTCTGCGCCACGCTATGTCAGACAAGCTTCACGAGCCCTACCGAGCTCACCTCATTCACGGCTTTGACGTTGTGCGTGCGCTCGCGCTCTCAAACGGCGCGGCATCCTTCTGCATCAGCGGTGCAGGCTCGACCTGTATGTGCATAACCAAGGATGAGAGCTTCGGTTCAGTTATGGCAGAGAAAATCAAGGACTTTCCGAACAACTGGCAGGTTATAATGCTGCGCCCGTCGGAAAACGGAGTTGAGGTATTATCCGTCGAATAACGCATTATTATAATATGCAGGATGCGATGGAGTAGTTTATGGACAGAGAATTTATTTTGAACATAGAGCTTGTTCCGGATGCGTGCTGGGCATCGAATCTTAGGCACATTTTGCGCCCGAAGGACTGGGATACTGTGCGCCGTGACGCATACGCAAGGGCAGGCGGAAAATGTATGATATGCAACCGCGCAGTCAAGCGTCTGGAGGCACACGAAAGATGGGAATACGACGAAAAAAAGGGGATACAGAAGCTCTCCGACGTCGTTGCTCTCTGTCATATGTGCCACAGCGTCGTTCATATTGGCAGAACCTCGCTCGTTGAGGACGTCGAGCGCGCTATCGCGTGGTTTATGCGGGTGAACAAGTGCAGCTATGCGGATTATATCAAGGCATTTAATAAGGCAAATACAGAGCATCAGCGCAGAAACCGCGTACCCGAGTGGCAGCTCGATGTATCCTGGCTTTCGCGCTTTAATTAAGGAGTTAATATGGCACTTTATGCAGGAATTTACGAACAGACCGACTTTGAGTTCAACGGCAGATTGGGAATGGTTGTAGCCCCCAAAAATCCCCGACAGGACAAAAAATACATATGGCGCACCGAATTTGTCGGCGCATTTGACAGCGCAGACCGTGAAATGCTCGCGCGCGGCTACTATCTCGTTCACTATAAGGTCAGCAATATGTACGGCTGTCCCGAGAGTGTTGAGGAAATGCACAAATTTCACCTTCATATCATAGAAAAATACGGTTTTCCCAAGACCGCGATAATGTTCGGCTTCAGCCGCGGCGGACTCTACGCCTGCAACTATGCGGCGGCATATCCGGAGTATACAAGCCTTCTTTATCTTGATGCACCCGTTATGGATATCAGGAGCTGGCCGGCAGGCTACGGTAAGGGAGTAGGCGCACCGAAGGAATGGGAGGAGTGCAAGGGCTGGTATAAGCTTGATGAATCCACCGCCAAGGACTTTGACGGTAACCCCAACGACAAGGTTGACCTGATTAGCGTTCCCGTAATCATAGTTGCGGGACTCGCTGATGCAACCGTTCCCTACGAGGAAAACGGAGCAATTTTTGCAAAAAGCTACAAGGGCAAGCTCAAAACGATACTCAAGCCCGACTGCGGACATCATCCGCACAGTCTTTCGGACCCGAGAGATATATGTGACTTCATCGAAGCTAATTGCTGAGGACTTCGTATTTCGGTAGCTTCCCGCGTTCTCCGACCAAGCTCGACGTATTCTATACGCCTTCGGGTCGGAGAACACGGAAATCTACTCAAAATACGTGCGTCCTACGGACTTCGATTGAGCCCCACCGCCGTTTTCCACCAAGCTTGACGTATTCTATACGCCTTCGGGTCGGAGAACACGGAAATCTACTCAAAATACGTGCGTCCTACGGATTTGCACGGATTTACAAAGAAAAAGCAAGGCTTCGGTCGGAAGTCTTGCTTTTTTTCATCATAACACTTGTAAGATTAAAAAAAATATGGTAAAATTAATTGATAAGATAAAGAAGGATAAAAATATGGAAGAGATAATTCTTTGTAAATACGGTGAAATAATTCTTAAGGGTGCTAACCGCTATACCTTCGAGGCTATGCTCACGAAGGAAATCAAGCGACGTGTGAATCAGTACGGAAAATTCAGGGTGTATCACGCCCAGAGCACAATATATATTGAGCCCATCGACGAATATGCTGACATTGACGGTGCTTATGAGTGCGCGAAAAAGATATTTGGAATAATAGGCGTTGGCAGAGCCGCCGTCGCACCCAAAACGGTTGAGGGAATACTCTCGGTTGCAGGCGAATATCTTGCCGATAAAATGTACGGCAAGCGCACCTTCCGCGTTGATGCGAAGCGCTCGGATAAGGCATTTGCTATGAAATCGCCCGAGCTTGCCGCCGAGGTGGGCGGTGCTATACTTTCGAAAATGCCGCATATGCGCGTTGACCTTCATAACCCCGACGTATCGGTGAAGGTTGAGGTCAGAGAGGGCGGTGCGTATATCCACGCCAATCAGGAGAAGGGCGCAGGTGGACTGCCGCTTCGCTCGTCGGGCAAGGGACTTTTGCTTCTCTCGGGCGGCATCGACAGCCCTGTTGCGGGATATATGATGGCGAAGCGCGGAATGGACGTCGAGGCGTTGCATTTTGAGAGCTTCCCCTACACGAGCGAAAGGGCGAAGGAAAAGGTGCTCACCCTCGCAGAGAAAATGTGCGATTATATGGGAAAAATCAACGTTCATATTATATCTCTCACTCATATTCAGGAAGAGCTGCGCGATAACTGCGATGAGGACTATTTCACTCTGCTTTTGAGAATTTTTATGATGAAGCTATCCGAGAGGTGCGCGCGCCAGTATAACTGTCAAGCACTCATTACGGGTGAAAGTCTTGGTCAGGTGGCATCTCAGACGATAGGCGCGATAGCTCTCACTGACAGCGCAGTAGAGATGCCGGTATTCCGCCCCTGCATAGGACTTGATAAAGAGGAAATCGTACAGATAGCGCGGAAAATGGACACCTTCGAAACCTCAATTCTTCCCTATGAGGACTGCTGTACGGTATTCACCCCCCGACACCCGAAAACCAAGCCGCAGATTGACGTGGCTATGAAGGAGCTTGAAAAGATAGATTTCAACGCCCTGCTCGACGAGGCGTACGCATCCATGTACACCGTGCCGAAAGCGGTATACGAGGGCTATAAATTCTGATAAGTATTTCATTTTCATAAATGAAAAAGCACCCCGCGGGGTGCTTTTTTACGTCGGATTGACGGCTTCATTTCTTTTGAGTATTTTTGAAAGAGTAAAAAAGAATATAATGCTGTATCCGATGAAGGCTATAGACCAGGTCACAGGGTATGAGAGATAGAGGGCGGGCAGGGTGCTGAATTTTTCAAACACCGTGTACAGCCAAAGTATTCTCACACCGCACACGCCGAGTATTGCGATTATCGAGGGGGGTATTGATTTACCGAGTCCCCTGACGCATCCGCTCGACGCGGTCATGAGTCCGCCGAGGAAGTAAGAGGGCATCGTAACCGCCAGCCTCGCCGCACCTGCAATTATTGCCCCGCGTGAATCGGGAACAAACAGTCCTATCATAAACTCACGTGCAAAGAGCATAGGAATACCGAACAGAAGTCCTGCCGAAAGTGCGAGCGTGCAGGTGACGAAAAACACCTTCTTAATTTCGCTGTGCTTTTTAGCGCCAAGATATGCCGAGGTGAAGGTAACACCTGCATCCTGAAATGAGTAGACCGCGTTCCAGGTTATTCCCTCAACCGTGCTTGCCGCGGAGTTACCCGATATCGTTACTACGTCGAATGTGTTGATTGCCGACTGGAAGAATACGTTTGAAAGTGAGAACATAGTGCTCTGTATTCCCGCGGGTATTCCGAGAAACAGTATCCTTTTCAGCTTTGACGGAGTAATTCTGAGCTTCGACCAATACAGACGGCAGCAGGTTTTCTCGCGGAACAGCTGTAAAACTACCAGAAAGGCAGAAAGTGCCTGAGATATAACCGTCGCTATCGCAACGCCCGCAACCGCCATATCGAAAACGATAACGAACACGAGATTGAGAATAATGTTGAGTATTCCCGAAATCAAAAGGTAGAAAAACGGTCTTGCAGTGTCGCCGAGTGCCTTAAGCACCGCCGAGCAGTAGTTGTATATCAAAGAGGCGGGCATGCCCATAAAGTATATCCGCATATAGAGAACGGCACCGTCGAAAACGCCGTCCTCATGGGGCGTGCCCATCATTTCGAGCAAGGCAGGGGCCAAGAAATATCCGATAACGGCAAGCACAACACCCATAATAAAGCCAAGGCACAGCGCGGTATGCGAAACCTCGGATGCGCTCTTTTCATCGCCTGCCCCTATGCTGAACGCGGCGCAGATATTAACGCCTATCGACAGACCGAGAAAGATATTGATTATCAGGTGTATAAGAGAGGTTGTGCTTCCGACAGAGGCAAGCGCCGATGCACCCGCAAACCTTCCCACTATCACAAGGTCCGCTGAATTGTATATCAGCTGGAGCATTGAGGATAGCATTATAGGAAGTGAAAAAAGTATTATTTTTTTGAATAGTGAACCGTCTTTGGTTAAATAAGATTTGTCCTTCATATTACCTGCGACTGTATCAGTCGCTTCTCAATTACATATAGAACTCACAGCTCCATACGTCAACGCCCGAATCTGCAAATACTGATTTAAGGCGCTCGTGCAGAGCCTCCTTGGTAACGCCCTTTTTGAGAATTACCTGAATGAATCCGCCGCCTCCCGCGCCGCTTATCATCTTGCCGCAGATGAGGTCGCGACAGGAGAGAATAATCTGGTCAATACAGGTGTTGGTGCAGCCTGCATCCAGCTTCTTTGACAGCTCCCAATGCTCGTTCATCAGGTCAGCAAATTCGTCAATATTACCCTTCTCAAGCTCGAATTTCATAAGATATGCAATTCTCTGAATTTCGTTGAGTATGTCAACTGCCTCAGGGTCTGCACCGATATACTTGCCGACCACCTCACGCAGAAGGTTGCGCGCAAGACGGCGCTGTCCTGTGAATATAAGGCAGAAACGGTTGCCGAGCTCGTCAAGCGCAGAATCGTTTATGCTCAGGTGGGTGGAGGTAATCGTCTGCTTGGACTCTGCCTTGGTGGTGAGAATCTTTATTCCGCGGATATATCCGCCCGCCTGATCCTGCCAGCCACCGCCCGTGCCCATTATCTGCTCGAGCATAAGCACGCGCGCGAATATCTCATCCTGCAAGGGCTCTCTGCCCGTAAATTCGAGCAGAACGCGTATGCATCCCGAGGAAAGAATACTGCTCGTGCCGAGTCCCGAGCCTCTCGGAACCCCGTGAGCGCAGGTAGTCAGCTTAAATCCGCCGCCGAGTGCGCTGAGCACACTGTCAAGAGATGACGGACCGTTTGCGGGAATTATTCCTGCGGCGATAATCGCCGCCTTGTGCAGAGCGAAGGTATCGTGGGGGTTGTTTGCATCCTGAAGCTCGCGGATATCGGTGAACTCACGGTAGGAGCCGTTGTCGGTGCTCTCGAATATCACCTTGTTTTCATCAATGCGCTCAACGCTGACCTCTATTGGCAGCTTGCCCTTGAGGGTAATTGCGGCATTGAGCACCGTACCGCCGTTTTCGGTGCAGTACGGGGGTGTATCCGACCAGCCGCCGCCGAAATTGATGCGAAGCGGCAGTCTTACGGATGCCTCGTTTTTAACTATTTTATATCCCGACTTATACTGCTCGTAGCCCACGTTTGCCAGAAGGTTTTCGCGGATAAGCGAGTAGCACATGTTTTCAAAAAGCTCGCGGTTGGAGTCGGTAAACAGCCTTGACATATAGTAGTATATTCGTATCTTGCGTGAAACGTCCGACTGCTCGGCCTCGTAGCAGAGAAGCTCGCGCACCTTGTCGCTGACCTTAATGCCCGAGAAGGATGCGAATATCTTCTTTGCCTCCTCAACCCAGACGCGGTCATCTATCGCCTCCAGAAGCTCCTCGGTCTTTATCTTATCGTTGAGCTTGAGCTTCCAGGGGAGAATCTGCGTAACGTCAGCCTCGTTGAAGCTCTCCTCAAGGCTGGTGTATCTGTACGAGGGAATGTTGTTAACCGTTGCGTTTACCGCCTCGATTATCGACTTGCAAACAGGGAATACCTTGGCGCTCCAGAGGGGTGTGTCGATTTCCTTGCCAAAATGATACGCTTCCTTCGGGTTGTCCTCGGTTGAGAACATTCTGACAACGAACTCGCCGCTCTTGAGCTTGAGTCCGTGCAAAACGGTATGAGGGGGAATCGTTATGTTTTCAAGCGTAACTCCCGAAATAACGCAGCCCTCGCCTATTACAGTGCCGCGGTGGATATAGCTGTCCTCGATAAACGAGCCGTCGCCGATAACCACGTTTTTATTTATGTAGCTGTTGACTACTGCCGCATTGTGAGATTTGTAGTTAGTGTTCATTCTGCCGAACCACTCAAGGAAACGGTAGGAGTCCATATCCTCGGTCATTAGCTTGAGCAGCTCCTGTGTCGTTCCGAAATGGATAAACGAGGCAGGTGACATACAAAGCAGCTTCATCTTATACTTGTGGAGAACCTCCCAGAGCTTTACTCTGCATTTTTCAAGCTCCCTTGAATACTTACCCTCGGGAACCTCGCGCAGATACTGCTCAAGGGTTGATTCCTTCGCAAGCGGATATACAAAATCGGCATAGAAGCTGAGCCTTACCGTGTCGTTTACGAACTCGTTGAATTTTTCATCGGTATCAACCAATGCGTAAAGGTCGGAGAGAATATTCGCGTCAAGGATGATAGCGCCTGTGTCGATATCAACCTTCCCCGACTCGTTTACAGCGCCCATATCGTAGAGTGCTTCGGGTGTTTGCTTGTGCAAAAAGCGAGCGACGTCACCGCCGGAATTTTTAACAAAAACTCCGTGATGCTGAGCCGTTTCTACGTTCTCCGCAATGGAAATTGCCGCCGCGCCCTCGGAATGAAAATCTATCTGCAGAGGGTTGAATACCAGCAAAACGTCGCCCGAAACCACGAGCATACCGTCGCTGATACGGCTGGGAACGCCCGAAAGACCTATGATGAACTCATCGAAAAGGGTTGAGGTGTTACCGTTTTTCAGCCTGCGCGGAACGGGAGAAAAGAGCTTGCCGCACGCAGAGTACTGCGGAACGCGCTTGCTGTCTCCGCCGCTGTGTATAACAAGAATACGAAGTCCCTGAAAATTATCCTTCTCGCTATGGTTCATAATGTAGCGCATAGCGCCAAGGGTAGCGCCGCCCGAACCGATACGCTTGCCATCCGTATCGGGAATTACCGCATAGTGCGTGTAGAGGGGCAGCCTTCCCGCCTTCAGTCTGTAATCAATCTGCTCGCGGAACGCCTGCGCCTGAGATTCGTTTGATGCGGTGAGAATAACGTAGTCCCATTTTGCATAATGGGTATTTGTCAGCGATTTCTCGTATTCATCGTAGGAATCGAGGTAAGACTGTCTTAAAAACAGGTTCTTGTAATTTGGCATTTTATACTCCTTATTTCTTGCCCGCATGGGCGTTATAAAAGTACACACAAGGTGCATTATATCACATGTAGGGGAGTTTGTCAAGTTTTAGTCGCCTTGCCGATTTTCAAGGACCTCGCTTCGGCTATGCAAAAAGACGTCGGGAAAAGTGAAAAAGAAAAAACGGGGAAGCTCCCCGTTTTCGATAAAAAACGAACACTTAAAAGGCTAAAATGGTGTTCGATGAGTAAATTTCTGTGTATACTCCGTCATCAAACCTCTTGACAAGCTCGCAGAACATCTCTGTTATATGATGCTCGGTGTAGAAATGTCCCGCCTCGATAAGATTAATTCCCAGCTCCCTTGCAACCAGAGTCCTGTCATAGCTGATTCTGCCCGAAAGGTATGTGTCAGCACCCGCCTCGATAGCAGAGCAAACGAAATCCTTGCCGTTTCCGCCGAGAAGCGCAACCCTGTTAACTATGAGATTTCCCGATGCCAGCACGAAGGGCGCGCCAAGCACCGTCTTGACCTTCTCGCAGAACTCGGAGAGCTCTGACGGCTCGATTTCGCCGATTCTGCCCATTTTTTCACCCTCAGGGCCAAAGCTCTGTACATTTTTCAGTCCCAAAAGCCTTGCAAGCCTCGCGTTCACGCCGTCCTCGTGTGCATCGGCTCTCGTATGGAAGGAGAGAACCGAAATACCTGCGTTGAGCAAGCGGATAACCCTCCTCGCAACGTAGTCGTCGGGATTAACCGAAGAAAGCGGGGAGAATATCAGCGGATGATGAGAGATTATGAGGTCAAAGCCTCCGTTTATCGCGTAATCAACCGCATCCTCGGTAACGTCGAGAGTGCAGAGCGCGCGCTTTACCTCTCTTGACGTGTCGGCAGAGCACATAAGTCCGTCGTTATCCCATTCACACGAAAGCTCGCGCGGTATTTCTCTGTCAAAGAGCTTGTAGAGTGTATCAACAGTCATTTTTTCTTTCCTCTCTTCTTCTCATAACCTCAAGAATGAATTTTTCATCATCCGAATAGTCTAAATCTGATTTTTGCTTGCCGTGCATTGATTTTTTGTGCGAATTAATACATTTTTCCTCATATTCTTCAAATATAACCAACTGTTCGACATCCTTCGGCGGCGTCCCTGTTTCAAGTGTAACAAAGTCCGTATTATGTATTTTACCGTCGTAATGTGCCGAAATGCAACGGTATACCTTTCCGCCTGCCCTGCAATATCTGTCCTTATCAATCGAGAAGCCGTTTTCGGAAAGGCCTCTGCACAGTCTTTCGGCGTGAGTCATTGGCTGAAGAATGAGCCTTACGTCAGGATTTTTGATAAACTCTGCGCGCATGAGTATATCGGCTATCAGCTCGCCGCCCATTCCGCATATCGAAACGTCGGTAATGCCATATCCGTCGAGCCCTGATAGCCCATCGGTCTGTACGAGCGTTGCTTTATCAAGGAGCCTGTGCCTTTCGAGGTTCTCCCGCGCGCTTTCCAACGGTCCCTTGGCGATATCCGCACATACCGCTCGCTTGATTTTGCCCGATTCAAGCAAAAAAATCGGCAGGAGTGCGTGGTCACAGCCGATATCGCCGAGCACCGCCCCCTGCCTGACACACTCCGCACAGGTTATTAACCGTGAGTCCGGAATTGCTTTCATAGTATCAGTTAGCCGCTATGAAATCGTTGATTTTCTTGATAAGCTCGTCTGCGTCAGTGCCGTGTACCGCACACGCATCCTCAATGCTCTCGCCTCTCGATGCAGGACATCCGAGACAGTGCATACCAATCTCAAAAAAGAACTGAGCCGTGCCGGGAGCGAAATCAAGAACGTCGCCTATAATGCTTTCCTTAGTAACCTTCATTTTATTTACCAGCCTTTCATTAGTTTACATACCTATTATAATGCCTTTTGCGCGTTTTGTCAAGAAAATCAGAGCTTTTTAATATTATTTACCGATATAAGCGGAAAATTAATATTTTTCTTGATTTTTTACATTTTGTGTGTTATAGTATAATATGTAAAGATATAATGTTTGTGAGTCCGCGGAGGAAAATAGCTTGATAATTGCACTTGAAGAGGCAAGGCACAGGCTCATCTCGATAAGGGATGATGTCAAGTACCTGGGAGATGCCCTCAGAATAGAAGAGCTGAACGTAAAAATAGATGAGCTGGAATGTAAAACACTCGCTCCTGATTTCTGGAACGATTCCGACAACAGCTCTAAGGTTTTGCAGATGCTCAAGCGTATGAAGGATAAGGTTGAAAATTATAAAACCCTCGTGTCACGCCTTGAGGATGCAATAACTCTTTGCGATATGGCGATAGAGGAAAACGACGAGAGCCTCGTTTCAGAGATAGAGGCAGAGGCCGAGTTCGTTATATCCGAGGAGGAAAAGCAGAGGATTGAAACTCTTTTGTCGGGCGAGTACGACAGAAATAACGCAATAATCTCATTTCACCCCGGAGCCGGCGGCACCGAGGCGCAGGATTGGGCTTCAATGCTTTACCGTATGTATACCCGTTGGGGTGAGGCTCACGGCTTCAACGTCAAGCTGGTTGATTGGCTCGACGGTGACGAGGCGGGCATTAAGAGTGCGACTATAATGATAGAGGGCACTAACGCCTACGGATATCTCAAGGGTGAGAATGGAGTTCACCGCCTTGTCCGCGTATCCCCCTTTGACGCGTCGGGCAGACGTCACACATCCTTTGCATCGGTTGAGGTAATGCCCGAGCTTGAGGACGACAGCTCAATCGAGATTCGTGACGAGGATATCGAAATCACCGCACACCGTTCCAGCGGCGCGGGCGGTCAGCATATCAACAAGACTGACTCCGCCATTCGAATAGTTCATATTCCTACGGGAATTGTGGTCGGCTGCCAGACCGAGCGCAGCCAGCTTCAGAACAAGGAAACGGCTATGCGAATGCTGAAGAGTAAGCTTGCGGAGATAAAGGAACGCGAGAAGCTCGAAAAAATCGACGACATCAAGGGTGTGAAGACCAATATAGAGTGGGGCGCACAGATACGCAGCTACGTATTTATGCCCTACACGCTTGCCAAGGACAACAGAACAGGTCACGAGGACGGCAACATTGATGCGGTAATGGACGGAGAGATAGACGGATTCATTAACGCATACCTGAAAATGAATGCAAATGATAAAAAATAATTAATATACGGAGGTTTTGTTATGAAAAGAAAGATTAAGCTTTGTGCGGCAGTATCCCTGCTCGTTCAGTCGTTTACTATGGTAATAATGTTCTTTATTCTCTGGGCGAAGAAGAAGAGCATTGCAGACGCAGTATTCGCTCTCGCAGCAATAGAGGGTGCGGCAGGTGCATACCTTCTTCATCAGCTTAAGGATGAGGATATAGACCCCGAGGACTACCTCGATTACGATGAGTACGACGATTTTGATTTTGACGAATCCGACATAAACGAGCTGTCCGAGGACGGCGAGGAGGAGAAGGCAAAATTCGTTGAAATTCCTCGTGAGGATGTAGTATCAGACGCCGAATTCGAGCACTAAGCGACGGTATATTTTGCGATAGCAGTAAACAAAAACGGTGAGGTGTGAAAACGCCTCACCTTTAATTTTTCGATACATCGAAATTTGTTTGGTTCTAATGTAGAAAACCTATAGTTTTCATTTTTGTATTTTGGACGCGGGGGCGTCCTTTTTTTATTTTGGCGAGAATGTGACAAAATTTTCGCTTTCGGGCTGGTATAATCGAAAGGAAACGGAGGGATAAAAATGCAAAAGGATACGGCAAAGCTCTTGGTCAGGGAGAATGGGGACGAGCTATTGATAACCGTGAAGGGTGAGATTGATCATCACAGCGCAAAGGGACTTCGCGAGCGCATTGACGACGCGATATTTATGTACAGACCGAAGAAAATAGTCCTCTCGCTCGGCGGCGTGAGTCTTATGGACAGCTCGGGGCTCGGACTGATTGTAGGCAGACTCAATACGGCGCAGGGGATAGGGGCAACACTCACTCTGCGCGACGTAAAGGGGCAGGTTATGAAGATTTTACGGCTTGCGGGTATGGACAGGCTTGAAATGATAACGGTAGAAGGGGTTAACGGTGAGCGGATATGAGAAAAAAATCAAAGGCTTTGAATACAATGAGGGTGAAATTGCCCGCAATTTCTGAAAACGAGGGGCTGGCGCGCGCGGTTGTCGCCGCCTTTTGTACGGGGCTCGACCCTACCCTGTCCGAGCTATCGGACATAAAATGCTCGGTGTCGGAGGCTATTACGAACTGCATTGTTCACGCCTACGGCGGCGAGGGCGGCTTCATATACATAAATATGACGCTTACCGAGGGTGGCGAGGTCAGAATCGAGATAAGGGATAACGGATGCGGTATCCCCGACGTCGCACGCGCACGCGAGCCCCTTTACACCACAGATACGACGGGGGAGCGCAGCGGTATGGGCTTTTCCGTTATGGAGAGCTTTATGGATAGCCTGCGCGTGCTTTCGCGCGAAGGAAAGGGCACCCGTGTAATAATGACCAAGCGCATTTCTGAAAAGCGGAAAAGGTAAGCGAGAAGGAAAGAATCGGTTGTTTTATGAATGAAAGCAAATACGGCGAAAACATTGCCCTGCTAAAAAGGTACAGGGAGGGCGATGAAGCGGCGGCAGAACGCCTCGTTTTGCTCAACACGGGGCTGGTCAACAGTATAGCCGCCAAATTTATGGGCAGAGGCACGGATATTGAGGATTTGCGCCAGCTTGGTATGCTCGGACTTGTGAAGGCGATGAACTCGTTTGACGACGCACGCGGATGCGCCTTTTCGACCTATGCTGTGCCCTTGATAATGGGCGAAATACGCAAATTTTTACGTGACGACGGAATTATCAAGGTTTCGCGTGAGCGAAAGCGCCTCGGCGCGCGCCTGATGGCAGAGCGTGAGCGCAGAATGAGCGAGGACGGCGAGGATATCAGCATCGGCGCTCTTGCGAGCGAGCTCGGCGTTTCGCCCGAGGAGGCGGCGCTCGCGCTCGAGGCATCCTATCCCGTGGCTTCGCTCTCAGACCCTATCGGCGATAACGAGGCAATGACGGTAGAGAATACCGTCTGCGACGAAAACGAGGCTGAGGACAGCTTCAACCGCCTCGCAATCTCGCTCGCTATCGAGAAGCTGCCGCCTATGCAGAAAAAAATAATACTTTTGCGCTATTTCAGAAGCTACTCTCAGCAGAAAACCGCAGAGTGCCTCGGTCTTACTCAGGTTAAGGTCTCGCGTGAGGAGAAAAAAATCCTGAATAGGCTCGCCGAGGAGCTGTCGTAAATAAGGGCAAATTTTCTTTTTAATCCTTAATATGTTAATTAAATGTGAACAATTAAAAAATGTATTGATTTTTTATGCGCCTTATAGTATAATGAACAATGAAATTAGCACTCGATGCTCGTGAGTGCTAAAAAACAAAAAGCCTTATGATGTAAGGTGAAAATGGAGGTATATTATGGTAATCAAGCCCTTGCTTGACAGAGTAGTCGTAAAATCGGCAGAGATTGAGGAAACGACGAAAACGGGTATAATTCTCACAGGCTCGGCGAAGGAGAAGCCCCAGGTGTCCGAGGTCGTTGCGGTAGGTCCCGGCGGACTCGTTGACGGTGTAGAGGTTAAAATGACCGTTTCAGTCGGCGACAAGGTAATAATCAGTAAGTATTCGGGTACGGAGATAAAGATGGACGGCGTTGAGTACAGCATCGTCAGACTCTCCGATATTCTCGCAATAGTTGAATAATTCTGGAGGTTTTTGATATGTCAAAGGATATTCTTTACGGAGTAGAGGCGCGCGACGCTCTGCTTCGCGGTATTGATAAGCTTGCAAATACCGTTAAAATCACGATGGGACCGAAGGGCAGAAACGTCGTTCTTGACAAGAAGTACGGCACTCCTCTCATCACAAACGACGGCGTTACGATAGCGAAGGAAATCGAGCTTGAGGACGCAGCCGAAAATATGGGCGCACAGCTCGGGCGCGAGGTCGCTACCAAGACCAATGATGCCGCAGGTGACGGAACGACAACCGCAACCCTTCTGGCTCAGGCTCTCATTCACGAGGGTATGAAGAATATTGCCGCAGGCGCAAACCCCATGGTTCTGCGTAAGGGCATCAGCCGTGCGGTAAATGCCGCAGTTGAGGCTCTCACCGCAGATTCCAAGAAGGTGAACGGCTCTGCCGATATCGCACGCGTAGGTACTATTTCCGCGGGCGACGAGTATATCGGTCAGCTCATTGCCGATGCTATGGAGAAGGTAACCAGCGACGGCGTTATCACCGTTGAGGAATCAAAGAGCGCAGAAACCTACTGTGAGGTTGTTGAGGGTATGCAGTTTGACCGCGGATACCTCTCTCCCTATATGGTAACCGATACAGATAAGATGGAGGCTGTTATCGACGACGCCCTCATACTTATAACCGATAAGAAGGTATCGAATATTCAGGAGCTCCTTCCCGTGCTCGAGCAGATTGTTCAGTCGGGCAGAAAGCTCGTTATAATCGCTGAGGACGTTGAGGGCGAGGCTCTCACCACTCTTGTGCTTAACAAGCTGCGCGGCACCTTCACCTGCGTTGCGGTCAAGGCTCCCGGCTTTGGCGACAGACGTAAGGAAATGCTCCGCGATATCGCAATCCTCACAGGCGGTCAGGTAATCAGCGACGAGATAGGTCTTGAGCTGAAGGATATCTTGATTGAGCAGCTTGGACGTGCAAGACAGGTTAAGATTAACAAGGAGCGCACGATAATCGTTGACGGTGCAGGTGATGCATCCGAAATTTCCGGCAGAGTCGCACAGATAAGAGTGGCAATAGAGAACACCACCTCTGATTTTGACCGCGAGAAGCTTCAGGAAAGACTTGCGAAGCTCGCAGGTGGCGTTGCGGTAATCAAGGTTGGCGCGGCTACCGAAACCGAAATGAAGGAGAAGAAGCTGCGTATCGAGGATGCGCTCAACGCGACCAAGGCGGCAGTTGAGGAGGGTATCGTCGCAGGCGGCGGAACAGCTTATATCAACGTTCTTTCAAGAGTTGCGAAGCTTCTTGACGAAACTGAGGGCGATGAGAAAACCGGCGTGCGTCTTGTGCTCAAGGCACTCGAAGCGCCTATGCGCCAGATTGCGGAGAACGCAGGCTTTGACGGCGGCGTCATCATTGATAAGATTAAGAGCTCCGAGAAGGCAGGCTACGGCTTTGATGCCTACAAGGAGGAGTATACCGATATGATAGAGAGCGGAATAGTTGACCCGACCAAGGTTACTCGCTCCGCACTTCAGAATGCGGCATCCGTCGCATCCACCGTGCTCACCACCGAGGCAGTTGTTGCAGATAAGAAGGAAGAAAATCCTGCACCCGCAGCAGCCCCCGGCGCCATGGGCGGAATGTATTAATAAAACCGCATAACCAAAGGGCGTTTGCATAATCGCAAACGCCCTTTTTGTATAACAAAAGGACTGCCTTGCGACAGTCCTTTTATATTTATTACAGTAAAATTTAGTTAAAATCAGACGCAGCCCTGAGCCTTCATTGCCTCGGCTACCTTGATGAAGCCGGCAATGTTTGCGCCTGCCATGAGGTCGTCGCCAAGACCGTAGGTCTTCGCTGCCTCAACGGAGTTCTTGAATATGTTCTTCATAATCTGGTGAAGCTTTGCGTCAACCTCCTCTGCGGTCCAGCTGTAACGCATGGAGTTCTGCGACATTTCAAGTCCTGAAACAGCAACGCCGCCTGCGTTAACTGCCTTCGAGGGAGCGCAGATTACGCCGTTGGACTTAAGGTACTCGATAGCCTCGTTGGTGGTAGGCATATTGGAAACCTCAACGTAGTACTTAACGCCGTTAGCAACAATCTTCTCAGCCTCAGCCATTCCAACCTCGTTCTGAGTAGCGCAGGGCATTACGACGTCAACCTTAACACCCCAGGGCTTCTCGCCTGCATAGAAGGGAACGCCGAATTTGTCAGCGTAATCCTGAACCTTGTTACGGCAGGATGCACGCATTTCGAGCATATAGTTAATCTTTTCGTCGGTAGAAACGCCGTCCTTATCGTAGATATATCCGTCAGGACCGGAGATGGTAACAACCTTACCGCCGAGCTCGGTAATCTTCTTAACAGTACCCCAAGCAACGTTGCCGAAGCCCGATACTGCAAAGGTCTTGCCCTTTATATCGTCACCGAAATAGTTGAGCATTTCAACGGTGTAGTAAACAGCGCCAAAGCCGGTAGCCTCGGGACGAATGAGAGAGCCGCCGAAGG
>JAZNXN010000002.1:0-8912 GCA_045593885.1 Eubacteriales bacterium
GTCACGACCTTGCCGCCCAGCTCGGTCACCTTCAGGCAGGTACCCCACGCCACATTACCGAAGCCGGACACCGCAAAGGTCTTGCCCTTGATGTCCTCGCCGAAGGTTTTGAGCATCTCAACGGTGTAGTAAACTGCGCCAAAGCCGGTAGCCTCGGGACGAATGAGCGAGCCGCCGAAGGGAATACCCTTGCCCGTGAGAACGCCTGTGAACTCGTTTCTGAGGCGCTTGTACTGACCGAACATATAGCCAACCTCACGCGCGCCAACACCAAGGTCGCCTGCGGGAACGTCGAGGTCCGCGCCGATGTGGCGGGAAAGCTCGGTCATGAAGCTCTGGCAGAAGCGCATAACCTCTGCATCCGACTTGCCCTGAGGGTCGAAGTCAGCGCCACCCTTTCCGCCGCCCATAGGCAGAGAGGTAAGGCTGTTCTTGAAGGTCTGCTCAAATCCAAGGAACTTGATAATACCCGAATATACGTTGGGAGCGAAGCGAAGTCCGCCCTTGTAAGGACCGATAGCAGAATTAAACTGAACGCGGAAGCCGCGGTTAACCTGAGGCTTGCCATTGTCATCAACCCAGGGAACTCTGAAGGTGATCTGACGCTCAGGCTCTACGAGTCTGTCGATAACTCCTGCCTCAACAAGGTCGGGGCGGCGCTCGATAACAGGCTCAAGCGTTGCGAGAACCTCGGTTACTGCCTGAATGAACTCCGGCTCGCCGGGATTTCTCTTCTTTACCGTTTCAAGAACGGAAAGCAAATACTCGTTTTTCATATGTAAAAAACTCCTTTGATTAAAATGCAGAATTAATATTCATAGTAAGATTATATATCCTAAAGGGCGCGTTGTCAATAGAAAAAGGTCAAAAAATGAATTTTTTTGGCACTCAAATTTCAAAAATTCTTTTGAAAACACAAAATGCTCGGTAAAACGGCGGATTTTGCGGTGAAAAATGAAGAAGGATTGTTAAAAAATACTCAAATTTCGCGTAAAATGCCAAAAAATCAAAGCCCTATTACCTCGTCACAGGCTTTTTCAGTGTAAGATTATCAATGAGCTTTAAGCCGTATTTTTCAACGAAGCGCTCGACAACCTCGCGGTAGTTTTTCTGACAGCGCAAAAGTGCCTCGGGAGAGTGAGCGTCAGCGCCGACGATAACCTCGCAACCGACCTCGCCTGCCACAGACCAGAGCTCGTCATTCGGATAGACTCGGTGCTGCTCATATCCCTGCAAATTCAACTCAAGGGGCACACCTGCCTTTTTCGCCGCCTCGCACAGCTCAATCGCCTTTTTGCGATAGAGCATAGGGTCTCCCGTGAATTTGAAGGCATCGGGGTGCGCCTGATATGAAAACGCCTTGGTATTAATTGCGTTTATGCAGTCCTGAAAATACAGCTCCATAAGCCTCTCGTCGTCGGTTGGGTGAAAGGTGTTTGACTTGGTATTATCATAATCGAAAAAGTGCTGTCCAAGGATAAGATAGTCAATGGGCAGGTCCTTGTAGTAACAGAGCAGCCTGTCAAAATGACTCTCGTAGTATTCGGCCTCAAAGCCGATAAGAATTTTGATTTTATCCCTGTACTTTTCCCTTAGCGATAAAAGACTGTCAAAATAGTCCTTGGCATCCTCAAAGCTCATACGGTAGTCGTCGTTGTCGGAGTGGTACGGTGTATGCTCGGAAAAACCGAGGGTGTCAAGCCCCACCTCAATCGCGGCGAGAACGTACTCCTCGTCATTTCCGCACGCGTGATGGCAACGTACGGTATGTGTGTGATAGTTTCTCTTGAAATCCGACATTTTAAGCTCCTGACTTATAATTTCTTCGTCTGTTTTCTCAACATTACATATTATACGCCCGGCAGAGCGAATTGTCAATCGGAAAAGGGCAAAAAACTGTTTTTTTGCAATATATGCAAACGCGCGCGAAAATTGCGCGAATTTATTGACAAGTGAAGAAAAAAGTAGTATAATAAGGCTATGAAAGAGCTTGAAAAAACCGTAGCAAACAATATCACCGAGCTGCGTAAGGCTCAGAAGTGGACGCAGGCAGAGCTTGCCGAGAAGCTTAATTACTCGGACAAGTCCGTATCGAAATGGGAACGGGGAGATTCCATACCGGACTTGAAGGTGCTGTCCGCTATGTCCGAGCTGTTCGGTGTCACCCTTGACTACTTTGTGAATGAAAATGCCTCTGAGGAAAAGGGAAAATATAAGATTGATAAGAAGGACCAAACCTACCGACTGATAACCTCGCTTCTCAGTGTGGTGGTCATTTGGCTGATAGCCACCGTTGTTTTCGTCTATCGCGAGATAACGGTTGAGATAGAGCCTCACTCGTGGATGACTCTGATATGGGCAACTCCCGTGTCCGCGGCGGTAATGTACCGTTACAGCCGTAAGAGAGGTCTTGCCGTATTGTCGCTTGTTTTCTCTACGATATTCCTATGGACGCTGATAACCGCTGCGTATCTGCATTGCCTCGTTTTCGGGCAGGTTAATCTGTGGATGATGTTCTTCATCGGCATACCCTTGCAGGCGATGGCAGTCCTGTTGCAGCTCGCAAGGCGTAGTAAATAGTTGTTTACATACCGAAAAACAATTCTGAATAACAAGCAAACCGCCGTTCTCGTTTACGAGAGAAAAACGGCGGTTTTTCCTTATTCTGTGGGGAATTCTCGCAATCGTAGAGCTCTCTATTTTTCTCTTTTGTGAGTAGAATTGAATTCTAAAAATCGTGCACGCATAAATAGGTTGATTTTTCCTTTCATTATATTATAATATAAGCTGGAAGGGAGGTATTCTCAATTATGACAAGAGAGGAAACCATAAGAACCGTCGAGTTCGTTGACGAAAAAAACGACGAGCTGTGTGGCATAAAGCGCAAGACTGCGAAAATTGGCAAGGGCTTTAAGTACATTCACAGAAATCCCCTGTGGCTGATGTGCGAATTTTTCGTGTACAGAATAATTATGAAGCCGTTTGCATATCTCTACTGTAAAATCCGCTTCTCGCACAGAACGGTAAACCGCGAGGCGTTCAAGAAATGCAGGGGTAAGGGATATTTTATCTACGGCAATCACACGCTCTATGGCGGTGATGCATTTATTCCTAACATAATCAACAGTCCGAGAAAGACCTTTACCGTTGTTCACGCCGACAATTTGTCGCTGCCGTTGACGAAAAATTTTCTTATGATGTGTGGGGCACTCCCGATACCTACCGATTTTCACGCGAAAAATGAATTTTTAGCGGCGGTGGAGAAGCGCGCAGTTCAGCACCACGCGATAGCAATATATCCCGAGGCACACGTTTGGCCGTATTGCACGAGAATACGCCCGATGCACACGACGTCCTTTGAATATCCCGTCAGATTCCGCGACCCCGTTTACTGCTTCACAAACACCTTCTCAAAAAAGCGGTTCGGTAAAACACCGAGGGTAACGACATATATTGACGGCCCGTTCTATCCCGACCAATCCCTTCCCGAGCGCGAGCAGATGAAGAAGCTCGCGGACGAGGTTTACTCTGCGATGTGCAAGCGTGCGGAGAATAACAGCTATTCACCCATCAATTACGTAAAGGCGGGCGAGAGATGATAAATATAATGTATGCAGGAAACAAGGGAGTTTTTGACGGAATACTGATATCCTCAATTTCGTTGGCAAATACTACTGACGAGCCGCTGTCCCTCTACATACTGACGATGGACCTGACCGATAAGGACTCCCGATTCGTTCCTATAAGTGAGAATGAAGGCGCATATATTGAGAGTGTTATAAGGGAAAAGAACCGTGAGAGCCGTGTGTTCGTTATTGATATGGGCGCGCTCTACCGCGAGCATCTTGACGGCTCGCCCAACGCTGAAAGCTCCTATACGCCCTATGCAATGCTCAGGCTGCTTTCCGACAGGGTAGAAAAAATCCCCGAAAAAATACTCTATCTTGACACCGATACGGTTGTTTTGTCCGATATATCCGAGCTTTACAGCACCAATATCGAGGGTTACGAGTACGCGGCGGTGCGCGATTATTTCGGCAGATTCTTCTTCGGTAGAAATTATATAAATTCGGGAGTTTTGCTCCTCAATATGAAAATGCTCAGAGAAACAAAAATGCTCGTAAGGGCATGTGAAATGTGCCGAGAAAGAAAAATATTTCTCTGTGACCAGAGCGCAATAAACGCATCGACAAAAAAAGCGCTCTATCTGCCATTCAAGTACAACGAGCAGAAAAAATCAAGGGCTGATACGGTGGTGCGTCATTTCTCAATGACGATAAAATGGTTTCCCGTATTTCATACAAAAAACATCAAGCCGTGGAATATTGACGGGGTAAAAAAATACCTTTACAAATATGATTTACCCAAAATCCAGCCCACCCTTGAGGAATATATTACGAAAAAAGAGCAATACAAGGAAAGCTATGTGAAGGAGGCAGCCGGTGTATGAATAAAATTACAGTTCCCGTTTTCTTTTCAACGGATGAAAACTATGTACCGTTTCTTGCGGTTGCGGTGCGATCGCTTATCGACAATTCATCGAAAAATAACGAATATGAGCTCTACGTGCTCAACAGCGACCTTTCCAATGAAAGCAAGGAAAAGCTGAGCGCTATGCAGACAGAGAACGTAAAAATCAATTTTGTTGACGTAAAGGAGCGCCTGTCCCTTCTCGGTAACGGACTCAATTTGCGCGATTACTATACGATATCAATATATTACAGACTGTTCATCCCCTCGATGTTTCCCGAGCTTTCGCGCGCAATCTACCTTGATTGCGACATAGTCGTTCTTGACGATATAGCTAAGCTATACGATACCGAAATGGGTAATATGCTTTTGGGTGTTGTTTCCGACCAGGTGGTAAACAGCTTCGGACTTTTCCGCGACTACGTTGAGGACGTTGTAGGAGTTAAGTGGGAAAATTACTTTAATTCAGGAATGCTCCTTATGAATCTTGATGCGCTGCGAGCGGCGGCAATTGAGGAAAGGTTCCTTGAAATCTTCAATCGCTATCAGTTCAGAACGGTTGCTCCCGACCAGGATTATCTCAATTATCTTTGCAGGGACAGGGTAATGTATCTTGACCGTTCCTGGAACGTTATGTGGTCGAAGGAAAAATATGACGGTGCGCTCAGAATAGTTCACTACAATATGTTCAGAAAGCCGTGGATTTATGCCGACGTGCCCTTCGGCGACCACTTCTGGCAGTATGCGGAGAAAACCGAGTTTGCTGACAAAATTCACTCAATGCGTGCGCGCTTCGCCTTCGTGCAGAGAATACGTGACCGCGTGGGTATGAAGGGAATGTTCAAGACCTGCAGGTCGATTGCACAGACCGACAACACCTTCCGCAAGGTTTTGGACGGTGAGGATGAGAAATGAGCGAAAAAATCACGCTTTGCGCCTCTCGCCGAGAGGTAATAGAAAGAATAAGGGAAAATGAAAGGCTCGGCGGCGAGGCGTTCTTTAACGACGTGGAAAACGACCCTGAGGGAAAAACTCTGACTGTTGACGACGTCGACTACGGCTACACGAGGCTTTCAAGTAAATTCAAGGCAAAAATTGCCTCGCTCATCGAGGCGGCGGTTGCCCCCTTTATCCGTCGCTCACACAAAATGTCACTGGTCGGCAAGGAAAACCTTGACGGAATTAAGGGCGGCGCGATAATAACCGCTAACCACTTCAACCGCTTCGAAAGTGTGGCGATAAAGATGGTGAGCAAGAAAATAAAGGGCAGACACCGCTTCTGGCGGGTTATCCGCGAGGGCAACTTCTTTATCCCCGGCCTTTTCGGCTTTATGCTTAAAAACGATTACACCCTGCCGATAAGCTCGAGCGCAAAAACCATGGCACATCTCGGACAGGCGGTTGAGAAGATACTCTCAAAGGGCGGTCATATACTCGTATATCCCGAACAGGCAATGTGGTATAATTACAGAAAGCCGAGGGAGTACAGAGCAGGCGCATTTCACTATGCTGCAAAAAACGGTGTTCCCGTCATAACCTGCTTTAATGAGATAAGCGTTATGGACGGATACGACAGCGACGGCTTCCCTCGCGTGAAATACACTGTGCATATTATGCCGCCGATTTATCCCGACAAAAATCTCACCGTGCGCGAAAATACCGATATTATGCTTAAAAAGAGTCTTTTGCTTTCCCGTGAAAAATATGAGGAGGTGTACGGCGAAAAATTGACCTACGGTATAGACTCACCGTTTGGATACGCCGGTATAGATTAATATGAGATATTGTTGTATTTTAGCGGCAGGAGAATATCCCGATACCGTCAGGATGCCGAAGGGCTCGTTTAACGTTGCGTGCGATGCAGGCTATGGCAAGGCTCGAGAGCTGTGTATTCAGCCCGACCTTGTGCTCGGTGATTTCGATTCACTCGGCTATATTCCGCGGTACAGGAACGTAGAGGTTTACCCGAGCGAGAAGGACGATACCGATACCGCAATTGCCGTTCAGCGCGGGCTTGCGCTTGGCTGTGACAGGGTAGTAATATACGGGGCGTTGGGCGGCAGGCTTGACCACACCGTTGCCAACCTTCATATTGCGGCAGAGCTTTCAAGGCGGGGAATTTACTGTCTGCTCGTCGGCAAGAATGAGGTGGCAGCTGCAATCACAAATTCAGAGCTGTCCTTAAAGGGCACGCCCGGCTCGCGCGTATCTGTTTTTGCGTGGGGCGGAGAAGCACGCGGTGTCAGCCTTTCGGGGCTCAAATATCCGCTTGGCTACGCAACTCTTTCACCGAACGTAGCCCTCGGTGTCAGCAATGAATTTGTCGACGAAAGCGCAAAAATCTCGGTTGACGACGGAACACTCGTTTTGGTTTTGGATTTACCGGGGGATATTGAGGTGCTGTTGTGATACGCGCGGTGCTTTTTGACCTCGACGGTACGCTCCTTCCGTTAAATCAGGATGAATTTGTAAAGACCTATATGCGCTCGATGGCAGCAAAAATGGCTGAGCGCGGATATGCCCCTGAGCGCTTTGTTGAATGTATGTGGCAGAGCGTGTCGCTTATGGTTGCAAACGACGGCTCAAAAACCAACGAGGAGGTATTTAATCGGTGCTTTTCCGAGTTTTTCGGCAGGGATAAGCTGATAGAGGATACCCCCTTTATGGACGGGTATTACAAAACCGATTTTTGGGCAGTTCGTGCAGTGTGCGGATGTGATGCGCGGGCGGATAAATGTGTAAGGCTGCTCGCAGAGCGCGGTGTGCTCTCGGTGCTCGCAACAAATCCCCTGTTTCCGTCGGTAGCGACGCACTCGCGCGCTCGCTGGGCAGGGCTGAATCCCGATGATTTTGCGCTGATAACCACCCTTGAAAATTCGCATTACTCCAAGCCAAATCCCGATTATTACAGAGAAATATTTGAAAAGCTCGGCGTTTTACCAAAGGAATGTATTATGGTTGGAAACGATGTGTCCGAGGATATGATAGCCGAGGAGCTCGGTTGCTCGGTATTCCTTCTTACCGATAATCTTCTGAACAAAACGGGTGAGGATATCTCAAAATACAAAAGCGGCGGATTTGACGCCCTATTAGCATTTCTTGACGAAAAAACAAGGTGACAAAATGAATTACACAAGAGTGAAATATGCTTGCTATACGACTAATATAGCTATGGCGGTGGTGGGTAATCTATCCCCTCTGCTTTTTCTGACCTACCGTTCCCTTTACGGAATTTCCTACTCTCTTTTGGGATTTTTAGTTCTTATCAATTTCTTTACTCAGCTATGTATTGATATGGCGTTTTCCTTCTTCTCGCATAGGTTTAACATTCCCCTTGCGGTGAAGCTTACTCCCGTGATCACGGTCATAGGACTTCTGGCTTACGCAGTATTACCGTGGATTTTCCCCTCGTACGCATACATAGGACTTGTAATAGGAACGGTTATATTTTCCGCCTCGGGCGGTCTTTCCGAGGTTCTTATGAGCCCCGTAATCGCCGCAATACCGGCAGAAAATCCCGAGCACGAGATGAGCAAGCTCCATTCCATATATGCGTGGGGCTGTGTTATAGTTATAATCTTGGGTACTCTGTTCCTGCTTGCCTTTGGAAATAAGAGCTGGCAATGGCTTGCTATCTCTCTTATGGTAGTACCTCTTATATCCTGCGTGCTTTTCTTTGGAGCTAAAATCCCTCCTATGCAAACGCCAAAGAGGGCGTCGGGTGTTTTGAAGCTGATGCGCCGCCGTGAGCTGTGGCTCTGCGTTCTCGCTATATTCCTCGGCGGTGCGTCCGAATGTACTATGGCGCAGTGGTCGTCGGGGTATCTTGAGCAGGCACTCGGCATACCGAAGGTATGGGGCGATATATTCGGAATGGCACTCTTTGCGGTTGCACTCGGAATAGGTAGAAGCATGTACGCCAAAATCGGTAAAAATATAGGCAAGGTTCTGTTCTTCGGTGCTATCGGCGCGTCAGCCTGCTATCTTATCGCGGCGCTCTCGCCCTTTGCAATAGTCGGACTTATCGCGTGCGCCCTCACGGGCTTTTGCGTTTCTATGATGTGGCCGGGAAGCCTCATTGTAGGACAGGAGCGCGTGCCCGACGGAGGAGTTTTTATCTTTGCTATGATGGCGGCAGGCGGTGACCTCGGCGCTTCGGTAGGTCCTCAGCTCGTCGGAATCGTAACCGACGCCGTATCGGCAAGCGCGGGAGCGCTCAGCCTCGCCAACACCCTCGCAATCACTCCCGAGCAGCTCGGTATGAAGGCTGGAATGCTCGTCGGTGCGCTCTTCCCGATAATCGGAATTATCGTCTATCTTATCATCTGGAGGGGCAAGAAAAAAACCCAAGCCGTATAAACAAGGGGCTGCTTCATTTCGGTATAACCGCAAACAAAAAAGTGAGGGACAAAAGGTTCCTCACTTTTAATTTTACTAAAATC
>JAZNXN010000003.1:0-26003 GCA_045593885.1 Eubacteriales bacterium
GCGTACTGAGTACGGCAGAGAGTGAAAACGGCGGTAGCAAACAAAAAAACTGTAATAACCAAAAATCGCAGATTTTTTCCTTATTGTCAACAGGATATGGATTTTAGTAACATTAAAAGTGAGGAACCGTTTGTCCCTCACCTTTTTGTTTGCGGTTATGCCGAAATGAAGCATCCCCCAAGATATTTATATTTGTATTCTTTTCTTGCCTTCGGATGAGGACAGGCAGGCGGCGGCAATTTTGAGTGCCATAAGACCGTCCTCGCCGGATATTTCGGGCACGCCCCTTTCTACGCTCTCTGCCAGCACGTCGCACAAAACGCGCCCCTTTTCCGCAATTTCAATTTTTTCAACCCTGCCGTCACGGTGACAGAGTGAAAGCTCCGTGCCGTTTGTGATTGCACTTCCGCGCTCGAAATGAATAACCGTTTGCGAGCCGCCGCATCCGTAGCATATCCAGCTTGCGTGCAGGGTGCCTGTTATTCCGCTTTTGCTTTCAAGAATGGCGTATCCGTTATCCTCAAGCTGAATCGGTTTGCCGTCAGCACCCTTCTTGTCAAGAGTGCGCGCAGCTGCATACACGCCCGAAAAGTTCTCGCCGAGCAGATAACGCATAAGGTCTGCCTTGTGAACTCCGAGGTCACCCACAGCGCCCATACCCGCCGACTCCTTGTTCAAAAACCAGGTATTAAGAGTTCCGTCGGCGCTCCAGCCCTCAGGGCCCGCGGTGGTAAATGAGGTTTCAAAGCTAAGCACACGTCCGAGCGTTTTTTCCTCAATAACCCTTTTGAGCGCAACGTGTGCGGGGTCGAGCCTCTGATTGAAGGCTGTGAGCAGAAGCTTTTTCGCTTTTTTGCTCGCTTCAATCATTTTTTCTGCTTCCTCTACACTAACCGCGAGGGGCTTTTCGCACAAAACGTGCTTGCCGCTCTCGAGCGCGCGTACTGTCATATCCGCGTGGGTTGCGTTGTTTGTCGTAACGATTATCGCATCGACGGCGCTGTCGGCGAGCACCTCGTCGTAGCTTCGGTACGCCTTGCCGCCATATTCCTTGGCAAATTTTACTGCGGTTTCGTAGGTTCTGTTCCAAAAACCGAGCAGATTGATTTTTTCGGATGCCTTGCATTCGGGGGCGTGACGCCATTTCGTGATAGAGCCGCATCCGAGTATAACTACGTTAAGCATCAGTATTCTATAACTCCTTTTATGTAATCCTTGGGCTTGTTTTCGAGCGTTTCAAAGGCCTCGTTTATCTTATCAATCGAAAAACGGTGGGATATTATATCCTCATTATGAAAGGTGCCGTTGTTTATCATGGCAACCGCGCGGTGTATATCGTCGGGCTCTGACATATTTGGATGAGCCACGCATATCGTCAGCGCTCTCTCGATTGCGGGGCGGAAATCAAAGTCCTTGCAGGCACCCTCGTGCGAGCTCATAAGTATCAGCCTGCCTGCGTTTCTCAGGTAATACATACCTGCGTTAAGAAGCTTGGGGATTCCTGTGCCCTCGATAACGAAATCGCACATTTTTTTCTCGGTTATTCTCTTTATTGCCTCAACCGTGTCCTCCTTTGCGGAGTTTACCGTATGGGTTGCGCCGTATTTTTTAGCAAGAGCGAGCTTGTCATCGTCAATATCAACCGCAATGAGCCCACCGAGCGTTTTGCCCGCCAGCGCCTGAATACACCAGAGTCCCATAGGTCCGCATCCGAGAACAAGACCGTAGTCACCTATCTCGGGTGCTGCGGCTCTGAGCACCGTTGTGATGCATTTGAGTGGCTCGCCCATGGCGTTATCGAGGTTTATGCCGTCGTTTATTTTGTAGCAATTTCCCTCGTTTACTGCCGCGTACTCGCCGTATCCGCCAAAGTCCCATACGGTGACCTTATCTCCGACCTTGAAGCGAGTTACCTCATCTCCAATCTCGACTATTTCGCCTGCCCATTCGTGTCCTATCATATAGGGGTAATCGGTGTAGCCCTCTGTGCCCTTCCAGAAATTGAGCTCCCAGTTGCAAAGACCGCAAATCTTAACCTTAACCAGCACCTGATGCGGCTCGGTAATACGTACGTCCTCCTCCTTGATTTCAAACAATCCCTCTTTTACAAGGTACGCCATTTTTGATTTCATAAAAAGCCTCCTGTTTCTTTTGTAATTCCATACTAACATACAACCGTCTGCCTGTAAATGAAAAATACACGAAAAAAGATGGACAAAATGGGAACAGTGTGTTAAAATATGAGCGAGGTGATATTATGAAGGTTATATTTTGCGGACAGTCGCCGCACAAGCTCCACAGAGTCAGGGCGCACAGTCACGACTGCTATGAGGTTATAGTCACGACGAGCGGTAGCGGAATATTGCGCGCAAACGGTGAGAACGTGGGCGTGACGAGGGGGACGGTTACAGTTATTCCCCCGAATACTGAGCACGAAAATATCTCCGATTGCGGATTTTCGGATTTATATATACAAACCGATTTCTTCGGCGCATCCGACGGGGTTAAGGTTTTTATGGACAAAACGGGAGATATTGAGGCTCTTTCGTATTTGCTGTATACCGTGTGGATACGCCGCGACTCTAACTTTGAGGCTATTTCGTCATCGCTTTTATCCGCGATATACGAATATTCGGTTTCCTTTCAGGGAGATAGGTACAGGTACGGCTTCGTGAGCCGCCTGATAGCGTCAATGGCAAAGGAGCTGGGAAACCCCGATTACGATATCGGTAAAGAGGCGGCAAGCCTCGGTGTCAGCCACGATTATATGCGCCGTTGCTTCCGTGAGGAAACAGGAGTGACACCTCTGGAATACCTGACGAAAATGCGTATAGACCACGCAAAAACCGCCCTTCGCCAGAACAGAGGTCTTTCGATTCAGCAAATAGCCGCCGAGTGCGGTTTTTCCGACCAATACTACTTTTCGCGGTGCTTTAAGAAGAGGGAGGGGGTATCCCCCCGCGTCTTTCGCAACAGTTAGGGGCTTCGGATTTTGGCATCTTCCTCCGTTTTCTCCCAAGCTCGACGTATTCTATACGCCTTTGGGGAGAAGAACGAAAAAATCTGCTCAAAATCCGTGCGCCCCGCGGTCTTCGAAATTCGGAACCTTCCTCCGTTTTCTCCCAAGCTCGACGTATTCTATACGCCTTCGGGGAGAAGAACGAAAAAATCTGCTCAAAATCCGTGCGCCCCGCGGTCTTCGAAATTCGGAACCTTCCTCCGTTTTCCCCCAAGCTCGACGTATTCTATACGCCTTTGGGGAGAAGAACGAAAAAATCTGCTCAAAATCCGTGCGCCCCGCGGTCCTCGAAATTCGGAACCTTCTTCCGTTTTCTCCCAAGCTCGACGTATTCTATACGCCTTTGGGGAGAAGAACGAAAAAATCTGCTCAAAATCCGTGCGCCCTTGGGTTAAAAAAAGGGGGGGCGTAATCTGTCCAAAATCCCCACTCGTAGCTGCCCGTGTGGCGATTATAAATTTAGCGTGTTATCCTTGGGACAACACGCTAATCTTTTATATTCCGAGCTCGCTTATTGCGAGGGTGGCGGCGAGCATTTCAGCCGCCTTTATATTCTTTGCCGAGGCGGTGGGGTATTCCTTTCCGTCAAGCAAAAGCGCGCGGAAGTAGGTTTTTTTGTGGTCGGGGCCCTCGCTCCCTTTATCAATATAGGAAAAATCGAGGCGCTTTTCCTGCGCGTATTCCTGAATTACGTTTTTTGCGTTTTTGCTGTAATTCTTTTTGAGATACTGCTCGGTATCGAGCATACGCACGACTGCGTGGTGTGCCACAGCAAAATCGCGTCCGCTGTCAACGAATATAGCACCGATAATGCTCTCGAACAAATCCTCCTTGACCGAGGGCTCAAGGCTGACGTTCTCGCGCTTGTCCCCCTCGCCGAGCAGAAAGTATTTATGAAGCCCCAGCTCGTCTATGCGGCTCGAAAGCATACGCTTGTCACTCAGATTGCTCTTGATAACCGAGAGCTTGCCCTCGCCGAGCATAGAGTGCATCCCCCTGTCATCGACCGTTGAGTATTTACCCGTCATTTCATATACGATAGAGCAGCCGAGCACGCTATCGCCGAGAAATTCGAGCACCTCGTTGCATTCACAGGAAAAATCTCCCGCCTGCCTTCTTTCATTGCAGTACGAGCCGCGTGTAAACGCCTGAACGAGCAGCGATTTGTTTTTGAAGGTATAACCGATTTTAAGCTCTATTGCTTCAATGTCGGATTTATTCATACGTTCTTTTCCTTTATATATTTATCAATTGCGGCGGCGGCGCGCTTGCCTGCTCCCATTGCGAGAATAACCGTTGCGGCGCCTGTTACTGCATCACCGCCCGCATATATTCCCTCGCGAGAGGTAAGACCGTCCGCATCTGCAATTATACCGCCCCATTTTTCGGTTGCAAGACCGTCTGTGGTCGATTTAATGAGGGGGTTAGGCGACGTACCAAGTGCCATAATAACGCAGTCAAGCTCAAGCTCGAACTCGCTGTCTTTTTTCTCAACAGGGCGGCATCTGCCCGACTCGTCAGGCTCGCCAAGCTCCATTTCGACACACCTCATAGCGCGGACAAAGCCGTTTTTCGAGTCGCGCCTGTCTTCCTTATTCTCATAGCCGAGAATCTCTTTAGGATTAGTGAGCAGCTTGAATATGATGCCCTCCTCCTTTGCGTGCTCGATTTCCTCTGCACGCGCAGGAAGCTCGCTCTCGCCGCGGCGGTAAACTATGTATACCTCAGCACCGAGGCGCTTGGCACATCTTGCCGCATCCATAGCGACGTTTCCGCCGCCGACTACCGCAACACGAAGGGCGTGCATTATCGGGGTTGCGCTGTCGCTCTTATAGGATTTCATCAGGTTAATTCTTGTGAGGAATTCGTTTGCCGAATATACGCCCTTGAGGTTTTCGCCGGGTATTTTCATAAATTTCGGCAGTCCTGCGCCTGATGCGATAAACACCGACTCAAAGCCCATATCCGTCATAAGCTCGTCAATCGAGAGTATCTTGCCGATAACCATATTGGTTTCGATTTTAACTCCCATAGCCGAAAGCGCTGCGATTTCGCGCGACACAATGCTCTTGGGCAGACGGAATTCGGGAATACCGTACACCAGAACTCCGCCCGCTACGTGCAGTGCCTCGAAAACAGTCACGTCATAGCCGAGGCGCGCAAGGTCGCCCGCACAGGCAAGTCCCGCAGGGCCTGAGCCTATTATCGCTACCTTGTGTCCGTTTTTCTCTATCTTCTGCTCTGAAATTTCGGTGTGCGCGTTGTGATAGTCTGCAACGAAGCGCTCAAGCCTGCCTATTGCAACGGGCTCGCCCTTTTTGCCGCGCACGCATTTCTGCTCGCATTGGCTCTCCTGCGGACAAACACGTTCGCATACCGCAGGGAGCGAGGATGATTTCGATATTATCTGAAATGCCTCCTCGAACCTTCCCTCTGCGACCTTTTCGATAAAGGCGGGAATGTCTATCATAACGGGACAGCCCGATACGCAGGGCTTGGTTTTACAGTTAAGGCACCGTCTTGCCTCGTCAATTGCCATTTCCTCGGTGTATCCGAGCGTTACCTCGTCGAAGTTTTTATTTCTTACGTCGGGTGCCTGAGCAGGCATTTCGTTCTTTTTAAGTGAGAGGTTAGGCATTATTCTACCTCCTTTTTGTAAAGGTTACAGGTCGCTTCGTGTGCTTGGCGCTCGAAATCCCTGTACATTGACGAGCGCGACATAGCCTCGTCAAAATCTATCTCGTGTCCGTCAAATTCGGGACCGTCAACGCAGGCGAATACGGTTTTACCGCCGACGGAAAGGCGGCAGCCGCCGCACATTCCCGTTCCGTCAATCATAACGGGGTTCATAGACGCAACGGTTTTAATTCCGTACTCCTTCGTCAGCTGACAGACGAATTTCATCATAATAAGAGGTCCTATGGTTATGACCTCGTCGTATTTTTCTCCGCTTTCTATAAGCTCCTTCAGAGCATCGGTAACCAGTCCCTTTCTGCCCGCGGTGCCGTCGTCGCTCATAAGAACGAATTTATCGGATACCGCACGGAATTCATCCTCAAGGATTACAAGCTCCCTTGAGCGAAAGCCTACGACTGAATGAACCTCGCAGCCGAGCGAGTGAAGCTTCTTTGCCACGGGGTATGCAATTGCAGAGCCGACTCCGCCTCCGACCACCGCAACCCTTTTAAGACCGTCGGTATGCGTTTTTCTGCCGAGAGGGCCTACAAAATCGCGAATGTAATCGCCCTCATTCAAGTGATTAAGCTTCTCGGTGGTTGCACCGACTACCTGAAAGATTATGGCAACCCATCCGGCCTCTCTGTCAAAATCGGCAATGGTGAGGGGTATTCTCTCGCCGTCATCATCGGTTCTCAGTATTATAAACTGTCCCGGCTCCGCCTTTTTTGCTATCAAGGGGGCTTCTATATTCATACGGGTGACTGTGGGATTCAGCACCTCTTTTTTAAGTATACGAAACATTTTATCCTCCGAATCTATCTAAAATGCACCGTGGTAGTCCACGGCGCATCCTGCTTATGGTGTGGCTCACGCCGTTTTCATCGAAAGTCCGATATCCGAAAGAGCCGAAATTATCGCGTCAACGTTTTCAGAAACCTCAGCCTTCGAGAGTGTTCTCTCCTTGCTGACAAAGGTGAATCTGAGAGTAAGGCTTGCATCCTGACCGTCCGCCTCGTATATATCAACCGCCTTGACCGAGCCGAGAAGCTCGCCGCCCGCATTTCTTGCAAGAGCTGTGACGGTTGCGAAATTAACGCTATCAAGCCGTGCGGTGAAGGAAAGGTCGATATCGATAGAGGGGAACTTGGACGGCTCAACGTAGGAAATATCAAGGGGGGATATGCCCGAAAGGGTATCCATATCTATTTCCGCGTAAACGAGTGAAGCCTTTTTATCTATCTTACCCGCGGCCTGCGGATGAACCGTACCGAGTATTCCTATTACGGTATTGCCAATGGCTACCGAGTAGGTGTTTCTCGGGTGCTGCCAGTTGAATTTAACGTCGAGGTCAGCATAGGTAGCGTCCGCGTGCTTGATGTCGGATACGACATGTGATACGATATCGCGGGCGCGAAGGAACAGAGCCTCCTCGGAAACAGCACGCGACGAGAGCACGAGCGAGAGCTTCTTTCTCTCAACGCAGAGCCCGTCAGCGCCAAAGCCCTCAACAACCTCGCCTATCTCAAATATACCGTAATCGTCGGAATAGCCGCGGTTTTCGGATACGAAGGTGAGAATTGTGGGAACTATTGATGCGCGCAGGGTTGCGTGGTCTGGTGTTTGCGCGTTGATGAGCCTCGGATTTTCGGGAACGTCAATCTTCAGCTCCCTGTACTTTGCCGCGTCGCACCAGATGTATGAATGAACCTCGTGCAGATTATAGCGCTGAACGAGTATGTCCTTTGCGCGATTCACGTCGGTCTTGATAGCCTCCTTCCTCACGGGGAAGAGGGGGCTGAGTGTGGTTTCAATTTTGAAGTTGTCGTAGCCGTAGATACGGGTGATTTCCTCGATAAGATCCGCCTTAATTGTAACGTCCTTGGTCGCGCGCCACGAGGGAACGGATACGCGGAATACCTCGCCAGACTGAACAACTCCAAAGCCGAGTGCGGTGAGAGTTTTGACTATTCTCTCGTCGGAAATATCAATACCCGTGTACTTGTTAATATACGGCTTATCAATATCAATGGTTATCTTTTCATAGTGACGGGGGTATCTGTCGGTCATTTTTGAGGTTATTTTTGCCTCGGGTGCGATGTCAAGCAAAAGCTTAACAAATCTCTTGGTCGCGGTTTCGGTGAGCTCGGGGTCGAGAATCTTCTCATATCTCATGCTCGCGTCGGTACGAAGACCGATTCTTGCAGAGGTTTTGCGGATGGATACTCCGTCAAAGTTCGCACTCTCAAGCAGAAGCGAGTCGGTGTCGTCCTCGATTTCGCTGTCAAGACCGCCCATAATACCCGCAATAGCGCTGGGGGTATCGTTTGTGCATATCATAAGGGTATTTTCGTCAATATGGCGCTCGTTACCGTCAAGAGTGGTGAAGCTGAAGGGCTTCTCAAAGCGCTTGACCTCGATAGACTGCACACGGCGCATATCGAATGCGTGCATAGGCTGTCCGAGCTCGAGCATTACGTAGTTTGTGAGGTCAGCGAGAAGGTTTATCGAGCGTGAGCCGCAGTAAAAAAGGCGTATTCTCATATTCACAGGGCTTACGTTATGCTTGATATTCTCAGCCTTGATACCGATATAGCGGTAGCAGAGCTTCTCCTCCAGAACCTTAATGTCGATTTCGGGAAGGTTATCGTAAACCGAGAGGTCAGCCGTTTCAATCGGGCGAAGCTCCCTGTCGGCAAGGGTTGCGAACTCGCGTGCAATGCCGTAGTGTCCCCACAGGTCGGGGCGGTTGGTGAGAGATTTATTGTCCACCTCAAAGATTATATCGTCTATCTGATACGCGTCCTTGATGTCGGTGCCGAGAGCAATATCGTCGGTTATCTCCCAGAGCCCCGAATTGTCCGCGCTGATTCCAAGCTCGGCCTCCGAGCAGCACATTCCGTGAGATACGTATCCCGCAACGGTTGCCGCAGATATCGGATGTCCCGATACCGAGCCGCCCTCGGTAGCAAACGCAACCTTCATTCCCTCGCGGACGTTGGGTGCGCCGCATACGCAATCGACCAGCTCCTTGCCCGTATCAACCTTGAGTAGATGAAGCTTTTTGGAATTAGGGTGGTTTTCAACCGATGCTATACGCGCAACGATAACGCCGTATGTATCAGAACCCTTCTCAAATACCTCCTCAACCTCGGCGGTTGAGAGGGTGAATCTGTGAATTAACTGCTTTTTATCAATACCGTCAAGATCAACGAAGTCGCTGATCCAGTTCATAGAAATATACATTATTAATCTCCTCAGTTGTTTTTGAATTGCGAGAGAGCCTTGAGATTTCCGGAATTGAAATCACGGATATCCTTGACACCGTATTTCATCATTGCAAGGCGGGTGAGGCCAAGACCGAAGGCGAAGCCCGTGTACTCCTCGGGGTCAATACCGCCCTCGCGGAGAACGTTGGGGTGTATCATACCGCAGGGGCAAAGCTCGAGCCAGCCCGAGTTCTTGCAGGACGGGCAGCCCTTACCTCCGCATATCTGGCAGTTGATATCAAGCTCAAAGCCCGGCTCGGTAAACGGGAAAAATCCGGGGCGCAGACGAACCGTTACGTCGCGCTGGAAAACCTCGCTGAGCATAGTTTTCATAAAGTAGATGAGGTTGGAGATTGAAATAGTCTTGTCTATCATCATTCCTTCCATCTGGAAGAAGGTGTTCTCGTGGCAGGCATCTGTCGATTCGTTCCTGAAGCATCTGCCGGGGAAGATAGCGCGCAGCGGTGCGCCGTACTTTTTCATTATAAAGTTCTGCGCGGCAGAGGTCTGCGTTTTCAGAAGCTGACCGTTTTCTATGTAATATGTGTCCTGCATATCTCTTGCGGGGTGGTCCTTGGGCACGTTTACCGCCTCAAAGCAGCTGTAATCGTCAACGACCTCGGGATAATCCTCAACGGTGAAGCCCATACTGTCAAATATTCCCTCAAGCTCGCGCTGAATGAGAGTTATGGGGTGGTACGAGCCTGTTTCGGTGTTCGAGGGAATGGTGGGATTATACTTCTTCGAGCTTCTTATCGCGCCGAGAAGAGCCTCCTCCTCGATTGCCTTAGCCTTGTCCGCAATACCGCTCTCAACCTCGTTTTTGAGTGCGTTAATGAGCTGACCTGCCTCCTTCTTGTCCTCATTCGGAACGTCGCGGAGTCCTTTAAGAAGGTCGGTGATATAGCCCTTCTTACCAAGGAAGGCTACGCGTATGGCTTCAAGAAGCTCGGCATTGCCTGCCGCCGCTATTTCGGCTGAGAATTGCTCCTTGAGCTGAGAGATTTTTTCTTTCATATTACAGTCCTTTCGTGTAAACGAATTTGTCTAATTAAATATTATATATAAATACGTGCGGTTTGTCAATAAAAAATTATTGCTTTTTGAGGAAAAGCGAGCATATTTTTTTCTCAGCGCCCTCGCTCACGTACTCCGACACGGGCTTTCCAATCTTTAACATTTCGCGCACGACAGTCGAGCTTACTCTCGAATTTTTCGCGTCGCAGGGAAGCATAACCGTATCAACTCCCGACAGGGCGCGGTTTGCCTCGCCCATTTCAATCTCATACTGGCAGTCGAGAGGGGAGCGTATGCCCTTCACGATAACGTCGATGCTTTTTTCCTTTACGTAGTCGGCAACCGCGCCGCTGTACGCATCGGCAACCGCGCCCTTTATATCGGCTATCGACGCGCGTATGATTTCAAGGCGCTCGTCAAGGGTGAACATACCCTTCTTTTCGCTATTGTTAAAGGCAACGACATATACCTCGTCAAACAGCCCTGCGGCACGGCAAACAATATCGACGTGCCCCTTGGTCATCGGGTCAAAGCTGCCCGAAAAAAGCGCTCTTTTCATTTTGCATCCTCCCTGTAAAGAAGTATTGTGACGAAAGCACGTCCGTATCTTTTTTGTTTGATTATCTCAAAGTGAGAGAAAATAGCCTCCTTGTTTTCAAGCGGGTTGTCCTCCTCGCTCTCCACAACGACGATACAGCCGTCGTTTGCCAAGCCGTGCGCGAGTAATCTCTCAACAGCGTCCGCGGCGATATGCGCGCTATATGGGGGGTCTATGAAGATAAGGTCGTACTTATCTCTGCCCGCAGCCTTACGCAGATAGCTGCGGTAATCGCTGATAAGGAAACGCGAGCTGTCAAAAAAGCCCGTCTTCCTCGCGTTTCTTTTTATAACGTCCATAGCCTCGGGCGAGGAATCTATGAACATAGCCCTCATAGCACCCCTGGAAAGAGCCTCGAGCGCCATCTGACCGCTGCCTGCGAATAAATCGAGCACCGCCCTTTTTTCAAGGTCAAACTGTATTGCGGAGAAGATTGCCTCCTTCACCTTTTCGGCGGTAGGGCGGGTATTCTCTCCCTCAAGGGTTTCGAGGCGCACTCCGCGCGCCTTACCCGTTATTATCCTCATCATTATCTGAGTTCTCCTTATCGGATTTGAAATATTCTGCTATATTGTGTGCGTCGGGGGCAGAAAGTCCGCTGAGAAGCAGCTCCTTTTCGCTCATCTCTGAAATACGCTTGAGCGAGCCGAAGCGGACGAGCAGCTTCTTCGCCTTGATTTTGCCTATCCCCTCAATGTCCTCAAGACGCGAGCGGTGCATAGCCTTCCTCTTTGCGCTGTGCATAGAGGCTACGGTGTAACGGTGCACCTCCTCCTGAAGCTTGTAGAGCATAACGAACACCGAGCTTTCATGAGCAATTCCTATATCGTTTACGCCGTCGGTCAGCTCGCGCGTTTTGTGGTAATCGTCCTTGACCATACCGAAAAGGGGTATGTGTCCGAAGCCCTGCGCCTCCATAACCTCGCGCACGGCGTTAACGTGTCCCTTTCCTCCGTCAAGAAGTATGAGGTCGGGCGTATCTCCGAGCGAGGCTGAGCCGTCGCCTATATGCGAAAGACGGCGGGATATCGCCTGCTTCATAGACGCATAGTCATCGGTTCCGTCGATATCGGCTATTTTGAATTTTCGGTAGTCGGATTTTTTGAATTTTCCGTCCTCAAATACAACCATTCCCGCGGTTATGTGCTCCGCGCCGAGATTGGATATATCGTACGCCTCGATTCTGTCGGGCAGAGCCTCGAGCGAGAGCAGAGAAGAAAGGCGCATAAGTGTCATATCGTTTTTCTCGTTGTCGGATATATATTTATCCGCCCTCTCACGCGCGTTTTCGAGTGCCATATCGCAAAGCCCTCTGAGTGCGCCGCGCTGAGGTATTCTTATTTCCGTTTTTCTGTTAAGCGTTGCGGTAAAGTCCGAGAGAAGCGAGAGGGACTCGTCCTCTATCGAGCTTGCCAGAGCAATTTTTGTCGGTACGGTATTTGACGAATAGTAGTTGAACATAAAGGATACGAGTGCCGTATCGTCGAGCAGCTCGGTTTTCGGAAACAGAAAATCGTTCTTTGAATTGAGCGCACCGTCGCGCACCGACATCACGGTTATAACGCTGCAAAAATCGCAGGTATAGACCGCCCAGATATCGACAAGGCTCTCGCTGTCGATTATAACCTTCTGTTTTTCCTTCAACGCCCGAAGCGAGCTGACGGTATCGCGCAGGCGCGCCGCCTCCTCAAAGCGCTCCGCCTCTGCCGCCCGATACATTTCTTCGGTGAGCATATCCGAGGTCCTTTTAATATTTCCCGAGAGCACGTGGCGTGCACTCTCTATATGGCGGATATATTCCTCTCTCGTTATCTCTCCCGTGCAGGGTGCCATACAGCGCCCCATCTGCTTATATATACAGGGGCGCTCCTTGCCTATATCGCGGGGAAATACACGCTTGCAGGTAGGGAGCTTGAAAATTCTCTGTACCGTTTCTATCGCATCAAAAACCGTTGACGTGCCCGAATACGGACCGAGATATACGGCACCGTCGTTTTTGCGCTCGCGCGACATAATTATTTTCGGAAACGGCTCGTTCGTGATTTTTATATAGGGATAGGATTTTGAATCCTTGAGGTTTATATTGTACTTCGGCGAATGCTTCTTGATTAGGGTGTTTTCGAGGGCAAGCGCCTCGATTTCGGTTTTGCACAGTATTGTGTCAAAATCGCGCACAAGGCTGACCATTCTCTCGGTCTTTATACCGTGGAAGGTGTCGATGAAATATGAGCTGACGCGATTTTTGAGCTTCTTGGATTTACCGACGTAGATTATATTTCCCGCGTCGTTTTTCATAAGATAAACGCCGGGTGCGGCGGGGAGCGCCGCTGCCTTTTTCCTCAGGTATTCAATTTTGGGATTATTTATCATAACAACCTCCCAAAAGCCTCTCTAAATAAGTGAGAGATTTGGACACGGAATGTACAAATCTCTCAGAAACTATGAAATTATTCGCTGTAAATTCCGAGCCTTGACGCTTAAAGTGATTCGAGGTCGGAGTCGATGAGCTCCGAGAGTCCCTCAATTGCGCTGTTTTCGTCGGAGCCGTCCGCGATTAGCGTTACCGTCGTCCCCTTGACTATACCGAGGGACAGAACACCGAGCAGGCTCTTCGCATTTACTCTGCGGTCCTCCTTCTCAATCCATACAGAGCAATTGTAAGAATTTGCCTTCTGAATGAAGAAGGTTGCAGGGCGTGCGTGCAATCCTATCGAATTCTGTATCGTTACATTGCGAGATATCATAAAACTCTCCTGTCGTTTAACGTTTTTGCCGAAAACAAAAACCATTTTCTACATTATATCAAATAGTCGGTACAAAATCAAGTGTTTTTTGGAAAAATGTTGCCGTTTCGGGCAAAAAGTTGCACTTTTCGACATTTTTACTGCATATCCACGCTCAAAACGTATGCAAAGCATTCGATCTTGCGTGCGCTGACCGAGAGTGTCTGGTTTGGTGCGATATGCGTTTTGCCGTCGAGAAAGAAGCCGCCGTCCTTGAAGCTGCCTTCGCACATCGCGGTGCACACGACGGTATATCTGTCCCCCGACTCGTAGTATTTTACAGAGCCGTCAGGGGCGGAAAAGCGGCGCAGCTCGGGCTTCACCGTTATTTCGGATACGTATCCGAGTGCCTCGCCGTTTGATTTGAGAATCAGAGTATCACCTACGGATAAAGCGTCGGTTGACTGTTCAAAAAGCCCTGATATTTCGATTGTTACCGCCGCCGTTTCGGACGCCGAGGCCTTGTCCGCCTGAGATACGTAATACCTTGCAAAAAGCGTTAGGAAGCCTATAATTGCGGTAAGGACGAGTAAGACGTCAAAGTATCTGCCTTTTTTATGCTTCATTATTCCACCTCGTTTATTTCAACACATTCGCACATAGCGGTAAAATTCGGGAAGCGAAGGTACATGATCCGTCCTATTTTGAGGTTATAGCCGTCAATTATAACGTCGGTTTCGCTCACGCTCGCCATAGCGCTGACGGTTACGTAAATATCGCTGTATCCGTCGATTTTTTCGGCTGTCAATCCCTTGCTGCCCACCTTTTGTGCGGTGGTGGGATAAATCTTAATCTCGGTGGCTCTTCCTATCGTGTATTTACCTACCGAGTCAACTATTTCATCCCCTACCGATATGCAGTCGGCAAGCTCGTCCCTCACCTCGCCTATCCGCACGGTGTATTCTATCGGTGTCGTGCCGCCCTGTTGCTTTCCGTTCACCAGACGGACGAATGCGTTTATCGCAAGCGATATAATAAGAATTATTGCGGTCAGTATTAAAAAATCTATTATAGCTCTTTTCGTTTCATTTTTCTTTTCCATAAAAGCTCCCCTGCGGTTTTTTGCGATAAAAAAGCAGCCGCTGTACTTATGTAAAACGACTGCTGTAATTTTATTGAATTGTCAGATTGATGAGTCTATTCTGTGCTCCTTTTCCTGAGTGCTGTGCTCGGCGTCTGCCGTAATGCTTTGCTCGCGTGTAAATCGGCGCGCCGCGGTGCATATTCCTATCATAACGAAGAAAAGGAAGAATATTCTTCTATCATACCAAATATAGTCGGTAGCTCCGAAAATGATAAGCGCCATTACCGATATAAAGGATGAAAGACGTGCAAGACGTATATTCGCAAGCTTGCCGCTCGGTAGCTTTGTGGTATTCATCTGTATAAAGACAAAGAGCATAAGGACGAACACCGTTATACCGAATATTCCCGTTTCAACGAAGCACTGAAGGAATATATTGTGCAGGTGTATTGCACTCTCGGCTCCTGCGGTGGCATAGTCGGGATAAACCGAAGGGAATGCGGAGCTGCTGCCGCCGATACCGATAAAGAAGAAATCGCGTATCATTCTGAGCGCACCCTGCCACACCTGTATTCTGTAGCTGACCGAGGTGTCAAAGACTTTTGCAAATATCGAATCGAAGCGAGCAAGGACGAAGCTTGGCAATATAAGAACGACGTAGGGTATTATGGCGAATACCGTTATTAATCTGCGCGCTCCGGTGCGATTTTTAATAAATATCATTGCCATAAGGCAGAACAGAAGCGAGAGATATCCCGCCCTCGACTGCGTAAGAGCTATTGCGGTTACTACTGCACAAAGATTTATAACACCGCCGATAAGGGGTAAGGGGCGTGCGGTTTTGTTTATCTCGGCAATAACGAAGGGTACGGTCAAAACAAGATACATAGCCAAAATGTTTGGGTTGAGGAAAAGCGATACTATCCGTCCGTTTTCGGTTCCGAAAACCGCTGTGTCAAGCCAGAGCACCTTTGCCCTGCCTGCTATAAATTCCACAATTCCGATTGCGGAAACCGCGAAGGCAGAGAGGGAAATTACCTTGCATATAGAAACCAGATTTCTCTCGGATTTAAGAAGGTTTGCAGCGAGAAAATATCCGCCGAGAAGTATGAGAATCATCAGCGATTCTCCAAACGCGGGCTCGCCGCCTATCGAGGTTATTCCCGACAAAAAATATATTATTGCGAACATCAGAACGTAAAAGTCTATCGGCTCGAAGGCGAAGCTGCGCTTTTTGAGTATGAGCTTTCTTATATAGCAGATTCCGCATAGCACGGTGAGCACCGCTATCGGCAGGGTTTTGTGCGCAAAGAATACCGTCAGCGGAAGAATAAGCACCGTGAAATTAAAGCAAAACTCGGGTGCTGAAAAGGATAGCATAAGAAAAACAAATGCCAAAACCACAAACCAGACGATGTGTGCCGAAACAAACACTGTGAAAAAGCCCAAAAGAACACCGAGTGCGGCAAACATCGCGGCGTGAACCGCCCTCACCCTTGTTGTTGGATGAGTACCGTCATCGGTCAGTCGGTATCCAAGGAAGCTGACGAATATCGCCCTGCTTATACGGCTTTCCGCAAACGTTCCCGACAGAGAACGGTCCGAGGTTATGAGAAATGTGGCGAGCACTATCGAGCACATACCGTATACAAAATAGTAGATGTCCACGGTGGTTGAGAAATCAAAGAGCGCGATATCGAATATATAAAGGGCGCAGCTCACTATTGCGTAAGCAACAAGGAGCAGTCCGTAGCACCTTGCGGACAGAGAGGTGAGCCTGAATATAGTATTCTGCATTACCTTTGAAATTATGCTGTCGTCTATCATATAGAAGAAACGTGCAAGGCCTCTTTGCTGCTCGTGCTTTTCAACGGCTCTTGCCACGCTGCTTTCCTTCAGCATCTCGTCCTGCTTGTCGTATCCAAGCAGGAATTTGCCGATTGAGCTGTTCTTGATGTCGGATTTAAGGGTGGAGATTCTGCTCTTAAACGTTTTTCCTCTCGACAGGTCTGAAAGTGCCTCTGCCGAAGTATTTACACCCGTCTCGCCCGAGCCTGCACCGTCGGTGCTGGCAGCTCCGTTTGGCTGAACAGAACGCAGATATTCCTCAAAATCGCGTTGCTTTTTACTCCTTGCCGCAAGATTGCTCTCTATATCGCGGTATTCGAGAGGCTCTTCTATTATCGGAATATCCGAGACGCTCTCATCAAAGGCGGAAGTGTCACCGTTTTCGGTTCTCATAGCGGCCTCCTTATCTTTTTTTCTTCTTTTCCTTCGGGGGATTGTCTTTTATGTACTGTCCGTACATATCAGGACGTCTTTCTCTTGTGATTTCAAGAGACTGCGCGTGTCGCCATTCTGCGATTTTTGCGTGGTTTCCCGATATGAGCACGTCAGGCACTCTTTTGCCCAAAAACTCATAGGGCCTTGTGTACTGAGGGTATTCGAGCAGTCCTGCGGATATGCTCTCGTCCTCGTAGCATTCGGGGGACGGAAGAACTCCGTCTATCATCCTTGAAACACAGTCAACGAGCACACAGGCAGGCAGCTCTCCGCCGCTGAGCACGTAATCTCCGATAGAGATTTCCTCGTCAACTATTTCATCAATTATCCGCTGGTCAATGCCCTCGTAATGACCGCACAGTATGATTATTTGCTCAAGGTCACAGAGAGCGCGCGCGTGCTCCTGAGTTAAAACGCTGCCCTTGGGCGACATATAGATGACACGCCTTTTTGTATCGGTGGGGGCATCGGCAATTATTGCCTTATAGCATTCGTAAATCGGGTCGGTAGCCATCAGCATACCCCTGCCGCCGCCGTAGGGGGTATCGTCAACGCTCTTATGCTTGTTGAACGCAAAGTCGCGTATGTTGTGGGTGCTTATCTCTAAAATTCCGTTCTTCTGCGCCCGTCCGATTATGCTTGAATCGAGCATTGCGCGTACCGAATCGGGAAATAGCGTCATTATATCAAATTTCATCAAAAAAGCCCTCTATCGGACGGATGAATACACCGCGCTCGACGTCAATCTCCTTTATAAATTCCTTGACAGCAGGCAAAAGCACGTCGCCGCTGTCGGTACGTACCGTGTAGATATACGAGGCGGGTGCCTTGTCAATATCGACAACCCGTCCGTAAACCCTGCTTGTATCAATATCAATTACGTCAAGCCCGATTATGTCGGCGAGGAATACGTCGCCCGCCCTTCTGGGAACGCTGTCGCGTGTTGCGTACAGAGTTTTGTTTTTCAGCGCCTCTGCCGCCTCAACCGTCGTTACTGTGTCGAGCATTGCTATAACCGTATCCCTGTAAACCGATGCCTTGAGCAGCTTGTACTGCCTGTACTCGCTTCCGCTTTTGATATAAACGCAGGGGAGCTTGGCAAAAACCGCAGGGGTGTCACAGTAGGAATCGATTTTGACTCCTCCGCGAACACCGTGGGTATTTACTATTTTTCCGCATTCAAGATATAAATCCTTCATACTGTCTCCTCAGGGCGTGCTCTCGCTATATTACGCCTTTATTTAATTAGTATAGCACATATTTTTGGAAAATTCAACCTTTTTATTGCATGCACGTTAAATATGCGATTGCTTGCGGCGGTCACAGAGCAGAGCCTCGTAGGCGTCTGCGTACTCGTTTGCCATTCTTTGTGGGGTGAAATGCGACAGATAACGTGCCCTTGCCCCTGCCGAGAGGGTGCTTACACGGTCGGGATTTTCCTTTAGCCCGAGAAGAATATCGGCAAGTGCCCTACTGTTTTTCATAGGGAAAACAAATCCGCTATTCTCGTCAACCATATAGGGATTTCCGCCAAAATCACTCACAACGCACACAACACCGAGGCTCATTGCCTCCGAAATTGCAAGGCAAGAGGTTTCCGTACCCGTTGATGCGTTCACCAGAACGTCGAAAATATTGAGGTAGCGGTAGACATCGTGAGCGAAGCCGAGAAATTCTACGTTTTCAACCGCCCCTGCGTACTCCTTCAGCTCCTTTTCCATCGAGCCTGTACCGAGAAAGAAAAATTTTATACCTCTGTTCGAGAGGGCGCGGGCGGCGTCAATGACGGTCTTATGCCCCTTGTATTCCTCGAGGCGCGCGACCATTCCGACAGACAAATCCCCCTCGGAAATTCCGAGAGATTCCCTCAGCGCGCGTTTTTCGTCCTCACCGATTTTTTGTTGAGGGGGTGAGGCATTGATGATAACGCGTATCCTTTCGTCAGAAACGCCCATTGATAGCAGATTCTGCCGAGCCGCCTCAGCGGTTGCTATACATAAGTCGGTGTATTTTCCGTACAGACGCGAGTTTATCTGACGAAACGGAAATCTGCTCATAGCCCTCGGCTCGAAGGCACAGTGGCGTGTCATAACCGTAATTTTTCCGAGCCGCTTTGCCGCGATTCTCGCCGAGGTCGCGCCGTGAGTGTGAACTATATCAGAGGGAATTTTTGATATCAGCCGTCTGTATTTTGAAATATCGGGCAGATGAAGCGAGCGCTCGCCCGAAACGTCTGCCTCATACACAGAGGCGACGGGGGATAAAAGAGGTATGAGCGCACTGCCCTTCGGTACTGTAACAGAGTGACAAATTCTCTTTTTATCAGTGTAGGAAATCAGATTTTTGAGCAGTATTCCCGCGCCGCCGATATTTGTGTCGGTAATGACGTGAAGGACCTTTATCATAAAAAACCTCAATTCAAAATGCAAACTATTGTTTACATTTGAGCGTTTTGCCTTGAAATTTTAGCAAAAAATAAGGGCGCAAGCCTGCAAAAAGCTCCGTTTTTGGAGAAATGCAGTATCGCACCCTTATTTTCGCTGTCAGGGGCTAACGCTATTTTTTGCGCTTTTCCCTGAAATATTCACCGAGTATATTCTTACACTCGCATAGAAGGCATCCGCCCTCGCTCTCGGTTTTGTGATTAAGCTTCAGCTCACTTACGTTTATCACAGAGCCAAACGCGCCCGATTTCTCGTCGTATGCGCCGAAAACAACACGGTCAATCCTTGCATTGACTATTGCGCCCGCGCACATTGTACACGGCTCGAGTGTTACGTACATCGTGCAGTTGGGCAGCCGCCAGCCGCCGAGTGTCCTGCACGCCTCTTCAATCGCTATGATTTCCGCGTGCTTGGTCGCGCATTTTTCGGTTTCGCGCAGATTGTGAGCGCGCGCAATTATTTCGCCGTCGTGTACGATTATCGCGCCGACGGGCACCTCATCAAGCTTTGCCGCCCGCTTTGCGAGGGCGAGACATTCGCCCATATATTCAACGTCCCTTTCGTCTATCATAAAAACCTCACGCATCCAAAAGATACTTCTATTTAATGATACAATAAAACTTCGGTTTAGTCAAGAAAAATGTTGACACCCACTGGCACGTGTGTTAAAATATTGAAAAACACTTTTGGAGAAAGAAAATGAAAACGCTTCGTTTTGAAAAAAAAGACAAAAAATTCGGCTACAGCATATACCTTCCCGAGGGATATACCGAGAGCAAAAAATATCCCCTCATTGTAGCCCTGCACGGAGCAGGCGAGCGCGGAAACGGCAAGGATGAGCTGTGGTACGTTGAAAAAATCGGAATATGCAAATCTGTCAAGCTGGGGCTCTTTGACGGTGAATGTATAATTTTTGCCCCTCAGTGCAACCATCCGTACGTGTGGAATCAGCAGGTCTTTGCCCTCAAGGAGCTTATTGACGAGATAATCGCCGGCTACAGCGTGGATGAGAATAAGGTGAGCGTTACCGGTATGTCAATGGGCGGCTTTGGCACATGGGAGATGGCGTTGACGTACCCCGAGATGTTTTCCGCAATAGCTCCCGTATGCGGCGGCGGTATGGCGTGGAGAGTGCCCGCACTCAAGGGTATGCCGATATGGGCATTCCACGGAGATAACGACGCAACCGTGAATATCAGCAATTCTGTTGAGATGGTAAATGCCGCGAGAAATTATTCCTCGCAGGTAAAGTTCACGGTATTTACAAACGTAGGTCACAATTCCTGGGACAGCGCGTATCTTGACACAAACGTGATAGATTGGCTTCTCTCGCACGACAGGCGTAAGAGATTTGAGAAATAAATGCCGCTGCTTCAAAAAACCGTAAAAATGAAAATCGTAGATTTTTCCTTATTGTCAACGGCGTATAGATTTTAGTAAAATTAAAAGTGAGGAACCTTTTGTCCCTCACTTTTTTTGTTTGCGGTTATGCCGAAATGAAGCAGCCCCTTCTACTTTGACGTATTAATTTTTGCCGCTCTCTTTCTTTTCCTTCTGCGTAGGAGAACCTGAGTTATCACGCCCAGCACCGTCGCCGTGCTTATTATCGGTAGCGCGCCCAATCGGGTCAAAATTTCCGAGTGCCAGCTCTGTCCTCGCTCTGTTCGGGGGTAGTATGATTCTCTTGACATCTTTCTTTTCTTCCTTCATATTTATCACCTCGGTTTTATTGTCGACAGTTATTTTGCTTATTATTCACAAAAAATAAAAAGGGCATCTTTTCGATGCCCTTGAGCTTATTTGAGTTTTATGTTTTCATCTTTAATTGTTTTCAGGACTCTATTTGCCATTGAAAGAAAGCCAATATCGGTAGGGTGTGTGCCGTCAACGGTTGAAAGCTCTCTTGTATCACCGTCAAAAAGCTCGCAGCCGTCAATAAAATACACGTTCTTATCCCCTTGCGCCCTTGCGCTCTCGTAGGTTTTTCTCACTATTGCAGTGCGCTCCGCCTTGTCAACGTGTCTTACTCGGTCGGGACGTGACATCATAATTATCGGTAGGTCGGGGTGTGCTGCGCGGATTTTATCAAACATAGGCTTATGAGTATTACGCAGAAATTCGGGGCTGGGAGCATTATGGTCGTAGTCATATACGAAAAGGCTCATATCGAGCGACGCGATATAGTCGGATATGGCCTCATCGCCGCGCGCATTTCCCGAAAAGCCGAGGTTTATAAAATCAGAATCAAGCCTGTCGGCAACTATTGCACAGTATGAGGTTGATGCTCTCGTTGCGGCGCAGCCCTGAGTTATCGAGGAGCCGTAAAACACGATGGGGGTCTTATGTAAATACTCGTTACCCGCCTCGATTTTTGCATCGGGGGCAATGCCGATTTCCATACTGTCAACGCTCGAATATAGCGGCATATAGACGGTTATATCCCGCATCTTGTCGGGTGATTCGGTGGGTAGCTCAAGCTCCGCCATGCTTATGAACGTTTTATCAACGTTGAAAACCGGGGCATACCCCTCGTAGCCTACGGGCGGAAATAAGGCTTTTACGTGATATCCGTCTGCGTAAACGTCAAATCCGAGCGAGCCTGCCATTGCCTGATGGGGCATAGCGCTTGAATAACCCATATCCGCCTTTACCGAAATATACGGCGAGTCGGTTTTGAAGCGCACGCGAGCGCCTGCGGCGTTGGTGTGAAGAAAGTGCGCTCCGCTGCCCATAGCTATCGCCACGCTCTCGGGTATTCTGCGGAACACAGGCTCGGTCAGCGGCGCGTAAAGGCCGTATATTCTGAACGGCGGCTTGCGTACGTCGTAGAAAACGGTATCCTTCCTCTGCCCCTTCGGAATTGCCAGATTTCCGTCAACCGCGCTCGTGTTAAGCTGCTTTGATTTTTTGTCGGATGTGAGTGCCTTGCCCATCTTCCGTACTCCCTTGTGTTTTTTTTACATTTTAACACAAGGCGGAGAAAAGGTCAATAAATTTTGCTATAATTTAATATCTTATTGAATTTATACCGTGAAAATGGTATAATATTGTAAAACAACCTGTTTTATGGGGAGGTATATATGAAAACCGAGGAAATACTCAGAAGGTGCGACCACACGCTTTTGTCGCAGAGCGCAACGTGGGATGAGATACGGGCGGTGTGCGATGACGGAATGAAATACAAAACCGCATCGGTGTGCATACCCCCAAGCTACGTTAAACGGGCGAGGGAATACGTCGGTGACAGGCTTGCCGTCTGCACCGTCATAGGCTTTCCCAACGGATATAACACAAAAGAGGTAAAATGCTTCGAGGCGGAAAACGCGGTGAAAAACGGTGCTGACGAGATAGATATGGTAATAAATATAGGCGAACTGCGCGCGGGCAATGTCGGGTACGTGCGTGATGAAATCGCGGCGGTCAAGGCGGCGTGCGGCAAAAAGCCCTTGAAGGTCATAATCGAGACCTGCCTGCTCACCGATGAGGAAAAGATTCTGATGTGCGGTGTAGTGGCAGAGGCAGGAGCCGATTATATCAAAACCTCTACGGGCTTTTCAAGCGGCGGTGCTACGCGCAAGGACGTAGCTCTTATGAGAAAGCACTCCCCCGAGTCGCTGAAGGTGAAGGCGGCGGGCGGCATATCCGACCTCGACGATGCGAGAGATTTTATAGAGCTGGGCGCCGACAGACTGGGTACGAGCAGAGTGGTGAAGGCGGTAAAAATGCAAAAGGAGAGCGTAAATGAAAAAACAAGAGCTGATAAGGGCAGCTATTGAGGCAAGAGAAAAGGCGTACGCGCCCTATTCGCAGTTTAAGGTTGGCGCGGCACTCCTGTGCGAAAACGGAAAAATATACACGGGCTGTAACGTAGAAAACGGCGCGTTTTCGGAAACGGTATGCGCGGAGCGCGTGGCAATATGCAAGGCGATAAGCGATGGGGTGCACGGCTTTTGCGCGATAGCGATAGTCGGCGGCAGGGAGGATACCCACATCCCCTGTGTCCCGTGCGGCGCGTGCAGACAGGTTATGTCGGAGCATTGTGACGGTGATTTCAAAATAATTCTTCAGAACGGAGAAGGGATAGCGGAGCACACTCTTTGCGAGCTTTTACCTGCATCCTTTTCCCTCAAATAATCGGCGGTAATTTATGAGAGCATATGATATAATCAAGAAAAAAAGGGACGGCGAGTGCCTTTCCGACGAGGAAATACGCTTCTTTACAGACGGATACACGAAGGGGGATATTCCGGATTATCAGGCGGCAGCTCTGTGTATGGCTATCTACTTTCAGGGTATGAATGAAGGGGAAACCGTCGCGCTCACACTCGCTATGCGCGATTCGGGCGAGATAACCGACCTTTCGGGTGTTTCGGGCATAAGAGTTGATAAGCATTCGACGGGCGGAGTTGGCGATAAAACAAGTCTGGTTGTCGCGCCGATAGTGGCATCCCTCGGCCTCACCGTTGCAAAAATGAGCGGCAGAGGGCTCGGTCATACGGGCGGCACGGTGGATAAGCTTGAATCTATCCCCGGCTTTCGCGTGGATATGTCGCGCGAGGAGTTTGAGAGAATAGCGGACAAAACGAAAATAGCAATAGTCGGTCAGAGCGCACAGCTCGCCCCCGCCGACAAGCTTCTCTACGCCCTGCGCGACGTGACGGCAACCGTTGACAGTATGCCTCTGATAGCATCGAGCATAATGAGCAAGAAGCTGGCGGCTAACGACGACTGCATAGTCCTTGACGTAAAGACGGGTAACGGCTCATTTATGAAAACGGAGGAAAAAAGCCGCGCTCTTGCCGAAATCATGGTTGAGATAGGAAAGAGGGCAGGCAAGAAAACCGTTGCACTCGTTACCGATATGAGCCGCCCCCTCGGAAATGCAATAGGCAATTCCCTTGAGGTTATTGAGGCTATTGAGGCGCTCAGGGGCGCAGGTCCATCGGATTTGCGCGAGCTGTGTCTTTCGCTCGCCGCAGAGATTCTTTCCCTTGCGGGCAAGGGCGGTTTTTACGAGTGCAAGAAAATGGCGGAGCGTGCGATTTCCGACGGCTCGGCCCTCGCAAAATTTAAGGAAATGGTCGGCGCACAGGGCGGAGATGTACGGGCAATTGAGGACACCTCGCTGTTTCCCACGGCACCCGTTTGCTACGAGGTTAAGAGCAACAGGGACGGATATATAACCGAGGTTGACACCGAGGGCTACGGACTGTGCGCCCTCATGCTCGGCGCCGGCAGGAATAAAAAAGAGGATAAGATTGATTTGTCGGCAGGAATAATCCTTGAAAGAAAGACGGGCGATAGGGTAAAGAAGGGCGATACAATCGCAAAAATGTACGCCGCCGACACCCGAAAATGCGAAATCGCGGCAGAGCGATTGCTGGCATATACGACAATAGGGGAAAACCCACCGATTCCCGTACCGCTTGTACTCGGAGCTGTCAGATAACCGTCGGGAAAAGCCGACGGTTTTAACTCCGCTTGTGCTCGGAGCTATCAGATAATTGGAAGGTAAAACCCTTTCCACCCACAATTATGAACAAATTGTAAATAATGTTCATTTTCTCACAATATAAATATATTTTAATGGACATTTGGTCAAAAGTGTGTTAAAATGTTGGGTGGAAATTCCAGAAACGCCCGTTTTCGTTGACGGAGCGACGTGATTTTTCGGACAAAAAAATAAAAATTTTATATATTTCAGGAGGAAAAAATGAGCAAGAAGTATGTTTATCTCTTTGACGAAGGCAACGCAAATATGCGTGAGCTTCTCGGCGGAAAAGGTGCAAACCTTGCAGAAATGACCAACATTGGTCTGCCCGTTCCCTACGGCTTCACCATCACGACTGAGGCTTGTACCCAGTACTATGAGGACGGTAAGAAAATCAACGATGAAATAATGGCTCAGATTGAGGAGTACATCGTTAAGCTCGAGGAAAAGAGCGGAATGAAGTTCGGCGACAGCGAGAACCCTCTCCTCGTATCTGTTCGTTCAGGTGCACGTGCATCGATGCCCGGTATGATGGACACAATACTTAACCTCGGTCTTAACGAGGAGGTTGTTAACGTAATGGCGAAGAAGTCCAACAATCCCCGTTGGGCTTGGGACTGCTACAGAAGATTTATTCAGATGTACTCCGACGTCGTTATGGAGGTCGGAAAGAAGTACTTTGAGGAGCTCATCGACGAGATGAAGGAAAAGAAGGGCGTAACTCAGGACATCGAGCTTACCGCCGACGACCTCAAGGAGCTTGCAGGACAGTTCAAGGCTGAGTACAAGGCAAAGATTGGCGAGGACTTCCCTGCTGATCCCAAGGAGCAGCTTATGGGAGCTGTTAAGGCAGTATTCCGTTCATGGGACAACCCCCGTGCAAACGTATACCGCCGCGACAACGATATCCCTTACTCTTGGGGTACCGCTGTTAACGTACAGATGATGGCATTCGGTAACATGGGTGATGACTGTGGTACCGGTGTAGCATTTACTCGTGACCCTGCAACCGGTGAGAAGAAGCTCATGGGTGAGTTCCTCATCAACGCACAGGGCGAGGACGTAGTAGCAGGCGTTCGTACTCCGATGCCGATCGCAAAGATGGCAGAAGAGTTCCCGGAAGCTTTCGCTGAGTTCCAGGCTGTATGTGAGAAGCTTGAGAAGCACTACAGAGACATGCAGGATATGGAGTTCACTGTTGAGAACAGAAAGCTCTATATGCTCGAGACCAGAAATGGTAAGAGAACCGCACAGGCAGCTTTAAAGATTGCTTGTGATTTAGTAGATGAAGGTATGAGAACCGAGGAAGAAGCAGTTGCAATGATCGACCCGCGTAACCTCGATACCCTCCTTCACCCGCAGTTCGATGCTAAGGCATTAAAGTCCACCGAGCCGATCG
>JAZNXN010000004.1:0-13051 GCA_045593885.1 Eubacteriales bacterium
CGGTTATGCCGAAATGAAGCAGCCCCTTACTGTATAAAGCTTTAATTATTCGTGAACAATATTTGTCATATTCTTTGCAGTAATCTTGGTTTCGAGATATTTTTTAAGCGCCAAAGGATCTTTTACTCCTTCGGTGTTTACATCCCATATACCTGGGCAATCTACGTATACATCTCCATAGTTGAATATGCGGCCAAGAAGCGACTGTGATACGCTTACCGAATAAACGCCTGCAAAAACAGACTGGCTCTCCTGCTTGCTGAGCACGCCTGATTTAGTGACAGTTTTATCGTCATAAAATTCAACGCTGTAGCATTTTGCCGATAATATCTTAAATATCTGAATTACCAGAGGAATTACCAGCCAGAAGAAAACGATAAGCCAGAAGCTTAGTGAAGGAACGATGCTTTTTTTAACTGTGTGATTGGGTGTCATGCTATATTCTCCTTGAGTTTTTTCTGATTATATCACAATTTGTGATAATTGTCAATATCTCAATTTGAGATTTATTATAATAATTTTACAATCTATTGGGAGATGTGCTATGAGAATAAGGGAATTGCGCGAGGACAATGATAAAACTCAGGCTGAGATTGCTGAATATTTACACGTAATGCAGCATACGTATTCTCAGTACGAAACAGGAAAACGACAGCTACCGCTTTCGTGTCTTATAGCGCTTGCTAAGTACTACAGAACGTCAACCGACTACATTTTAGGACTTACTGAGGAGAAAAAGCCGTATAGATAACAGATTTTACCGAGCAGAGAAGGCTCGGGTTCTTCTTTTATCTTCGAAAATCAAAATTAATGAATAAATATTCCTCTAAAACTTGACTTATATGCAGATATATGATATCATATTAGTTAATTAAATTCGCAATTTTATGCGCGCACACGAGGTTTTATTATGGTACTTGATTACATTATTCTCATTATCTACGCTCTGGCAATGGTGGCTATTGCCTTCTATACTAAGAGCCGCTCGAGCTCGGTAAACGATTTTCTCCTTGCGGGAAAAAATGGGCTAAACGGCTGGATGACAGCCTTTGCGTACGGAACAACCTATTTTTCCGCGGTAATTTTCATCGGCTATGCAGGTCAGTTTGGTCGCTCCTTCGGTCTTGCTTCGGTTTGGATAGGTATTGGAAATGCAATAATCGGAACGCTCGTTGCTTGGCTCGTCCTTGCTAAGAGAACAAGAAATATGACCAAGCGACTGCAAACGAAAACGATGCCCGAATTTTTCGAGAAGCGTTACGGCGACAGCAAAATCAAGGTTGTGTCCGCAATAATAATATTTATATTCCTTATCCCTTATTCCGCATCTGTTTACAACGGAATAAGCAGTCTGTTTGAGACCGTGTTCGGCATACCCGGCTGGGTGGTTATTATCTGCCTTGCCTTCCTCACCGCACTCTACCTTTTTTTCGGCGGATACTTTGCAACCGCGCTTTCCGATTTCATACAGGGAATAATTATGATAATCGGTGTTATATGTATGATACTCTGCTTTATGAATCACGACAGAGTCAATTGGGATATATCGAGGCTTGTAAATGACCCCAATCTCACCTGGGTTACCTTCGGCGCAGAGAATAGCGGGGGACTCTACGGAACAACCGTATCTCTCCTTGCTCTCATACTTCTCACCTCGCTCGGTGTATGGGCGCTTCCTCAGACGATACATAAGTACTATGCTGTACGCGATAAAAAGGCAATTACTCAGGGAGTCGTTGTCAGCACCGCGTTTGCGCTCCTTATCGGCTTTATAGCATATTTTACGGGTGCACTCAGCATATTCTTCCCCGAAACCTATGCGGTCAGCGACGCACTCGTCGTTCCCACGATGCTCAATATCGCAATCCCCGCAGGACTTACGGGAATTATTGCGGTTCTCATTCTTTCCGCGAGTATGTCAACTCTATCCTCGGTTTCCCTGGCGAGTGCATCTGTTATTGCGGTTGATCTTTACAAGGGAACGGTCAGACGCGATGCGAGCGACAGGCGCGTAAATACTGTAATGAGAGTTCTTTGCCTTGTGTTCGTTGCAATTTCCGTAATTTTAGCAATTCTCAACGAAAAATTCGGAATTGCCGCTATCGCATATATGATGGGAATCAGCTGGGGAACGCTCGCAGGCTGCTTTATGGGCCCATACGTTCTCGGAGTTATCTGGAAGAGAGTGACCAAGCCTGCAGTGTGGTCCTCAATGGTCAGCTCGCTCGTTTTAACCGTTGCCTTGGTAATCGTGTTCGGATATGACAAAAACGGATGGAACGTCCCCTTTGCTACTGCAATCAAGAGCGGCGTTGCTACCTCACCGCTTATCGGTGTTATCTGTATGCTGTTCTCACTCGTAATCACTGTGGTTGTCAGCCTTCTCACCAAGAGGCCTGATGACGCAATACTCGCCGAGGCGTTTGATAAGAGCTTTGAGGGCGAAATAAAGTAAAAGACAGTAAGGAGAAGAAATGATCTGGTCAAGGGAAGAAACTCTACCAAGAGAGGAAATAGAAAAAATACAGCTCGAACGGTTGAAGGAAACCGTTAACCGAGTATACAAAAAGGTGCCTGCATACGCAAGGAAGATGGACGAGGCGGGTGTGAAGCCCGAGGATATCAAAACACTCTCCGACCTTTCAAGACTTCCGTTCGTGACGAAGCAGGATATGAGGGACAACTATCCCTTCGGTCTTTTTGCGGTTGATAAGGATGAGTTGGTCAGAATACACGCGTCCAGCGGCACGACAGGCAAGCCTACGGTTGTTGGCTATACGAGGGGCGACCTCGAAACCTGGACCGACTGCGTTTCGCGTATCGCGTGCATGGGCGGAGCCAGCTCGCATGACGTAGCGCAGATTTGCTTCGGCTACGGAATGTTTACGGGCGCGCTCGGACTTCATTACGGACTTGAAAAAATCGGTGCGGCGATAGTTCCCTCGTCTACGGGCAACTCGCAGAAGCAGATTATGTATATGAAGGACTTTGAAACCTCACTTCTGGTTGCAACCCCCTCGTACGCCCTGCGTCTTGCCGAGGTTGCAAGGGAAATGGGAATTGAGCCCGAAAGGGACCTCAAGGTAAAAATTGCCCTCGTCGGCAGCGAGCTTTTAACCGATGCTATGCGCGAGGAGATGCACAGGTATTGGGGCAAGGACCTTCTTATTACCTCTAACTACGGAATGAGCGAGCTGATGGGCCCCGGCGTTTCGGGCGAATGCACCGAGCTGTGCGGAATGCACATAAACGAGGACTACTTTATTCCCGAAATCATCAATCCCGAAACGGGCGAGGTTCTGCCCGCAGGCGAGAAGGGCGAGCTGGTAATAACCTGTATCAAGAAGGAGGGGCTACCCCTCATAAGATACAGAACGAAGGATATAACCCGTCTGTTCTACGACAAATGTAAATGCGGCAGAACCTTCTGCCGTATGGAAAATCTCTCGGGCAGAAGCGACGATATGCTCAAAATACGCGGCGTAAACGTATTCCCGAGTCAGATAGAGGAGGTAATTCTCAGCATTGAGGAGCTTGGCCCCCACTATGAGATTATCCTTGAGCGAGAGGGATATCTTGACAAGCTGACGGTTAAGGTTGAGCTTGCTCACGTAACCGACTCCTTCTCGGTGCTTGAGAGGATAACCGCAGAGGTTAAGAATAAATTGAAGGTGGTTCTTGGCCTTGACGCGAAGGTTTTGCTCGAATCACCCAACACCCTGCAAAGATTTGAGGGCAAGGCAAAAAGAGTAAAGGATTTAAGGAGTAACTAAGGTGGCAAACAAGACGATAATGCTCGGAAACGAGGCAATAGCGAGAGGTGCGTTTGAGGCAGGAGTGAAGCTGTCAAGCGCATACCCCGGAACGCCGAGCACCGAAATCAGCGAATATCTCGCAAAATACGATGAGGTATACACCGAGTGGGCACCGAATGAGAAGGTTGCAGCAGAGGTTGCAATAGGAGCATCTGTATCGGGTGTACGCAGCCTTGCGTGTATGAAGCACGTTGGACTCAATGTAGCCAGCGACCCTCTTTATACCTTCTCCTACACGGGAGTAAACGGAGGCGCGGTTATAGTCGTTGCGGATGACCCGGGTCTTGCCAGCTCGCAGAACGAGCAGGATACGAGAATGATAGCGCGCGCGGCACATGTGCCCGTGCTCGAGCCGTCCGACAGCCAGGAGGCGAAGGACTTTGTAAAGTACGGCTATCAGCTCAGCGAGGAGTACGACACCCCCGTTATTCTTCGCACAACAACCAAGCTTGCACATTCGCAGAGCACGGTTGAGCTTTGCGACAGAGTTACGGTTGAGGATAAGGAATATTCAAGAAACCTCTCAAAGTACGTTATGATGCCCGCATCCGCTATCGGCAGGCACCTTGCAGTTGAGGGCAGAGAAAACCGTATGGCGAGGGATGCAAGGAGCTTTCCCGTCAACAAAATGGAGATAAACGACAAAAAGCTGGGCTTTATCACATGCGGTATTGCTTATCAGTACGTAAAGGAGGTTTGCCCCGATGCCAGCGTTCTCAAGCTCGGACTTGTAAACCCGATTTCAAGGGAGCTTATTGAGGACTTTATAAATCAGGTAGAAACCGTTTATGTATTCGAGGAGCTTGAGCCTGTAATCGAGGAGCAGGTAAGAGCATGGGGCTTTGACGTAAAGGGTAAGGAGCTGTTTACAAGACAGGGCGAGTACAGCGCGAATATGCTAAGGCGTGTCCTTTACGGCAAGGACGAGGCGGTATTTGAGAAGCAGGAAGCGCCCGCACGTCCCCCGATTCTTTGCCCCGGCTGCCCTCACAGAAGCGTGTTCTCGGTGCTAAGCAAGCTCAAGATTCACGCATCGGGAGATATAGGCTGCTACACCCTCGGAGCCGTAGCGCCTCTCAGTGTAATCGATACCACCATCTGTATGGGTGCGAGCATTTCCGCACTTCACGGAATGGAGAAGGCACGCGGTAAGGAATTTATCAAGAATTGGGTTGCCGTTATCGGAGATTCCACCTTCCTACATACAGGTATAAATTCACTTATAAATATGGTTTACAACAAATCCACGGGCACAGTAATGATTCTCGACAACCGCACAACCGGTATGACGGGACATCAGGAGCACGCCGCTACGGGCAAGACGCTCAAGGGCGAGGACACCTACGCTATCGACCTCTCCGAGCTCTGCCGTTCCGTTGGCGTTAAGAACGTAATTGAGGTAAGCTCATTTGACGTAAAGGCTCTTGAGGAAATCATAAAGAAGAGTGTCAGTGGCGACGAGCTCACCGTAATAATTGCGAAAGCGCCCTGCGTTCTTCTCAAGGGACAGAAATTCCCGAACGTATGCAAGGTAGACCCCGATGCTTGCAGAAAATGCGGCGCTTGTATGAAAATAGGCTGCCCCGCAATGACTCGCGGTGAGGACGGAAAGGTTAAGATTGACGCAACAATGTGCAACGGCTGCGGTCTGTGCAAAAACTATTGCAAATTCGGCGCAATTCAAACGGTGGAGAGATAATTATGACGAAAAATATAATGATTGTAGGCGTTGGCGGTCAGGGAACTCTCTTGACCAGCAGAATAATAGGAAAGGCGGCGCTGGCACAGGGCTGCGACGTCAAAATCTCCGAGGTTCACGGAATGGCTCAGCGAGGCGGAAGCGTCGTTACCTTCGTCAGATTCGGTGACAAAGTAAACGAGCCCGTGGTCGAGGAGGGACAGGCGGACGTAATAATCTCGTTTGAAAGGCTCGAGGCGCAGAGATACGCTCATTTTCTCAAAAAGGACGGCGTTCTGGTGGTCAACGACTGCCGAATCGACCCTATGACCGTCGTTATCGGAGCAAAGACATATCCCGAAAATATTATCGAAAATCTCAAAAAGGATCACCGCGTGTATGCGATAGACGGCCAGAGCATTGCTCTTTCGCTCGGCAACAGCAAGGTGCTTAACTCAGTGGTTCTGGGTTATGCGGCATCCTTCATCGGCTTCGACAGACAGACCTGGCTTGATACCGTAGCATCCACCGTTCCCGCAAAAACCGTTGAAATAAATCAAAAAGCCTTTGCCCTCGGGTATGAGGCAGAGCATTAAGGGGGAAAATAAAAATGATTTGGAATGAAACCAAGGAATGTATGAGCCGCGACCAGATGACCAACCTGCAGAGCAAAAGACTGGTCAAGCTCGTTGATTACGTTTATCACAACGTAGAGTTCTACCGCAAGAAAATGCAGGCAGTAGGACTTATGCCCGGTGATATAAAGGGAATTGAAGACATAACCAAGCTCCCCTTCACCACCAAGGACGATCTGAGAGATAACTACCCCTTCGGACTTTTCGCAGTTCCCAACTCAGAAATAGTCAGAATACACGCATCCAGCGGCACGACGGGAAAGGCAACGGTTGTCGGTTACACACGCCGCGACCTTGATATCTGGGACGAGTGCGTTGCAAGATGTATGACTATGGCAGGCGTTACGAGAGATGATATTATACAGGTAGCCTACGGATACGGACTTTTCACCGGCGGTCTTGGTGCTCACGGCGGCGCGCAGAAGATAGGTGCAACCGTCGTTCCTATGAGCACGGGCAACTCGAAGAAGCTGACCACTATGATGGTCGATTTCGGAGCTACGGCTATTGCCTGCACTCCGTCCTACCTTCTTCATATATCCGAGGTTCTGGCAGAGGAGGGTGTGCTTGATAAAATCAAGCTTAAATCCGCGATCTGCGGTGCAGAGCCCTGGACTGAGAAGATGCACAGGGAAATAGAATCAAGACTGAATATCAAGGCGTTTGACATTTACGGACTCAGCGAGATTATGGGCCCCGGTGTTGCCTGCGACTGTGAGTTCCACAAGGGACTTCACGTATGCGAGGACCACTTCTATCCCGAAATCCTCAATTCCGCAACGCTTTCACCCGTAGCCGACGGCGAAACGGGCGAGCTTGCCTTCACCACGCTGACCAAGGAGGGTATTCCCCTTATCCGTTACAGAACGAAGGACTTGACCAGCATAGACCGCACCAAGTGCGAGTGCGGAAGAACGAGCGCGCGTATATCGAGGTTCAAGGGACGTGTTGACGATATGCTCATTATACGCGGCGTAAACGTATTCCCGAGCCAGATTGAAGCAGCTCTCGTTGAGGTTGAGGAGGTAACGCCTCACTACATGATGATAGTTGACAGAGTAAACAACCTTGACACCCTCGAGGTTCAGGTTGAGCTTGACCAGAAGTACTATACCGATGAGATAAGAGTAATCGAGGCGCTCACAAAGAAGATAGCGCATGTTATTCAGCAGGCTCTCGGCATAAGTGCGAAGGTTAAGATAGTTGAGCCTCAGTCCCTTGTAAGAAGTCAGGGCAAGGCAGTTCACGTTATTGATAATCGCAAGCTGTATTAATTTTACATAAAGGAGAAAAACTATGTTTGCAAAGCAGTTAACAGTTTTCATTGAGAACAGAACGGGTAGACTTTCCGAGGTGCTTGACGTACTAAGGGAGAGCGGAGTAAATATTCTCTCTCTCAGCCTTGCAGATACCACCGAGTTCGGTCTTCTCAGACTTATAGTTAACAACGCATATCTTGGAAAGGAGAAGCTGACCGAGAAGGGATTTTCCTCGCTGCTCTCCGACGTTTCGATAATCAAGATTCCTCATAAGGTCGGCAGTCTTCAGAAACTTCTGAAGGTAATTGACGATAACGGTGTCAATATTGAGTATATGTACGGTCTGTCGATTGAATCGGACGAGGCGTACGTAGTGCTCAAGGCATCAAGCACGGAAAAAATAGATGCCATACTCTCGGAAAACGGCATAGAGACCGTTTCCTGCGAGGAGCTTGGCAATATATAAAAGTCAGGATTTGAAATGATAATAGATTTCCACACACACATTTTTCCCGATAAAATTGCAGAAAAGACGATTGCGTATTTGTCAGAGAAGGGCGGAATACCTCCCTTTTCCGACGGAACGGTTGACGGTCTTGTCGCGCGTATGGAGGAGGCAGGGGTTGATATTTCAATCACCCTTCCCGTCCTTACCAGCCCTATGCAATTTGACAGCGTCAACAGGTTTGCCGCTGAGATAAACGCTCGCTTTGAGGGTGGGGCTCGCCGTCTTATTTCCTTTGCAGGCATTCATCCTGCCTGTGAGGATATAGACAAAAAAATGTCGTTTATCAAGGAAAGCGGCTTTTTGGGTGTCAAGGTGCACCCCGATTATCAGGGCACGTTCATTGATGACGCGGGATACGTAAGAATAATGGAGGCGGCAAGGGATAACGACCTCATTGTCGTAACACATTCAGGAGTTGACTGCGGCTTTCTCGGAATGCCCGTCAGATGCACGCCCGAGAGGGCGCTCAACCTGATACGCCGAGTCCCTTACGGAAAGCTCGTGCTTGCCCACCTCGGCGCAAACGAAATGCACGCTGATGTGCTACAAAGACTGTGCGGTGAGGACGTATATTTTGATACCGCATACGTCCTGCGCTTCGTCGGTAAGGAAATGTTTGAAAAAATACTTGCAAAGCACGGCGAGGATAAAATTCTCTTTGCCACCGATTCACCGTGGAGTGAGGTCAGGGGCGACGTGGAAATCTTAAAATCATATTCATTAGACACAAAAACCGAGAAAAAAATCCTTTGCGATAATGCAAAGGCTCTTCTCGGAATATAAAATACAGGTGATACTATGGGATACAATCAGAAAATGTTCGGCCTTGGAAGCAAGCGCTCGATTATAAGGGAAATTTTTGAATACAGTAAAGCACGCGCGAAGGAAATAGGTGCTGAAAACGTATACGATTTCAGCCTCGGTAACCCCAGCGTGCCCGCCCCCAAGGAAGTAAACGATACCGTGAGGGAGCTTCTTGATACACAGAGCTCGGTGCTTCTGCACGGATACACCTCGGCACAGGGTGACGCAGGCGTGCGTCAGGTAATCGCGGATAATATAAATTCAAGGTTCGGCGTAGGCATATCGCCAAATCTTATATATATGACCTGCGGCGCGGCGGCATCCCTCTCTATCTGTCTTAAGGCGGTTATTGAGGATGGCTCAGATGATGAATGTATCGTTTTTGCCCCCTTCTTTACCGAGTACAGAGTTTTCATTGAAAACGCGGGCGGAAAAATTGTTATCAGTGAGCCGACCGAAAAAACTCTGCAGATAAATGTCCTTGACTTTGAGAACAGAATCACTCCGAAAACGAAGGCGGTTATTGTAAATTCCCCCAATAACCCGAGCGGAGTCGTTTATTCCGAGGACACGGTAAAGGCACTTTGCGAGGTTTTGAAGAGAAAATCCGAGGAATACGGTCATACGATATATCTTATCGCAGACGAGCCTTACAGAGAGCTTGTATATTCGGGTGTCAGCGTTCCCTATCTTATGAACTACTACGGTAATACCCTTGTGTGCTATTCATACTCGAAATCTCTCTCGCTTCCGGGCGAAAGAATAGGCTACATAGCAGTATCCCCCACAATGCAGGACTGTGAGAGCATATATCTCTCGGTCTGCGGTGCGGGCAGGTCGCTCGGCTACGTATGCGCGCCCAGTCTGTTCCAGCAGGTTATCGCGCGTTGTATTAACGCAAAGGTCAACGTAGAGGCATACAGGGAAAACAGAGATATCCTGTATAATAATCTCACCGCATACGGTTATGAGTGCGTGAAGCCCGACGGCGCGTTCTATCTCTTTGTAAAGGCGCTTGAGGACGATGCGTATAAATTCTACGAGAGGGCGAAGGCGCACGAGATACTCGTGGTTCCCTGCGACGATTTCGGAGTCAAGGGCTACGTCAGAATCGCCTACTGCACCGATAAATCGAAGGTGGAGGGCGCTCTCCCCGCCTTTAAGGCACTTGCCGAGGAATACAAAAACAACCGATAAAAATAAAAAGGACGAAATGGCATATCCATTGTGGATACGTTGCCGTTCCGCCCTTTTTTCTTCACTTCTTACTTATTACTTTTCAAAAAATCCTGCCGATTTAAGTAAGGGTGGAGAGGTAAGAGGTAAAAATCCTACACCTTCGTTCAGGATTTTTGCATAGATCCTACGGAAAAGATATTTTGGGGATTTTACTATCATGATTGAATTCTCACATCAAATTACGCCAAAGGCGTGTATACAGCCTGCGGCTGATGATATACTCGCTTTGACGAGCATATCTCGTCAAAGCGGATGAGATACACGCTAAAGCGTGATGATATACCATTGCTTTCGCAATGGATAAAAAAATTCGACAAGTTGAAACCTGTCGAATTTTTTGGCTGCGGAACTAGGGGTCGAACCCAGACATACAGAGTCAGAGTCTGCTGTGCTACCATTACACAATTCCGCATTGTTTGTACCAACCGAGGTTGGCGCTATGTAAACCCACTTGCGTGGGACTTTTTAGCACGACATATATTATAACAACAAAAATTCAATTTGTCAAGATGATTTTTCCATTTTTATAAACTTTTTTTAATCGCGCTTTTTCAGGCGGAGGAAAAGCCTGCCGAATGCCTTTGCGTTAAAGGGTATTAAGGGATAAAGGTAGCTTCTGCCCCCATTGACCGTCCTGTTGGTGCAGAGCAGAACGAACACGAGCGCCACGCCCGCAATAAAGCCCCATATCCTGAAAATACCCGTCAGCGCGAGCAAAAGCATACGCAAAAACTTGAATGCGTAGCCGAGCTCATAGTTATGCTGGGTAAAGCCCGCAATTGCAACTAGCGCCATATAGAAAATTACCTCGTTCGAAAACCACCCTATCTGCACCGCGGATTCACCCAGAATCAGTCCGCCTATTACCGACAGCGAGCCCGACAGCATGCTCGGAGTATTCATCGAGGCGATTTTGAGTCCGTCAATTGCAAGCTCTGCTATAAACAGCTGAGCTATCAGGGGAATGACGTATTCCTTGCCGGGTATTATAAACTCAAGCGCCTTTGGTACAAACTGCGGATATTCGGTTAAAAGATACCACAGGGGCGTGAGATACAGCGACAGCCAGAAAACGAGCTGGCGTATAACCCTAAGATAGCACCCTGTTATAGGCGGAAAATAAAAATCGTTCGTCTCCTGCATGAAGTCGAAAATCGAGGTCGGTAAAACCATAACTCTTGGCGAGGTGTCACATATTATCAGAACTCGCCCTTCCATCAGCTCCGCCGCCGCGGCATCGGGGCGTTCAACCGTTCGTATCTTAGGGAACGGGTTATACCATCTCGTTTTGATGAGCGACTCGGCAAGGCTCTGAAAGCCGAGCGTCATTGATTTGGTCGGCAGAGCATCTATTTTGTCCGAAAGATACTTTACGTATTTATCGTCAGCCTTTCCCTTCATATAGCATATAACCACGTCGGTTTTTGATGACGAGGATACGTTTTTATACATCATTGTCAGTCCCGTGTCGCGTATTCTGCGGCGTATGAGTGCGGTATTGAATATGAGTGTTTCGACAAAGCCGTCCTTTGCGCCCTGCATAACCTTGTCGTTTTCGGGCTCCTCGGTTGTTCGCGCGGGATAGGTACGCGCATCTATCACTATCGCCTTGCTTCCAAAGGTGCTGCCTATCAGCACCACCGAGCCGCTGAGCGCAAACAGAACCAGCGAGTCAAGGTCGTCTATGACATCAACCTCAACGTACGGCACGTGCTTCTGCGAGAAGGCGCGCGCAGGGTCAGCGGCATCGGGGCAGAGATTTTTCAGTGAGAAAAAATACTGCATAACCCTCTGCATAGACTCGTCCTTTACAAGACCGTCAATGTAAAAAAGAGTCATTTCATCCGTCCCAACTATAAGACGGCGGCGTATCATATCAAAATTATCGTCAACCCTGAGCGCCTCGTTTAAGTATTTAACGTTTTCCAAATAATCGTCATACAGCCTTCGCATAAATTACCTCGCTTTCCATTTCATTTTCTGCTTTTGTGCGCTTTTTTATGCGAGTGTGTTGAAAAAAAGAAATTTTTATGTTAAAATGAGTTATCAAGATTAAGGATGCTTCTATGAAAATAGGTAATATAGAATTAAAGCACGGACTGTTCCTCGCCCCTATGGCAGGCTTCAGCGACAGAGCAATGCGCGTGATATGCAAGGGCTTTGGCGCAGAATACCTGACCACCGAAATGGTATCGGCGAAGGCCATCTGCTATAACGACAAAAAAACACCCGCCCTCGCAAGGATTGATGAGGATGAGGTACCCTGCGCGATTCAGCTGTTCGGCTCCGAGCCAGAGTTTATGGCAAGGGCTGCACAAATTGCCGAAAAGGGTATGGCAGGTGGACTCGCCCCCTCTGCGATTGATATAAATATGGGCTGCCCCGTGCCGAAGGTTGCGGGCAACGGCGAGGGCTCGGCGCTCATGAAAAATCCGCACCTTGCCGAAAAAATAGTCAGCGCGGTGAAGGATGCGGTTGAAATCCCCGTCACCGCAAAAATACGAAGCGGCTGGAGTGCCGACAGCATAAACGCCGTCGAGGTGGCAAAGGCACTTGAGGCAGGCGGCGCTGACGCGATATTCGTTCACGCAAGGACACGCGAGCAGATGTATTCAGGCTCTGCCGATTACAGAATAATTGCCGCCGTCAAGCGCGCGGTGTCCGTTCCTGTCATAGGAAACGGTGATGTAGTTGACGCAAAGAGCGCGAAAAGACTTTTTGAAATCAGCGGCTGCGACGGAATAATGATAGGCAGGGGCGCGGTTGGCAGACCTTACGTTTTCGCCGAGATTGCCGCAATGCTTGACGGAAAGGATTATACGCCGCCGAGCGATAGCGAGAGAATTGAAATCGCGCTAAGGCAGTTAAACCTCGCAATTGAGGACAAGGGCGAGCGCCACGCGGTAGCCGAGGCTCGCAAGCAGCTTGCCGAATATATCAAGGGTATAGCCGGCGCGGCAAATCTGCGCGCCGAAATAAATATGGCAAGCACGTACGACGAGGTGCGAGAGGTGCTGTTGAAGGCTAAAAATATATCAGAGTAAAAAGGACTCGATTGAGCCCTTTTTTATATTTGAAAGCAAAAGAAGCTGTGTCATTAAGAATTCAGTAAA
>JAZNXN010000005.1:0-7585 GCA_045593885.1 Eubacteriales bacterium
TTTTTTTGTTTTCTTTCATTTTTTATTCCTTTCAAATTTGTTTTTTTGCAGCTGCACCCTCAGTATACAGCTTAATGTGGACAAAAACTGTCCCAATTAAAAAATAAATTTGAAAAAATTTTCGGAAAACAAAAAGAAAAAGGAGTTGCGACCGCAACACCTTTTTTATGTGCAAAAATTATGCCTTGTCCTTAGAGCCGAAGAGCTCGATTTTCTCGCGGACGGTAGCCTTGATTGCTTCAACGCCGGGAGCGAGCAGCTTTCTGGGGTCAAAGCCCTTGCCCTGAAGGTCCTTGCCGTCCTCAACGTACTTGCGTACTGCAGCGGCAAATGCGAGCTGGCACTCGGTATTTACGTTTATCTTCGATACGCCGAGGTCAATCGCCTTCTTTATCATATCAGCGGGAATGCCCGTTCCGCCGTGGAGAACGAGGGGCATAGCACCCGTGAGCTTCTGAATATTGTCAAGTGTTTCAAAGGAAAGTCCCTTCCAGTTAGCAGGGTACTTGCCGTGGATATTACCGATACCTGCTGCGAGCATGGTAACGCCGAGGTCAGCAATCATCTTGCACTCCTGGGGGTCAGCACATTCGCCCTCGCCGATAACTCCGTCCTCCTCGCCGCCGATAGCACCGACCTCAGCCTCGAGAGAAAGTCCCTTGTCCTCGCAAATTTTTACAAGCTCCTTGGTTTTCTCAATATTTTCGTCGATAGGGTAGTGCGAGCCGTCGAACATTACAGAGGAAAAGCCTGCCTCAATGCACTGCATAGCGCCCTCGTACGAGCCGTGGTCAAGGTGAAGTGCAACGGGAACGGTAATTCCGAGCCCCTCAATCATACCCTCAACCATGCCAACAATGGTCTTGTATCCGCACATATACTTGCCTGCGCCCTCGGATACGCCGAGAATTACAGGGGAGTTCATCTCCTGTGCGGTCTGCAGTATAGCCTTCGTCCACTCGAGATTATTGATGTTGAACTGTCCTACTGCGTAGTGGCCTGCCTTTGCCTTGTTGAGCATTTCTTTTGCTGAAACTAACATTTATTAAAAGTCCTTTCAAAATTTATTCTTCATATAATATTATACCGCAAAAACCGAAAAAAGCAATACCAACTTTCAAAAAAACACACAAAATGTAAAAAAATACACGCGCGCCAAAAAAAGATTGATTTATTTTTAACAAATTGTGCGAAAACACTTGAAAAATGTAAATACGCGTGTTATAATAGAGGGGATGTGTAATATGGCTATTCTTACGTCAAAAAGTATTGCATTTTTGATTTTTTCAAGGAGGATTTTTCTATGCAGAAAAAAATCGGCAAGCTTCCGTTCAGGGGAACTGAGGAGCAGAAGAAAAAGCTCGACGCCGTAATCGACGCCAACAAGTATGATAAGAGCCGTCTTATGGCTGTAATGCAGGAGGCTCAGGAGATATACGGTTACCTGCCGGTCGAGGTTCAACAGATGATAGCTGAGGGCATGGACGTGCCTATGGAGAAGGTGTACGGAGTTGCAACCTTCTATGCACAGTTCTCTCTCTCGCCTAAGGGAGATACCGATATTTCGGTTTGTCTTGGCACTGCGTGCTACGTTAAGGGCTCGGGCGATATATTTGACAAGCTCTCTGAGATTCTCGGAATCGGAGCTGACGAGTGCACTCCTGACGGAAAGTTCTCGCTCACCGCTTGCCGTTGCATCGGCGCGTGCGGACTTGCACCCGTTCTCACTGTAAACGGCGAGGTTTACGGACGTCTGACTGCTGACGACGTTCCGTCGGTTCTCGCACAGCACGGATTTGAAAAATAATTGCCGCAAGGCTCAGAATAATTTGGAGGAACACTGATGAAAACAGTAGCAGAATTGAACGCGGTTCGCGCAAAGGCGCTCAAGACCGTCGTTCTGCGTAAGGCAGAGGAGGTCCTTGACAAGACCGTAAAGAGCGACTACAAGCGTAACGTCCTCGTTTGCGGCGGTACAGGATGCACGTCCTCTCACAGCGACAGGCTGGTTGACAGGCTCAATGATGAAATCAAAAAGAACGGACTCGAGAAGGACGTTCAGGTCATAATGACGGGTTGCTTCGGTCTTTGTGCGCTCGGCCCGATTATGATTGTATATCCCGAGGGATGCTTCTACTCTATGGTACAGGAGGAGAGCATTGAAAGAATAGTTAAGGAGCATTTCGTTGGGGGCAACCCTGTAACCGAGCTTCTCTACGACGAAACCGTAGCAGAGGACGGAAGCATCAAGTCACTTGACGAAACCGACTTCTACAAGAAGCAGGTTCGTGTATCACTGCGTAACTGCGGTGTTATCGACCCTATGAATATGGATGAATACATAGCTCGTGACGGCTATCAGGCTCTGGCTAAGTGCCTCACCGAGTACACCCCCGAGGACGTTATCAAGATTGTTACCGATTCGGGACTTCGCGGCAGAGGAGGCGGAGGCTTCCCCACAGGTCGTAAGTGGGCGCTCACCGCGCCTAATAAGGCAGCGCAGAAGTACGTAGTATGTAACGCAGACGAGGGCGACCCCGGAGCGTTCATGGACCGTTCTGTTCTTGAGGGTGACCCCCACTGTCTTATCGAGGCTATGGCTATCGCAGGCTACGCTATCGGCGCAACCATGGGTTACGTTTACGTAAGAGCAGAGTATCCTATCGCGGTTAACCGCCTCGACCGAGCTATCAAGGACGCACGTGCGGCAGGCCTTCTCGGCAAGAATCTTTTTGGCACGGGCTTTGATTTCGATATGGAAATCCGTCTTGGCGCAGGCGCATTCGTTTGCGGCGAGGAAACCGCGCTGATGACCTCTATCGAGGGTAACAGAGGCGAGCCCAGACCCCGTCCTCCGTATCCCGCGGTTAAGGGACTTTACGGCTGTCCTACCGTTGAGAACAACGTTGAGACCTTCTCGAACATTCCTCAGATAATCCTCAAGGGTGCAGAGTGGTTTGCATCTATGGGTACTGAGAAATCCAAGGGTACGAAGGTATTTGCGCTCGGCGGAAAAATCAAGCACACAGGTCTTGTAGAGATACCTATGGGTACTACTCTGCGTGACATTATATACGAAATCGGTGGCGGCGTTCCCAACGGAAAGCAGTTCAAGGCTGCACAGACCGGCGGTCCCTCCGGCGGATGTATCCCCGCGCGCCTCATCGACACCGAGGTGGACTATGACAACCTCGTTTCCATCGGCTGTATGATGGGCTCGGGCGGACTTATCGTTATGGATGAGGACACCTGTATGGTTGACATGGCGAAGTTCTTCCTTGAGTTCACCGTTGACGAGTCCTGCGGTAAGTGCACGCCCTGCCGTGTAGGAACCAAGCGTCTGCTCGAAATGCTCGACAAGATTACCAAGGGCGAGGGAACTCTCGAGGATATTGACAGGATGGAGGAGCTTTGCAACTATATCAAGGCGAACTCTCTCTGCGGTCTCGGACAGACTGCGCCCAACCCCGTTCTCTCGACGCTCAAGTTCTTCCGTGACGAGTATGTCGCTCACGTTGTGGACAAGAAGTGTCCTGCAGGCGTATGTAAGAACCTGCTAAGCTTCACTATCGACAAGGATAAGTGTATCGGCTGCGGCAAGTGTGCGAAGAACTGTCCTGTTGAGGCTATCAGCAAGACTGACTATATTGCACCCGGACACAAGCTCGCGTCCTATGAGATTGACACGTCCAAGTGCGTTAAGTGCGGCGTATGTATGAGCAACTGCAAGTTCAGTGCTATAAGCAAGGGTTAAAGGAGGGCTGTCATAATGGAAATGCTTAACGTAAAAGTAAACGGCATCGCTGTCAGCGTGCCCAAGGGCTCGACCATTCTTGAGGCTGCCCGCATTGCAGGTGTGGAAATCCCCACTCTCTGCTATATGAAAGAGAAAAATGAAATCGGCGCTTGCCGTATCTGCGTAGTTGAGGCTACCGGTGCAAGAGGTCTTGTTACCGCTTGCGTATATCCTGTAACCGAGGGTATGGAGATAAGCACCAACACCGCGAAGGTAAGAGCGGCGAGAAAGACCACTCTTGAGCTGATACTCTCAACTCACGACAAGAAATGTCTTTCCTGCTCACGCTCCACCAACTGCGAGCTTCAGAAGCTCTGCCGTGACTACGGTGTTGACGAAAACGCATTCGAGGGCTTCAAGCCCAAGTACGAGATTGACGACTCCGCTCCTCATCTCGTACGTGATAACAACAAGTGTATTCTTTGCCGCCGTTGCGTAGCAGTATGTCAGGAGCAGTACGTTTCTGTCATCGGCGCTAACGACCGCGGTATCGACACAAACATCGGCTCGCCGTTCAATGCGAAGCTCAACGACGTTCCCTGTATCTCCTGCGGTCAGTGTACCGTTGTTTGTCCTACGGGTGCGCTGGTTGAGAAGGACGACACCGACAAGGTCTGGGCGGCTCTCGCTGACCCCACAAAGCACGTTGTAGTACAGACTGCTCCCGCAATCAGAGCAACTCTCGGCGAGTGCTTTGATATGCCTATCGGCACTAACGTTGAGGGCAAGATGGTAGCGGCTCTCCGCCGTCTCGGCTTTGACAGAGTATTCGACACCGATTTCGGTGCTGACCTCACTATCGTTGAGGAGGCAAACGAGCTGGTTGAGCGTGTTAAGAACAACGGCGTTCTTCCTATGATTACCTCATGCTCACCCGGTTGGATAAAGTTTGCTGAGTATTACTATCCCGAAATGCTCTCTCACCTCTCATCCTGCAAATCACCTCAGCAGATGACAGGCGCAGTTATCAAGACCTACTACGCACAGAAGATGGGAATTGATCCTAAGGATATCGTTGTAGTTTCTGTAATGCCCTGTACGGCTAAGAAATTCGAGATTGGCAGAGATGACGAGAGCGCGGCAGGCGTTCCCGACGTTGACGTAGCAATCACCACGCGCGAGCTTGGCAAGATGATTGACAGAGCAGGCATCAAATTTACAGCTCTTCCCGACGAGCAGTTCGATTCACCTCTCGGCGAAAGCACCGGTGCGGCAGTTATATTCGGCGCAACGGGCGGAGTTATGGAGGCGGCTCTCAGAACCGCTAACGATTGGCTCACGGGCAAGTCGAATGACAACCTCGTATTCGAGGAGGTTCGCGGCACTATGGGACTCAAGGAGGCAAGCTACGACCTCGCAGGACTCAAGGTCAAGGTTGCTGTTGCAAGCGGCGCGGCTGCTGCAAAGACCGTAATGGACAGAATCAAGAGCGGCAAGGCAGATTGGACCTTCGTTGAGATAATGGGTTGCCCCGGTGGCTGTGTAAACGGCGGCGGTCAGCCTATCCAGCCTCAGTACGTCCGCGACACCGTTGACCTCAAGGCAGAGAGAGCAAAGGCACTCTATGCACAGGACGAGGCAACTGTCCTCAGGAAGTCGCACGAGAACCCCGCAGTAAAGAAGATTTACGAGGAGTACTACACCGACGGCTTTGGCGGACACAAGGCTCACCACGACCTGCATACGTCGTATGTAGCTCGCAAGAAATACAACTAATTTGAGCGGTAATTTTGGTAGCTTCTTCCGTTTTCCGCCAAGCTTGACGTAGATAGCTACGCCTTCGGGCAGAAGAACGGAAAAATCTACTCAAAATCTCCTCGTTCTGATGTACATAATAAGGGCGCGCCTTGCGGTGCGCCCTTTATTTGCTTTATTGAAAACAAGTTCGGCAAAAAGCTTCAATAAAAAAATAAAGGATAGCGAAAACTATCCTTTTTAAGTTTTTAGGTGTGCAGAGGGTTTTTGAAAAAATCCTCTGCGTTTTTATTTCAAAAAGCCGTTGATAATCTGCTCCTCCGCCTCTGATTCGGTGAGTCCGAGAGTCATCAGCTTCGTAAGCTGCTCACCCGCGATTTTGCCAATAGCCGCCTCGTGAATGAGAGATGCGTCAATGCTGTTTGCGGTGAGCTCGGGTATTGCGCTGACGCTCGCATTATCCATAATGATTGCGTCGCACTCGGTGTGTCCCGTGCACTTGGTATTTCCGTTGATTTTCGAGATGAACAGCTGCCTCGAATTATCCTTGGCAACCGAGCGCGAAACAACGTCTGCGCCCGAATTTTCGCCGTTAAGGTCAACAACGAAATCGGTTTTCGCATACTGCTCGCCGTGTGTCATTATATTCTCGCGGATAACGAGCGAGGCATCGGCGCCAAGCGTTGCCTTCGTCACTCTCACGGTAGAATCAATGCCGCGAATCTGGGTGGTCTGCATTTCGAGGCGCGCACCCTCATCAAGCTCAATAATGGTTGTGGGGTTCATCACGTTTTTACCGTTTCCATCGCCCTCGCCCACGTGCTTCTCAACGTAGCGCACACGCGCGTTTTTCGCGAGGTGGAAGGAGTGTATTCCGTCGTGTCCCGAATCCTGATCGCCGCAGTTGTGTATTCCGCAGCCCGCGATAATGGTAACGTCTGCGTTTTCTCCGATATAGAAATCGTTGTATACGAGGTCGCTAAGACCGCTCTCGCTGATAATAACAGGAATATGAACACTCTCGTTTTTGGTATTCGGGGCTATGATGATATCAATTCCGGGCTTGTCGGTCTTTGTCACTATATCAATATTTGCGGTGGTGGAGCGCGAATCGAGCTTGCCGTTAGCTCTTATGTTGTACGCGCCCTCGGGAACCTTGTGCAGGTCGGCAATTTCTTCAAGTAAAATCTTTTCTTCTGTGTTCATTTTTGCCACCTCACATTTTATCCGTCAGTACCTTGCAGGCAGGGGAAGCTGCCAGCATCTTCGGCAGTACCTCGTCGCAGGGACCGTCATCGGTGACCTCGCCGTTTGCAACGACAATTATGCGGTCAGCGGTTTTGAGCAGGCGTTCCTGATGCGAGATTATAACTATCGAGCCGTGTATCGTTTCGTGCATACGCTCGAAAACAGAGATAAGATTATTAAAGCTCCAAAGGTCAATTCCCGCCTCGGGCTCGTCGAAAATCGAGAGCTTGGTGCCGCGTGCGATAATCATTGCAATCTCTATTCGCTTCAGCTCTCCGCCCGAGAGGGATGCGTTAAGCTCGCGGTTAATATACTCGTGAGCGCACAGACCGACCTCAGAAAGATACTTGCACGCCTCGGAAATGTTCATTTTTCTGCCTGCCGCCAGAGTGATGAGGTCCCTGACCGTCAATCCCTTGAAGCGTACGGGCTGCTGAAATGCGAAGCTGACGCCGCATTTTGCCCTCTGTGTTACCGACATATCGGTAATGTCAACACCGTCAAGGTAAATTTTTCCCGACGTTGGTGTATATATTCCCGAAATGATTTTGGCAAGGGTGGATTTGCCGCCCCCGTTAGGGCCTGTTATAGCAACAAGGCGCTCGTCAATTTCGAGATTTATGTTTTTTAGAATGTCACGCTCTCCCTCATCGGTTTCAACACGAAAGGAGATGTTTTCAAGCTTTAACATATATCCTCCGATAACTTTTGCTTACTTACCTTATTATTCTACCATACATTTTCAAAAAAAGCGAGTGTTTTTGATAAATATTTCATATTAATTATTCAAAAAACAAAATATTATAAAAATCGAATATGTTTTGTTATAAATTGTTAATAATTGTA
>JAZNXN010000006.1:0-91864 GCA_045593885.1 Eubacteriales bacterium
ATCCTGATGCAACGCATCAGATTCTCCCTTCTCATTAAAGCCTTTCAAATCAAAATCGGATTGACAACCGAGATTATCTGTTATATAATGAATTAAATAAAAGAGAAAGAAGGTGGGGCTTTTATGGATAACAGACTTGAAAATAGTGTGCACGCGGGTAGAATGCCGTCCATTGACCTTTTCAAAACGGTATCTATGCTAATGGTGCTGACTCTTCACTCTCTTGGCAGCGGCGGACTTTTCGCAGGCTCTGTTCCCGGCTCGGGGCTCTACTATCTTTCTATGCTGCTCTATGCCTTTTGCAATATTGCCGTTAACTGCTTCGCCCTTACCACAGGCTTCCTTAACACAGGAAAAAGAATCAAAATCAAAAATATTCTTAATCTGTATTTGCAGGTGCTGTTTTACTCTCTTGCTTTCTTTGCCGTATCTTGCATCGCGGGCGACTCAGAGCTCACACTCGAAAATCTTTTGCCGTATGCTTTTCCGGTTATAAATAAAGTATATTGGTATTTTACCTGTTATTTCCTTACGTTTGCCTTTATGCCCCTGTTGAATATAATACTTGAGCACACAGAAAAGAGATTTTTATTCATCATCCTTGCGGTAATAGCTCTCCTTTTCGGAGTTGTAGGTCATTTAGCCCCTTATATATCGCTACACGATATATTCAGCCTAAACAACGGATTCAGCCCCCTGTGGCTTATCTACCTCTACCTTGTCGGAGGAGCAATCAGGAAATACCGCATTGTACGCGAAAAACGCGAAGGCGGGCGCGCTTGCCTCATATACATTTTATTATATATAATTTCAACCCTTTTCAGCATTGCCAGCGGTTGTCTGAGGGAAACACTCGAAAAGGTATACCCGTCACCCCCCTTGGTTTATGAATACAACTTTATATTCAATATGCTAAGCGCGGTTTTCCTTCTTATGTTCTTCCTGAATTTAAGAATAAAGGCTAACCGAGTCACATCATTCTTCGCAAAAACCTCATTTGGAGTTTACCTCATACACGAGCATCCGTATGTAAGAAAGGTGCTTATTGAGGATGCTCTGATTCCTCTTTTAGAGCCTCATCCTCTGGTGGCTATGCTCGGAGTTCTCGCATTTGTGCTCACGGTATATCTGTTGTGCACCGTTGTTGAGGCTTTGCGTCAGCTGATTTTTTCTTTGCTATGGGTGAACAGGCTGACTGCTCTGGTAGATGGAAAAGTCGCAAGGCTCTTAACAAAAGAACATACAACGGAAAAGTAAAAAACGCCCGAGAGGGCGTTTTTCATTTGCTCACGTCTACCTGATGATTTCTATTTTTACAGAAGGGGTGTTATCTGCGCGGGCGAAAACCCCGATGCTAATTACGGTAATATGTAAATACGCTTGCAATGTTACGCCACGGTTTCAAGCGTTTTGAGGGTTAGCTCGTATTTACAGGCAGTGCTATTCAATAAGCGCATAAGCTCGTCTTCCATATACTCAGCCATACGCACGACCTCATTGCCAAGACTGCCCGCGATGTGCGGTGTCATAATGCATTTGGAGGTGCTTATAAGGGGTGTCCCGACACCGACTGCTCAGAACCAGCAACGTCAAAAAGGGCGCACCGACAAAGGCGGTGCGCCAAAATATTTAATTGTGCTTGATTCTCTTTATAACGTATTCGCCCAAGGGCAGCTTTATCTTCATATGATTTTGCGATACGAACGCAAGGGGAAGTCCCTTATCATTGTATATTGCATAATCACCGACGAGAGCTTTTCCGATTGCGAGCTCAAATTCACGGCTCTCGTGAACCGAAAGGGTTATTTCGGCAGCGCCGCCCTCGCACTCGCCCGATACGGCGCTCGCCGAGGGGGAAAGAACGGTCATATATGCCTCACCCCTACGCGTATTCGACACTAAAACAGGGTGTCCGTTATGCTCCCTGTGCGTTACGGGATAAAGCACCGTGACATTATTCGGCGCCTCGCCGGTTTGGTTGTCGTACAGCTCTCTCTCGAAGGTGAGGGTGACACCGTCGGTCAGGGGAGTCGGTAATCTCTGTTTGCATTAGGTATTTGCTCGCAAGTGATATGAAGCGGCGCACCGAGATTTTCGCAACACCGTCAAGGGCGAAATCGACGCCGACGGTTGCGCGGCGGTAATCGGTGAAGGCTGAGTAGTCGCTGATAGCCTTCTGGGTTATTTCAACCGTTTCCCCTTCCTTTTTGATTATATAGCGGTCAAGGAGCAGGGGGATGCGGCACTCGGTGTTCTCGCGGCCAAGCTCAAAATGCTTCTTGTGTAATATAAAGCACGAGGGCTTTCCACTCACCGAATCTATCATTCCGAGGCGGTCAACGCAGCCGCCGAAGCTGCCGTTACCTATAAAAAACGGAACGTACGGTTATCGGTTTCGAAAACGTCATCCCTGCCGTACACAACGCGCGCGGCATCAACTCTTGAAAGAGCGTCCTCAACGTATCTTTTCATAAAAAGCCTCCTTACGCTTTCGGTTGAGTCCTTATAGGCGGACAGGCCTATCCTGTCAGCTTCATTATATCATTAATGTTCGCGGTTTTCAAGCAATTTTTCCTTTTTTGGAAAAAACAAAAATAGTACTGTTCGCGGTAAAATAGTGTTGAAGCTGCGGTTTTTCGGGGTTTGGCAAAAATATGTCGAAAATATGAAATTTTTTTGATTTTGGTATTGACAAGCCCAGCCTTATGTGTTATCATATACGGGTAACCGATGATGTGTTCGGAATTGAAAAAGACCGAGCATTGAGGAGTTTCCGGAGAATCTCATTTATGAGTGCCGAAGGTGCAAGGGTATTACCCGAATCTCTCAGGCAAAAGGACGGAAGACGGCAAATGTCTTTTCGTTTTTTATTTGGAAGCTTCCGCGTCGGAAGCTTATTTTTATTTTTTGGAGGTCTTTTATGGACAAGCTTCTTGAAATAGTCAAGGCCGCTAATACGTATCTATCCGACTATATTTTGATTATCCTTTTGGTCGGCGTCGGTCTTTTCTATTCAATCAAAACAAGATTCGTACAGGTACGTTGCTTCGGCGAGGGTATGAAAAAAACCTTCGGCAATCTTTCCCTTAAGGGCGGAAAGCAGAAGGGCGGAATGAGCTCCTTCCAGGCTCTCGCAACCGCAATAGCGGCACAGGTAGGAACGGGTAATATAGTCGGTGCATCGGGCGCTATACTCATAGGCGGTCCCGGCGCAATCTTCTGGATGTGGATAATCGCATTTCTTGGTATGGCAACGATTTACTCTGAGGCTGTTATGGCTCAGAAGACCCGTGAGGTTGACGAAAACGGCGAGGTACACGGCGGTCCTGTTTACTACATAAAGTCGGTATTCAAGGGCAAATTCGGTAAGGGTCTTGCGCTGTTCTTTGCAATAGCGTGCGTTCTCGCCCTCGGATTTATGGGCTCGATGGTTCAGTCGAACTCCATCGCAGAGTCGGTAAACAACGCATGGAATATTCCTACATGGGTTATAGGTATCGTCGTTGCAGCTATCGCAACGTTTATCTTCATCGGCGGTGTCAGCAGAATTGCATCCGTAACCGAGAAAATGGTACCCATTATGGCAGGTATATTCCTGCTCGGCGATCTTGTAATCCTCTGCATCCGTATTCAGTATATCCCCGCAACCTTCTGGGCTATCCTAAAATATGCGTTCACCCCTTCGGCTCTTATCGGTGGCAGTATCGGTGCGGCTCTCAAAACTGCGATAAGCCAGGGTGCTAAGCGCGGTCTGTTCTCTAATGAGGCAGGTATGGGTTCAACTCCTCACGCGCATGCTATGGCTAAGGTTAAGACTCCTCACGATCAGGGCGTTGTAGCAATGATAGGCGTATTCATTGATACCTTCATTGTTCTCACAATGACCGCGCTCGTAGTTATCTCTACCCTTTACATTGGTGACGGTCCTCTCGCAGGCACTACCGCCGCTACCTATGAGGGCGCAATTTCCATTGCAGGAATTGCGAAAACCAATGCTATGCAGATGGCGGCCTCCTCGGTATTCGGTGAGGTGTTCGGCAACTCCTTCGTTGCGGTATGTCTCTTCTTCTTCGCATTCTCAACCATTATTGGATGGAATCTTTTTGGAAAGCTCAACGTTCAGTACCTTTTCAAGAACAACAAGATTGCAACCTACGTTTACTCAGCAATTGCTATCGTGTTCATATTCCTCGGCTCGCTCCTCTCAAACGATCTCGTATGGGAGCTGACCGACTTCTTCAACTACCTCATGGTTATCCCGAACGCAATTGCTCTCTTCGCTCTCGGTAACGTTGTTGCCGCTGAGGCAAAGGCTCACTCTAAAAAGAAAAACGGCCTCGTAGACGCAGACCTTGGCGATGCTAAGGCAGAGGTCGAGGTTGAGGTTGAATAATTTACTTTGAAATTAAGAGTGTTTTGTTTTCTTAATTTACCTCTTTTCAAAAAGGTCCCCGTTGCCGCGGCAACGGGGATTTTTTCTGTTTTGATTTCAGGGGTGTGATGCCGATGGCATCAGCCGAGCCTTCTGCTCTCGTGACAGGTAAAGTATATTATCTGCGTGCTTTTCGATATGTCCGAAAGGAGCCTTTTAGCCTTATCAAGGTGCGTGGCATCCAGCTCGGCGAAGGGATCGTCGAGAATCAGAAACGGGCGTTCCTTTTCATAGATATTATCAATGAGGGCAAGGCGCATACAGATTGATGCGAGTGTCATCTCGCCTGAGCTGAGATGGTCGAAGCGGTGGAGTGTTCCGTCCTCGTCGTAGGTAAGCGAGAGCCGTTCGTCAAGGCGTGCGCCGTTCAGCTTATCCTCAAGGCTCTCTGCGTAATGCAGAAAGCTCTTGTTCATAGGCGCTGAATATTCCTCCTTCATCCGTCGGTCAACACCCTCGATAAGCGTGCACGCAAGCTCGGCTATGCGGTATTTTCGCTCCATTTCCTTGTTTTCCTCGTCAAGTCGGGCGATTTTTTCATCAAGCTCAACGCGCTCGGCGAGCTTATCCTCATACTTGCTTACATCGGTACTAAGGTCGGTTATTTCACGCCTGAGATTGCTGATTTCCTCGCCAAGCGCAGCTTTCTCGGACTCGGTGAGGGGCTCGACTGATTCCTCGCTCGGCCTTTCCCTTTCTTTCCTGTCGGTGAGCTCTGAAATGCTGCTGTCATAGCTCAAAAGCTGAGCGCGGTCTGTGTTGAGTGTGACGAGCAACGCGCCTATGCTATCCGCTTGGGTAAGGCTGAACTCGGAGAGTATTTTTGAGAGCGTATCCTTTCTTTCGGCAAGCTCTGCCCTCAGGCACTCGCATTTTTCATCCGCCGCCCTCTTGTCGTTTTCGAGTGTGCGGTATTCCTTCACGGCAGAGGAAAGCGCGTATGTGCCGTCAATATAATTTTCGTATTCGGTTCTGTATTTTTCAAACAGGGTGTCGAGCCTTTTTGCAATTTCGGCGGCGTTTTTCTCATCCTCTGCGCGACTGTTCTCTTTCTCGTTGTACTCAAAAACGAGAGTGCGGTAGCGCTCCGTGTCGGACAAAAAGAGCTGTGCCTCGTCCATATTGTAGCCGTACGGTGCAATAAGGGGTAAAAGCTCGGCGTTGGGAAGGGCGGTTGCCATAGCCGTGCGCCTGAGAAGGTATATAAATCCGTTTGCCATTTCGCCGATAAAGCCGAGCACGATAACGGCAATAGCGGCATACAGATTAACGCCCACGAGGGCGACACCCACGCTTATCACTGCCGCAAGAAGTCCTGCCGCAGCTGCGTAGGGAGCTGTTTTTTTCTTGGTTTGTGTGGGGGCGGCTTCACTTGCGAGTGCCCGCACCCTTTCAATCAGCGAATCGCTCGGCTCGTTTACTGAGAATCGCTTTTCAAGGCGGGAAAGCTCCGCACTCTTCTCTGTCGGCATCAGCCGCACGCGGTACTCGCCGTGCTTTTTGGCGAGCCCCTTGGCATCCGAAAGCTCGCTGTCCGAGGGGATACCGTCGGCAAAGCGTGCGGAAAGCACACTCAGCCTCTCAGCTCTTTTCTCGTCAAGAGGGGCTGATTTGACCTCTCCGTCAAGCCTTGAAATTTCCCTGTCAAGCTCTGCTATTTCCTCGCATTTTTCCTTGCTTGGAATACCCGAAGGGTATTTTTTAACGAGTGTTTTCCTTTTCTCGTCAAGCTCCCCGATATCCGAAAGCAGCTTTTTGTAATTCTTCTGTCTCTCGGCTACAAGAGCCGCCTCTCTCTGTCGCTTATCCGTCTGCTCAAGCTCTGTCAGCGTTTTCCTTTTTTCCTCTAGCTGAGCCTTACAGGCGAGAAGCTTGTCATTTACTCCGTCAAGCTCCTTTTTACGAAGCAGGCAATCGTATTTTCTCATATCATTTTCAAATATTGCTCCGCCGCGCCTGCCCTTGTGGCGATATTTCTTCTTTATTTCCTCGAGCTTATCTATAGCATCCTCTGCGCTCACCCTGCCGATTTTCAGCGGGCTGAGCTTCTCGCTTATATCCCCGCCGACCTCGGTTGAGGTATCGCCGAGCGAGAAAAACGCGGTACGCATAAAGGAGTCGGCGTTAAGACCGAATATTTTCTCGCCGACAGCCTCGATATTCTGCCTGTGTCCGCTACCGTCATAGACCTCAAGGATATCCTTTTTCTCGGATTTTTTGTCAAATCTTCTCTCTATTACATACTCGAAATCCTTGCCCGCGACGGTGAGAGAGCCGCCGAACACTGCGCCAGAAATCGGGTAATATTTTTCCCTGTCCGACATTTCCCTGTCGGTTGAGCGAGAGGTTTTCATTCCGTAAAGCATTGCACGGATAAAGGCGGCAAGAGTGCTCTTTCCCCCACCGTTATCCTTAAGAATACAGGTGATTTTTCCGTCAAAATCAAGGGTTTGGTTGACGAGCATTCCGAAGCCCTCAATATGACATCTGACTATTCTCATACCTCGCCCTCCCCTGAAAGAATACTGATTGCGAGCGCGAGTGCGCTCTCTATTTCCGTATCGGTGACATCGGTGTCCTTGCCGAGTATTTCCGAGAGCCTTTTTTCGTCGGTAACCGTCCTCACAAGCTCACCGAGGAGTGAGGGGTCGGTTTCGTAATCCCCCGCTTTTATTCTGATACGGGTGCGGTTTTTTACCGAGCAGGCAAAATACCTCGACAGTCTCATCCTCGCCGTATCGCAGAGGGCGTTGGTGTCAAAGGACGCCTCGCCCGTAAATACGAGGCGCACCATATCCGCCTCGCGTGCATCGACTGTGCTAACCGCCCCTTCAACCGCATCGGTCAGGCTATCGCAGTCGGACAAGTCGTATTCGTAGAGGAGCACGCGCCGCTTTGCAAAGGGGATAAACTCGCGCAAAAGCTCGCCCTCGCAGGAAAGAAGGACAAATCCGCACTCGCCCCTCTCGTCAACACCCAGCTCGTCAAAGCCACGGCCCTCGGGCGTTCCCGAATAGCAAAGGACGCCGCGCGAGTCGAGCCTTTCCTCAGAGTATTTATGAATATGACCGAGGGCGATGTAGTCGATATTTTTTCCTCTCAGACGGGAAAGGGGTATGCCATAATCGCCGTCGCCGTTTTCGTTCACGCTGCCGTGGAGCATAACGATATTTATACCGTCGGCAAAAAGCTCGGGCATAGCGGAAAAATCAACGGGAAGGTCGCATCCCGTCACGGTGATTTCACCGTATTTTCTCACAGTCCAGCCGTTCATAACTATAAAATTGTCGGGCACATCTCCGCCGAGCGCACCGTCGCGGTCGTGGTTTCCCGAAAGATAGAGAAAATCTATTTCAGGAAAGCCCTTGACAGTGCCGAAAAAGCGGGAAAGGTCGGGGGCGGTGGGCGCTTCGGTATCAAAAATGTCGCCCGAAAGCATAATGGCAGAAACGCCGTTATCCCTTGCATATTCAGCCATTCGCTCAAAGGTGTCGAAAAGCTCTGAGCGGCGCATTTTTGCCGTTTTTTCATCAAGATGCGTCTGCATTCTCGAGCCGAGGTGCAAATCCGCCGTATGTATAATTTTCGTCATCGTTTTCTCCCAAAATTTATCTTACACTATAATTGTAAACCAAACAGCCGCACTTGTCAAGTTGCGATAACTTCTTTGTGCGCGGGCGCGTTTTTTGTTTATTATAACAAATTTCGAAAAATATTTATATTTTTGTTGACTTGACGAAGGAATTGTTATATAATTAACATTGTATTGATATAACAATTTTATTTTTTGAAAGGTCGCCGTTTCATTACGGCGAAAAGGTGATTTTTATGGAGAGAGTTTTTAATTTCTCTGCAGGTCCTTCCATGCTCCCCCTCAGCGTGCTTGAAAAGGCGCAGGCTGAGCTTCTCTCATACGGCGAGAGCGGTATGTCGGTTATGGAGATGAGTCACCGTTCAAAGGATTATGAGCCTATTCTCGAAGATGCGATTGCAGCCCTGCGCAGACTGATGAACATTCCCGATAATTACAAGGTTCTGTTCCTTCAGGGCGGCGCTTCTACCCAGTTTGCGGCAGTTCCCCTCAACCTTATGAACAAGCATCACCGTGCCGATTACATAGTTTCGGGTAACTTCTCGAAGAAGGCATACAGTGAGGCTAAGAAATACGGTGACGTTGAGGTTGCAGCATCCTCCGCAGGCTCGCTCAATCCCTTCGATTGCGTTCCCGATACCACCCGTGAGAGCTTCCGCGAGAATATCGACTACGTACACATCTGCTACAACAACACGATATACGGAACGAAGTTCCACTATATCCCCGACACAGGCGACGTTCCGCTGGTTGCGGATATGTCCTCCTGCATCCTCTCCGAGCCTGTTGACGTATCCAAGTTCGGTCTTATCTACGCAGGCGCGCAGAAGAACGTTGCTCCCGCAGGTCTTACCATCGTTATAGTCCGTGAGGACCTCATCGGCAACGCTGACCCCTCAACCCCCACTATGCTCGATTACAAGGCTATGGCGGATAACAACTCTATGTACAACACTCCTCCCTGCTGGTGCATATATATGGCTAAGCTCGTGTTTGACTGGCTCGAGAGCATCGGCGGTCTTGAGGAAATGATGTATATAAACAGACGCAAGGCGTCAATTCTCTACGACTACCTCGATTCTCAGGACTACTACACCTCTCCTGTTGTAAAGAAGAACCGTTCTATGATGAACGTTGTATTCGTTACGGGTGACAAGGAGCTGGATGCCAAGTTTGCGAGCGAGGCGGCGAAGGCAGGATTTAAGAACCTCAAGGGTCACAGAATAGTCGGCGGTATGCGCGCATCTATCTACAACGCTATGCCTATTGAGGGCGTAGAGGGCCTTGTTAAGTTTATGGACGATTTTGCGAAGGCTAATCCCAAGACAGCGGGTGCGGTCTGATTGAAAGGATTTACTATGAAGAAGATTAAGCTTATGAATAAAATTGCCTCTGTCGGAACAGATAGGCTCGACAGAAGCATATACGAGGTAGGAGAGGATATTGAAAATCCCGATGCCATTATGGTTCGCTCCGCATCTCTGCACGAAATGCCCATCAACCCCGAGCTTCTTGCTATTGCAAGATGCGGCGCGGGCGTAAACAATATTCCCCTTGACAAGTGCGCTGAGAGCGGCGTTGTAGTTTTCAACACCCCCGGTGCTAACGCAAACGGTGTTAAGGAGCTGACTATGGCGGCTCTGCTCCTCGCTTCGCGTGACATTATAGGCGGTATTGACTGGGTTAAGAGCCTTGAGGGCACCGAGGGCATCGAGAAGGCTGTTGAGAAGGCCAAGAGCGCGTATGCAGGACACGAGGTTGCGGGCAAGCTGCTCGGAGTTATCGGTCTTGGCGCTATCGGCGGTATGGTTGCAAACACCGCGCACAGTCTCGGCATGAAGGTTATCGGCTGCGACCCCTATATCACGGTAAATGCGGCGTGGAGCCTCAGCCGTGCTATTGAGAAGGCGGCTGACTACAATGAGATATACAAGCGCGCGGATTACATATCCCTGCACGTTCCCGCTACCCCCACGACCAAGAATATGATAAACAAGGATACTATCGCGATGATGAAGGACGGAGTTATTATCGTCAACCTCTCGCGTGCTGACCTTGTTAACGCCGAGGATATGAAGGCGGCGCTCGAAAGCGGTAAGGTCAGAAAGTACGTAACCGACTTCCCCACTGCTGCTACCGTAGGAGCAAAGGGTGTTATCAACATTCCTCACCTCGGAGCATCCACCGAGGAGAGCGAGGATAACTGCGCTGTTATGGCGGCAAACGAGCTTGACGAGTATCTTGCTACCGGTAACATCCGCAATAGCGTCAACTTCCCTGCTCTTTCGATTCCTCACACGGGTGCGGCGAGAATCTGCCTTATTCACAAGAACATTCCCGCAATGCTCTCGCAGATAACAAACGCGATAGCAAACGAGGGCATCAATATCGAGAACATGGTTAACGGCTCACGCGGCGACTATGCGTACACGCTGGTTGAAACCATTACTCCCGTATCCGACACCTCGGCTGAGCATCTCTCGGCAATTGAGGGCGTTATCAGGGTAAGAGTTATAAAGTAACAAAAACTTTATTGACTAACCAAAAGTTTTATTGTATAATAGAGGGTAGATTGATTCTACCCTTTATTTTTTAGGAGTAATTATGGATAATAGGTTTTTAAGTCTTATATATCCCTCAACAGAGAAAAAGGAAGCGGCGCATACAGAGGGGCTTTTGCCGAGCATTTCCGAGGATGTGTGCGAGGAGCTTGGACTCTTATCAATGCTATCCCTAAAAAACGGACGTGTCAGCGAGTACTTCACCGCCGACGAGGAGGTTATCAGGTACAGGCAGAAAACGCTTTCCGACCTTATAGAGATACCCGAGCTCGGCGAGGCACTTGGGGCGGCAATTCCTATCCTCTGCGATATTCTGGAGCTTCGCCGTCTTTCCGAGGATATGCACGATGCGGGCGACACCTACCTTTACAGCATAACCGAGATTGAGCTGTATATCAGCGCGGTTGACCTGCTGGCAGAGAGGCTTTCCTCTATCAGAGATAAGATAAAGAGCCCTGCGTTTGAGAGCTTTTCTACCTATATTTTCGAGCTTGCGGAAAGCGAGGACTATAAGGCTCTGTCCGAAAACGTCAAAAAGCTCTCATCAAGGGTGCGCGAGGTACGCAGCATTACCGTCGGTGTAAACCTCGACGAGCAGATGCGCCCCGTATCAGCAGGCGTTATCTCGGTAAATTCCGAGAAATTCAAGTCGGGAAAGCTGCTTGACAGGATTTTACGTATGAGCTTCAAGAGCGATTCGCTCACCTGCATTGCCGCGCTTACCCCCTTTGGCGAGGGCGAGTCGGACAATCGCCGCGAGGCACTCATCGGTGCGTTCAACCGCGCGATAGAGGAGGTTTTCCGTCATTCGGTGCGCGATTGGCGCAGAATTTGCTCGGATTACGTCTTGGACAATACGGATTTTCTGCTCAAAATTCTGCCCGAAATCGAGTTTGTCAGCAAGTGCGCCGCGCTGGTAGGCGAGCTTCGGGAGCGCGGATATGACTGCGTCGTTCCCACGGTATGCGATAAAAGCGAGAAGGCATTCTCGGCGAAGGCTCTCTATAATCCCGACGTTGCTCTGAGAATTGACGAGCGCGTTGTGGATAACGATTTTGAATTTGATTCAGAGGCGTCAATATTCGTCCTTTCAGGTCCTAACCGAGGCGGCAAATCGGTAATCACCTGCGCCGTCGGTCTTTGTCAGGCTATGATGCAGCTCGGTATGCCCGTGCCTGCGAGCGAGGCAAGGCTCAGCACGGTTGACGGCATATACACCCATTTCCCCGAGGGTGCTGAGGACACCATTGACAAGGGAAGACTCGGAGAGGAGTGCGCGCGCCTTGGCGAGATATTCGATTCAGTAACCGAGTATTCGATGATTCTGCTCGACGAGTCGCTTTCCTCGACGGGTGCGTACGAGGCATCGTATATTGCGGCTGAAATACTCGCAGGCTTTGCGAGCGTGGGATGCCGAGGAATATTCTCCACCCACCTTCACGAGCTTGCCGCGCATATTGATGAGATTAACGCGCGCTCGCAGGGTGACGGCGGTGTGAAAATCGACACGCTGGTTGCGGGAATTGAGGAGGGCAGACGCTCCTTCAAGATAGTTCGCAAGAAGCCCGACGGAAAGAGCTATGCGAAGGATATCGCCAACAAATACGGTCTTTCCTACGAGGACATAAAAAAGAGAATAGGTAAATAAATAAAAAGCAAGAGCCAAGGATTTTCCCTAACTCTTGCTTTTCTTTTTCAGGGTTGTTTTGACATCGCCCTGTCGTTTCGGCTTTCCCCTGTTATTTCAGCATTGCCTTTTTGCGTGCCGCCTCGGCCTTCAGGCGAAGCTCGGTGTTGAGTATGCGCTTACGCAAGCGGAGCGATTTCGGAGTTATCTCCATCAGCTCGTCGTCGTTTATAAACTCAATCGCTTCCTCAAGGCTCATATTGCGGGGGGTTATAAGGGTAAGTGCCTCGTCCGCGCCCTTCGAGCGAACTGCGGTGAGGTGCTTTTCCTTACATACGTTGACTGCGATATCGCCGGGCTTGGGGTTTTCACCGATAATCATACCCTCGTATACGGGGGTTGCCGCGCCGATAAAGAGAGGGCCTCTGTCCTGCGCGTAGAACAGACCGTAGCTCGTGGACTTGCCCGTTTCACTCGCAACAAGCGAGCCTGTAAAGCGCATAACCACCTCACCCTTGAAGGGCGCGTAGCCGTCGAATATAGAGTTCATAATACCCTCGCCGCGCGTTGCGGTCATAAACTCGCTGCGGTAGCCGATAAGGCAGCGCGAGGGGATAGAATAGGTTATTCTCTGGCGCGAGCCGCGCATCTGCATATCGAGAAGCTCGCCCTTGCGCGCACCGAGGCGTTCCATTACCGTGCCCATATATTCCTCGGGCACGTCAACCTCAACGCGCTCCATAGGCTCGCATTTTACGCCGTCAATTTCCTTGTAAAGCACGCGGGGGGTTGAGCAGCAGAGTTCGTAGCCCTCACGGCGCATATTTTCAATGAGAATCGAGAGGTGCATTTCGCCCCTGCCCGCAACGCAGAAGGAGTCGGTTGTATCGCCATCGCTGACGCGCAGAGATACGTCGCGCAAAAGCTCACGGTAAAGGCGCTCGCGCAAATGGCGGCTGGTAACGAACTTACCCTCCTTACCCGCGAAGGGGCTGTCGTTTACCGAGAAGGTCATTTCAAGGGTAGGGTCGCTCACCTTAACAAATTCAAGGGGCTCAACACAGGCAGTCGAGGTTACGGTATCACCGATATTTATATCCTCACAGCCCGAGAAGCATACTATATCTCCAACGGTTGCGCTCTCCACCTGACGCCTCGAAAGTCCGTCAAACTGGTATATCGAAACCACGCGGGAGCGATGTGTTGCATCGGGGTTATGGAAGTTGGATATGGTTATTTCCTGATTCTGCTTAAGAGAGCCGCGCTCGATTCTGCCGATACCGATTCGTCCCACGTAATCGTTATAGTCTATCGAGGACACGAGGAGCTGAAGCTCACCCTCATCATCGCCCTCGGGTGCGGGAATATACTCAAGAATGGTATTGAAAAGAGGGGTGAGGTCAACACCCTGCTCATAGGGGGAGAGAGAAGCCGTGCCTGCTCTGCCCGAGCAGAAAAGCATAGGGGAGTCAAGCTGCTCGTCGGTGGCATCAAGGTCGATAAGAAGCTCGAGCACCTCCTCCTCAACCTCCTCAAGACGCGCGTCGGGGCGGTCTATCTTGTTAACGACAACGATAACCTTATGATTCATAGCGAGTGCCTTCTCTAAAACGAAGCGCGTCTGGGGCATAGGTCCCTCGGCGGCATCAACGAGAAGTATAACGCCGTTTACCATCTTCAGAATTCTCTCGACCTCGCCGCCGAAGTCAGCGTGACCGGGGGTGTCTACAATATTAATTTTTGTGTCCTTGTAGTAAACCGCGGTGTTTTTGGCAAGTATGGTTATTCCGCGCTCGCGCTCGATGGCGTTAGAGTCCATAACTCTGTCCTCTGTCACCTGATTTTCGCGGTACACTCCGCCCTGACGGAGCATTTCGTCAACGAGTGTTGTCTTTCCATGGTCAACGTGCGCGATAATTGCGACGTTTCTCAGATCCGTTCTTTTCAATTTCATTACCTCTTTTTATAATCTAACTTATATATTATAATACTTTTTTTCTCATATTTCAACAGGTTTTTCCCATTTTTTTGAAATTTTAGCGGGCAAGTGAAAAATTATCCTTCTTATATATATATTTTATATATTATTATTTACTTTTTCGGGGTTTTGTGGTATAATCTTATAAAGAAAGCTACGGGGGGTTATTATGCGTCTTGACAGATTTTTGTCCGAGTGCCGTGTTTTGTCGCGCAAGGAAGCGGCGCGCGCGGTCAGGTGCGGCAGAATAACCGTTAACGGAAGGGCTGCCGAGCGCGCGGATGTGGGCGTTTTGCCCGACAGCGACGTTATCACCCTCGACGGCGTTGAAATCAGCTACAAAAAATTTATATATATAATGCTAAACAAGCCAGAGGGGTACGTCAGTGCTACCGAGGACTCGGCTCTGCCGACAGTTGTTGAGCTATTGCCCGATAGCCTTCGCAGATTCGAGCCGTTTCCGTGCGGAAGGCTCGACCGCGATACCGTAGGCCTCATGATTCTGACAAACGACGGAGAGCTGTCGCACCTATTGCTCTCGCCGAAGCGCCACGTGACCAAGAAATACCGCTTTTGTAGCGAGGATGCGTTGCCTGCGGGCGCGGAGAGAGAGTTTGAAAACGGAGTTGTGCTTTCCGACGGATACGAGTGCAAGAGCGCGAAAATCGAGCTTGATGCTGACCGCAGGGGCGGAGTTATAACTCTCTCTGAGGGCAAGTATCATCAGATAAAGCGAATGATAGCCGCCCTCGGAAGCCGGGTTACCTATCTTGAAAGAATAGAATTTTCGGGCATCCCTCTCGATTCCTCGCTCGCACGTGGGGAGCACCGCCCTCTGACCGAGCAAGAGATTTCTACGTTAAAGGGCGCGGTCGGGCGTAAATAAAGGCAGTTGGCAGTAATACTGCAAAAACATATAACCCTATGCTGTAAAGGAGTACAAAATGGACATTATCAAGACAATTGCACAGGAGCTTGGGCTCAAGGATGAGCAGGTTGAGAAAACCGTTGCGCTCATTGACGAGGGTAACACCATACCCTTCATCGCGCGTTACCGTAAGGAGGTTACGGGCAGCCTTGACGATATAACGCTCCGCACACTCGAGGAAAGACTGAACTATCTTCGCAAATTTAACGAGCGCCGCGATGAGATATCCAAGCTCATTGACGAGCAGGGCAAGCTCACACCGGAAATCACTCACGCGCTGAGCTTGGCGAAAACTCTGGTCGAGCTTGAGGACATTTACCGTCCCTACAAGCCCAAGAGAAAAACGCGCGCATCGGTTGCAAGAGAGAAGGGACTTGAGCCTCTGGCACTCGCCATTATGGAGCAGAGAGATAGCTACGAGCCGTCGATTGAGGAGATGGCGAAGGACTTTATTTCCGACACCGAGGGCAAGGAGGTAAAGAGCGCAGAGGAAGCAATTGCAGGTGCTATGGATATAATCGCGGAGGATATTTCCGATTCCGCGGAGATAAGAAAGGCTCTGCGCGAGAGCGCATTTGAAAATGGCGAAATAGTCACCGAGAAGGCGAAGGATGAGCCGTCGGTTTACGAGGGCTACTATGAATACCGCGAGGCAGTAAAGAAAATACCCTCGCACAGAATACTCGCCGTTAACCGCGGCGAGAAGGAGGATTTCCTCAAGGTATCGCTTGAGGTTAACGAGGCGGCGCAGTTAGCTATCATCAGCTCGCGCATCGTTACAAACGACAAATCCCCCGCAGTAAAGATAATAATGGATACAATAAAGGACAGCTACGAGAGGCTGATATTCCCCTCACTCGAGCGCGAGATACGCAGCGAGCTGTTCGATAACGCGTGCGAGGGTGCAATCAAGGTATTTACCGAGAATCTGCGTAACCTTCTGCTCGTGTCGCCCCTGAAGGGCAAGACGGTGCTCGGCTACGACCCCGGCTTCCGTACGGGCTGCAAGCTCGCGGTTGTTGACAAGACGGGTAAGGTGCTCGACACCGCAGTTATCTACCCCACCGAGCCGAGAAAGGACATTATTGGCTCAAAGAGGGTTGTGCTTAACCTCATCAGAAAATACGGAATCGACGTTGTTGCTATCGGAAACGGAACGGCATCACGCGAGAGCGAGCTGTTTATCGCCGACACGATTAAGGAGTGCGAGGGCGTTAAGTACGCGATAGTAAACGAGGCAGGGGCATCGGTTTATTCCGCATCCAAGGCGGGCGCGGAGGAATTCCCCGACTTCGACGTTACCGAGAGAAGCGCGGTATCAATCGCGCGCAGGCTTCAGGACCCTCTGGCAGAGCTTGTTAAGATAGAGCCAAAGGCGATAGGTGTCGGTCAGTATCAGCACGATATGAAGCCTGCAAGGCTTGACGAGGCACTCGGCGGTGTCGTCGAGGGCTGCGTTAACAGCGTTGGCGTTGACCTCAATACCGCATCCTATTCACTTCTGTCCTATATTTCGGGAATAAGCACTGCGGCGGCTAAAAACATCGTTGCATACCGCGAGGAAAACGGTGAGTTCAAGAGCCGTTCACAGCTTCTCAAGGTGCCAAAGATTGGTAACAAGGCGTTTGAGCAGTGTGCAGGATTTCTGCGTGTCACCAACTCGAAGGAGATTCTCGACAACACTGGCGTTCACCCCGAATCCTATGAGATAACCAAGAATTTGCTTGAAAAATTCGACTTCACTAAGGAGGACGTCAAGGCGGGAGAGATAAACACCCTGCGCTTCAAGGTAACGAAGTACGGTATGCAGAGAGTCTGCGACGAGCTCGGCTGCGGCGAGCCTACTCTGCTCGATATTATCGGCGAGCTTGAGAAGCCCGGACGCGATATCCGCGACACCGCGCCTGCGCCCGTTCTGCGCGCTGACGTTCTTGACATCAAGGACTTAAAGCCGGATATGCTTCTGAAGGGAACGGTGAGAAACGTAGTTGATTTCGGCGCGTTCGTTGACATCGGAGTTCATCACGACGGACTTCTGCACATCTCCGAGATGAGCGAGAGCTTCGTCAAGAGGGCAAGCGACGTGGTATCCGTCGGCGACGTTATCGAGGTACGAATCAAGAGCGTTGATTTGCAGAAGTGCAGGATTGCACTCTCACGCAGAAATATGGCGGTAGTTACCGAATAATATTAAATTATCCCCTGAATATGGGGTGAGAGGAGCCAAGGCGTGTGCTTTGGCTTTTCTAATTTATTAGAATAGTTGCCATCAAGTATTGCCGAAAAATTTCCAAAACGGCTCAAAATTGTGCATATTGTACAAAAATAAGGGGGAAAGTTTGTTAAGTTAAACCCTTTCATTTGTCGATAAAATGTGGTACAATATCTAATGTAAAAAAATATATTTTAAGGAGAATTAAAAATGTCCAGCCTTTCGCTCAAACACATTTACAAGAAATATCCCGGCGGCGTTACCGCTGTTTCGGATTTCAATCTTGAAATCAAGGACAAGGAATTTATCATCTTCGTCGGCCCCTCCGGATGCGGTAAGTCCACGACTCTTCGTATGATTGCAGGTCTTGAGGAAATCACCGAGGGCGAGCTCTTCATCGGTGACACGCTCGTTAACGATATCGCACCTAAGGACAGAGATATCGCGATGGTTTTCCAGAACTACGCTCTTTATCCTCATATGTCGGTATTCGACAATATGGCGTTCGGTCTTAAGCTCCGTAAGGTTCCCAAGGAGGAAATCAAGCGCCGCGTTGAAGAGGCAGCTAAGATACTCGATATTGCACACCTTCTCGACAGAAAGCCGAAGGCTATGTCGGGTGGTCAGAAGCAGCGTGTTGCGCTCGGCCGTGCTATTGTTCGTAATCCTAAGGTATTCTTGCTCGACGAGCCTCTCTCAAACCTCGATGCTAAGCTCCGTGCTGCCATGAGAACCGAGATTACCAAGCTCCACAAGAACCTCGGAACAACCTTCATCTACGTTACTCACGACCAGGTCGAGGCTATGACCATGGCAACCCGTATCGTTGTTATGAAGGAGGGTGTAATCCAGCAGGTTGACACCCCTCAGACTCTCTACGATTATCCCGTTAACCTCTTCGTTGCTTCCTTCATAGGAACACCTCAGATGAACTTCATCACAGGTAAGCTTGAGGCTAAGGGCAACGACCTCTACGTAACCTTTGCTTCCAACTCAATTAAGCTCCCGCCTGAGAAGGCTAACTGCCCTGAGCTCAAGGAGTATATCGGTCAGGAGGTTATAATGGGTATCCGTCCTGAGAACATTCACGACGAGCCTATGTACCTCGCTAACTTCCCCGACAGCACTATCAGCGCAACTGTTGACGTAACCGAGCTTATGGGTGCTGAGATATATCTCTATCTCGCATTCGACGGTCAGGAGGATGCAACCAACGGCAAGAACATTATTGCAAGAGTTTCGTCGCGTTCTCAGTCCAGAGCAGGCGATTCCATTAAGGTAGCGGTTGACGCGTCCAGAATTCACATATTCGACAAGGACACCGAGCGCTGCATCGTTCACTGATAATAGCATTTCAAAAAGAGCCCTCTCGGGCTCTTTTTATTTGACAAATTATCTATGAAGAATACGCAGAGATTTTTGAGCAAAAACCGACGTTCTTCATCCCGAAGTCGTATTTAATACTGCGGGAGAATGAAAAAGACGCAAAAAAGAGCTCCGATTGGAGCTCTTTTCGTTTCTGTCAAAAAGGCAAAGCATTAATGCGATGGGAATTTGATGCAAAATGTGTCTTGTTGTGTTGCCACTGTATAGAATACTGCAAGGCATAACAAAACACATAAAAGCCGCTTGGAAAACCAAGCGGCCTTGTTTTGCACAAATTATCTAAGCATTAATCGAGGTTGCAGCCGACTTTGGACAAATCCAGCATCTCAAACTCCGCAACCCACTCGTAGCCCTCCATATATGCAAGGTCTGCGAGGTAGTCGAGAATGTCGGAGCTGTATTCGCCGTCCTCAAACAGCTCAACGTCCATCATACCGTCATAGAAATTCTCTGCCTTTACGTGCACTGCATCCCATACCGATTTATCGGTTGAGAAGTTGTTGTAGGTATTGATGGAGATGTTATTGCGATAAACACCGTGGTAGCCGTCACCCCAGTAGTAGTAACGTCCCATCATCTCAAACCCATTCGTCCATGCGCCTGTGTCGTTGCCTGAGGAATCAGCCCACTTGCTGTACTCCCACTCAAACGTATCCTCGTTGTAGGTGTAGATAGGCATATAGAATTTATCAATGCTGATAGCAGAACCCATCGTATCAGTGTCAAAGTAGGATACCGAGCAGATGGCGGGATTAATCTGCTCAGATGCCCTCAGCTGTCCGTATTCATAGAGGAAGTCTGCGAGCTCTGCTATGCTCTCCCAACCCGTGAACTTAGCACCTGCGGTGAGATTCTTGCCGTCGTACTGACCGTCAAGAGTCTTATTGAGTGTTACGGTGATGTATTTTGCGTTATCATCGCGGATAACGTTTGAGCCGCCGTCGTTTCTGAGAAGATTGGAATTAACGGCAATACCGTTTCCGTATATGTCGTAGAAGGACTTGTCGGAGTTGAGATAGATAAGCATATCGTACTGGAAGCGTCCGTCCTCAACGTCCTCGAAGAAATCTGCCCAGGCATCGCCGATTCCCGATTCCTGAATGTGCGACCAGATAGCATCAGTCTTCACAGTGAAGGAGCTGTTGACGTCACGCCACCACCAGAAGTTACTCTCGCCCATATCGGTTGAGCTCATCATGACACGCTCGCCCGTGTTGAATATGAAATTGTCGTGAACGAGCGCCGCCTTCATCTTACCGAAGATAGTAGCCTTCGAATACTCACCGTCCCAGAGATTGTAGAGAAGGTTGTGGTGTATTGTGTAGCCCGAGCCGTAGCCGTCATCGTAGAAGATGTTAGAGCCCCAGTTAGGATAGTTGATACCGATATCGTGAATCTTGTTGTATCTTACAACGATACCGACCTGAGTTGCGTTATCCGAGAGCTGATAGAAAAGACCAACGTCGTCGGTTTCACGGATAAACTCGTAGATATCGTTATACTCGAATATCAGGTTTGCCGCTCCCTTCCATGAGAACGCGCCGTGCTTGCCGTGGTGGATCGAGTTCTGACGTATAGTAACACCGCTGAGACGTGATAAGTAGATTGCCCATGAATATGAATAGTGTCTGGACGCAATATCGTGAATATCGCAGTTCTGGATAAGGATATTTGCGTGCTCCATTTCCTCGGTGCCCTTAGGATTGCAGGTGTTGCGAATATCAATAGCACCCATACCGAGCTCGAATATATGGCAGGAGTCGATTGTGAGACTCGGCGTATTATCTGCACATATAGCCCTATCAGCGCAATGCGCGATGGTACATCCGATAAAGGAAACGTTAGAGGAATTCTTGATGCTGACGAGGTTGTTCTGACCGTACATAATGTCAACTCCAAGGAAGGTTACGTTGTTAGCACCGTCACCGACGATAACGTCATTTTGCGCGGTAGCAACGTAAAGATCTGAGGTATCGGGGTTCTGTCCGAGGTAGAGATAGAGCATCTGCGACGCGTGGTCGTAATAGTACTCACCCTCAAGGTCGATGGCCTCAAGAACATTCATTATATAATAGGTGCGGTAGGTGGGGTTACCCGTATTGGTATCGTCTCCGCCGAGCTCACTGTTGTAGTTCCTACCCCTATCGGTCTTGAAATACGCATAGTAGGAGTTGTTTCCGCCGGGATTGAAGGGCTCGTCATAGGTTTCAAAGCCGACAATCTGATGGATAAGGTCGTCCCAGCTGTTACCGAAGAAGTTGAAGAGAAGTCCCTCCTGGTTGGCAAAGTCCCAATCGTGAATGGTTTCATAGGTTTCGTTGGTTACCCAGATGTTCATAGGCGCGGTCTTGTAGAAGCCGAGAGCACCCATCTCACTGACGGTGTACCAATCGGTGACACCGTTTCTGTCAGTGTACTCATAGTTTATGTAGGTGGTAAAGAGCCAGCCTGCAAGGTCATAGCCGAATTCCTCGGCATCCTTCGAATACTCGCCGTGGTTCGGGAAACGCGCGGGCTGAAGGTTGGAGTTTCCGTTATAGAACTGTACCGCATCATAGCTGGATATCGTAGAGGAGCCAACCGTTGCTTTCGGCACGCCCGCATCGTTGAATATCGAGGTAAGTGTATCTGAGAAGTCGGACACGTCAATTGCAAGCAGGTAGGGAGCAATTTCGGGACTGACGAGGTCGAGCACCTTTTTGTTATCCTTACCTACCACGTGGCTTTCGTTTGCATAGGTGATATTCTGCTGACCTATTCTCATACCGCCGAGGATTCTCGCCCTGCCGCCGCCTACGGTAGCATAGTAAACCTTGTTACTCTTGCTTCCGAGCGCGGGAAGGTTGAAGGAATCGGCCATATAGTAATCGCCGTCATCCATAGCTATAATGACGTCATCCTCGCCGCCGCCGTTGACGTAGTCAAGAGCCGCCTGAGTTGCGTGCTCGAGAGTCGCAAACGCCTTATCCGCGGCGGTTCCGTCGTTTGAATCAAGGCCGCTGTTCGAGGAAACGTAGATATAATGTACGTTCTCGGTGGGGAGCATAGTGCTGTAATCCTTGTAGCCGTCAAGGTTTGCTCCCACAGTTGTGGTTGTGCTGCCCTCGGTGGTGGTAGTCGCTGTCGGATCGTCAACATCACCGACACAAGCAACAAGCGACATAAGCATCACAAGGCATAAAACAATGCAAAGTAGTTTTTTCATATTTTTCTCCTTTTCGCAAAATAAACTTATAAAAATTTGCAATTATATTATATCATTTACAGAGCATAAAGTCAACCGAAAAGCCCTCGGCGTTTTCTACAAACTTTCGGGGCAATTTTTGTGCATAATAAACTACCAGCGCCCTTTTTTTGCAATTCAGAGGCGTTCTTTGCGTCCTTTCACGCCCATAGTAGCAACCAACAGAAAAGGAGCGCCTGTCATACACAGGACGCTCCTTGAATACTATTTAACAGTATTAAACCATTCTCTTGATTTTTTCCGCACATACTGCACAGACGTTTTTTTCGCCTATCTCAAAAAGCTCTCTCTCGGAATCGCAGAGGCAGCAGGAAAGCGACTTGCGGCGAAGCTGGATAGCGTTACCGACAAGGCTGATTTCAAGGTTGTCGCCCTCTTTGATATCAAGAGTTCTTCTGATTTCCATAGGAATAACTATTCTGCCAAGCTTGTCTATTCCGCGGAACATACCCGTCTTTTCCATTCTATTCATCCTTTCGTCCTTATATTGATTGCTCGCCCAAAAAAGAGGGACGAGCTGTTTAGCCTCTCAATTATAGCACACTTTTTTGATTTGTCAAGATGTTTTTGACAAATTATAGAAAATTTTGCAAAAATTTGGTAAAAGGAGTCGAAATGATTATCAGTCAAAAGCTTTGCGAATTGATTGACACTCTACCCCAGCCTGTCGGGCGAGAAATAATACGAGTGGCAGAAAACTATTCGGATTTTGAGCGTCGGCTGTCGGAGATACGGATTCGGGCGGATAGGATATGCACTCTGACGCTCGATATGCACGCGGTAGCGCTCGGTGTGAGTGTGAGCGCAAAAGAGCTTGCCGAATGTGTGAGGGCGCTGTGCAAAAACTCGGTTTATGCGTACAGCGAGAGTCTTGCCCAGGGCTTCATTACGACAGACGGCGGATTTCGCGTAGGAATTGCCGGACGGGCTCTGTGCGAGAGAGGGGCTGTGTACGGTGTCACCGACGTAAGCTCGATATCGGTGCGCGTGCCGCATAATGTAGAGGGGGCGGGAGATGCGATAGTTGAGGCATGGCAGAAATGCCGAGGGGGTGTGCTGGTATATTCGCTCCCCGGAGTAGGAAAAACCACCGCCCTGCGCGATGCGTCGGCGCAGCTATCGTCGGGGAGGGCACCGCTGCGCGTGGCAATCGTGGACAGCCGAGGGGAATTTCCATCCTCACTTATTGATGCGCGCTCTGCGGTTGATATACTTACAGGATATCCGAGGGCTGCGGGAATAGAGATTGCCACGCGCACCCTCTCACCCGATGTTATAATATGCGACGAAATCGGCGGAGCCGACGAGGCGGCGGCAATTCTCGGCGTGCAGAGTGCAGGGGTTGCGCTGATAGCATCCGCGCACGCGGGGAGCTTTACCGAGCTGATGAGCCGCAGGGCGATAAAAATTCTATCATCAAACGGCATATTCGGTGCATATATTGGTGTGAGCCGAGAGAACGGCTCGTACGCATACAGGACTGAATTTATTTAGTATCATCGGAGGTAATTTATGCTGATTAAATGGATAGGAATTTTTCTTCTCGCGGCGGCAACGCTCTATATCGCCCTTGACCTTGCCCGCTCGTGCAGACAAAGAACCAGACAGACTGAGGCAATACTGCTTCTTATCCGTCACGTGAGGGCGAAAATCAGCTGCTTTTCAACACCCGTCGGTGAAATTCTTGCGGATTTTGAAAATGAGGTGCTTGAGCGCTCGGGTATTCTTCCGTCAGCGAGAGAAAACGGACTTGCCGCTGCGGTCAGGGCGGCGAGCGAGCGCGGCTGTATATCAAGAGCGCAGGCGGATATGCTGTCGGATATGTGGGGACAGCTCGGAGGCGGCTACCGCGAGGAAGCAGTAAAGATCTGCGATTACTATATTTCGGAATTTGAGAGCACGCTTTCTCACGAAAGAGAGGAGCATCCGAGAATGGCACGCCTTCTGCGAGGGGTTGTGCTGACAGGCGGAGCAATGCTCATAATAGTTCTCATATAGATTTGGAGGATAAAGGAATGGACGTAGGGCTCGTGTTAAAGGTTGCAGGGGTGGGAATGCTGGTTACCGTGGCGTATCAGATACTGAGCAAGGCGGGGCGTGACGAGCAGGCTATGCTTGTATCCCTGTCGGGAATAATAATAGTTCTTTTAATGCTGATAGGAGAGATAGGGGGACTCATCGAAACGGTGAGGGCGGTATTCGGGCTATGAGCCTTCTGCAGACACTCGGCGTTGCCGTTTTGCTCTGTTTTATCATCTTCATCACGAGAGAAACGAGGCTATCCCCTCTCGTTATTTGTGCCTCGGGGATGCTTATACTCTCTCTTGCTCTGTCAAGATATGGGGGTATAGTGGAAAAGCTGTCCGCGCTCGCAGAGGCAGGGGGAGTCAGAGATGAGCTTTCCTTTATGCTGAAGGCGGGGGGCATAGCCCTTGCCGCCCATCTGTGTGCGGGGATGTGCAGAGATATGGGGCAGACATCGGTTGCGGACAAGGTGGAGCTTGTTGCCAAGGCGGAGATGCTCGTAATTTCTCTGCCTGTAATCGAGGGGCTTCTTACGTTATTTGTGTGAAAAGGATAGGACTATGAAAAAAAGGATTGCCTTGGGCGTGTTTTTTATGCTACTGCTCTTTTTTTGCTTTCAGGCTACGTGCTACGCAGAGGAGCGCGATTATGCGGGTGAGCTGTACGACTCGCTGCCCTCGCTTGCTCAAAATGCCTTCCCCGACGGAATAAGCTCAAATAGCGTGGCTGAGCGAAGCGGTATTACGGCGATTTTGTCTATGCTGACCGATGCTCTATCGGGGCAGCTGTCCGAGCGAGGCTTTATCCTCGCAACAATGCTTTCCCTATGCGTGCTGGGGTGCGTTGTTTCATCTATGTGCGAGGGGCTTTCCTCTAAAAAAGGGGTCAATACCTGTATATCTCTTGCGCTCGCCGCCTCGCTATGTGCGATTTTATTGCCCTCAATCGAGGGGGTTATGGCATATCTTGCCGATATGAGCGCGCTGATGAACGCGCTCTCGCCGATAAGCGCGGCGATACTGTTAAGCGGGGCGTCCACCTCGGGTGCGGCGGCGAGTGCGGCGGGAATGAGCGCGGTTGCGGCGGTAACAGACAAGCTCTGCCTTGACGTTTTAACGCCTATATCTATTGCTCTGCTCGGCTTTTCGGTTTGCGACTCCTTCGGTGTGAAATTCCGCGCAGGTGCGATTTCGGGGTATATAAGAAAGGCGTACGTTACCCTTATCGGCTTCGTATGTATGATAATCTCCTTTTCGATGGGTATGCAGAGCGCTATTGCGGCGAGCACAGACTCGCTGTCGGCAAGGTCGCTCAAATTCGTGGTCGGCTCGTCGCTGCCTATGGTCGGCTCGACGGTTTCCGCCTCGCTCTCTACGCTGGGCGCGTCGCTGTCGCTAATAAAAAGCACCGTTGGGATTGGGGCGGTGATTGCCGTTTTGGCAATTGCTCTGCCCGCGCTCGCGTACATATTTCTCATTCGTTTTTCCCTGTCGCTTTGCGCGGGTGTATCCTCTCTTGCGGGATGCTCGGAATGTGAGAGGGTTTTCCGTTCCTTCTTTTCACTTTTCGATATGCTTCTCGCCGTGGTTGCTCTGACGGGGGTTACTACCGTAATTGTCATTTCGATTTTCATAAAGTGTGCGCCTGCGATAGGAGGCTGATATGAGTGCATATCTGTATTCGGTTCTGTTAACTGTTCTGATGGCAGGAGTAATCTGTACCGTCGTCAGCTCAAAAAACGATTCTATGCTCGCCTTTTGCGTATCTCTTGCGGTTATGGTGACGGTTTGTGCACCGCTGGCAAGTGTAGGAGAGGGGGATGTGCTCTCGTTCATAACCGATATTTTCGAGGAATCGGAGAAGATAGAGGAGAGCCTGCCCACCGAGGACGCAAGGGGTGCGGTAGAAGGCGGAATTGTGTCCGAGATATGCCGTGAGTTTTCGCTGAGTGCCGAGGACGTTTCGGTTAGTGCGGATATAGCGGTAACCGACGGTGGTATTATAATCGAGCGGGTGAGTGTGAATCTGTCAGGCGGTGCGATTGGTGCGGATGCACCGAAAATCGTTCATTATATTGAAAACGGCTTAGGCTGTGAATGTGAGGTTCTGATAAATGGCAAATGAAAACGTATTTCTGCGTTATTTCAAGAATATGAAGGGCAGGTGGGTGCTTTTGCTCCTTTTTGCCTTCGGAATCACACTTCTTTTGCTTGGTCGCGGTGGCGGTGAGGAGAGCGCCGTTTCTGAGCGCGATTATTTTGCCGCAGCCGAAGAATATCGGGCGGCGCTCGAGGCGGAGCTATGCGAGCTATGCAGCTCTATCGAAGGGGTTGGCGCGGTCAGCGTTACCGTAACGCTTGAAAACGGCGAGGAATGTGTGTACGCAAAAAACGAGAGCACCGGCAGCTACGTGACAAGCTCGGGCGAGGGGCTTTTGCTATACAAAAGGCTGCCGACGGTGCGCGGTGTTGCGGTGGTCTGCGAGGGCGGTGACCGCGACGACGTAAGGCTATCGGTGACGGAGGCGGTGAGCACCGCGTGCGGTATTGGAGCGAATAAAATAAGCATATCCAAAAAAAGCTCGTAAAAGTGGAATAATCCGCAAGAGAGAGAAATATATTGTATCAAACAAGAAAAACGCCTCGGAGGGAATAAAGATGGCAAAAATCAACTTCTCGGGAAAGAAAAAAATCTTTTCCAAAATAGGCAAAAGAAATGTAATCATACTTGCCGCAGTACTGATAATCGGACTCGCCGTTTACCTCAATTACACCTTCTTCTACGACGGCTCTGCTACCGTACCCGAAGCAGATGCTCCAGTAACCGAGGGAACGGAAATAACCGAAACGACGGTTTCCGCCGACAACTATTTCACAGCAACTCAGCTCAGCCGACAGAGAGCGCGCGATGAGGCTCTCGAGGTTTTGCAGACGGTAGTTGACAGTGAGAGCGCGCTCGAGGAAACGAAGGCAGAGGCCCTCGCAGAGATGGCACGCATTGCTTCGGATATCGAAAAGGAGTCGAGAATTGAGACGCTGATAACCGCAAAGGGCTTTGAGCAGTGCATAGCTGTAATCAACGAGGATAAGATAAGCGTTGTGGTCAAGAGCGATTTTGACCTTCAAAAGAGTCATTTGGCGCAGATAAACGAGATTGTTATGTCGGAGTCGGGAATTTCGCCCTCTAATGTAAAGATTATCAAAAAGTAATATTTTGGGCTGTAGTATTAAAAATTCAAGAAAGACAATATAAAAATTGCGAAGGCAAGGGCAGAAGCACCGATATAGGTACCTCTGCCCGTTTTTCATTTCCGTTCACTCTCTCAGCGTACCCTTGTGCGACTTCGGGGCGCGAACAAAAAATTCTCTATGAATCCGTTAGCCACTGTTCTGTTCTCACGCAGGGGCGTGGGTGGAAATATAATGTATATAAATAAGAAATTTCTATTGACTTTGCATAAAAAATATGCTATATTTATATGCAATAAGAACAAAACCCAAGGAGAATATTATGCAGAAGCTGAAAGCCGGAATTGTTGGCGCGACGGGCATGGTCGGTCAGCGATTCATCACTCTGGTTGAAAACCACCCCTATTTTGAAATAACGGCGCTCGTTGCCAGCCCCCGTTCCGCAGGTAAGAAATACCGCGAGGCAGTTGACGGCAGATGGAAGATGAAGACTGAGATTCCCGAGAGCGTTAAGGATATGGAGATTATATCCTCTGAGGATATTGATAAGATTTCCTCCCTCGTTGATTTCGTTTTCTGTGCGGTTGATATGAAGAAGGACGAGATACGCGAGCTTGAATACAAATTCGCACGTGCGGAGATTCCCGTAATCTCTAACAACTCAGCGCACAGATGGACGCCCGACGTTCCTATGGTAATACCCGAAATCAACCCCGAGCATCTATCTGTAATTTCCGACCAGAGAAAGCGTCTGGGCACTACGCGCGGCTTTATCGCGGTTAAGCCCAACTGCTCTATTCAGAGCTACGTTCCCGCGCTCACCCCTCTGCTCAAATACAAGCCCACCACCGTTCTTGCCACCACCTATCAGGCAATCAGCGGCGCGGGCAAGACCTTCAATGAGTGGCCCGAGATGATAGACAACGTTATCCCCTACATAGGCGGCGAGGAGGAAAAGAGCGAGCAGGAGCCTCTCAAAATCTGGGGCTCTGTTGAAAACGGCGAGATAGTTAAGGCGAAGGAGCCGCTTATCACTACCCAGTGCATCCGCGTTCCCGTTACCGACGGTCACACCGCAGCAGTTTTCGTTAAATTTGAGAACAAGCCGAGCAAAGAAGACATACTCAACGCATGGAAGGAATACAAGGGCCGCGCTCAGGAGCTGGAGCTTCCCTCTGCGCCCGAGCAGTTCCTCACCTACTTTGAGGAGGATAACCGCCCTCAGGCTCGCCTTGACCGCGATATTTACGGCGGTATGGGTATAACCATCGGCAGACTGCGCGAGGACAGCGTATTCGATTACAAGTTCGTAGGACTTTCCCACAACACCCTGCGCGGTGCCGCAGGCGGAGCCGTTCTTATTGCAGAGCTGCTCTACCGCGAGGGATACCTTACTGCTAAATAATTAATATATAAAAGGGGATGCTTCATTTCGGCATAACCGCAAGCAAAAAAGTGAGGGACAAAAAGTTCCTCACTTTTAATTTTACTAAAATCTATATCCCGTTGACAACAAGGAAAAAATCTGCGTTTTTTGGTTTATTGCAGTTTTTTGTACTTCTGCCCGATGCCGTATAGAATACGGCGAGCTTGGTGGAAAAAGGAAAAGGATGTCAAAATACGCCGCTATCAAGCAGGAGATATGAGCCCGTATGCACCGTCATTGCGTCTATATACAAGACAGGTTTTGTTCTCATCACTGTCAAGGTAAATAAAGAAGGTGTGACCTGAAAGGTTCATCTGCATTATCGCTTCCTCTCTCGTCATCGGCTTCATCTCAAAGGTCTTTGTGTGTATAACGTACTCGCCCTCCTCGCCCTCAACGTCGGGAGCATAGTCCTCAAATGCGCTTGCGCGAAGTCGTTTTTCAAGGCGCGTTTTGTTCTTCCTTATCTGTCTTTCAAGCGATTCGAGCGAGCGGTCAAGCGCGGTCTGGAAGGTGTCGCTTCCCTCCTCGCTTCTGAAAAGAGTTCCGTTATATGAAATCGTTATTTCTATTATCTGACTTTGGTGCTTGCAGGAGCATTTCACGTCTGCTACGGTGTCCTCGCCAAAGAACTTATCAAGCTTTGAAAGCTTTTTCTCAATTAATTCCCGAAGGCTGTCCCTTACGTTCATCTGGCGTGCTGTAATCTTGATTTTCATATAGTGTACCACCTTTGCTATTCTTTGCAAATACCTCGTATCTGCAATTTAATTATAGCATAGGTTTTTGTAAAAATAAACAGTTTTTGGAGAAATTTATTTAATTTTTTGTGAATTATAGACAAAAAGCGAGCAATTTGTATCTTTTTTTCGAAAAAATCGACTTTATTTTCTTGCGGTGTTGACGGATGGGTTAATGTATGGTAAAATGGAATTTAGAGTGAGGTGGAGAAAATGATTGATACACTGTTTTTAGACCTTGACGATACCATTCTTGATTTTCACAAGGCTGAAGCGGTTGCGATAGCTAAGGCCATGCGCGCGCTCGATATCGAGCCGAGCGAGGAAAACATCACCCTTTACAGCAAGATCAACGATATGCAATGGAAGCGGTTTGAGCGCGGCGAGCTCACTCGTGAGGAGGTTTTGTCGGTACGCTTTGAGCTTTTGTTTAAGGAGCTGGGAATCGAGCGCTCGGTTGCAAGAGCGAGAGAGCTGTACGAGGGGCTGCTCGGTCAGGGGCATTTCTTTATGGACGGCGCAGAAGAGCTTTTGAAGGAGCTATACGGCAAATACAGAGTATTTGTAGCCTCAAACGGAACGGCGAGAATACAGAAGGGGCGCATTGAGAGCTCGGGCATTTCCCGATACGTTGACGGAATATTCATATCGAGCGAGCTTGGTGTAAATAAGCCGAGCCGTGATTTTTTTGATAAGTGCTTCTCGCTTGCGGGCGGAGTTGAGCGCGAGCGTGCCATTATGGTGGGCGATAGCCTCACCTCCGACATTCTCGGCGGAAAAAACGCTGGTATTCTGACCTGCCTATACAATCCGCGCGGCAAGGAAAATGCCACGGATATAATTCCCGATTACGAGATAAGCGCGCTCTCGGAGCTGCCGATTCTGCTTAAAAAAATATAAAGGGGCTTAGTCATTAAGAATTCAGTAAAGCTCGGATTTTCTACCTTATTGCCGTTAGGATACAGGCTTTTGTAAAATTAAAAGTGAGGAACCTTTTGTCCCTCACTTTTTTGTTTGCGGTTATGCCAAAATGAAGCAGTCCCTTGTTGCTTACTGCTCAAATACCTTGAGTATTCTCGCCATTGATTCGTTGTATTCCGCATCTGACGAATTCTTGAAAATGAGGAAATCGTCGGGAACGGTAGGATCGTCAATGCCCTCGGGAATGCTGTAATCGCGGGTTGAGATGTATTCATCCCAATTCGCAAGCTTCCACGTGTCGCGGGGGGAATTGCGCGCTACCATACGCTGACGGCATACCTCAAGAGTGGTTTCAACCCAGACAACAGTGAGACGGGCATTGTGCATCGCCAGCTTCCTTTTAAGCTCCCTTATATATTCGGGATTTCTCACCTCGCGGGTGAAGGGTGCGTTGATGAGCACGGTGTCCGCGTATTCGAGTGCCTCCATAGCCAGATTAACGATTACCTCATACTCGGGGTTTCTGATATACCTCTCAAAGAACTCGGAGCTGCGGTTACGCTCGTGGCCGCCCACGTCAAAGATAACGTGCGACAGGGGAATGAGCGTATCCTTGTCAAGATAGACGATATTTTTAATGCTCTTCGCGAGCATCTTGGATATATATGTTTTTCCGCATGCGGGCGGTGAGGTTACAAGTATTAGTCTTTTTTTCATTTTAATTTTTTTACCTTTATTTCCCTTGATAAAATTATAACAATGTGATTATACAACAAACAGAACAATAAGTCAAGTGCAAATCGACATTTTTTTGCATATTTTTAGGCATTTTTTTACTTTTTTCTCTTTTTATTCCCGGGAACTGATTTGTTAATTTTCATTTTGGTTGTTGATTTTATTTTTATTATGCTCTATAATTAAGATACAAACAGATTTTTGAGAGGATTTTTGATGGATATAAATTACAAAAGGGCGCTTGACCTTATCGAAGGTTATTTTATAAAAAAGGAAAGCCGTGTGGCGCAGATACCCTATGTGGCGCAAAAAACCGCTTCCTCGTACGGAAAAAACGCCGTGCGTGACCTTTCGCGCGCCCTGCCCGAGAGTGTCGGAATATCTTCCTCTCACATTGATGAATTTCTCTTGGCTCTTGAGCGCGAGCCGAGCGCGATTGTGCACAGTCTTCTCATCGTTTGCGACGGCAAGGTGATTTGCGATGCGAGCGCACCCGGATACGACACGAAGGAATGGCATCTCTGCCATTCAATGTCAAAATCGGTAACGGCATTTGCTATCGGTATGCTGATAGACGATAAGCGCCTCTCCCACGACACAACCCTTGCGGATATTTTCGGCAAGGCGGTTAGCAAGGAAATGCGCGCGGTTACCGTTAAAAATCTGCTTGAAATGAGCGTTCCTCACACCTTCGGCGAGCTTGGCTCTATCGTCAGCGAGAGCTGGACCGCAGATTATCTTTCGGGCTCATTGAAGGGGGCGGTTGGCGAGGCTCTTTCCTACAACAGCATGAATTCCTACATACTTTCGGTAATTGTAAAAGAGGTTAGCGGCGTTGACCTGTTTGAATTTTTGAAGGTGCGCCTTTTTGCTCCTCTGGGCATCAGAAACGTTTTCTGGGAAAAATCGCCCGAAAAAATCAGCAAGGGTGGTTGGGGGCTCTACATAAGCAATTACGATATGGCAAAGATAGGGCTTCTCTGCCTCAACGGCGGTATGTGGAACGGCACAAGGATAATCAGCGAGGAATTTATAAAGGGCGCTACCGCTATAAGTATGCAAAGCAATGATGACGGCGATTACGATTACGGTCAGCACGTCTGGGTAAATAAGAATTCCCGATCCTACCTTTTTAACGGCATGCTCGGACAGAATCTATGGGTGTGTCCCGAAAGCAATATGCTCATTTCTGTATTTTCGGGAAACGACGAGCTGTTCCAGAGAAGCGCCTTCCTCTCTCTTTTAGACAAGTTCTTCGACCCCTCACGCTTTTCACGCAGAAATCTGCGGAAAAGCAGACGCGCGTACAAGCGTCTTCTTGGGCACGAACGCGATTTTTTCGCAAGCAGAAGCTTCACCGAGCCGACAAAACGCGGATTTTTCTCACGTATTTTCAGGAAGGCACCAAGTGCCGATGAGTTTTTCGGCAGACAATACGACATTGTAAAGAATAACGTGTCGTTGCTTCCCCTTTTCGTCCGGGTGATGCAGAACAATTATACCGATTCGCTCACCTCGCTTATGGTTATGCCCGCAAGAAACGGACTCGAATTCACCTTCACCGAGGGTATGCTCGTGCATAAAATCAGGGCAGGCTTTGGCGAGTTTATCCGAGGCGAGCTTGATTTCAACGGCGAGCTCTACGCGGTAGCTGCACGGTGTGAGGTTACCAGGAGCGAGGACAGAGAAAAAATGATAAAGCTTGAGCTTATCTACCCCGAGCTTCCCAACGCCGTAAGAATCAGCCTCTATTATGATAATATGCAAAATATCCGCATAGGGCTTCGCGAAATACCAGGCAAGAATATGGCAGAGAGGCTGATGGGCTCACTGTCCGATATATTGCCGCGCTCGTTTGGACTGCTCGTTATGATGAAGCCGCAGTTTAACCCCGAGCTTTTGGGCTACAAAATAGCAAATGCGTTTTCACCCACGGTTTTCGGCACCATCCACGTTGACAGCGAGCACCTCCTGCAGCCGAAGGAAGACACCGTTCTCACCGAGGAAGAAAAGCCCGCCGAGGCGGAAAAGCCCTCGGAAGAACCCGCGCTCATCAATTAAAAAAAGCACCCTCTCGGGTGCTTTTTTGCTGGAGCTTCTTAACGTAAATCGAGCCGTTATATTTCATCACGGCAGAGCCGTGTATATCATCCGCAGCTTGTTGCGGTATATCATCAATTTTGCAGAAACTGTATATCGTCAAGTCGCAGATAATACACGCTAAAAGTGTGATGACATCCAGCCTAAAGGCTGATGATATACGCCTTCGGCGATGATATGCACGCTAACGCGTGATGATATGCCATTGCTTTCGCAATGAATAAAAAAAACGACAGGTTTCGACCTGTCGTTTTTTGGTGGACCGTCAGGGACTCGAACCCCGGACCGACCGGTTATGAGCCGGTTGCTCTAACCAACTGAGCTAACGGTCCATACGCTTTTTGGCGCAAGCAATATTATACCAAGCAAATGTGAACAAATCAGCATTTATTTATGTATAAATTATTAACATTTATTATTAATGATAACTTTTTTATCTTTTTATTTGCGTTGGCTTTCATTGACTTGATTTTACACTGTTTTTATGATATACTTTACCTGTTATTACCCGATTTGCGCGAGGGATGAAATACGAGGTGAGAAAATGGGAGAGCGAATACTCGGCATATTCAGGCGCGGGATGATGTCTCCCGTTGGGATTTTGCTGTCGGCGATTCCGTCGGTGGTGGCAATTTATGCAAATTCGCTGAGTGCATCTATGTGGTGTATGTTTGCCGACATACTGATAATTACGATATGTCTGTTTTTCCACGACGATATTGACGCGTGCCTTATGCCCTTTCTCTGCATTATGGCGACGGGCACGACTATGCTCGGCGTATTCACCGATTTCTTCTCGACGATAAAGCCGTTTTTCCCGTTTGGCGTTGTGGTATTTATCGCTATCGTAACGCACTTCGTTATATACAGAAAGCCCTTTTCTCACGGTAGGTATCTTCGCCCTCTCATCTTTTCGGGCGCGGCTATACTGCTCGGCGGACTTGGCTCGCTATCCTTCTCAAATTATTTTAACCTCACGTCACTTTACTACCTTTCGGGGCTGTCGGCTTTACCTATACTTCTCTACCTTATCTACAAAAACAGATATGAGGGCGAGAGCAGGTACGGTGACAGAAGCGAGAGGTTTATGCTGTATATGACCTCTCTTGGCGTTATTTGCGCGCTGACCGTGTTTAAGGTGATGGCGGATATTTCGTCAAAAATAAGCATCTACGTATCAAAGGAAATGCTACTTATCTCCGATTTTCCGTTTCGAAACACTATCTGCACGATAATTATAATGTGCATACCTACGGCAATATGCCTTGCAGGTATGAAAAAATACCCCCTTGTTTTAAGGGGTGTGCTGCTTGCTCTCGGAAATATATTCTTTCTCTCACTCGTTATATCGACCTCGCGCACCGCTATGCTGTTCGGCGCGGCTGTACTGGCAATTTCCCTTATATGCTATGCCGTGGGGGCAGAGGTTGGCGCAAGAGAGAGGGGGGTATTCCTTCTTTTGCTCGCAACTGCATTTTCAATTTTGCTGGCGAGGTACGGAAATGCTATGCTGCCCGAAATTTTCGAGCGCATACAGAACGGTTTGTTTGATAAGAGCGAGAGCAGATATCAGATGCTCCTGCGCTCCTTTGCCGATTTCCGTTCAAATCCCGTGTTCGGTGCGGGAATGGTTTCCGACAGAAATGCGGACGTATATGCCGCCGACGGATGTATCTCGTGGTACCATATGTATTTTCCGCAGATTTGGGGAGCTATGGGAGCCGTCGGTTGCCTTGGCTTTGGATATCTGCTTCTGTCGCGTTTGTCGCTTGCGTTTACGAGGTGGAACGGAAAAACCATGGGGTTGTCGCTCTCATACCTTGCTCTCCTTTTATTCTCGCAGACGGACACGGGAGAGTTTAACCCGATACCGTTTGCTATGCTGTCGGTTATAATATTCGTTCTTATCGAAAACGAGGGAGCGGAAAGAGAGCTTCGCTTACCGAAAATAAAATAAGGGGCTGAGTAATTAAGAATTCAGCAATCCTACGTTTTTTTGCTTAATTCATCTGATTTTACTAAATTCTTAGTGCGAAGTGTCTTTCGGGGCTTGCTTGATTTTGAGCAGAAACCGCCGTTTTCGCGCTCGTCGCCGTACTCGGTACAAGAGAGAGTGAAAAGACGGTAGCAAACAAAAGGCTGTAATAAACCAAAAATCCCAGATTTTTCCTTATTGTCAACGGGATATAGTTTTTAGTAAAATTAAAAGTGAGGAGCTTTTTGTCCCTCACTTTTTTGTTTGCGGTTATGCCGAAATGAAGCAGCCTCTTCTTATCCTCTTATTCTCAAAATAGCCGTGGGGATAGCGGCGACTGTGTCGGATGCAGTCATTGATATATCGCCAACCGATTTTTCCGCTATTTCGCCCGCGACACCGTTAAGGTATGCGCCTGCCGCAGTTGCGAGCAGAGGTGATACGCCGAGCGAGTCGGCGCGGGCGAGAAGCGCCGTCAATATGCCCGACAAAACGTCGCCGCTGCCTACGGTTGCCATTCCCGCGCAGCCCCTGTCGGTTATCATAACCGTTTCACCGTCGGTGATTACTGTGGATGCCCCCTTCAAAAGAAGGATAACACCGTACTTGCGTGCAAATTCCACTGCCGTTTCTATCGGAGCACTTTGTATTTCCTCTCGCGTTTTACCGCACAGGCGTGAAAGCTCGAGGGGGTGAGGGGTAAGCACTACCCTGCACGCAGCACCCTTCAGTATATTCACACCGTATTCGGCGAGGGAGTTGAGCGCGTCGGCGTCTAAAATCAAGGTTTTTTTATAACTTTTGAGGATGTATTCAACCGTGTCGTATACCGCCCTCGATTTTCCTATACCCATTCCCATAGCAACGCAGGCGGCGCCCGATATTGCACCGTCAATATCCGTGGGGTTATATAGTATATTTCCTCTGCCGTCGTCGGTCATAGGAAAATAGGTGCTCTCCAAAAGATAGGGTGTAAGCGAGGGTGCAATGCTCACAGGCGCAGCAAGTCGGGACACACCTGCGCCCGAGCGCAAGGCAGACATTGAGAGGTTTGACAGCTTTATTGCGCCGCCGTAGCAGAGCGAGCCGCCGATAAGTGTTACGTAACCGAAGCTGCCCTTATGCGAAAAGCGGCTCCGTTTTTCAAAAAGCGGCTTTACATCGGTATCCTCTATAAGCAGATACGGTGGCTCCGTCGGGGCGATTCCTATATCGCAGTTTGAAAGCGAGCGGATAAAATCCTTCGCCATTCCGAGAAAATGTCCGCTCTTGTACGAGCCGATTGAAACGGTGAGGTCGGATACCACCGCGCACTCGGAAAGTCCGCTGTCGCTGTCAAGGCCGCTGTTTATATCCGCTGAAATTACATACGCGCCGGAAGCGTTTATCGCTGAAATTGCCTCCCTTGCAATCCCGCTCGGCACACCGTGAAAGCCTGTGCCGAAAATGCAGTCGACTATAATATCAGACTTGGGAATATCCTTCTTTTTATCAAAAAAGGAATACGGAATATTTTTTTGCTTGCACCTTTCAAAATAATATTTTCCGTCATTTGAAAATTTATCATAAAGAAGAATAATATTGGGAAGAATACCGCCGTCGGCAAGCAACAGCGCGAGCGCGTATCCGTCACCTGCGTTATTTCCCGAGCCGCACACGATTGATACTCTGCCGAAGTAACGCGCGCTTTCGTATATACCCCTCGCAGCGCGCAGCATCAGCTCCTTTCCCGATATGCCGCTATCTATTGTCGCTTCATCGCTTTTTCTCATCACAGATGAAGAAAGAACAGGCTTCATTTCGCACCCCCTTCTTAGTTTTCCTGAATATATTTTACCACCTCGCGCAAAATAATGCAATAAAAATTTTTGTGATGAAAATTTTGTCGCAAAAGGCAAAAATTTAGTTAAAGAACCTATTGACATTCGACGCGGTGTATGCTATAATAAAGACGTTATATGACTGACGGATTTTCGTGGGCTCAACCATACGGGAGTATAACGCTTTTTTGTAAATTACGCCGACCGTCTGGGCTGAAGCCTTAGACTGGTTGGCTTTTTATATTTGTTAAAAAATAAACTATCATATAAATTGAAACGGAGAAATGTTATGAGAGAAGAATGGAAGGATTTCGTGCCCGGCTCGTGGCAAACCGAAATTAACGTAAGAAGCTTCATTCACCACAACTACACCCCCTACTATGGCGGTGATGAATTTCTCGAGGGTCCTACCAAGGACACGCTTGACCTATGGGAAAGGGTTAGTGAGCTGAAAAAGCAGGAAATAGATGCGGGCGGAGTGCTCGATATGGATACAAGAGTAGTATCCACGATAACCTCGCACGGCCCCGGATATATAGATAAGGATAAGGAAAAAATTATAGGTCTTCAGACCGATATGCCCTTGAAGCGCTCGCTTCAGCCCTATGGCGGTATCCGAATGGCGATGAAGGCGTGCAAGGACAACGGCTATGCGGTTGACCCCGAGATAGTTGAGTTCTTCACCGAGCACAGAAAGACGCACAACGCAGGCGTTTTCGATGCGTACACACCCGAAATGAGAAAGTGCCGTTCCAACCACATAATTACCGGTCTGCCCGATGCGTACGGACGCGGAAGAATTATCGGCGATTACCGCCGTGTTGCCCTGTACGGTGTTGACAGGCTTATTGAGGATAAGCAGAGGCAGAAGGAGGCTACTCAGGGCTCTATGACCGCGGATATAATCCGTGACCGAGAGGAGCTGTCCGAGCAGATTCGCGCCCTCGAAATGCTGAAAAAGCTGGCAGAAATCTACGGATGCGATATTTCAAGGCCCGCAACGACACTGAAGGAAGCAACTCAGGCGCTCTACTTTGCATACCTTGCGGCAGTTAAGGAGCAAAACGGCGCGGCAATGAGCCTTGGAAGAACCTCAACGTTTCTTGATATTTACGCCGAGCGCGATCTGAAAAACGGCACAATAACCGAGAGTGAGGCTCAGGAAATCGTTGACCATTTTGTTATGAAGCTGCGTATGGTTTGCTTTGCAAGGACACCCGATTACAACGCAATATTTGCAGGCGACCCCACGTGGGTTACCGAGTCTATCGGCGGTCTTGGCACTGACGGACGTCCTCTGGTTACGAAGATGTCGTTCCGTTACCTCAATACCCTTAACAATATCGGTGCGGCTCCGGAGCCTAACCTGACTGTTCTTTGGTCGGAGCATCTACCTGAGGAATTTAAGAGATACTGCGCGAAGATTTCGATAAAGCATCATGCGCTCCAGTATGAAAACGACGACCTCATGCGTCCGATGCACGGTGACGATTATGCTATCGCGTGCTGCGTATCCTCGATGAAGCTCGGCAAGGAAATGCAATTCTTCGGCGCACGTGCAAATCTGGCTAAATGTCTGCTCTACGCAATCAACGGCGGTGTTGACGAAATCAGCGGTGAGCAGGTCGGCCCCGAATACCGCCCTGTTGAGGGAGATATTCTCGACTATGATGACGTAATGGCAAAATATAAGGATATGATGAAGTGGCTGGCTGAGGTCTACGTCAACACGCTCAACATTATCCACTATATGCACGATAAATATTCCTACGAAAGACTCCAGATGGCCCTGCACGACAAGCACGTAAGACGTTGGTTTGCTACGGGCATTGCAGGATTTTCGGTGGTTGCAGACTCGCTCTCCGCCATCAAGTATGCCAAGGTTAAGGCTATAAGGAATGAAAAGGGCATCGTCACCGATTTCATCACCGAGGGCGATTTCCCGAAATACGGAAACGACGACGACAGAGTTGATAGCATCGCAAAAGAGGTGCTCTCTATGTTCATTCACTGCCTGCGTCAGAATCAGACCTACCGCAACGGCATAATCACAACCTCTATTCTCACGATAACCTCAAACGTTACCTACGGAAAGAATACAGGCTCTACCCCCGACGGCAGAAAGGCCGGCGAGGCGTTTGCGCCCGGTGCTAACCCCATGCACGGAAGGGACAGCAGCGGTGCGGTTGCATCTCTTGCCTCGGTTGCGAAGATTCCGTTCATTGATTCGCAGGACGGTATATCCAACACGTTCACGATTATCCCCTCTGCGCTCGGAAAGACGGACGAGGAGAGAGAGGCAAACCTCGTTGCTCTGCTCGACGGCTACGGACGCAAGGGCGGCTTCCACCTCAACGTAAACGTATTTGACAGAGAGCTTCTGCTCGACGCGCAGAAGCACCCCGAGCTGTATCCTCAGCTCACGATTCGTGTATCGGGCTATGCGGTTAATTTCATCAAGCTGACAAAGCAACAGCAGGATGAGGTTATATCGAGAACCTTCCACTCGGAAATATAATGACAGGATATATTCACTCGATTGAGAGCTTCGGCACCGTTGACGGTCCGGGCGTGCGCTTCGTGGTGTTTTTTCAGGGGTGTCCTATGCGATGCCTCTACTGCCACAATCCCGACAGCTGGGCTTTGCGCGCGGGGAACAAGATGAGTGCCGAGGAGATTCTCGGTAAAATGCTTCGCAACATCGAGTTTTACAAAACGGGCGGAATCACCGCGACGGGCGGCGAGCCTATGCTCCAGCTCGATTTTCTCACTGAGCTCTTTGAGCTTGCCAAGGAAAAGGGGATTCACACCTGCCTTGACACCTCGGGCATAGTTTTTTCCGAGAGCATAAGGGATAGGGTTGACCGTTTGCTCGCAGTTACCGATTTGGTTATGCTGGATATAAAGCATATTGATAAGGCGGTGCACGAGAGGCTGACGGGGCACTCAAACGAGGCCGTGCTGAAATTTGCACGTTACCTTCGTGACAAGGGCGTGAAGATGCGTGTGCGACAGGTGCTTTTGCCGGGATATACCGACACGGACGAGCAGCTTCTCTCGCTGGGCAGATTCCTTTCAGATTTTGACAATATTGAGAAAATCGAGGTCTTGCCCTATCACACGCTCGGGCGCGCGAAATATGAAAATCTCGGCATCGAGTACCCTCTCGGCGATATGCCGCAAATGACGGATAAGGATGCGAAAAGAGCGCTTTCTGTTATAGAGCGCGCAATTAAATAGAAAAAGCGTTGCGTGGCAACGCTTTTTTTACACACAGAAGGGTATAAATGAAAAGTCCAACCGTGAGGTTGGGCTTTTTTGTTATGTCGGCTCAGAAGAATACGCCGCGAGCCTGCTCCTTGATTTCCTTGGTCGTTGCGAAGGGGATGCGGGTTGTGTATCCGCACTTAGCTGCTACCTGCTGCTTTACAGGCCACATAAATATTTCTCTGTTCCAGGTGTTTACGGTATCGTTGTAAACCTCGCGTGCCGCGGTTATCTCTCTTTGCAGGTAGCTGTTCTGCTGCATTGCGTCGGCAATTTCGTTATGAGCCTTCAGGTCAGGGTAGCTCTCAAATGCGAGATTTATAGAACGGCTGGCACCGTCAATACTGCCCGAAAGCGCATTTCTCGTTTCGTCGTCGAGCGTACCGCTGCGGTACTTTGCTATATTCTCAAAGGTGCTCTTGTCAAGCTCGATTGCCTTATCAAGCAATTTAGCGCAGTTCTGAAGAATCATTACTCTCTGCTCAAGATAGTTATCTATCTGCGAGGCATCGTGCTGAAGCTTCTGCTCTAACTGCTTGAAATAGCTTTTCGCCTTTATCTTACAGATAAGATAGATAACTCCCGGGATTATGAAAAGACACCAGAGTACAATTTCAAGTATTACGGCGCTCATAGGTCTCTCAACGGGAAGTCGCTTTGCGATTACGTTTACGTCTCTGCCACCCTCTACAACAGGGTCATTCATTTCGTCTAATGCGTTTGCCATTTCTATATCCTCCTTAATTTTTTAATCAATGTATGCAAACAGTCCGTGCTTCGACACGCTCGCCCCGGTGCTTGCGGGCATGTTACCTCTTTCAGTCGCTCTTATGTTGAGGCGTGTGCGGCGTTCTGTCGGTATATACTCTGTCCAATGCACAGGAACCGAATGAAGCCTTCCGTCCCCTCCCCATACGGGAACAAAATCAACGCGGCTCTCCGCCATAAAGGAATACGCGGTTATTTCAACGGTGTCGGTACCGTCATGCTTTGCCAGAACCTCGGATTTCAGAATAGAATCGGTTGCAGAGTGTCCGTTTGCAAAATAATGCGAGGGGAAGGTGTTTGCGAGAACCTCGCTCTCCCTTGTCGTATAGTTCTGGGGGTAGCTGTCCTTGTATATATACTCCTTTGGCTTGTGCTGCTGATACAGAGGTATTGAAATCAGGGGTGCCAAATCAAAGTAGATGCACTGAAAATCGTTTGCTGTGTACTGTAAAAACAGACGGCGGCACTCGTCGATATCGTAAGAGAAATATCTCTTGGGGTCAAACTCATAATCGCGCGCCTGAGAATGCTCGGACATTATGTAGTTAAGACACCCTCTCTTGATAAATGTAAAGTCGTCGCCGTAGGGCGTGCCGCCCGTTATAATGTCAACAAGGTTTTTCTGCGCCAAGGGTGTGAACAAAAGGCGGAACTCGACCTCGTTATCTCTGTCGGTAGCGCCGAAAAGAACGTCAAAGTCGGCATTTCCCATCTCGGTGAAGCCTGTGGACAGAGAGCGCGCTGCCTTCTTACGCAGCCTTTTTGCACCGCGACTTACGTAACGCTCAAGCTCCCTTTCGTTCATTTTCTCCGCATCGGTAGCGGTGCGCGAGAAATTAAGGTTAGGGGCGGCGTCGTTTCCGTAAATCAATCTTATATGCGTCGAATAGATAGGCTTTGGCTTTTCAAGGGTAGCGGTCAGAACCTGAGTTCTGCGCCGTGTAATACGCCTGCCCTTCGAATCAACGTCAACCTCAACCCAGCTGATAGTCAGATTTCCTACGTACGTATGAGTGCCTATACGCACCTGCTTGTACCTCTCAAGGACAAAGGGGTTACCCATTATCTGCCCCGATATTATACCGAGGGTTGAGGCATCGCTTCCGTGGCTGTCCTCAAAGCCGTATTTGCCGCTTAAATAATCAAAGCGGCGCATATCGTAATATTTATCCATATCAAGAAGCGGCACCGTCTGCTCGATAAGGCGCGGCGGCATAGCTTCGTCAAAGAGGGAAAGAAGGGGTGAGAGCTGAGCCCTCGCGCGTGATAGCAGCTCCGCCTCCTCGCGATTGAGCCTTTCACTCATGCTTTTCATTTCCCTGATTTTCGGGTTAAGCTTTTTTACTGTATAGATGATAATTAAAACCGTCGGAATGATGAGAACGGAGAGAAGAACCGAGAGAATTATAAGCAGCACCCTCTTGGTTTTCTCCCTCGACAGCCTTTTGTCGTGGCCAGAGGATTCCAGCGATTTTTTCCTGTAGTCTGCCGCAGTTTCGCGATTCTGTTCAACATTGACACCCGAGGCTTTGACGAGGTCATCAAACATTTTCTCGGCGTTTTCGACAAACTTCGCCTTATATTCGTTGTCGTATGCGTTTGCCGGCTCGAATATCATTTCATCCATAAAAATCTCCTTCGCTCCGTCAAATTATTTGTATTCGCCCGCAGTCAGCTTTATCAAGAGATTTATGCTGTCAGGCTGAACCTTCGCATTATGGGCGGCGGCGTTTCTGCCGCGCGAGCCGCATTTTTCGCATATATAGGTTATAACGTAGCCGCGCTTCGCATCCGGGTCGGCGCGCAAGGGGCGCATAAGTCCGCCGCACTCGTTTGCCCTGTCGCCCGGCATAACGTCAACGTGCAAGGAATAAAGGCAGAACGGACAGTGGTTGCGCGAGCTGTATCCGAGGGGCTTTACCTCTTTTTTGCAGTTTTTACAGATAAATCCGCTGTCGTTTTTAACAAATCTTTTTCTCTCCATAGCCACCTCAGTATTTGCTTTCGCGCGAATCAAGAGAGATAAGCATAAAGGCAAGGGGGGTGAAGGCATCGAGTAAATCCGAGAACAGAAGCGTTTTTGTGGAAATGCTCATAATAATTGCAAAGAGCGAATACGCCGCCGCCACACATAGCGATACAAGCGAGGCTATACGCGCGGTTTTATTCGAGAATTTGCCAAACATATAAGAGAGAACGATAACGCCCGACACGAATATAAACGCCGAGGATATTACGTAGAAGACGAGTGAGGGGCTCTTGGTCGCTATCATAGTCAGAATATCAATGACCACAAAATAGAAATAGACGTAGGACGTGCCCGCAACGCCGAAGGCGCACATCCCCTCTTTTCTCGCTATTGCGCCCGCACACAGAAGAATCATAGAAACAGCGAAGAACACGGTATGCGTTGACACCGACCCAATGAAAAAGAGTCTGCCGCGGCGAAGCGATATATCGAAAAACTCGAGAAAGATTCGTATTATGCCCAAGAATATTATATATTCAAGGCGCTTTGATTTGAGAATTTCGTATTTAATACTCATATTATCCCCCTATTCCTATTCCGAACAGAACGAAGCTGCCGTCAAGCACGAGAACGAGAATGAGGGTGCACACAATTGCAATAAGAACGGCGAGAAGGGATATGACAATGCTGAATTTTCCGTGAGTTTTCTTCTCCCGCTTGCATTTAGAGGGGTAGATATGTATAAGCCCCGAGCGATTAAGTGCATTTGAAATAGGCTTATAAATAATCATAGTTAAGGATGCGTTTATCGTGCCCTTGATAAGATTGAAGGGCAAGAAAAGGGTTGGTATCATCGAGATAACAACGGCACGGTCAACACCCATATAATAGGGTGTTACAAATATATTGAGCAAAAGCATTACGGCGGTCATAGATAGAACGCCGACAGAGAGTCCTATTATTGCCCTCGACAAACGCTTCTTATACATATAAAACAGTGAGGGGACCATAGCAAATACTGCGCTCGACGAGAAATTCATTATGAGTCCGTAAATTCCCGTGCTGCTGATGGTAAGCTCGATAACCGAAACGAGAAGCGCGATAAGAACGCCCGCAAGAGGACCGAAGAACAAGGCTCCCGTGGTTATAATCGCATCCTTGATATCAAAGGTTAAAAAGCCAACCGGTATTCTGAAAACAAGGGTAGCAACGTACGCAAGGGCGCAGAAAAGCGCTATCGTTATATATCTGTTTATATGCTTTACGCTTACACGTCCCGTCATTTTAATCTCCTTTATCCCATACCTAAAAGATGGGTTATCAGTATCCGCACTCCAAGCCCGATAAGGATAATTCCGCCCGCAAGCTCGGAGATGAATTTGTATCTTGAGCCGAATATATTGCCTATCTTCACTCCTATAAAGGAGAAAATAAAGGTGATACATCCGATAGCGGCAACTGCCGCGAATATATTAACGCTTCCGTCAAAGGCAAGTGCGACGCCCGATGCGAGCGCGTCAATGCTGGTGGCTATCGCCATAACGAGCATTACCTTAAATGAGAGGGATGCGTTCTTATTATCACGGTCACAGACATCCTCTGAGTCCTTCTCAAATGCCTCCTTAATCATAGTGAGTCCTATAACTGTCAGAAGCGCGAAGGCTATCCAATGGTCGAATTTTTCTATCTTATCCGCGAAAAGCGCGCCCACAAGATAGCCGATAAGGGGCATCAGTGCCTGAAAGCCGCCGAACCAAAGGCCGACTATCGCGCATTTTCTGTTATCTGCTCTGTCCATACACAGTCCCTTGCATACGGATACCGCAAAGGCATCCATAGAAAGACCAAGGGCGAGCATCGCAACCGTAATTACTGCCTGCACATCAATACTCCGCGTTACCTACTGTTCTCGGATAAGGAAGAACGTCGCGTATATTGGACACGCCCGTAACGTACATTATGATACGCTCAAAGCCAAGTCCGTAGCCTGCGTGCTTCGTTCCGCCGAACTTACGCAGGTTGACATACCACCAGTAGTCCTTCTCGTCGAGTCCGAGCTCATCCATTCTCGCCTTCAATACGTCGAGGCGCTCCTCTCTCTGCGAGCCGCCGATAATTTCGCCGACACCGGGAACGAGCAGGTCCATAGCGGCAACCGTCTTGCCATCATCATTCTGGCGCATATAGAAGGACTTTATCTCCTTCGGGTAATCTATTACGAACACAGGCTTCTTGAATATCCTTTCGGTGAGGTACCTCTCGTGCTCGGTCTGAAGGTCGCTGCCCCAGCTTATCGGATACTGGAACTTCTCGCCGGATTTCTGCAAAAGCTCGACAGCCTCAGTATAGGTTACCTTAACGTAATCACTGTCGACGAGCGAGTTGAGCCTGTCAAGCAGGGTTTTATCAACGAAGCTGTTGAAGAACTGCATTTCCTGAGGGCACTTGTCGAGCACGTGGCGGATGATATGGCGTATCATATCCCACGCAAGCTCCATATTGTCGTCAAGGTCTGCGAATGCGATTTCGGGCTCTATCATCCAGAACTCCGCCGCGTGACGCGCGGTGTTAGAGTTCTCTGCGCGGAAGGTAGGACCGAAGGTATATATATTTCCAAATGCCATAGCGAAGGTTTCGCCCTCGAGCTGACCTGAAACGGTGAGGTTTGCACTCTTACCGAAGAAATCCTTCGAGTAGTCAATCTTGCCGTCCTCGGTTCTCGGAAGCTCGTCAAGGTCGAGCGTGGTTACGCGGAACATCTCGCCCGCGCCCTCGCAGTCGGAGCCTGTAATAAGGGGGGTGTGAACGTATACGAAGCCACGCGAGTTGAAAAACTCGTGAATTGCAAACGCAATCTCGCTGCGGACACGGAAAACCGCGCTGAACAGATTTGTTCTGGGGCGCAGGTATGCTATCTCACGCAGAAATTCGGGGGTATGGCGCTTCGGCTGAAGAGGATAGTCGGGGGTAGACGTGCCCTCAACCTCTATTTTCGTTGCCTTCAGCTCAAAGGGCTGCTTTGCCCCGGGGGTGAGCTCAACTATACCGTAAACGACGAGTGCCGCACCGATATTCTGGTGTGCTATCTCATCATAGTTATCTATTTTTTCGCGCTCAAAGACTACCTGTATTCCCTTGTGACAGCTGCCGTCGTTCAAGTCGATAAAGCCAAACGCCTTGCTATCACGCAGATTTCTAACCCAGCCGCCGAGCACTATTTCCTTGCCGCCGAAGGCTGCGCTGTCCTTGTATATATCCCTTATCAGTTGTCTTTTCATAAAATCCTCCAAAGGTTAAATGCTATTTTCACAACTTACAGTATACCATATTTTATTCTCTTTGTAAAGTATTTAATATTAATTATTAAATAAAAAAGCGAGAATAATGACAAAATCAAAATTCTCGCTCGTATTTTTTAAGATGCTTTATTCTGCGGGGAGATTTGCGTACTTCTTGCAAAGGTCGGAAAGTCCGTTGACCTTCTGGTCCCTTATCATAGCCCAGGAGCTCGAAACTGCCTGATTGCCCTTGATAACTCCAGAGAAAATACTGTAGAGGTCGGAGCTGGTACCGCTGTCAACGACGATATCAACTTGCTGGTCAAGATGCTGTACAGGCGTTACGTTGAGGTTGTCGTAGATGAGGTCAAGCATCTGCTTGGTATTCGTTCCGGTCTCGTACTTAAGTCCGAGTCCCTGCTCGTAATAGGTGGTACGGACGGGCTCGCTCTTGATACACATATACTGGAAATATGCAGAGGTGGGGGTAAAGGACCTGCTGTTCTTGAGTATTGCGCCTATGTTTGCGCCGTCACCCGACCTTACCATATATCTGTCGCTTACATCAAGCTTCGGATACGGTATCGGGCATATCTGCATTCCCGAGAGAGCCGAGCCCTCAAGGTCGTAGAGGTGAAGGTTTCCGCAGAAGAGTGTTCTGCCTCTTGCAAATATATTGCGAAGGGTATTGAGGTTTTCATCCTCAATTACGTGCAAATATCCTCCGTTGAGGTCGAAAAGGCTCTCCTTGAGCTTCGTTGCGTAGCTTGCAAAGGTGTTATTTATATTATTTTCATTGAACTTATATTCGCCGTTTTCGTAGTAGATAAGCTCCATATCAACCGAGCCGTATACGAGCGACATCGCGGTGGATGCCGCCATATTCTTGCCCGCGTTTGCCATTGCTAAAAATCCAAGGTCGTCGGTTTCGTCCTTGCCTATCGCGCTTCCGCTGGCATTCTGGTATGCCTGATTTGAGTATGCAATCATCTCGTCCCATATCCACTCGCCCTCACTGATGAGGTCGTAGAAATCGCGCACGTCGGTATAGAAGCCCTTCGAGGTGAGAAGTTGCTCGTTCACGTAGAGGACCGCCGCGCTGCGTATCGAATCAAGAAATACGTCGCCAAGCATAAGGAATCCCTTGCCGCCGTTAGCCATATCCTGACCGAAGGCATAGCCGTTCATAGCCTCGGTATACCAGCCGTTCTCCGAGGAAAAGTTAAAATAGTTGGTGAACTGCTCTGTGTTGAGGTTTCTGAATATACCCTCAAGCTGAAGCTGGAACATAGCCGACATACGGCAGATTACGATATCGGGGGTGTACTCATCGTTTGCAGTGTAGAGATTTCTGACGAGATCCATAGCGGTATCCCATCTGTCGTCGATATAGCTGTAAACGAGATTTATCTGAAGCTTTCCGTTTACGTAATCGTTTCTCTCCTTCGCCTTCCTCACGATAGCGTCGTTAACCTCGGAATCGGGCGCGGTTATGTACTTCGAGCTATCCGTGCCTCCACGGGCAGCCTCGGTGGAATTGGAATGACAAATCTTAACCGTCTTGCCCTCGAAGCTGACGCCCTCAAAGACCGCCTCGCCCGTGCCCTCAATCTTCTTGACATCGTCATCACCGTCACCGTCACCCCTACACGCGGCAAGAGCGAGAGTGCAGAAAATTAGAGCAAGCATAAGAGCTACGAGCCTTAAAAACTTGTTTTTCATAATTTTCTCCTTTGTAATATTTATATAATGTTACAAATATATTATACAGCATTACGAATTTTATGTCAAGTCAGAATAAATAAAATGATAGCACCGTGCGGGAAGATGATAATATCGTGCAAAAAGCTGACCGTTCAAAAAAGGCATCGCCCTTTACGAGCAATGCCTCTTTCTTTATTTTATTTAATCAGTCAATTTTGGGAGAAGCATCCTTCATCGAGAGGTTAAGTCTGCCCTTCTCATCGGTGCCGAGGTACTTGACGCGTACGCTGTCGCCTACCTTGACAACATCCTCAACGTTCTCGGTTCTTGTCTTCGCGAGCTTGGATATGTGTACCATACCCTCCTTACCGGGTGCAAACTCAACGAATGCGCCGATAGGAATGATTCTGGTAACTACGCCGTCATAGCTCTCGCCTGCCTCGGGCTCAAAGATGATAGCCTCGATGATTTCCTTTGCCTTATATGCGCCGTCGCGGTCAACCGAGGAGATGAATATAGAGCCATCGTCCTCAATGTTGATTTCAGCACCCGTGTCAGCGGATATCTTCTGAATAACCTTACCGCCCTTACCGATAACATCACCGATCTTGTCGGGGTTGATACGCATCGAGAGCATCTTGGGTGCCCACTCGGAAATATCAGCGCGGGGCTCTGCAATTGCCTTGAGCATTACGTCGTCGAGAATGTAATCGCGTCCCTTGTGAGTTACCTCGAACGCCTGCTTGATTATCTCGGGGGTAAGACCGTCGATTTTGAGGTCCATCTGAATTGCGGTGATACCCTTATGAGTACCTGCAACCTTGAAGTCCATATCGCCGTAGAAGTCCTCAAGTCCCTGAATGTCTATCATAGTATCCCAGGAGCCGTCCTCTGCGGTGATAAGTCCGCAGGAGATACCTGCAACGGGTGCGGTAATGGGAACACCTGCGTCCATAAGCGCAAGGGTAGAGCCGCAGATAGATGCCTGCGAGGTAGAGCCGTTAGAGCTGAGAACCTCGGATACAAGGCGCATAGCGTAGGGGAACTCCTCAACTGAGGGAAGCACCGGCTTGAGCGCGCGCTCTGCGAGAGCTCCGTGACCTATCTCACGTCTGCCGGGAGAACGGAGAGCCTTCGCCTCGCCCGTGGAATAGCCGGGCATATTGTAGTGGTGCATATATCTCTTCTCTGTTTCGTCGTCAAGTCCCTCGAGCATCTGTGCATCTGCAATAGGACCGAGAGTTGCAACGGTGAGAACCTGAGTCTGACCGCGGGTGAACATACCCGTACCGTGAGTTCTGGGGAGAATGCCAACCTCTGCGTTGAGAGGACGGATTTCATCCATTCTTCTTCCGTCAACACGCTTCTTGTCAACAAGGAGCCAGCGGCGTACAATCTTCTTCTGTATCTTGTAGATAAGCTCGGGAAGAACGACAGCGAGGTCGGGATACTTATCGGAGAACTTTGCCTCTATATCCTCAACGATGGGCTGAAGGCGGGCATCGCGAACAGTCTTGTCATCAGTGTCGAGGGCGTTCATAACCGCATCCTCGCAGTATGCGAATATCTCGTCGAACATATCGTGGTCAAGCTCGCAGGACGGGTATGCAAACTTCGGCTTACCAACCTCGGCAACGATTCCGTTGATGAATACGAGCAAATCCTTGATGGTTGCGTGAGCGAGCATAATTGCGTCGAACATATCCTCATCGGATACCTCCTTCGCGCCTGCCTCAATCATAACAACCTTCTTCTCGCTTGCGGCAACGGTGAGCTCGAGTATGCTGTTCTTGTGCTCCTCTGCGGTGGGGTTGATGATAAACTTGCCGTCAACCATACCTACGTAAACGCCGCCGATAGGGCCGTTCCAGGGAATATCCGAGATGGAAAGAGCGATAGATGCTCCAACCATAGCGGTTATTTCGGGCGAGCAATCCTTGTCAACCGACATAACGGTGAGGGTGAGGGATACGTCGTTTCTCAAATCCTTCGGGAAGAGAGGACGGATGGGGCGGTCGATAACTCTTGAGGTCAGGACAGCCTTCTCGCTGGGCTTGCCCTCGCGGCGAAGGAATCCGCCGGGTATCTTACCTACCGAATACATTTTCTCGTCGTAATCGACAGAGAGGGGAAGGAAGTCGATTCCGTCCCTGGGCTTCGCGGATGCGGTAGCACACGCGAGAACTACGGTTTCGCCGTAGCGAACGAGGCAGGAGCCGTTAGCAAGACCTGCCATCTTACCTACCTCAACGGTGAGGGGTCTGCCTGCAAACTCATAATTGAATACCTTGTAATTTTCAAACATTTTGGTTTTCCTCCATTTTTTATTTTTGGCGGGAAATATAGCACTTAAATATAAGCCCGAGCCCTCTCGGACACATATTTAACTGCTACCTCCCCCGCATTTTTACGACACATAAGCATTAAAAGGGGACGACAAAAGCCGTCCCCGTTTAACCTTACTTTCTGAGACCCAGCTTCTTGATAAGAGCACGATATCTCTCGATATCCTTTCTCTCAAGATAAGCGAGAAGGTTCTTTCTGTGGCCAACCATCATAAGAAGTCCTCTCTGAGAATGGAAGTCCTTTTTGTTCTTCTTGATGTGCTCGGTAAGGGTGTTTATTCTGTGAGTAAGAATAGCAACCTGCACCTCAGGAGAACCGGTATCCGTCTCATTGACCTTGTACTCATTGATGATTTGCTGCTTGAGTTCCTTGTCCATCTTTTTCACCTTTCTTAAAATTTATTCCACGACTAAGCAAACGGCGGGTGAAAGCTGTGTCCGTAAACTGAGCCGAGGTTATGGCGGTCAAAAAACCGCGTGCTTTGTCATTATAACACAATAAAAATGATTTGTAAATAGTTTTTTGAAATTTTTTTATTTGTTTTATAAAAAAGCATCAGTCGTTGGGGTTTATATAGGGCATATATGCACGGAAATAATCAATACCTGAGCCTATTGTTGTGATAAGCACTGCCGCACATCCGATATAGCTTGTGATATACATATCGTACTCTGCGTATATGGGGTTGAGCATAAATACGGCAATTGAGATGCACTGAGTCATAGTCTTAACCTTGCCCCACCAGCTTGCCGCAATTACCTTGCCGCTCTTACCCGAAATAACGAGGCGAAGCGAGGTTATTGCAAGCTCGCGGAACATAACGATAAGGGCAACCCATACGAATATTGACGAGAAAAGCTCAGCACCCTCTGTCACCGACGAGGTGTAGAGGACCGACACGAGCGCACCGAACACCATAAATTTATCGGCTAAGGGGTCGATGAACTTGCCAAAATCGGTAACAAGATTGTATTTTCTCGCGATTTTTCCGTCGAGCATATCGGTAAACGCGGTGATGGCGAAGAGGGCCGCGGGCACGATTTGTCCCCATATTTCGATATTCCTCATAAATATTGCCGCAGCCATAAAGACGGGCACTAAAATAACGCGCAAAAGCGATAGGGTGTTGGGGATATTGAGCATTTTTTTCTTCGGTTCCATAATAATTCACTCCATTAAAAATCAATAGTAAATTTCTGACTGTCAGCGTATTTCATAGCCGAAAAGGTCATAGTCGAGCGATTCGGTGATTTTAACCTTTATAAACTCGCCCTCGGGCACGCGGCGCTTCGATGAGAAATAAACTCTGCCGTCAACATCTGGGGCATCAGCTGCGCTCCTGCCGTAATGCGTTTGTGCTACAGCGTCAAAGCCCTCTGAGAGAACCGTCACGGTCTTACCCACCTTCTTCTCATTAAGGCGTGAGCTGATATCAAGCTGGATAGCCATGAGGGCATCGTATCTGTCCTGCTTGACCTGCCCGTCTATCTGTCCGTCCATTTCTGCCGCAGCAGTTCCCTCCTCGGGTGAGAAGGTAAATGCACCGAAGCGGTCAAACTCGGTTTCCTTTATAAACTCGCACAGCTCCTCGAAATCCTTTTCGGTTTCACCGGGGAAGCCGACCATAGCGGTTGTTCGCAGGGTTATGCCCAGTACGCTCTTACGCAGGCGGCGGATAGCGTCGGTTATTGTGCGCTTGTCCCCATGTCTGTTCATTCGGGTTAAAACCGAATCGGATATATGCTGAATGGGAATATCCATATACTTGACAAGGCGGTCATTTGTGCGAAGCTCGCGCACCAATTCATCGGTTATCTTGTCGGGGTAACAGTAAAGCAGGCGTATCCACGGGATAGACGTACTGTCTGTTATGGCGCGGACAAGCTCCGCGAGCTTATATTCACCGTAGAGGTCAAGACCGTAGCGCGTCGTGTCCTGGGCGACGAGATTCAGCTCCTTCACACCCAGAGCCTCGAGGTCCTTCGCCTCGTTGACTATATCCTCGATAGGTCGGCTGCGAAGTCCTCCGCGTATGAGGGGTATGGCGCAATATGTACAGCGGTTATCACAGCCCTCGGCAATTTTGAGGTATGCGGTATACTCGGGTGTGGTGAGCACGCGGTCACCGCCGAGGGGGCAGGTGCTCTTGTCCTCAAACGAGGAATACCTTTCGCCCCTCTCGACAGCCCTTATTGCATCAACGATTTTATCAAGACTGCCGACACCGATTATTGCATCAACCTCGGGCATCTGCTCAAACACCTGCTCGCGATAGCGCTCGGTGAGGCAGCCTGTGGCAATAATGCCCTTGAGGCTCCTGTTTTCCTTCAGCCACGCAAGGTCGAGAATATTGTCGATTGACTCCTGCTTGGCACTCTCGATAAAGCCGCAGGTGTTGACCACGATTATATCAGCGTCGATATCCTCGCTGACTATCTCGTAGCCCGCGCTGTTTATTTTATGAAGCATAACCTCGGTATCAACCAGATTTTTCGAGCAACCGAGGGATACGAATCCTATTTTTGTCATTATAGCTCCTTTGAAGAGTCAGGTGAGAAGATTTGCTATCTTCGGCCTGATTTTTGCGTAGTAGAACCCCGCAACAAGCTCTATAACGTAGTCGTAGAGCAAAAATATGGGGGTGAGAACGAGATATACTATCCAGATATGCGAGTAAATCCACGAGAGGTCCTCGAGCATAAAGAGCTTAGCCACCAGAAATAAAATTGCGGAGAGCATAAGCTCGAAGGACAAAACCCTCAGTATATACGAGAGAAGTCGCGGACGGATGGCGCAAAGATATCTCTTTATTATCGGATACAGACCGCCGAAAAGTATATACATAAGGGCAGTTTGCTTGTTCGGGATAATCAGAAAGGACAATACCGAGGTTGCCGCATAAACCATAAGGTTATAGGGCATACGCAGCTCAAAATCGGCAAGCATTACCGCAAAGGATGCGATAACCACGGCGCTGATATCCAAGACTCCCGTCAGCGCGCCGATATACATAATCGCAACGCTGAGGGCGGTGAGTATAGCGGAAAGGCTCAGCTTCTTCGTTCTTTTCATAGCTTAACAGCAGGAAATGAGGTCTGCACCCATACACTCGCAGCAGATATCCGCACACAGAAGTCCTGTACACATATCGCAGGTTGAGGTGCTGCCTGTGCGCTGAGGTCTGCCGTACGGAGCATAGCCACCGCCGAAGCCCTGAGTACGCTGATTGAACATCTCCTTCGCCTGCTGATATTCAAGATTGTTCGGGTCCATTTCACACGCAAGCTCCAGCTCGCGCATAGCATCGTTCACCCAGCCGCGGCGGTTGAGCAGTACACTCTTTATATAATGCCATTCGCCGTTTCGCATATTCTGGGGTATGGCGTCAAGGTCGCGCTCGGCCTCGGAAAACCTGCCCGCCTTCACCTTCCGCCTTATAGCGATATAGTCGGCAGAGCCGTAGGTCGAGCCTGTGCGATGGCTCATAATCTCGTCGTAGGCATTGTTTATCTCCTGCATACGCTCCTCTGCCATTTTTGCCATATCGGGATCGTTATTGTAGTTGTCCGGGTGATATTTACGCGCGAGCTGACGGTAGGCGTTTTTAATCTCCGTATCAGTCGCATTCTCATTTACACCGAGAATTTCATAGGGTGATCTGTTCATTTTTGTTCTCCTTTCGAGAGAGCTTTCCCTCATACCCCTTGCATATTCTGTCAAGCTCGCGGGTAAGTCCGAGGTAAAGTGTATTTTTTATTATGTGCTCGACGGCATCTCGTCCGTCAAAATTTATTCTGAGAATCTCGCTCTCGAGCGCGGACAGCTCGAGCATTATGCCTGAGCGTGCCGTATCAAGCTTATCACAAAGTCCGTCTTTTCCGTACAGACACGCATATGGGTTGTACGAGCCGTTTTTCACATCGCGTCGGTAATCGTCGAGCGCGTCAAGCTCGTATATAACCTTACCGAGTCGGTAGCCGATGCCGTGAGCTATATCAGCGCGCGCACCCTCAATTCCATATGAGAATATCCGCGCAAGCAGCTCGCCGAACACGTCGGCAACCATATCAACGCTCTGCTCACGTTCTGCCTCGTACTCGGAAAGCCTCCTTATATCCCTTGCCGCATCCTCGCAGAGGGACAGAAGCCTCGCCCTCCTCTTTGCGTTTGCGAATACGGGCAGGGCCATATAGCAGGCAATACGCTTGAGAAATCCCGAATCGGCAATATCATCCTTGATTTTGAGATAGGACAACACCGCTGCGCTGCGAGCCGCGTAGTCAAGCTCGGGGTGGATAACCATATTGCGCTTACGCAGGGGGTGCGCTATGCACCTGTGGCGCTCTACCCTGAGCGTTTCGTCCTCGCCCTCGCCAAGAGCCATTCTGGTTAGCGAAAGGAACACAAAATCGTAGCTGAGCGAGAAGGATGAAAGACACCCCGTGCATTTTTTCATAGCCCGGCAGGTGCCGCAGTATATTGCCTTATAAAGCTCATACTCTCGCACGAGCAGCTCGTCACTGTTAACCTTCACGTAGCCGAACATAGCATTCCCCATCATTTTATAGTATTACAAATACCATTATACCACATAAATATAATTTTGTGTGAATAATTATATAATTTAACAAAAAATTTTTAATTCAAGCATTTTTTGGCTCTTGGGGAATATTTTTTTCGGTTGCGGAAAGAATATAAGAAAAAGGGGGGCGTTTTATGATAGAAAACGATACAGTAAAGCTCTTGCGCGAATGTGATGCCGGAATCAGAATGGGTATTGATTCGATGATAGATATGCTCGAATACGCAAGAGATGATAGACTCAGGCAGACGATAACAGGCTCCATCGGGGAGCACGAGAGGCTGGAAAGAGAGGTCGAGGAGCTTTTGCACGAGTACAAGGATGAGGGCAAGGCACCGAGCCCTATGGCAGTAGGAATGTCGCATATGAAGACTAAAATGAAGATGATGTCAAAAAAGAAGGACGAGAAGGTTGCCGACCTCATCACCGACGGCTGCAATATGGGGGTTAAGAGTCTCAACCGTTATCTCAATCAGTACGAGGCGGCGAGCGAGAGAACGAAGGATATAGCAAAGAAGCTGATAAATCTCGAAAAGAGCCTTGCCGACAGCGTTTGCTCCTACCTTTAACAGTATAACGATAAAAGAACCGCTTTTGCCTAAGTGCCCAAGCGGTGTCTTTTTTGTTCTTGAAGGTGTCATATTTTTATGCCGTCTAAAATATCATATAGTAAAAATATTCGGAGGACTATATGAAGAAAAAAATCATTATCTCTCTCGTTGCCGTTATAGCGGTGGCTGTCGGCATTGGTGCCTTCCTCGGTATTTCTCCCGAGTTTGGACAGGGCAAGCTATCCTTCGCAGCATCGGTGCTTGCCGAGGATTATTCTATGATAAAGAGTGCAAAAATCGGCGAGGATATCTCGTTTTCCAAGAGCGATTTTGAAAAGACACTGGGCGTTGATCGTATGTGTGACATAACCATAACCGAGCTCCCTGATGAGAGCGAGGGAATTCTGAAGGTCGGGGATATGAAAATCTCTGTCGGAGATACCGTATCCGCAGATTCGCTCGATATGCTGGTATTCACACCCACGTCCGTTTCAAATGAAAGCTCCTTTTCCTTCACCGCCTGCGGCTATATGGGCGGCGCGGAGCTTAAATGCCGACTGCTCCAAAGGGACAGGGATAACACCGCGCCCACGGTTGGCAGTGCCAGCATCAGCGTATCAACGCATAAGAACATAAGCATCTGGGGCAGAATGGACTCGGTTGACCCCGAAAATGACAAGACCGAGTATTTCATTGTTTCCTTCCCCGAAAAGGGACAGCTGGAAATTCTGTCGGACTTTGGTGATTTCAAGTATACTCCCAAGGCGGATTACACGGGAAACGACAGCTTTTCCTACATAGTGCGCGATGCGTGGGGCAGCTTTTCGGATATTGCTACGGTGAGCATAAAGGTTGAAAGCAATAAAATAGACCTCGAATACCTCGATATGCTCGACTGCTCCGCATATAACGCGGCTCTTTCGCTCGCGAGTGAGGGAATTATGCTCGGCGAGCTGTCAGGTGACGGAATGTACTTTATGCCCGCCGAATCGGTGAGCCGAGAGGACTTTGTTGCTATGGCGATGAAGGCGGCAGGAATTGACAAAATAGATGGACTTGCAAATAGCTGCTTTGACGATGATTCGGAAATTTCGGATAGCCTTCGCCCGTATATTGCAACAGCACAGAAGCTCGGCTACGTTAACGGCTCGTTTGAGGGTGACGGACTTTATTTCAGGCCAAAGAGTGCTATAACGCGCGCAGAAGCAGCAGTTATCGTAACAAACATGCTCGGTCTGTCGGTCAGCACCTCGGCTACTCCTGATTTTTCGGATATTGAGGATATACCCACTTGGGCAAAAAGCTCTGTTATTGCGGTGTATGAAAATAAGCTGTTCAATGCCACCGCCCTTGACGAAATGACCATAGATGCAAACGGCGACCTGACACGCGCTCAAGCTGCTGAGGCACTGTATGCAATAATGAACGGCTCACTGTCTTAAAAAAGGTATTGAAAAGTTCCCTGAAATGTGATATCATATATCTGAGCCTTAATAAAGGGGGACTATTTTATGAATTACAACGGATTTGACCCGAATAACGGGCAGAACGGACAGTACGACCAAAACGGTCAGGGCAATCAGGGTTATCAAGGTTATCAGTATAACAACCAGCCGCTATGGCAGATGTATGCACCGAATTTCGACCCATACTTTTACACAAGGCAAAAGCAACAGCTCGGATACTCAATCGCCTCGTTGATTTCAGGAGTTCTTTCGATAATTCTGTGCTTTCTGTCATTTATATCTACAATACTGCCCACCATGGCAATCGCTCTTGCAATCGTTGCGAGGATAAACAATAAAAGGTTTGACGCGATGGCAATTGCAGGACTCGTGTGCGGAATTGTCGGATATGCTTTGTCAATTTTTCTGATGGTATTTTTGTTTCTGTTAATGCTGTAAAACAGAAAGCAGGCACTACCCGTGCCTGCTTTTTTATGATAAACGGTGAGGCGTTTTCACGCCCCACCGTTTTCGTTTACGGTTATGCCAAAAGGCACCGTTTCTTAATTATCCTCGGAGTAGAAGATGACCTTCGCTATCCAGTAGTGAGAGTCCATATACCACTCGTTCGGCTTATTCTGCTTGAGATATGCCGCTGCGTCGTAGATAGAGGTGCTCTCGCCAAGATTTGTGCTGATGCAATCTACGTAGTTGATAAAGCTCGTTTCCTCACCCTCAAATACGATGAATGCGCGGTACATATAATCCTGAGTGAACGCACTCTTATAGCTATTAACGCCTACGTCGTGCATTGAATTGTTCACTCCGTAGATGTCAAGGGTTGAATCTGCAACCTGTGCCTTCGTTTCCGCGCTGACCGCAAAGCTTGGGTTATGCATTACGACGGTTGCGTTTTCTGCCGTAGAGATATACTTGTTACCCGAAAGCATTACCGTAATATCCGAAATATCGTCGGTTGCATTTGCGAATACGTACCCGATAGCGACAATGTCGTAGTGCTGGTCACCGAAGGTGTAGCCTGCGCTGATATTTGACGCATCGTGTGCAAAGAGTGCGCGGATAGCCGCGTAATCGGTTACTCTGAGCTGATAGCCCTGGAACTTAACGAACTGCGTTGTGTCCATAGACTCCTTTGCCTTCGCCGCCTTCGCATATTTAACTACCGAGTCTGCATTGTCTGCCAGCTGAGCCGCCTGCGATGCAAGAAGAACTGCCTTATCGGAATTCTCAACTGCCTTCGGCAGATTATCGTTTACTATGTTCATGTTGGCGAACAGCGTTGCTATGTCGCTCGTTGCCTGAGCTGCGGTATTTGCATCCTTCGCTGCGGACTCTGCCGCAACGACTGTTGCGTTGAGCTCGTCAACGCTGATCTTGCCGCTTGCAACCTTCGCTATCATATTATCAAGCTGAGCTATCGAATCGGTTATGATGTCGATTGCGCCCTGAAGTCCCTCAACCTCTGCTATAAGGCTGTTCAAATTATCCTTATTTGCGTCAAGGCTATCAATAACCGCCTGAAGATTTGAAACTGCAGCTGCGGATGCGTTCTTCGACTCAAGAATGGTGTTGTAGGATGCAAGCACCTGAGCCTTCGCCTCGTCGATGTTGGTTGCCGCGAGGGCCGCAACACGATCGTCAATAGCCTTCTGCATAACGCCTATCTGTGTTGTGTTTACAGCGCCGAGGCTGTAGCCTACAAAATTATTAAGGAAGGATTCGGTAAGAGCCGCCGCTCCGTAGGGCAGAAGCTCCGATACGTCAAGTCTGTAATGAAGCGCGAGGTCTGCAAAATGGTTCTGAAGCATCTGCTGGTCGGTGAGCGAGCAATCGTACAGACGCAGATAGTAGGTGTACTTGCCGCACTCGATTGTGTGAGCGGCAGAAGCGTTGCTGGGCTGGAAATCATAGGTCTTAACATCTCCGCCCGCAAAGAGAACCTTCGCGTTATTTGCCGTCGTTCCGTCCTCGTTCACAAGGATTCTCAAGGTGTTTTCAAACTGATTTTCGTTGTTTATGTAGAAGCTCTCGTGTACGTAATGAATGGTCGAGCCAGCGGGAAGATTCAAATGCTTCCATGCACCGAGGTTGTGATGGGTACCGGTGCCAAACTCCTCAATCTTGGTTCCGCCTGCGTGAACGCGGAAGGTACCGATTCCTGATGAGCCGTTATAGCTGTACAGATGTATATTAAAGTCGGTTTTTGAGGTCTGATTGTATTTTTCCTGATACTCAGCGTGATAAACATGAGATATACGCTCAATAGAGTAGGTTCCGTAGGTATTGTCAACCTGAAGGTCGGTCTTGGGAAGATGGAAGGTTTCGTAGGTTACGTGCTGATTCAGAAATTCAATTTCAGCAGCGCTATTGCCCTTTTCAAGGTCATTTACGCCCTCGAATTTGTAATGAAGCGCTTCCTTATCGAACACAGCGCCGAAGAACACACCTACGTTCTTGTCGTCCTGCCATGTTTCGCTGTAGGTAACGAAGCCGTCGCTGTTAACGCCTATTGAGCCTGTTGAGGAGGTTCCGAGCACGTAGTACTTACCTGCGTTCTTACCGCCTATTATTTTAATGAAGTTGTGGTAGTCGCGCATACCCGTCGCAGGGCTTGCACCGTCAACAAGGAGAAGCGCGTTGTCAACCTCATCCTCAAAGGATGCGGAATCCTGGCTGACGATATCTGCGTCCTCAATTCCGCTGAGAGCAACGAATGAGATAAGGTGACCGTCATCATAATAGAGTGATTTATATGCATTGTAAACGGTTTCAATATTATCTCTGGGAGGTGCCGCGTATCTGTTGTGAGTATCGTCGAGAATCTTCTGCATCTCTGCAATCTCGGCTGCATAATCCTCAGCGTCGTTTCCTACCTGATAGTTCACAAACTTTCCGTAGAAGCTCGCCATGCTGACCTTGCCCGAATCTGCCCAGAGGCTTATCGACTCGGGAATATCAAGACCGTAGTAGTACGCGAGGTCCGCAAAGTGGTTCCGGTTTACCTCGAGTCCGGATATACCTCTTGAATATATACGGAAGCTGCTGTAATTGAATATGGTAGCATCAAGAAGCGGCATCGATTTGGTGTAGTTGCCTGATACAGGATTGATTGTTGTGCTTACCGTCGTGTTGTAATTGGTGCTCGTAGAGAGTTTGTCAACAGCCGTGTATGTGTTGTTTATAGCGAACTGAGCCTCAAAGCTTGAGTCACTCGATGCAAGCGAGGTATGATTAATTGTATAGAAAATGTTAATTGGGGTCGCAACCGTAGCACTCATGTTGGTAACGGTAACGTACGTACCGAAGTTATGCTCCTGCTTGGTGCCCAAAATCATCTTGGTTACCGATTTGTCAAGCTTGATAGAGCCGAGAACGTTGGTGCCGTACATACCGCGCATGAAATATGCCTTGTATTTCTGCTCAACGGTGCCGTTCTGCTCTGCGTCAGTAATTCCGGGAAGGGCAGATACCATATCCATAATTGCGTTTGCCTGCATAGAGAAGCCGCCGTAGTAGCCGCTGCTGTCCGCAGCCGTTGCAACGTAGTAGAAATCGGTCTGAGTTCCGTATACAACCGTTCCGTAGCCCGAGGTTCCGCTGAGGCGGGTGATACCGCCAATCTGTCCGTTAGCCGAGCCTGACTCGTAATATGCACCCAGATGTACACCGACTCTGTCCGTCGAGGTTAGGGCAGAGGCAGAGGTCGTATATCCCGTGAATTTGAGGGTTCCGTTTGCGTCGGGGCCGATAGCTCCGCTGGGTGCGGTGAGCATAAGGTACTTATCCTTGAGCGCACCGTCAAGAACCTTGATAAAGTAGTGTCCCTTACCCTCGGTTGTACCGTCGGTTACGGTACCCTGAATGAACACGTCGTTTTCATCGTAGGAATCACCCGTGCCGGTGTTTTCGGATGTTATGCCCGTAAAATCGACGTAGGCATAGAGTCCGTCGCTAACCCAGAGGTCCTTATATCCCTCGTAGGTTTTGTCAGTTCTGTACGTGATGGTATCAGTTCCATCTGCAAAGGCGGTGAGGGCCACTGCGGGAATGATGGAAATAACCATAAGCACTGCGAGCAATATGCTCAAAATTCTTTTTTTCATAATTTTCTCCTTATTATAAAAATTATTCACCGCTATAATTTTATCATTAAGAAATCAAATTGTCAACAAGCTTGCCGTAATTTCGGCAGTATGTACAATTGAGGGCATAATTTTTTGTGCAAAACATAGATTAGCGGCGTTGAAAAAAGGGCGCAGAATTCGTCTTCTGCGCCCGTACAGGCATAAATTCAGGCTCAAGGGCTACTTTCCGACGCAGAATCTTGCGAAAATTTCGCCGACTACGCTCTCGGATACCGCCCTGCCGTCAAGCTCGGATATCGCTCCGAGCGCAAGCTCGAGGTCAGATGATGCGACGTCGCAGGGAAAGCCCTGTTCAAACGCAGAGAGGGCGAGTCCGATATGCTCACGCGCTCTCAGAAGCGAGGAGTGCTGACGTGCATTTGACACGACTGCATCACTTCCCACCTTGATTTTTTCATCAACGAACAGACGCTCAATAATTGCGCGAAGCCCGTCCGCGCTCTTACCCTTAGCGCTCATTTCGACTGTGCTTTCAAACGAGCTTTTTATGGACTTGACGGTTTCGGGAAGGAGCAAAAGGTCGCTTTTATTGATGACGGCAACCGTGCTTTTACCCTGATTTTTCAACTGTGAAATAAGCTCATAATCCTCGTCCGTGAGGGGAATTGAGCCGTCAAAAACCGCTATTACCAGCTCCGCACCGTCTATCTGTCGGCGAGAACGCTCAACCCCTATTTTTTCAACGGGGTCCTCGGTTTTTCTCAGTCCTGCCGTATCGGACAGATTGAGCATAACCGTACCGAGAGATACCCTCTCGCTAAGGACGTCGCGGGTGGTTCCCGCATACTCGGTGACTATCGCTCTGTCCTCACCTAAAAGAAGGTTATAGAGCGAGCTTTTTCCCGCGTTTGGCTTGCCGCAGATAACCGTGCTCACCCCCTCGTTGATTGCTCTTCCCGTCTTGTAGGTGGAAATGAGGGTGTCAAGTGCCTCGGATATCGCCGAAAGCTCCTTTTCTATCTCTGTGTCGGAGAGCTCTGCCAAATCCTCGTCGGGATAGTCGATTCTTGCAAAAATACTGCTCATAAGGGTGAGCATATCTGCGCGCACCCTCTCGATTTCGGCGGATAATCTGCCTCTCGACTCGGCGGATGAGAGATGCACCTGCGCCATGCTTTTCGCATCAAGAAGGTCACCTATTGCCTCTGCCTCGGTCAAGGACATTTTGCCGTTGATGAAGGCACGGCGGGTGAACTCTCCCGCCTCTGCGTGAGCTGCGCCTGCGGTGAGGAGTGCGGTCAGAACCGCCTCGGTTACCAGCGTGCCGCCGTGACAGGAAATTTCCACGGTATCCTCGCCTGTATAGGTCGAGGGCGCGGGAAAATATACCGCCATACCGTCGTCGATTTTTTCGTTTGACATAACGATATCGCCGTATACCATACGCGCTCTGCCGTAATCGGAAAGCGCGCCGCCCCTCTTGGGGAAAAAGCATTTTTCTGCTATATTCAGCGCGTCAGCGCCGCTCATGCGTATAACGGCAACCCCACCCTTGCCGGGTGGGGTGGATATTGCCGCTACCGTTTTGGTAAAATCACTCATCTTACTCGTTTTCGGAGGAGTTATCCTCTTCCTTATTCTTCTGAACGTATATTACTACCTTACGGTTATTATCTGTACCTATCGAATTGGTGGTAACACCCTCGATACCGTGTACCTCGGAGTGTATTATGCGTCTTTCGTACGCGTTCATCGGCTCGAGAACGACGCTGCGGTTATCGCGCAGAGCCTTTGCCGCCTTCTTGCGTGCAAGGGCGCGCAGGGTTTGCTCTCTCTTGGAACGGTAGCCCTCTATATCAACGGTAACTCTTGAGCGGTCACGCTCGCCCTTGATGTTCTTCTTGATGCAAGCGAGGTTTGAGAGATACTGAATCGAATCGAGCGTATCGCCGTGATGACCGATGAGGGTGCCTGCCTCCTCGCCCGAGATTATAATTCTGCGCGAGCCGTTGGAGCACTTGTAGAGCTTCGCCTCCGCCTTGATGCCGAGATTTGCAATAAGGGTGTTTATGAGGTCGAGCGAGCGATCCTCGCCCTTCTTTGCATCCACAGGCTCGAGAGTTACGTCCTCGTCATCCTCGTCGGGCTTTTCCTCCTCCGCCTTCTTGGGTGCTGCCGCCTTCTTTTTCTTCTCCTCGGCAATTGCCTTCTTTATTGCTTCCTCGTCAGGCTGTCTTTCGTGTCTGCGCCTTGCGGGTGTGGGGTCCTCGACCTCCATATACGCCTTGATTTTCGTGGGCTTCACACCGATAATTCCGAGAATACCGTTGCTGCCAAGCTCGATTATTTCATACTGTACGTCGTCAAGAGGTCCTGCGCCGAGCGCCGCCTTCGCATTTTCAAGCGCCTGCTCAAGCCCCTTGCCTGTTGCCATTACTTCCTTTTTCATTTTATTTATCCCTTTAAGTCTTATTTTTTCTTGTTTGAGTCGGTTTTCATTTTAGCCTGTCCAACATTCTTGTTGGGCGCTTTCCTCTGGGGAGGAAGCTGACGTGCGGGAACGTCATCGTCATCCTCGTCAATATAGTGCAGAGAACGCACGGGTGCCGAGTCGTCACGGCAGGTTATTCTGTTGGGGTCGGAATATACTCCGCGATTCTTCTTCATTTCCTTCTGCATCATTTTAAGCTCCTCGTCCGTGTACTTGGGAAGGGGCATAGCGTATGCAAGGATAATGCTCTGAGCTGCTCCGAGAACGGTCTGATATATCCAGTAAAGGCCGAGTGCCGCGCTGAAATTGAAGGCGAAGAACAAGCTCATCAGGGGCATAGCAAAGTCCATTATCTTCATAGACGTCTGCTGGTCGGGTGTCTGCGCTACCTGAGTATTAGCCATGAATTTTCTCGTGAGCTTCATCGAAGCAAACGAGGTCACGAATACGAGTATCGGAATTATAACCAGCCAGCTGAAGTTAGAAAAGCTCGGAGTTTCTCCAAGGCTCTTGCCGAACATCATAAGGTTGGGTATATCGGCACCCGCAAATTCCTGAATTCCGTCAAAGGCATTAGGTTCTACAGCTAATTTCTCGTTAATCTTCGCTATAAGCTGTATTTCCTCCGAAGCATTTCCGCCCACAATACCTGCAATTGTGGAAATAATTCCGTTGGAAACCGTTCTGTCGGCAGAAAATACTCTGAGCCAGGTGAGCGGCTTGCGTACCAGCTCGTAAAGTCCCATAATGACAGGGAGCTGGATAAGCAAGGGAAGGCATCCTGCCCAGGGGCTCGCGCCTGCCTGAGTCTGAAGGTCCATTATCTCCTGCTGCTTTTTACGCAGGGTTACCTGGTCGTTTCTGCCCGCATACTTTTTCTCAATAAGGAATATCTGCGGACGCAGCTTTGCCATTTTAATCTGATTTTTCTGCTGCTTGATGCCGAGAGGCAAAAGCAGAATTTTTACAAACAGTGCAAATAAAAGCAGAGCCCCTGCGTAATGGGGAATTATCATGTAACAGAATCTGAACACGAAGCTGAAGGGCCATGCTATAATTTCAAGAAATCCCATTTCAAAATCCTATTCTTTATTTTCTTTGGTTGTGTCACCCTCATATTTTTCCGTCATGCTCTTATAGGTATTCCCTTCAAGCTTTTTCATTTTTCTCGGCGGAACGGGGTCGTATCCGCATTTGCAGAAGGGGTTACAGCGCAAAATGCGCCATACCGAAAGATACATACCGACAAAAAATCCCCTCTCGCGAAACGCCTGTATCGCGTATTCCGAGCAGGTTGGACTGAACCTACAGCTCGGGGGTTTTATGGGTGATATTAATTTTCTGTATATGCTGATTAGCCATATAAAAACGTATTTCACCTTTTTTCACCAACGATGAGGTCTAACCGCATAAAGCTTTTTTTGAGCTGCTCTGCCAGCTCTGTTGATTTCATACCGACTATCGACTCGCGCGCGACAATCACTATGAGAAAGCCCGTCTTAACAATACATTCGTTGACAACCTGACGGTAGGCTGCCCTCATTATCCGTTTTGCCCGAGAACGCTCGCAGGCTCCGCCAATCTTCTTGCTGACCGTAAGACCTACGCGGTTTACGGTTAAATGCTGGGGGTGCGATTTTCTCAGTATCTTTGCCTTATAGTCGGGGAGAAGGTGTACGGCTATCGCCGAGCTCACCGCCCTCTTACCCTTTGAATACGCCTTGGAATACAGATGATTTTCGCAAAGTGATGTTATTTTCATAAATCATCCGTCCTCTCTTTTTTGTTTTGATGTCTTTACTTGCTTTTGCCGTGATTTTCTAAAACAAAACCCCCGAGGCGCATACGCAGCGATGTCGGAGGTTTTCGCATAGGGGTTACCCCTGATTAATATGTGAGCTGTGCTCTACCCTTGGCACGTCTTCTCTTGAGAACCTTTCTGCCGTTAGCGGTAGCCATTCTCTTTCTGAAGCCATGCTCTTTCTTTCTCTGTCTTTTCTTAGGCTGATATGTTCTTACCATAGCTATCTCCTCCTTACTTAACGTTAATGTGATGGCGAGGCAAAATCCCCGCGTATTCATACAAAGACAAGTTATTATACAATACTAAATGCGTTTTGTCAAGAGTTTTATAAAAAACTTTTTATTAATTAAAAATTATTTTTTGCTGTCGCACGGCTCGTAATAGACGGTTCTGCCCGCCTCGATCGAGCGCGTGAGCCAGACACTCGCGCCGATAGTGCAGTTGTCGCCAACAAAGGTTTTTCCGCCGAGAATGGTTGCGTTTGCGTATATTACGACGTTGTTTCCTATGTTGGGGTGTCGCTTGATATCCTTGACGGGATTGCCGTCTTCGTCGAGCTCAAAGCTCTTAGCCCCCAGCGTTACGCCCTGATAGAGCTTGACGTTATTTCCTATAACCGTGGTTTCGCCTATTACAATACCCGTACCGTGGTCGATGAAGAAATACTCGCCTATCGTCGCGCCTGCATGGATATCAATTCCAGTTTTGCCGTGAGCGTATTCGGTCATCATTCGGGAAATGAGAGGAATACCGAGTATGTAGAGCTCGTGCGCCATACGATAAACCGATATAGCGTAGAAGCCGGGATAGCAGAGGAGCACCTCCTCGCGACATTTTGCGGCAGGGTCGCCGAGGTAGAGAGCCTCTATATCCTTGACGAGCAGAGCCTTGATTTTCGGGAGCGTTGCTATAAACCTATCGCACATTTGGGCGCTGACCGACGAATCCTCTCCGACGAAGGCGTATGCTCTCTCTATCTGCGAGCCGAGCCTTGCGCGGACGAGCGCGAGCGCCTCCGACACGGTAATTCCCGACATCCCCTTGAAAAAACCGGGGAACATCAACGACTGCAAATCTCCTATTATCTGTGCTATCGCATCCCTCGACGGAACGAGAGAGGCATCCTTGCTCTTTATCTTTTCCTTTCCCTCATTCGTCAGGGCGAGGGCTATTTCATTTATATTCATCTCACACCTCAAACAAATCTCCCGACAGATACCGAGTACCCGAATCGGGGAAAATCACTACTATCCGCTTGCCGCGGTTTTCGCTGCGCTCTGCAAGCTTTATTGCGGCAAAGAGAGCTGCGCCCGATGAAACACCTGCCAGCACCCCCTCGGTTTTAGGCAGCATTCGCGTCATTTCGAAGGCATCGTCATCCGACACCGCTATTATCTCGTCTATAACCGAGCGGTCAAGGTTCTCGGGCACAAAGTTTGCGCCTATGCCCTGAATTCTATGCGCCCCGCTCACGCCCTTTGTCAAGAGGGGTGAGGACAGAGGCTCAACGCCGACAACCTTTATATCGGGGTTTTTGAATTTTAAGTATCTGCCGACGCCGCTGACGGTGCCGCCCGTACCTATTCCCGCGACAAAAATATCTATTTTTCCGTCGCATCCCTCCCAGATTTCAGGTGCGGTTGACTCTGCGTGAGCCATAGGGTTATCGGGGTTATAGAACTGACCGGCTATCACGCTGCCGTCAATTTGGCGGCGCAGCTCCTCAGCGCGAGCAACCGCCCCGTTCATACCGAGTGCACCGTCGGTGAGGACAACCTCTGCTCCATATAAGCGCATAAGCTTTATTCTTTCGACCGACATCGTATCGGGCATAACTATTATTGCGCGCATACCGAGCGAGGCGCAGACGGCGGCAATTCCTATACCCGTATTACCCGAGGTTGGCTCGATTATCACACTGTTTTCATTAATTTCACCGCGTGCGAGCGCGCCCTCTATCATTCTGAGCGCTACTCTGTCCTTTATACTTCCCGCAGGGTTTTGCATTTCAAGCTTCGCCACTATCTCGGCAGAAAGCCCGTATTTGTCGGCTATGCGCGTAAGGCGCAGAAGCGGCGTTTTTCCTATAAGCTCGGAAAGCGAGGCATATATACTCATTTTTTCCTCCGTAATAACCATAATATTAAAAAATGGGGTATGCCGTGCACACCCCGCCAAGTACAGCTCACGCTATCGCATAACGAAAGGGCACGACAGTTATCCTCGTGCAACAGCAACAGTTAAACGTAAAATTCATCATACTACAACCGCGAAAGCCTTTCGTTTTACTGTGAATAGTATAACACATTTTTTGTGCATAATCAAGTATATTTTGAAATTTCCGACTGTAACGGCTCAAAATACATGCGTTTTGGGTACATTTTTTCAAAAATCAGTTGATTTTTGTCGGGTAATGTGTTAATATGTTTATATAACAGCAAGGAGATTAAAGGATGATTAACATTGCAATACTCGGCTGCGGCGTTGTAGGCGGCGGCTGTGCCTCGCTAATCGTTGAAAACAAGAAAATGCTCGAGGCTCTGGCAAAGGATACGGTAGAGATTAAGTATATACTCGACCTGCGCGATATGCCCGACAGTCCCTTTGCCGACAAAATGGTGAAGGATTTTAATATAATACTTGAGGACTCAGAGGTTGACGTGGTTATTGAAACCATGGGTGGCGCACGTCCTGCATACGATTTCACCCTTGCTTGCCTCGAGTCAGGCAAGCACGTGGTTACCTCAAACAAGGAGGTTGTCAGCAAGTTTGGCGACACTCTGCTCGAGGCGGCGCGCAGGGGAGGTGTCAACTATCTCTTTGAGGCGAGCGTGGGCGGCGGAATACCCCTGCTCCGCACAATAACCGACGGAATTGCAAGCGCGAATGAAATAACCGAAATCAGCGGTATACTCAACGGTACGACCAACTATATACTTACCCGTATGTTCGGCTCGGGCGCGAGCTTTGAGGCGGCGCTGGCTGAGGCGCAGGAAAAGGGATATGCAGAGCGCAATCCGTCCGCTGACGTTGACGGTATCGACGCGGCGCGCAAGACCAATATTTTAGCGGCACTCGCGACGGGCAAGCTGGCAGGCGAGGAGCTGATACACACAGAGGGTATCACAAAAATCAACGGTGATGACGTTAAGAGTGCCAAGAAATACGGCGCTGAGATAAAGCTGCTCGGCAGAGTTGTCAAGACCGAGGGCGGAACCTACGCATACGTTGCTCCGCATTTTGTTCCTCACTCGAATATGCTCTCAAACGTATCGGGGGTTTACAATGCGGTATCGGTCAGCGGTAACTATATTGGCGATGCGCTCATCTACGGACAGGGTGCGGGAGCAAAGGCTACTGCGAGCGCGGTAATTTCCGACGTTGCAAACATTATCAGCGGCAAGGAAACGCGAGCAGCGAGGAGCTTTGAGCGCGATAACAGCTTCCCCTCGGATTTTTCGGGCTTTTGCTGCAAGAGATACGTGCGTTTTTCCGACGGCGAGAGCTTAGATAAGGCAGTTTTGGTATTCGAAAATGCAAAAATTCTCGAAAAGAACGCTATAATCACCCCCGAAATGAGTGAGAAGGAATTTTCCGAAAAGATTTCGGTATTTAAGGTTGAGAACGTAATACGGGTTCTCTGAAAGCTATAAGGCTGTCGCAAATACGACAGCCCTTTTTTTATTCTTACGGTTTTATACAGAGGGGAGCTCGTCGGATAGCTTCACTATACAGTAGAGGTTGATGAGAGTCATTGCTGAGCTGAGAAGGTCGCAGAAGCGCCACGCATAGCTCTCGTCAATGCAAAATCCGAGTACTATAAAGAGGGGGTATAGGGTAGTAAAGGTGCTTATCACCCATTTTTTGCGTGAAAAATACCTTACAGCGACCTGACCGTAATAAACCCACAAAACCATCGTGGCAAAGGCAAAGAAGAAGATTTCAAGCGTTATCAGCATAGGTGCGCTCGCACCGAAAACCGAGGAAAAGGCGCGGATAACAAGGCTCATGGCATTATCACCCCCTACGGTGTCGGTCACGCACAGTATTGCCACGGCGGTTAAGGTGCACATAAGAATTGTGTCAACGAAAACCTCTATCATACCCATAACCCCCTGCGCCTCAGGGGAGCTGTCAGCCGCCGCGTGCGCCATCGGGGCGGTGCCCATGCCTGCCTCGTTTGAAAACATACCTCTCGATACTCCGTAGCGTATGGCAAGCGTTGCTCCGCCTACCGTTCCGCCTGCGGCGGCGCGGAAGGAGAATGCCTCGGTGAAAACACGCTCAAGCACAGAGGGGATAGCATCAAGGTGGTAAAAAATCACGAAAAACGACATCCCTATGTAGAGAATTGACATAAAGGGGACTACCGCCGAGATAATGCCGCTTATCCGCCTATGACCGCCCAGCGAAATGAATAGCACGGCAAGCGCGACCGCTATACCGACGAAAAGCTCGCCGCCGCCAAGCACCTCACCCACACATTCGGCAACCGCATTTGCCTGAATGATAGCTCCCACGGTGGGCGCGCACAAAAGGCATAAAAGCCCGAATATACGGGCAAGGCTTTTGCTTTTCACGCCGTTTTCTATGTAGTACATTGCGCCGCCCTCGTAGCCATCGGGCGTTTTATGTCTGTATTTTTTAGCCAGCACGACCTCAGCGTATTTTATAATCATAACGAGCAAGGCACTTGCCCACATCCAGAAAACGCTGCCCGCCCCTCCGTAAATTATGGCTAGTGCAACCCCCACGATATTTCCAACGCCGAGAGTGCCGCCCAGTGCCATAAAGAGAGCCTTTATCTGTCCGCGCCCGTTGCCGCGGAAGGCGGCTCTCACCGTCCTTACAGGATGAATAAGGTGAAAGCATCTGAGCCTTGCACAGAGATATAAGGACGCAACCAGAAGCGCCGCTGTCATAGCGGCTGACGCGCCATTTTCAAGAAACAATAAAAAGCCTCTCATATTTCCTCCATACTGTTAAAATATATAGGAAAATAAGGGTAGGTATTACGGTTTTTTTGCTTTTTGAAAAAAGCTGGGCAAAATCTTCAATAAAAAAGGGACTCGGTAAGAGTCCCATTATTTGTATCCGAATCAAGCCCCGGCTCGCGTTAAGTCTATGACGCACGCATAGATTGCGCCATCACGCCCCACACAGCCAAGGACACACGGATTTGAGCAGATTTCGTCGTTCCTCACTCCGAAGGGCGTATAGAGCGAGCTTGTGCGAAAACGGCAGAAGAAACCAAAAACAAGGACGCACGGATTTTGAGCATATTTCGTCGTTCTTCACTCCAAAGGTGTAGTATACCTACGTCGAGTTTGGTTGGAAACGCGAAAAGATGCCAAAATGCGTGCGTCCAGTAATGTTAGCGGGTTACTTCTTCCATCACAAATGCTTCGAGAACGTCACCCTCGTGGATATCGTTAAACTTGGAAAGTCCAACACCGCACTCGTAGCCCTCGGCTACCTCCTTGGCATCGTCCTTGAAGCGCTTGAGAGATGCTATCTTATCCTCGAAGATAACCACTCCGTCGCGGACTATGCGAATCTGTGCGTTTCGGGTGATTTTGCCGTTTGTGATATAGCAGCCTGCTATCGTTCCTACGTTGGGAACGCGAATGGTCTGACGAACCTCGGCGTGACCGAGCAATACCTCCTTGTACTCGGGGGCAAGCATACCCTTCATTGCCGCCTCAATCTCCTCGATACAGTCATAGATAATTCTGTAGGTGCGGATATCAACAGACTGTCTTTCCGCGGAGTCGAGTGCGCCTCTGTCAGGGCGTACGTTAAAGCCGACTATGATTGCATTGGATGCCGCCGCAAGCATTACGTCGCTCTCGGTAATTCCGCCGACTGCGGAATGAATAACGCTGACCTTAACCTCATCGTTAGAGAGCTTAAGAAGCGATGCCTTAACCGCCTCGGCAGAGCCGTCAACGTCTGCCTTTACTACTATGTCAAGACGCTTTGCGCCTTCCTTTATCTGATCGAACAGCTCGTCGAGGCTGACGTGAGCATTTGCCTTGAACATATCCTGCTTTGCCTTCTCACGTCTCTGCTCTGCGAGGGAGCGTGCCATCTTCTCGTCCTCAACTGCGTTGAACTCGTCACCTGCTACAGGAACCTCAGATAGACCGATTATCTCAACGGGCACAGAAGGACCTGCCTCGCTGACGGTCATACCCTTGTCGTTCTTCATAGCTCTTACACGGCCAACCGACGTGCCTGCGATAACGATATCTCCGGAATGAAGCGTTCCGTTCTGAACGAGAACGGTTGCGACAGGGCCTCTACCCTTATCAAGCTTCGCCTCTATAACAACACCCTTCGCGTGACGGTTGGGGTTAGCGCGAAGCTCCTTGACCTCTGCGACGAGCAGAACGCTCTCAAGAAGGTCGTTGATACCCATACCCGTATGGGCGGAAACGGGAACGCATATAACGTCGCCGCCCCACTCCTCGGGAACGAGGTCGTACTTGGTGAGCTCCTGTCTTACATTGTCGGGGTTAGCCTGCGGCTTATCCATCTTGTTTATTGCAACTACGATATCAATGCCTGCCGCCTTGGCGTGATTTATTGCCTCAACTGTCTGGGGCATTATTCCGTCGTCAGCCGCAACGACGAGTATTGCGATATCGGTTGACTGTGCGCCCCTTGCACGCATTGCGGTAAACGCCTCGTGACCGGGGGTATCGAGGAAGGTTATATCCTTGCCGTTTACGTTTACTCTGTACGCACCGATATGCTGGGTGATTCCACCCGCCTCGCCGCGAGTGACGCTGGTGTGTCTGATTGCATCGAGTATAGAGGTCTTACCGTGGTCAACGTGTCCCATAACGCATACGACGGGCGCTCTGCCGACGAGCATTTCATCGGTATCGACGGTATCGTCGAAAAGCCTTTCCTCTATCGTTACGACAACCTCCTTCGTTACCTTCGCGCCGAACTCGTCAGCGATAAGATATGCGGTGTCGTAATCTATCACCTGATTGACGGATGCCATAACACCCATCATAAAGAGCTTCTTTACCACCTCGGCGCTCGTCTTCTTGAGCCTGGTTGCGAGCTCGCCTACGGTTATTTCATCGGGAACGGTGATTTCAAGCTGCTTCTTGCGAGCGAGCTCTGCCGCCATTCTCTTCATCTTTTCCTCTTCCTCGAAGCGCTTGTCGCGCTTCTTACCCTTACCCATCTGCTGAGGCTGACGGTTATCCTGCTTCTTGAACTTCTGACGGTCGCTCTGGAAGCTGTCGCGTCTGCCGTTCTGCTGATGCGAGCCGTACTTGTTATCAATGGTTTCATCGTACTTGGAGAGGTCTACGCTACCGCCTCTGGTATCGACAATTCTCGTCTTTTGCTTGGCTTCGACCTTCTCGCCGATGCCCTCTGCGGGACGATTGGTAGTGTTAAGAGGAATTATAGTCTTGAACGCCTGCTTCTGTGCGGGCTGCTTCTTTTCCTGCTTCTTCTCCTGCTTCTGCTGGGGCTGGGGCTGGGGCTGAGCCTTGGTTTCGGGCTTTTTCTCCTCTGCCTTCTTCTCCTCAGCCTTCTTCTCCTCGGCCTTCTTCTCCTCAGGCTTTGCGTCGGGCTTGGCGGGGGCGGGCTTTTGCTCCCTTTTCTTGGGCTTTTCTACTACAATCGTCGCCTTGCCGTCAAGATAATCGTCAAGATTTTCTATCTGGTTATTTGCGGTTATTGCCGCCAGAAATGCATCGTACTCCTGTCCCTCAAGAGAGGATGCAGATTTCTTGTCAGAGAGATTTATAAGAGCGAAAAGCTCCGAAAGCTCGGCAGGCTTCAGCGCGAAATCCTTCGCCACCTGCAAAACCTTTATCACATTTGCTGCCATATATTTTTCCTTTCCGATATTAATCGGTCCTTTCCTCACAATTTTTGAATATATTTTCAATTGCGGAGGCGAAATTCTCATCATTAATCGCCACTGCGGAAATATCGTTTTCCTTACCTATTGCGTGCGAGAGCTGTGCCCGATTTATTTCGGGGCATATACATTTCACACCGTAAAATTCACTCTTGCTTTTCACGCGCTTCGCCGTATTTTCGGAGGCATCGCACGCCAATATGCACAGCCGTGCGCTCCCCTGCCTTAACGCCTCGCAGGTCATATCCGTCCCTATCGACAGTCTACCGGCTCTCCGCGCGAGGCCGAGCATTCCGAGTAATTTATTTATCGCTTCCATCAAGCTCACGCTCCATAGCACAGTAAACCTCTTCGGGTATCTGCACATTCAGCGCTGTCGACAGGCGCCCTGTTTTGCGCGCTCTGTTAAGACAGGCAGTCCTTTTGCAAATATATGCGCCTCTGCCCGGCTTCTTTCCTGTAAAGTCAAGGGATATTTCTCCCTCGGGTGAACGCACTACCCGTATAAGCTGATTTTTGGGAAGCATTGTGTTACATCCGACGCATTTACGCTCGGGTATTTTTTTCTGTATAGGCAAGGTAATCTCTCCTTTTTCAGTCCGCCTTAATATCTATCTTAAAGCCTGTGAGTCTTGCGGCGAGCTTCGCGTTCTGTCCCTCACGTCCGATTGCAAGGGAGAGCTGCTCGGGCGCAACCTTGACTCTGCAGGTGCGCTCTCCGTCCATCTCGACAGAGAGAACATTTGCGGGTGCAAGAGCTGCCGCTACGAATTCCTCGGGCACCTCGCTGTACTTTATTACGTCAATCTTCTCGTTGCCGAGCTCGTTAAGTATGGTGGCGATACGCGTTCCTCTGTTACCGATGCATGCGCCTACGGGATCAACGTTTTCATCTCTTGAATAAACTGCAATCTTGCTTCTTGAGCCTGCATCTCTGGACACACCCTTGATTATAACGGTGCCGTCTGCGATTTCGGGTATTTCAAGCTCGAACAGTCGCTTCACAAGTCCGGGATGGATTCTCGAAAGAACGACGATGGGGCCACGTGTTTCGGTAGCTCTTACCTCGGTTACGAATAACTTCAGGTGGTCGCCGACATTGAATACCTCACCGGGTATCTGCTCCTGAGAGGTGAGAACCGCACGGCTGGTGCCGGTATCTACAATGAGGCTTCCGCTGACGTCGTCAATCTTGTCAACAACTGCGGTTATTATCTCCTCACGCTTGCTCTCGTACTCACGTGTTGCCATCGAGCGCTCTGCCTCGCGGATAGCCTGAATTATTACCTGCTTTGCTGCCTGAGCGCTGAGCCTTCTGAAGCTCTTGGTATCGAGCTTGGTTTCCACTACCGAGCCGAGCTTGTGCCTCTTGCTTATGCTCTTAGCCTCCTCAAGACCTATCTCGCACTGGGGGTCGAGGACCTCCTCAACGACAGTTCTCTGCTGGAAAACCTTTACATCCTTCTTCTCAGGGGAAAGTACTACGCGCACGTTGCTCGCGCCGCCACTCTCACGCTTGAAGGCATTGACGAGAGCCGCCTCAACCTTCTCAATCATATACTCCTTGGGAATACCCTTTTCCTCCTCGAGCTTCTCAAGGGCGTCAAAAAATTCCTTGTTCATTTCAAAAACCTACTGAATAACAGTTCCCTTTCATTATATTTACAAAATTTAATAATAATTAACCAAAATCGTAGACGGTGGAAAGCTTGGATATCTCGTTTCTGTTGAGCTTTACCTCGCCATCAGCCGTTTCAACGGTGATAATGCCGTCAGCGCAATCAGCCAAAATTCCAACGAATGATTTCTTGCCGTCCTTTGCCGCAAACAGCTTTGCCTCTACGTCCATACCAAGACAAAACTCGATGTGCTCCTCGGTGCGAAGCTCCCTCTCGATTCCCGGGGACGATACCTCAAGCCTGTATGAGTTTTCGATGGGGTCAGCCTCGTCAAGAATCGGGTCGATTGCGCGGTGAACGCGCTCGCAGTCCTCGATGTTGATTCCGTCCTCGGTGTCGATTGTGATTATAAGGTGCCACTCGGACGCAATCTTTACGTATTCAACGTCCCAGAGCATATAGCCCATTCCCTCGACCACGGGGAGCAAAAGCTCGCGTACTGCGGTTGCCGTATTTTTCTTTGCCATTCCTATCTCCTTTGACAGTAAAATCCTTTTGTGCCAATCATAAAACAAAGACTGGGAGAGTTCCCAGCCTTGTCCTATACTACATATATTATAACACATAAATAATAAAAATCAATAGTTTTATAAAATTTTTTTAATTTTTATTATATTACGATAGTGCCGTGCCTATTACGGTTGCAAACTGTGAGTTTTGGGGGATTACGAAATTTATAGAGAACATCTCGGACAGACGTGCAAATTTCTCCTTCACCATCGGGTCAACCGAGAGGTTTCCTGTCAGCACTATGTCCTTAACCCCACGGCTTCTGGCGGCAAAAATGCTCATCATTCCGACGGTTTCAAACACCATATTTGCAATACCGAGGGCAACGTCCTCCTTGGATGCCATATCACTGAGCTTGCCGAAATTTGCGGCGGTCATATCGAGGGGGAGTGCGCCCTGACCGTGAGTTATATCGGATATGCGAAGGTCAATATTTGAGATATCTCCCTGTGCCGCCAGCTCGAAAATGTGCTCGACGCTGTCAAGACCGAGCATACGGCGCGCAAGCCCTGTGAGCGTGCCGCCGCCGACACCCGTACCGCCAAGATACTCGGATTTCTTACCCTGACGTGCGTATACGAGCGCGGTGCCCGTGCCCATACTGACAACTATTGCCTCGGAGAGTCCCGAGAGGTATAGTCCGCCTCTGCCGATGCTCTCAAACTCGGATACCGTATCGCAGGGGAGCGAATAAATCGGACGTGTTATATATGAGGAGCCGACGCCCGTTGTGAGCACTCTGTCGATATCCGAGAGCTGAAGCTCATTCTCCGAGAGGAATTTTCCAAACGCTCCGTAGATTGAGGTTATCGGGTCGGTTGCGCGCACCAAAAGCGGCGATATCAGTCGCCTTCCCTTACCGTCAATATCAAAGCCTACTATTTTCGTGGTCGTTCCGCCCACGTCTATTCCTATAACTACCTTCATTTTGCTCTCCTTACGGGTTGTTTTCTATATTATACTATTTTTGGCGGATAAAAGCAATATCTTTTTTCAAAACAAAAAACCGCGCGAGCAGGTTCGCACGGTTTTGTGTACTCAGCCCCGAGATTACTCGGGGCATTGTGTACTTTTAATACGGAGCTATTACTTAACCTCAACGTCTGCGCCGGCAGCCTTAACCTGCTCAGCAATCTTGTCAGCCTCGTCCTTGGATATACCCTCCTTGAGTGCCTTAGGAGCTGCCTCAACGAGATCCTTAGCATCCTTAAGTCCAAGACCGGTGATCTCACGAACAACCTTGATAACTGCGAGCTTGTTAGCGCCTGCATCCTTAAGAATTACGTCGAACTCGGTCTTCTCCTCAGCTGCGGGAGCTGCTGCGCCTGCAACGGGAGCTGCTGCTACGGGAGCTGCGCTTACGCCGAATTCCTCCTCGAGAGCCTTTACGAGATCAGCGAGCTCGAGTATGGTGAGACCCTTTACAAGGTCAAGAATCTGTGTAGTCTTTTCGTTAGCCATTTTGTTTTCCTCCAAAATTTCTGTTTTATTTTTTAATTAATTGAATTTTAAGAAGCTATTAAGCCTCTGCGGGAGCGCTCTCGCCTTCCTTGTCTATCTTTGCCTGAAGCACGTATGCAAGGCCATAGAGAGGAGAAAGCAAGCTGCCGAGCACCTTTGCAACCAAAACCTCCTTGGAAGGAATGCTTGCAAGCTCGTTTACACCGTTAGCGTCGATAACGCCGCCGTCGATGAATCCTGCCTTGATCTCGAAAGAGTCAATCTTGTCAGCATAGCTCTTAAGAATCTTTGCAGGGGCAATCGGATCAGTAGTTCCGAGTGCAATTGCGGTCATTCCGGTGAGGTGCTCCTTCATCGCGTCGTAGCCTGCAATCTCGCATGCTCTACCGGTCATAGTGTTCTTCATAACCGTGTAGTCAACGCCAGCCTTGCGAAGCTCAGCACGAAGCTTGGTATCATCCTCAACCTTAATGCCCTCATACTTTACAAGTACGCCGGAAACTGCATTCTTCATCTTTTCAGCGAGAGCTGCAACCATTTCCTGCTTCTGTTCAAGAATCTTGTTACTTGGCATTTTCTGTTTTACCTCCGTATAAATTTGAATAAAAAAATCCTTTTCCCGTAAAGACACACGTATACCGAGAAAAGGAAAATAATCAATTATTAATTTCGCTCACCTCGGCAGGATAGTGAAAATCACATTTACGGGAACCTGCTGTCTTAGGATAACGGATAGATTATACAACAGTTTTTTTGGTTTGTCAATAGTTTTTTTAATTTTTTCCGAAAAATTATTTATAGGGCTTTTTTTCCTTCAAAACCCTGTAAAGCTCAAGGTAGCTTTCTCGTCGCGAGGGGGCAATTTTTTTCTCTCTCGCTGCGCGCGTAATTTCACATTCGCGCTCTCCCGTGTGGGTGCAGTCAGCATACTGACATCTTCCGTTATACTCGTAAAGGTCGGGGAAGGCGGCAAAAAGGTCGGAGAGCTCAAAGAAATCGAAGCGCTCGAAATCAAGAAGGCTAAAGCCCGGAGTGTCGGCAAGGAAGCCGCCGTTATCTATTTCATAGAGCTGCACGTGGCGGGTGGTGTGCCTGCCTCTGCCTATCTTTTTACTAACGTCGCCTGTTTCGAGCGAAAGGCTCGGGAATATTCTGTTCATCAGAGTTGATTTACCGACACCCGATGCGCCCGCAAACGCACCCGTTTTACCGTCGGTTAAGTGAGAGAAGACGAATTTTTTGACCTTTTCTATTCCCTCGCCCGAAAGCGAGCTGCACACAAGGGTATCAAAGCCCGCGCTCTCGTAAATTCTGCGGTATTCGTCACACGCATCCGAGCAATCGCTCTTGGTGATTATAATAACAGGGGTTATTTTATTATGTACCGCTATTGCGGTCATTTTGTCTATTGTTGAGAGTATGGGGGCAGGCTTCTCGGTTGCGAGGGTGATGAAAAGATAGTCTATATTCGACAGGGGTGGGCGGATGAGAGAATTCCTGCGCTCGAAAACGCTCTCGATAACAGAGCCGTCCTTGTCGGTTGAAACGGTAACGATATCGCCGACGAAAAGCTTGTCATCCGTGCGCCTTATATTGCCTCTGGCACGGCAGGACACAATGCTCTTTTCGCCCTCTGTGTCACAGAGAACCTCGTATATACCGCCGAGTCCCTTTATTACCCTTCCTTTAATTTTCTCCATAAAAAATTCCTTCTATATTATTATCATAGCGCTCGGTCAGGTCAAAATGCACCGCCGTGTCGGTTATCGGTGTATAGGCAGGTGTTTCGCCTTTTCGCAAAAGAAGAATACTGAAAAGAACAACCGCGGCTACACACGCGCCGCATATTGCAAGAGTCGGTAGCAAGGTATTTTTACGCTTTTTTTCATTTTTCTCCTTCTCAACCCTTGAACCGCCAACCGCACCCATAAGGGCTGATAGCATTGAGCGCGCATCCTTATACCTCGCGCCCGCATCCTTGGACATAGCCTTCATTGCCACCTTCTCAAGCCCCTCGGGTATTTCGGGGTTAATATCGCATAGGGGGGTGGGCATATCGGTTATATGCATCATAGCCACGCCCTCGGGTGTATCGCTGTCGAAGGGCACCTGCCCTGAAAGCACGGTGTAAAGCACAACACCGAGAGAATAGATATCACTTCTACTGTCAACAGCGAGTCCTTTTGCCTGCTCGGGACTGATGTAGTAGACGCTGCCGACGCCCTTGCGGTTACTGCGGAAGCTGTCAAAGCCGTGAGTTTTTGCTATACCGAAATCGGTAAGCTTCACCCTGCCCGATTTATCTATCATTATATTTTCGGGCTTGATATCTCTATGGACTATACCGTTCTTGTGCGCCTCGTCAAGCGCGTAAAGAATCTGCGAGAGGCAGGAGACCGCCTCCCTCGGCATAAGAGCGCCGTGCATATCAACGTAATCGCGAAGGGTTACGCCGTCTATATACTCCATAACTATATATTTATATTTTTCGGTGCTGACGATATCGTAAACCTCGACTATATTCGGGTGTGAGAGCATAGATACCGCGCGTGCCTCGGAGTCAAAATAGCGCAGAGAGGCCGTATCGTTTTTACTGTATAGCTTTATTGCGACAATTCGCTTCACAAGTCCGTCCTCGGCAATAAAGACCTTGCCGGTGGAGCCTGCGCCTATCTGCCGTATCAAGCGGTAGCGCGAATCAATAATTGTGTCCATAGCCTCTCCTTTCGTAGTGTTTTTTGGTGTAATTACTGCCTTTTCGCCCGACGTAGCTGACCGCATGCGGCGTTTACGTCAGCGCCAAGACGGCGGCGTACCGTTGCGGTAAGCCCCATTCTGTTGAGTATCGCCGCAAAGCGGTCTACGCTCTCGCGGCTGCCACGCGAAAAGCCTGTTTCGCTGACCTCGTTCACACGGATAAGATTTACGTGCACGGGGGCATCTGTTTTTGCAAAGGCGTTATGCAGTAGCGAGGCAAGCTCGCGCGCATCCTCGGGGGTATCGTTCTTTCCCGAAATCAGCGTGTATTCAAAGGATATACGCCTGCCTGTCTTTTCATAATAATCAACGCACGCAGCGAGCAGCTCATTTATGCTCCATTTGTTATTCACCGGCATTATTTCGCTGCGCTTCTCATCAGTTGATGCGTGGAGCGAAATCGACAGGGTTATGGGCAATTCAAGCTCGGAGAGCCTATATATTCCGTCAACCACGCCGCAGGTGGAAAGCGATATATGTCGGTATCCGATGTTCAGCCCCTTTTCGTGATTGACAAGGCGCAAAAAGCGAACTACGTTATCGAAATTATCAAGCGGCTCGCCTATACCCATCATAACGACGTTTGAAACGCGTTCGCTTGTGTCGCGCTCGGCGGCAATTATCTGCCCGAGTATTTCCGAGGCGGTGAGGTTGCGGACTCTGCCGCCTATCGTAGAGGCGCAGAAGCGACAGCCCATACGGCATCCGACCTGACTCGATACGCATAGGGTGTTGCCGTGATTATATCTCATCAGAACGCTCTCCACGCACTCGCCGTCAATGAGTGAAAATAGGTATTTTACCGTACCGTCTATTTTGGACACGAGCTTTTCCTCGACCTGCGGCAAGCGGTGCTCGCATATTTCGGTGAGCCTTTCGCGCAGCTTTTTTGATATATTGGTCATGTCCTCTATCCGCACGCCGTGCGAGAGGAAGGTAAAGATTTGCATAGCTCGGTATTTTTGCTCTCCGAGCTCAGCCATCAGCCCCTCAAGCTCCTCGGGATAGAGGGAAAGAATATCAATTTTGTTTTCCATTTTACGTCCTTTAGCTTTGTTTGCGTACTATTCTGGCTATAAAAAATCCGTCTGTTCCCATATCACCGGGATAGAAGGTGTATATACCCTCGCACCTCTTATCTCCCACAGAAAAGGGGGATAGCTCAAAATCGGGGTGCTCCGAGAGGAATTTCTCCACCACCCTCTCGTTTTCCTCGGGGTTTACTGTGCAGGTTGAGTAGACCATAGCGCCGCCTTTTTTGAGATAGAGCGACGAGCTTTTCAGGATAGATAGCTGCAAGGGGGGTAGGGTTGTGAGCGAATCGGTGTGGCGGTATCTCATATCCGCCTTCTTCCCAAGCACGCCGAGCCCCGAGCATGGAACGTCGCACATAAGAAAATCGAATTTTTCCCTCATATCCGCATCGGGCGGAAGTGAGGCGTCGCGTTCCCTCGTCCTGATAATATCAATTCCGAGGCGATTGGCTCCGTCCTCAATCAGCGATAGCTTGCTTTTATGTATATCAAAGGAATATATTTCACCCTCGTTTTTCATTTCTATTGCTATGCCAAGGCTCTTGCCGCCGGGTGCGGCGCAGACGTCAACCGTGCTCGCGCCTCTCCTTGCTCCGAGCACACGCACCGCTATCTGCGAGGAAATATCCTGAACGAAGAACATACCCTCACCGTATCCGTAAAGCTCTCGCACAGATGCGCCTGACTTCAAAACAATAGCGGTATCACACAGGGGTGCGGCAGTCGCACCGTCTATATGAGAGAGAAGCTCCTCGCGAGTGGCTTTGAGGGTATTAACGCGCAGGGTGAGGGGGGATACCCCATTGAAATAATCAAAATATTTCTCGGCTCTTTCCTCGCCGAAGGTGTTTACAAAAAAACGGCAGAGCTCGGGTGGAAAGGAATGCTTCACCGATAGGTGACGGATAAGATTTTTCTCCCTCGGCGGCAGGGAAAGAGTGTCCCTTTCGCGCAGAAAGCGGCGCAGAAGCGCATTGACAAAGCCGCGCTCACCGCGGTTCTTGCAAAGCGAAACACTCTCGTTAACAGTGGCGTATTCCTGCACGCCGTCCATATACATAAGCTGAAAGAGTCCGATTCTCAAAACAATAAGAACGGACAGGTCTATATCAGAGAGCGAGCGCCCCGCGAGCTTGGCTATAAAGTAGTCAAGGGTAATTCTATGCTCGACAACTCCGTTGACGAGCCTGTTTATAAATGCGCGGTCACCCGCATAACCGACCTTGTCAAGCGCCGATGCAAGCATTATATTTATATAGCCGTCATTTTCCTCTGCCCTCATAAGAAGGGTGTGAGCAATCTTTCTTTTGTTCTCCATATTACCTTCTTCTTCGGTTGTTTGCCGACAAAAGAATCAGGGCATATCTCAGAAGCGTTGCCATAGATACTGCGAGTGCCGCAACATAGGTCATTGCCGCCGCCCTCAAAACCTTGGCAGATGCGTCTATTTCATCCTCACCGAACACGCGTGCACGCTTGAGAGAGCGCAGGGCTCTGGCACTCGCGTTAAATTCAACGGGAAGGGTTATGAGCTGAAAAAGCGTTGAGGTTGCAAAAAACACAATACCCGCAAGCATTATCCAGAACGCAAATTCGGACGCATACAGAAATATTATTCCTATAAGGATGAGCAGCATCGACCATTTCGAGCAGAAGCTCGTAACAGGGATTATAGCCATACGCAGCTTGACAGGAAGGTATTTGTCCGCATACTGAACGGCGTGGCCTGCCTCGTGCGCGGCAACTCCTACTGCGGCAGGTGAGGTTGACGAATATACCGAATCCGAGAGACGTATAACGTTTGCCCTCGGGTCGTAATGGTCGGACAGATGTCCGCTGACACGCTCAATCTGCACGTCACGGAGCCCATGTGCGTCGAGCACCATTCGCGCGCTCTCGTATCCTGTAATGCCCGCGCGTGTGGGCATTTTAGAGTACTTATTGAAAACCGAGGAAACCCTCGCCTGAGTTATCATTGCCCATATAGCGCAGGGCAAAACAATTATAAGATACAGATAATCTAAATACATCCAAGTTTATCTCCCTCATTTAATTTCCGTCCGCGGATGAAGTCGGCGGCAGACATTCTGCCCTTTCCCTCGGGGACCACACAGAGAAGCGATATTGCAGAGTCGGCGGTGGCTACCACTATTCCCCTGCCGTTATCCTTCGAGTCAAGCTCTATAACCTCGCCTGCCCTGCCCTTTCCCCTCGCGGGTGTGGCGGAAACGACCTTCATCATTCTGCCGTCAGGAAGATAGGTATATGCAAGGGGTATAGGGGAAAGCCCGCGTATAAGGCAGTCAATTTCCCCTGTTGTTTTTGAAAAGTCTATTACCCTGTCCTCCTTTTCTATCTTAGCGGCGTAGGTGAAGCCTTCACCCTGAGGGGTGTAGGTAGCCGTACCGTTTTCGATATCGGGCAGGATTTTTACAAGAAGGCGGGTGCCAATCTCGGCACTTTTGTCGTGAATACTTTCAAAATTATCGGTGTGAGTTATAGGAAAACGCTCTGTAGCTATTATATCTCCTGTATCAAGCCCCTCGTCCATACGCATAAGGGTAACGCCCGTTTCGGTGTCACCGTTCATTATAGCCCTCTGCATCGGGGCGGCACCCCTGTATTTCGGCAGAAGCGACACGTGCAGATTTACGCATCCGTATTTCGGGTATTCTATTATCTCGCGCGGCAGTATTTTACCGTATGCTACGACGATTATTATATCGGGATTTATTTTTGAAAGCGTTTCGAGAAAGCTGCCGTCGCGCAGAGTCTTCGGCTGATATACGGGGATAGAATATCTCTCAGCCACAACCTTCACGGGCGGCGGCGTCATAATATATCCTCTGCCCCTCGGCTTGTCCTCTCCCGTTACCGCGCCGACAACCTCACAGCCCGCCGAGGCGAGCCCGTCAAGGCAGGTGGCGGCAATATCGGGTGTGCCCATAAAAAGAATTCTCATTATTCCTCGTCCTCTTTTATCATAACGTCAATAAAGAGCTTACCGTCAAGATGGTCGATTTCGTGGCAGAGCGCGCGGGCGAGAAGTCCCTCACCCTCTATCTCAAAGAATTTGCCCTCGCGGTTGACCGCCCTCACCTTCACCCTTGCGGGACGTGAGGTTATGCCCCATCTGTTAGGAAGAGAAAGGCAGCCCTCGCTCTCCTCCTGATGACCGCTCTGTTCGATTATTTCGGGGTTGATAAGCTCAATAACATTGCCCTCCTCAACCTCGATAACGACAACACGGCGCAAAACGCCTACCTGCACTGCGGCAAGACCGCAGCCGTTAGCCATTCTCATAGTATCAATCATATCGTCAAGAAGCGTCGTTATTCTCGGTGTTATCTGCGTCACGGGGCGGCTGATTTTACGAAGCTCCGAATCTGTGTCCTTTATAATATTAAGTATTGCCATAACATTCTCCCAAAATTACGTATTCGTTGGATTTATATCAAGCGTAAGTGTCATATCCTTACGTGTTGAAAACGCCAAAAGCACCTCATAGAGAAGCGCGCGCACCCTTGAATTAAGGGCGGTTTTGATTATAAATTTTGCTCGGTACTTGCCCGCCATTTTATATATCGGCGGCTCGACGGGGCCGTAAATTATCAAGGGCTCGCTCGACCCCTTCGCAAGCGAGAGGATATAATCGGATACCTCTTTTGCCTTATCCTTCAGTTGCTTTTCATCGGCAAGGCTCAACGTAAATACCGCTATATCGCAGAAGGGCGGAAACAAAAACTGTCGTCTTTTCTCTATTTCGGCGCGGTAGAAGCTCTCATAGTCCTGACGCGCGGCGAGCTCTATTATTTCGCTGTCCGAGCGGAAGGTCTGAATTATCGCCTCGCCTGCTATACGTCCTCTGCCTGCTCTGCCTATTACCTGAGTGAGCACCGAGAAGGTGCGCTCTGCCGCCCGGAAATCGTTAACGTATAGCGACGTATCGGCAAGCAGCACGCCAACAAGCGACACGTCCTCAAAGTCGTGTCCCTTTGCAACCATCTGCGTTCCGAGCAAAATGCCATACTCGCCCCTGCGGAATGCGTCAAGCATATGCTCGTAGGCACTCTTTGACGACGTGGTGTCGGCATCCATACGAAGAATTTTTTCGTCGGGCATAAGGACGGATATTTCACTCTCCGCCTTCTGCGTGCCGACTCCTATGCTCGAAATATCCTCACATTTACATTCGGGACATTCGGTGGGGCGGGGGGATTTGTAGCCGCAGATATGACAGCACATATATCCGCCGTCTGCGCCAACGTGATATGTCAGGGCAACACTGCACTGAGGGCAGGATATTTCCCTTCCGCATTTTCTGCAATGAAGGGATGCGTGATAGCCGCGCCTGTTGAGAAAGAGTATCGACTGCTCTCCGCGCTCGGCGCGCTCGGTCATTTTCTGATATAAAAGTCTGCTGACGGGCGAGGTGTTTCCCGCCATAAGCTCCTGTCGCATATCAACGGTATGCACCGTCGGAAGCTTGGCATTGCCGTAGCGTTCGGTCAGCCTTATCAGCTTATACGCTCCCTTTTCGGCGCGGTAGAAGCTCTCAACCGACGGAGTTGCCGAGGCGAGAATCAGGTGTGCCGTATTCTGCTTACACCTCATAGCGCACACATCGCGCACGTGATATTTGGGATCGCTGTCGGATTTGTAGGTGTGCTCGTGCTCCTCGTCAACTATTATAAGCCCGAGGCGAGGGATAGGTGCGAAAACAGCGGAGCGCGTTCCTATAACGAGGTCTACTCTGCCGTCGCGTATCCTTCTCCAAGCGTCAAAGCGCTCACCCGAGGAGAGCGAGGAATGAATAACCGCCACCCTCTCTCCGTAGCGAGAGCAGAATATGCTGACCGTTTGCGGTGTGAGGGCGATTTCGGGAACGAGCATAATAACGCTTTTTCCGCTATCGAGCACCTCGTCTATTGCAGAGAGCATTACCTTGGTTTTTCCAGAGCCGGTTACACCGAACAAAAGCGATGCCGTAGGAACGTTTTGTTTTAATTGCTCCTTTATTTCATCAAGAGCTAAAAGCTGTGCCCGACTGAGAATTATCTCCTCGCGCACGTTGCCGTTCGCGTATTTTTCATAGGGATTTCTGAAGCTCTCAAGCTCGCGCACGGTCAAAACGCCCTTATCACAAAGAGCCTTTATCTGCGTATGATTTGCGCCCGTCGCCTCGCAAATACGCTCGCGCTCGCACTCGCCGTTTTCAGAAAGATACTCAACAACGCGTTTATGCGTGTCGGAGCGCAGGGGTATATCCCTGTTTTTAAGCATTAAAAGCTTGTCGGTTTTAATATTGTCGGGGGTGGAAAATTTATATCCGTTTCCAACCTTGCGCGGCGCGGAAAAAACCGAGGGGGGCAGCATTGTGCGCGCCGCCTCACCAAAGGTGCAAAGAGTGTTCTTTTTAAGAAATAGGGCGAGCTCGAAAAGCTCCTCGCCTAGAGAAAAGCGAGTATCGGCTATATCGTATATTTCCTTCAGCCCGTCGGTGTCGCCCTCAGCCTCCCTCACGCCCGAAACGAAGCCAAATGCACACCTGTTGCTCCTGCCAAACGGAAAAAGTGCAACGTCACCCCGAAAGGCAGTCAGGCTGTCGGGCAAAATATAATTGTATTCCTTGTCAATATGAAAGGGAGCGTCTGACAGATAAATACTTGCTATCCTCATTTTACACGCTCCCCTCTCTGTATTTTGTCGTTTTTAATCAGACGTCGTCGCCGTTTCTGGTCACTACGTACTCACCGTCAAGCAGACGGTCAATTGCGATAGTCACAGCCTTGGTATCCCTGTACTCCTTGTCTATGAAGTGAACCAGGGGCTTGTCGGTTTCCTTGCGCGCGATAAGACGCTCTCCGTCACCTCTCTGACGGCAGTATTCGTCGGTCACGAGCTTCGCTCCCTTCGCGGTTGCGAGCACGAGCTCGTAGCGGTTAATCTTTCCCTTTGTTAATTCCTGAATTGACGGTTTAATCATTGTATATCTCCTTAAAAATTATTCGGTGTTAGTTCTCAGTCCTCGGGATCCTCGTCGGCGGTGTCATCGCTGCTGTCAAGACGGTTGGATATCGTTTCCGCATAGACTGCCGAGAGAATTATATGCTCACTGTCGGTTATTATAACCGCGCGTGTACGTCTGCCGCAGGTGACATCAATAACCCTTGCGTCCTCCTTCGCATCCGATATCAGCCTCTTTATCGGGGCGGAATCAGGTGAGGCAATAGCGACCACACGGTCAACCGATACCATATTTCCAAATCCTACGTTAATAAATTTCATATCATCACTCCACGTTCTGAACCTGCTCGCGTATTTTTTCAAGCTCACTCTTCATATTGACAACGAGCGCGGCAATTTTTGCATTGTTAGCCTTCGAGCCTATGGTATTCGTTTCGCGGTTGAACTCCTGCATAAGAAAGTCAAGCTTCCTGCCCGCAGGCTCGTCTGCCGAAAGAATTGCCTCAAAGGACTCGCGGTGGCTGTCAAGACGGGCAAGCTCCTCATCAATCGCAACCTTGTCCGCGTATATCGAGCATTCGGCAAGGATTCTGTTTTCGTCTATAACCATATCCCTGTCAGCGAGCAGCTGGCGTATTCTTGCCTCAAATCTGTCGCGGAAGCCCACAATTTCATTTTTCGATATTTCGGCAACGCGATCACGCATTTCGATGAATGCCGCCATCTTCTCACGCATATCTGCCTCGGTTTTTCTGCCCTCAGCCTCACGCATGGCGTTGTAGTCGGAAATTGCGGCATCAAGCACGTGTGTCAGGCGCGCCCACTCGGCATCCATATCGAGCTCGTGGCTCTCGGTTGAGAACAGCTCTCTGTTCTGCGCTACACGCATAACGCTGATATCATCAGAAAGGCCGAAGCTGTCGCGCAGCTCGTATAAAGCCTTTATATAATCCTCTGCCAGCGCCTTGTCAAGTGAGAGTGTTCCCGCACTCTTCGTATGCTCGGTAACTGTTACGTAGATATCAACCTTACCGCGTGAGGTAGCATTTTTCTGTACGTACGCCTTAATTTTTTCCTCTAACGGAAGATACGCTCGCGGTGAGCGCACTGATGCGTCGAAATAGCGGCTGTTAACACTCCGCATCTCGACTGTTATATCCTTATCAGGCGCCTCGACACGTGCGCGCCCGAAGGCTGTCATGCTTTTAATCATTTCGGCTTTGAACCTCTTATCATCTGATTTATCTCTTTAATGAAGGTATCAACGTCCTTGAACTCACGGTAGACGGATGCGAAGCGCACGTAGGATACCGCATCCCGCTCGCGCAGGCGCTCCATAACCATTTCCCCTATCTCGCGTGCGGATATCTCGGTGAGAAGCGAGTTTGTCAGCTCAGACTCGATAGACGCGGCGATTTCCGATGCGTCGACAGGTCGCTTGTAGCACGCCTTCATAATTCCCGCCTCGAGCTTGTGCCTGTCAAAGAACTCGCGCTCGCCGTTTTTCTTGACTACCGAAAGGGGAACCGAGTCCACGACCTCGTAGGTAGTAAACCTCTTGAGGCATACCGAGCATTCACGCCGCCTTTTTATACTCTTCTGCTCGTCGACGGGACGGCTGTCAAGCACGCGGCTGTCGGGAGCTCCGCAAACGGGACATTTCATAGGACACCTCCAAAAAGAGCTATATTAAAGAAATTATACCACATAAATTATAAAAAGTAAACAAAAAAATAAAATTTTTGCACACGCACGGGCGCGTGAGCGGTAGGGCAGCTGTGGAGCAACCCAAAAAATGAGCGTAAAGAAGGTAAAAAGCGATATAGAAGGGTACTCAGAACGAAACAAAGCTCTTAAGGGACAGAAAGAGGTCAAAGGGTGCTAAGCGGCGCAAAATGGCTATAAAATGACGTAAAAAGGGAAAACGGTGCAGATGATACCGAAAAGGCGCAAAAATGCTCTGCGGGGGGAGCGTAAAAAGGACGCAAAAAACCGCCGAAGCGCCGATAAATCGCGGCACTCCGACGGAAAAATGCTGAGAGCTGTCAATGCCAGTAAATTTTTCGTAAAAATAGCGAATACAGTTTTTGGCAAGTGGTATTTTTTAGAAAGACAATAATTGTCAAAAGCCGTTGTCAAGGGGAAAGGACGTAGAAAATGATGTTTTTGTAATTTTTGAGTTTTCAACAGCGAAAATGTTGAAATTGTTGAAAACTCACCTTAATAAAGCTCGTTTTACCCTTGATTTCTCTATGTTGACATAAAATACCAACATTTTTTTCGAGTTTTCAACCTGATTTCTGTTGATAAGTAGGTTTTTGCGTTTTTTATGCACCTTGCACAAATTTGGAAATAAGTGGATTTTCCGTTTTCCTGAAAAAAACTTTTTCTGCCATTTTTTTCAAAATTGCTATTTCGTATTTTTTGCGAACCGTTTATTCAGACTATTTGCGCTTTTTGATGTTTTTGGCGTTTTTTTGGCGCTTGTCTGCGCTCTTTTGCTTAGGAACTGCCCAACCCTTCTTGCGCTTTTGCGCTTCGGTTTGCTTATTTGCCCTTTTATCGACTGTTTTTTCTCCTTGAGAGCCCTCGGGCTTGCCAGCGACTGCGCCTGACCGCTTTTTCGTTTTGCCGCCCGATACGTTCCTTGCAGCTTGATTTTTCTGTGCCGCTCCTTTGCCTGAGCCCTTGCCTGAGTTGCCTGTGCTTTTACCTGCGCCTCTATGTGCGCTTCTGACCGCACCGTTGCCTGCGCTCATAGGACGGACAAGACATTCGGGGGCGTTGCCTATGAGGTCCTCTCTGCCCGCCGCCTTCAGCGCCTCGATAACGAGAGCGCGGTTCTTGGGATTCGCATATTGAAGAAGGGCGCGCTGCATCTGCTTCTCGTGATAGTCGCGGCAGACGTAAACCTCCTTTTCGCTCATAGGGTCGATTCCGGTATAGAATATAACCGTGGATATTGTACCCGGTGTGGGGTAGAAGTCCTGCACCTGCTCGGGCGAGTAGCCCCATTTTTTAAGATAAAGAGCCATTTCTACCGCATCATTCATTGTCGTGCCCGGGTGGCTGGACATAAGATACGGAACGAGGTACTGCTCAAGCCCTGCCTTGTCGCAGAGGGCAAAATATTTATTCTTGAATTTTTCGTATACCGACACCGAGGGCTTGCCCATCATACGGAGAGCGTTTTCCGAGCAATGCTCGGGCGCTACCTTCAGCTGACCGCTGACGTGGCGTGTGACAAGCTGCTCGAAAAATTCGGGATTTTTATCGTATACGAGATAATCGAAGCGTATGCCAGAGCGCACGAACACCTTTTTCACGCGTGGAAGCGCCTCAATTTGTCTGAGCATATCGGCGTATTCAGCGTGGTCCACCCTAAGATTTTTGCAGGGGGTTGGGGCAAGACACTTTCTGTTAGGGCACACACCCTCTGTTTTCTGCCTCTCACACGCAGGGTATCGGAAGTTCGCAGTAGGACCGCCGACATCGTGTATGTAGCCCTTGAAATCGGGCAGCTCGGTTATGCGCTTTGCCTCGGCGAGCACGCTATCCACACTGCGCGAGCGCACCTCGCGCCCCTGATGAAAGGCAATCGCGCAGAAATTGCACGAGCCGAAGCATCCTCTGTTGTGGGTTATCGAAAATCTCACCTCGGTTATGGCGGGAACACCGCCGAGAGCCTCGTAATCAGGATGATAGGTGCAGGTGTACGGAAGCGCGTATACCGCATCAAGCTCCTCTCTTTCCAGAGGGGGCATAGGGGGATTTTGCACCAGCTTCTTATCCCCATAATATTCGATTATTGCCTTCCCGCGCACCGAATCGTTGTTCTTGTATTGGATAGCATATGCGCTCGCGTAGGCGCGCCTGTCGCTCTTGAGCACGTCGTAATCGTAGGTTTCGACAGAATCGAAAAACACCTTGTCCTCCCGCGCGCCAAGCCATACCGTTCCGCGAACGTCGCGTATTTTTCTGACGGGTATACCCCTGTCAAGCAGGGTGGCAATTCTTCTTATAATATTCTCGCCCATTCCGTAGGTCAGAATATCCGCGCGGCTGTCAACAAGGATACTGCGCCTCATCGAATCCTGCCAATAATCGTAATGGGCAAAGCGTCTAAGGGAAGCCTCAAGGCCGCCGATGATTATGGGAACATCACCGTACGCCTCGCGTATTCTGTTGCAGTATACTATGACTGCGCGGTCAGGGCGTGCGCCCATTTTTCCGCCTGCGGAATAGTAGTCGTAGGAGCGGCGTTTTTTTGACACGGTGTAGTGCGCAACCATTGAATCTATGTTTCCGCTCGTTACAAGAAAGCCAAGACGAGGCTTGCCGAAGAGCTTGAAGCTCTCAGCCGTTTTATAGTCGGGCTGAGAGAGTATTGCAACTCTGAAGCCCGCGTCCTCAAGCACTCGGGATATTATGGAAACGCCAAAGGACGGGTGGTCTACGTATGCATCCCCCGTCACGTATATGAAATCAACCTCAGCCCATCCGCGCTCACGCACGTCGGCGGGTGTTGTCGGTAAAAAATCCTGTCTGTTTCTCATAATTCAAGCACCTTTGGTATAGAGAGGCAAACGTCCGCGTGGCCGTTTGCCCCAAATTCTTATATTGTAAAATTCTTTATTTCAACCTCGCGCTGCTCGCCCGATTGCATATCCTTGAGCTGAGCCTTGCCCGAGTCAATTTCCGAGTCCCCTATGATAAGGGTGTACTGCGCTCCTATTTTGTTTGCGTATTTCATCTGAGCCTTAAGGCTTCTGCCGACGATATCGCACTCGGCAATCTCGCCACAGCGCCTCATACGCTCAACTATTGAAAGCGCCTCTATTGCCGCGCGCTCACCGAGCGAGGCAACGTACAGCTTCGGCGTTTTTACATCAATCTTGTCAAGCTCCATTGCGCGAAGGGCGAGGATAAGACGGGTTATACCCATACCGAAGCCGATACCCGAAAGAGCGGGGCCGCCAAGGCTTTCAACAAGACCGTCGTATCTTCCGCCGCCGCAAACGGTGGATTGAGCGCCGATGCCCTCTGCGATAAATTCAAACACAGCGCCGGTGTAGTAGTCAAGTCCTCTTACGATAGAGGGGTCGGTCACGTACTCAATTCCCATAGAGTCAAGTGCGCGGCAGAGCATATCAAACTTGCCCTTACATTCGGGGCAAAGGTGGTCAAGGGTTTTGGGTGCTGAGAGGGAAAGCTCGTGGCACTCGGGATTCTTGCAGTCAAGAAGCCTTAAGGGATTTTTGTTAAGGCGCTCGCAGCAGGTGGGACAGAGCTTGTCGCGCTTTGCTTCGTAATATGAAACGAGGGCGGCTCTGTAATTCGGACGACACTCGCGGCAGCCGA
>JAZNXN010000007.1:0-48566 GCA_045593885.1 Eubacteriales bacterium
AAAAATCGCAGATTTTTTCCTTATTGTCAACAGGATATGGATTTTAGTAACATTAAAAGTGAGGAACCGTTTGTCCCTCACTTTTTTGTTTGCGGTTATGCCGAAATGAAGCAGCCCCGGGGCTTGCTTGATTTTGAGTAGAAACCGCCGCTTTCGCTGTCGTCGGCGTACTCGGTACGGCAGAGGGTGAAAACGGCGGTAGTAAACAAAAAACTGTAATAAATCAAAAATCGCAGATTTTTTCCTTATTGTCAACATGATATGGATTTTAGTAAAATTAAAAGTGAGGAACCTTTTGTCCCTCACTTTTTTGTTTGCGGTTATGCCGAAATGAAGCAGCCCCTTTGTATCAACCCTTCCTGAAGGCACGTATTCTGCGAATTACGTCCTTTAGCTGAGTTCGGGTAAGCTGGTCACGGCAAACCGTGCCCATCTGAGGAAAGAAGAAACTAAGTGGCAGGTATCTTCCCTCGAGCTCCTTTTCAAGCTTCTCAATTTGATTCCACTCGCGCTCCTGACCGTCAAGGTCGCCCTTAACCAACGCCGAATGATATCTGGTGAGCGAGAGCATAAGCGACATGGAATTTATACCGTATATGAGCATTCTCTTATCCTCGGCTATCATATCCTCGTCCTTTGCAACGTTTTTAATCGCGGCAAGCTGAGCGGGGTTAACAATTCCCTTTTGCGGCGGAAGTGTTTTTCTCGCGCTCTCCACACGCACATCGGAAAGAACACTCTCTACGGTTTCGAGCGCACATGAAAGCCCTTTTACCGTGTCAGCAAGGCACTTATCGAGGTTTTCTGTATCACGAAGGTGGTCATCTACCTCGAGCGGCTGTACAGAGCCATTTACATCCCAAAGAAAAAGATGTGTTAGCACGTCCCTACCGCTCCACGAGCGATATGACGTTATGAGCGAGAAGGATTCCTCGGCAACACGGTATACTTCCTTCATTCTGTCGGCATTTTTTCCGTAACGCTTGTCAAAGTAATCGGATATAACAAGGTCAACGTCCGTATCCCTGTTCCAAGCGAGCGCGGCATACAGGTTCTGTGTCAGCGCGCGCACGCCCCACGCAGTCATAGGAAGGTGCATATAGCTTATTGCCTTAACACCCGAATCAACGTATGAGGGGATATCGCGGCACATGGTTTTTGTAAAGAGAAGGGGCAAATCCTCAAATTTCGATACGTTATAGTATTCAAGGAATATTATCGGCAGCTCCTCTGCGGTTTTCGCCCAACCGCGAAGGTATTTTGCATAGCCAACGTTATAGGAGCAATTCTTTTCAAAGAACGTGTGGTGATAGCAGCGCAGAATCGGTGAGAAAAGTATCATATCCCCGCTATGCGACAGTGATGCGGGAATCTCTCTTTCGGGCGGCTGCATCGTTGACGTACCCTCGTAAACCGTTGTTATCAGCGATACGTCGTGGTCGAGTCTTTCGTCGGCACGCGCTCTGTTGAGAAATTCGCGAAGCTGACCGAAGAAATAAAGCGTTCTGTCGGTTGTATTTCCAAGCTTCTCGCACTCCTCACAGCAGCATACGCCGCCCCAGGTGTCAAAGCCCCACACGTCAACACGGTCAGCGCCGTACCATTCGCCCATAATTCTGTCGAGAAGCTCCTTGCCGAGAAATTCAACGAGCGAGGGCTGGGTTACGCAAAACTGAGTTTTGAGCGCATTCTCCCGACTCTTTATACCGTTTTTAGGTGTTCCGTACCATTCGGGATGCTCGTCAAAAAGCGTTCTTCCCGACGGCATTTTTCTCTCGGGATTCAGCATCGCCTCGAATATATGGCCTCCGCTCTTCATGCTCATACATAGCTTGTTTGCAAGCGGTGCGGTTGCAGGACGATAGCCTGCAAGATTCAAGCGGTTACGGGCCATCCAGAAAAGCAAAGCCTCAGACTCCTTCGAGCCGCCCTCAAATTCAAAGCCGCGCCCGTTGGGCATAGTGGTTTCAAAGCTCATTTTTCGCTTCGGCAGTATAAGAGCATCCATCACGGATGGCTCAATCTCACCGACATCCATAGGCTCTATCCAGCGCCAGCCCTGCATTTTCAGAAGCTCATACACGCCATAGAGGACACCTGCGCGGCTCTTGCCGCAAATCTCCAAATTTCTTCCGTCTGAAAGCGGATTTAAGGTGTACGAGGGATTTATACTGCTTGCGCTCTCGGCAACGAGATGAATGTTTACCGAATTCTCATCAGCCACCGAGGATACGGTTATTTCATAATCGGAAAGTGTTCTCTCAAGATAACAAATAAGCTCAGTTGCGGCAAAGCATACCGTACACCGTGCTGCACGCTCGTGCTCGGTGCGAAAATTTATGAATTTTTCCTCATTTGCGTAGGTTGCGAGCATATTTTCAACGTTCTCATAACCAAGGACTACATTGATTTTTTTCATAGCTTACTCCTATACGAAAAATCACAAAACGGTTTTTCCGCCAACAATAACCTTCTTTACGTTTATATTTTCGTCAAAGAGAACGAGGTCGGCGTCATAGCCCTTCTCGATTCTGCCCTTCTTAACGTCAAGATTCATTGACAGAAGCGGATTTTCGGTAAACATCTTTACCGCCTCACAGAGAGAAATACCGCAGGAAAGCGCGGTTCTGATGAGTCTGTCGCCGGTGGCAACACTGCCTGCAAAGGCACTTCTGTCGGGAAGCTTCGCAACTCCGTCCTCTACTATTACGGGGTTGGGAGAATCCTTTGAGCCGAGATTTCCCTCCCTTGCATCCGTGCCCGCGATACGCATAGCATCGGTTATGAGGGCTATTCTATCGTGAGATTTGAACTTCATAGCGTAATTTATAAGGCTATCCGGCAGATGACATCCGTCGGCAATAAGCTCGACGTTCATACCGTCAATATAATACGCCGCCTCCAAAACTCCCGCAACGCGAAAGCCAGACCTTCTTGTTATAGTCGAGGTTGCGGAATAGAGGTGAGTTACGTGGTGAAAGCCCATGTCATATGCTCGGATAACCGTATCGAAATCTGCATTTGAATGTGCTATACTGAGCACAATACCGTTTTCATTCGCAAAGCGCGCAAATTCATCCGCACCGCAAAGCTCGGGGGCTGCACCCCAGCGGCGAATATTACCCTCTGAAAGCTCGTATAGGGCGCGGTATTCGCGCTCATCCGGCTCGTGCACTCTATCAGGGCGCATAGCGCCGCACTGTGCAGGAGAAAGATAAGGTCCTTCCATATGTATTCCGAGCAGATTTGCGCGTATTCGCCTGTCTGAAAGGGCACTTTTATAACCCTTGACCGCGCGCACAAGCTCCTTCTCGGTTGCCGAGGCAACGGTCGGCATAACCGAGGTTATTCCGTGTGCAAGATGCGCCTCAGTTGCGAGAAGATAGGTGTCATCCTCGCAGTCCATATAATCGACTCCACCGCCGCCGTGCTGGTGAATATCGACAAAGCCTGCTGACAGATAAAGCCCCTCTGCGTTCATTACCTCGTAATCAGAGCTGACCTCAGCTTTGCCCGAAATCAAGCCATCTATTTTATTGCCGCTTACAAGAACGCTGATATCACTCTCTACCCTGTCGGATAAAATGACGTGCGCTCCCTTAATGATTTTTTTCATAAAGCACCTCAGAGCTTTGATGCACTATCTGTGTCAAGGAATACCGATGCTCCGCTATGACGGCGAAGAACGGTTGCAGGGCACGCCTCGGATATTTCATCGTGTAGCATACCGTATACCGCGTCCGCCTTGGTTATTGCAGGGACGGTGCATATCATATAACGCGCGCTCATCATCGTAGGAATCGTGAGCGTGAGTGCGTACTTGGGTACACTGTCAAAATCGGGGAAGCAGCCGTCGTGAACCTGCTGCATACGGCACTTTTCGTCAAGTTCAACCCTTTTTATAACCTTTTTATCGTTAAAATCCGCAACGGGCGGGTCGTTAAATGCAATGTGTCCATTCTCACCGATACCGAGAAGCACGACATCAACGGGGTTTTCGGCAAGAAGCCTTGTGTACTCAGCGCAAGCCTCGTCAACGGGCAGGGTGGCGGGGATTATGTTCACGGAATGGAATTTAACCTTAGCGAATATATGCTCGGTAAGGTAGGTTGCAAACGACTGCCTGTCATTTATGCCAAGACCTACGTACTCATCCATATGGAACGCGTTTATTCTCGAAAAGTCAACGTTTTGTGCGAGAAGTGCCTCGAGTGTTTCATTCTGAGAGGGGGCTGCGGCAAATACCACGTTTGCGTATTCCTTTCCCCTCAGGACCTCATTTATCGCGTCGGCAGCGCACCTCGCCGCCGCAGCGCCCATTTCCTTTCTCGTCGGGAATATGTATGCTACGAGATTATCCTTTTTTATCATCTTCATTTTAGCTTCCTCTGCAGTTATGTATTATAGGAATATTATAGCATACAAGCACAAAAAAATAAATGAATATTGTATAAAATCCATTGCATTTATTGAACTTTTTGATTAGTTTCCCTCTAATCTCGTGTTGATTGATTTTTGAATGCGTTCGTATATCAAAAGGGCAATTATAAGCTTTATAACATCGGGAACTAAAAACGGAAGCACGCATACACCGAGTACGGTAAGAATGCCGACGGATGTCTCTGTATAAACAAACCAATACCATAACGCTCCGAGAAGATAGCATATAAAAAGTCCAATGAGCGAGAAAAGAAAGACGACCCACGCCCTGTCGGAAATTTTTCGCGCCAGTGCACAGGCTATAACAATGAAAAAGAATCCAAGGACGTAGCCCGCACCCGCAGAGGCAAGCAATGCACCTATGCTCTGGAATCCCGAAAATACGGGGACAAGGCACCCAAGAGCAATATACACGCACAAGGATAGCAACCCCTCCCACATAGGAAAAAGGAGCGCTATCATAAACACGGCGAGCGTCTGCGCAGTTATTGGCGGTACGGTGGGTATAGCAATCCACGAGCACACGCAAAGCATAGCGACAGAGAGTGATATGTCTGCAATTTTTTTAATTCTTATTCTCTGCATGGCGTCCTCCTTTTTTATTTAGATTACCACAAAACCTCAAAAAGGTCAATACCACCACGCGCACAATGCAAAAATATTGAACAAATCGCTATTGACAAATCAGATTTTATCCATTATAATAATTGTATTAAGGGCTATGATGAAAAGAAGTAGCCGCACCCACCCAACAGAAAGCTGTCGGTTGATGAGAGACGCGGGGATGGAGCGGTGAAATACATTTCGGAGCCTCGCACCGAAAGCTACTCTGCAAGTAGGCTGCGACGGGTGCACCCGTTACAGTGCGCGGCACTCTGTGTCGGTGAGGCGGATTTTCCGTGAGGAGTCCGTGAATTAAGGTGGTAACACGATATTTCGTCCTTAATCCCATATGGGTTAGGGCTTTTTTATTTTTCTAAGAAAAAGGAGTTTTGAAATGACACTTTACGACGAGCTGGTTGCCAGAGGACTGATTGCTCAGGTAACAGACGAAAACGAAATCAAGGAGCTGATCAATAATGGAAAGGCTACCTTCTATATCGGCTTTGACCCCACGGCAGATTCTCTGCACGTAGGACATTTTATGGCGCTCTGCCTCATGAAAAGGCTGCAAATGGCGGGCAACAAGCCAGTAGCTCTCATTGGCGGCGGAACCGGATATATCGGTGACCCCTCAGGCAGAACCGATATGCGTTCTATGCTCACCCCCGAAACTATTCAGCACAACTGCGATTGCTTCAAGAAGCAGATGGAGCGTTTTATTGAGTTTGGCGAGGGCAAGGCTATTATGGTAAACAATGCCGATTGGCTCTTAAAGCTCAACTATATTGACGTTCTCAGAGAGGTTGGCGCGTGCTTCTCGGTTAACAGGATGCTGACTGCGGAATGCTATAAGCAGAGGCTTGAAAAGGGACTTTCCTTCCTTGAATTCAACTATATGATAATGCAGTCCTACGACTTCTACCATCTCTTTAAGGAACACGGCTGTAATATGCAGTTCGGCGGTGACGACCAGTGGTCGAATATGCTCGGCGGCACGGAGCTCATCCGCCGCAAGCTCGGTAAGGACGCATACGCTATGACGATAAATCTTCTGCTCAATTCTGAGGGCAAGAAGATGGGCAAGACCGCAAACGGTGCAGTTTGGCTCGACCCGAACAAGACCTCGCCCTTCGAGTTCTATCAGTATTGGAGAAACGTCGGAGACAATGACGTTCTTAAGTGTATAAGAATGCTCACCTTCCTTCCTCTTGAGGAAATCGAGAAGATGGATGCCTGGGAGGGCAGCCAGCTAAACGAGGCTAAGGATATACTCGCATATGAGCTGACAACGCTGGTTCATGGCAAGGATGAAGCTGACAAGGCGAGGGCAAGCTCCCGCGCGCTCTTTGGCGGCGGTGCTGAGGCGGATATGCCCACCGTTACCGTTACCGAGGCTGACCTTGGCGGTGAGAGTGCGGATATTCTCTCTCTGCTCGTGCTTGCGGGGCTCGTTCCCTCTCGCTCGGAGGCTCGCAGAGCCGTTGAGCAGGGCGGCGTTACCGTTGACGGTGAGAAGGTCACAAACATACGCGCGGTATATACAAAGGATGCGCTTGCAGGCGGTATCGTTCTTCGCCGCGGAAAGAAGAGCTACAAGAAAATTATACTTGGATAATCACTAAATCAAGGGACCGACGTCGTCGGTCCCTTTTCAATATTTCAATAACACTTGACAATATTTTTTATAAGTGCTATAATATATGTGTATGAAATTTTCGGGCGTTTTCGCCATGGAGGAAATAATGAAAAACAAGGCAATCAGAATTCTTGCTCTCTTGCTTATGCTCTCTTTCATGTTCTCACTAGCCGCGTGCAGCAGTGCTTCGGATTCAACCGGAGGCGGTGGCAACGGACAGCTGACATTTACAAAGCTTGAGGATGAAACCTATGCGGTATCTGTCGGCGGTGCTTCATCAAGCGAGAGCATAACCATTCCCGACACCCATAACGGCAAGGCAGTAACTAAAATAGCAGACAGGGCTTTTGCAAATTGCACCAAGCTCAAGAGTGTTACTATTCCGGATTCTATAACCTCAATCGGCTCGTATGCGTTTTATTACTGCACGTCGCTTGAGAGTGTGAAGATTCCTTCGGCGGTGACCGAGATAGAATTCGGTGCTTTCACATCCTGCCACAAGCTCGAGAGGGTTTATATTGATGACGTTTCAAGGTGGTGCGCTATTAAATTTGAAAACGAGGGTGCAAATCCCCTGAAGCACGCAACCAACCTTTACGTTGGCGAAGCACTTGTAGAAACGCTGACTATTCCCGAGGGTGTTGAAACTGTTTCGAATTACGCATTCTACGGTCTTGACAGTGCGAAGGCGGTTGTTATGCCCCAGACACTCAAGACTATCGGTGCCTTTGCGTTTTCAAACTGCTCCTCTATAACAGCAATTAATATTCCCGATTCGGTAACGAATATCGGCGACAGCGCATTCGCGCGTTGCTCAAAGCTCTCGCAGGTAAATCTTCCTTCCTCTCTCTCGACGATAGGAAACCTCACCTTCCATTACTGCTCTGCGCTCAGCAGTATAACGATACCCTCATCGGTATCCAGCATCGAGAGCTACGCATTCCGCGATTGCACAGGTCTTACTATGGTTATCTTCGAGGATCCTAACGGTTGGTTCATCGCATCCTCCTCGGGTGCAACCACCGGAACGGAAATTCCGTCACGCAACCTCGAGCTGACCGATACTGCCGCTACCTATCTGCGCACGTCCTTCCGCGCATATTACTGGACACGCAGTATGATTCAGAACCCCTAAAAACAGCAAAAGCACCCTGATGGGTGCTTTTTTATCATTTTTTATCTTTTCTCCACTATGTAAAAATATGGGGACGTGGGGGAATTGAGGATTCTGAAAATCGAGGCGCAAACACGGCGGCGGTCAAGTGTTGCGAAGTAATCCGCGAGCATTTTGCCCTCAAGGTCGCCCTCCTCGTGTCCCGGATAGACCGCAACGAGCAGAATACCGTCGTCGGCGAGTAAATCGAGCGCTGCCACAACCGCGGGCATCGTTGTTTCGCGCATAGTGGTTATATGCTTTCTGCCCGAACCGGGAAGGTAACCGAGGTTGAACATTCCCGCCTTAATCGGCTCTTTTACATAGCTTTTCACGTTGTGGTGGGAATCGCATATCAGGGTATAGTTCTTTGGCGCACCGTTTTCGGTGAGCCTTTTTTCTGTTGACACAAGCGCATCCGCCTGTATATCAAAGGCAAACACACGTCCGTTTTCCCCGACGGTTTTCGAGAGAAATTCGGTATCGTTTCCGTTTCCCATTGTGAAATCAACTGCGGTGTCGCCTGTATGAAGGTGCTCTAAAATAAAGCTTTTCTGAAGGTCTAAAAGGTCAACCATTTATTTTTCCTCTTAATTATGATTTTCGGGCAGGGCAGGCATTACGTATGCCGAGTAGTTTGTGTGGTAGATGACGTAGCCAGGCTTTGCCTGTGGGGGCTTCTTTATGTTCTTTACGCGCGTGTAGTCAACCTCAACCATAGTGTTTCTGTCTGCCGAGGAATAGTATGCCGCGCACGCTGCCGCCTCGGTATAATCGCGCTCACTCGGCTCCTCGCCGTTACAGATCAGTATTACGTGTGAGCCTGCCATTCCCTTGGCGTGAAACCACAAATCGCTCTTGCCTGCCAGCTTGAAGGTGAGATAATCGTTTTGCATATTATTTCTGCCACAGAGAAGACGGTAGCCGCCACTCGTTTTGTACTCGGTCAGCTCTGCCTTTTTATTTTTCTGGGACGCCTGAGACTTGAATTTTTTGCCGTATCCGCTAATACGGAGCTCCTCGCGTATTTCGAGAAGATCGCTCTCGCGCTCAGCATTCCTGAAAAACACCTCAACGCTCTCGATATACGAAAGCTCAGCCCTCGCCTGTGCTATCTGCTCGGTGAGGTATTTCTTCGTATTCTTCGATTTATTGTAGAGCTTATACATTCGCTGTGCGTTCTGCGCGGGGGTGAGGCGCGGATTCAGCTCAACGCGCACCGTAGGGCAACCGTCAGAACAGTAATCGGTGCACTCAAAAAACTCCATGCCGCGAGAAAGCATATAGATATTTGCGATAATGAGGTCGCCGTATCTTTTGTATTCCTCGCCGCGCTCGCTATCGGCGAGCTCCTCGGTCTGCAGGTCTATTTTCTTCATAAGACGGCTCTTAGCCGAGTTGATTATATGAAGAATGTCGCTACCCCTCTGCTTTATCCTGTCGGCGCGCTCACGCTCACCAAAGAAGGCGTCAAGCATTTCGCCGAAGCTGCCAAACGACCTGCATCCGCTCTTTCCGATGGGCTTGCGTATACCCGTAGGGTCCATTCCTATATGGCATATTTTATTGTAGCAATAATCTATCTGCTCGCCGTTTTCCGCGTGGACGGTTACTGGGAACATATCAAATAGCTTGACGTCCAAAAACCACGCGCAAAACTCCTCTGCCATGCGCCCAAGGTCGTTCTCAAGGCAATTGGATAGAGAATCGGCGCTGCCCGTTGCGCGAAATACTATCTCTCGTGCCACGAGGGGTGCTATACCCATAAATGTGCGGATTATATACTTTTCAAGCGGCATATCAAGAGGAGCTGCACGTAAAATTCTCATTACCTCACTCTCATCGAGCCCAAGCGGGCTGATTTTATCCTGCGAGGGCGGCAGCTCGTATTTCATACCGGGGATTATCTGCCGTTTAGAGCTGACGGTGAAGTCAACTATACGGATGGCGGATAGTATCTTATCCTCGCCGTCAAGCAGAATTATATTTGAAAATCTGCCCATTATCTCAAAAACGACTGTTTTCTCACACGCAAAGCCCATATCGTCGTATGCGGAAAAAACCAGGCGGCAAACGCGCTCAAAGCCGACGGTTTCTGCCCTGAGAAGACGCGCACCCGACAAATGCTTGCGCAGAAGCATACAGAACATAGGGGGTGTTATCGGATTTTCGCGCACCTCGCGCGTTATCGAAATTCTCGGCGTATTGCTTGAAGCGGATACGTAGATGTGGATATTCTCTCTGCCCTTGTGAACAGTTATATCAATTGCATCCTTGATGGGCTGGCAAATGCGCTCCACCTTACCGTCCACGCATTTTTCGGCTATCTCGTGCACGACGGCACGGAGCATTCCTGCATCAAATGCCATTGCAACTCGCCTCCGTTTCCTTTATTGCCTCAAAGAGCGCGGAAAAATCATCGAAAACGGGACACCCCTTCGAAAGAAGGCGCTCCTTGTTCTCGTGACCGCCGCATACGAGGGCGCAGTCAAAGCCTGCCGCACTCGCGGTATCAAAATCGTGGGTACTGTCGCCAATCATGAGGACGCGAGCATCTTTATTTCTTGCCCACTCGACTGCAATATGCGCCTTGCCCCCTGCATATATATCGCCCGTACCGAGCACCTCATCGAATTTACCGTATATACCGAGGTCGCGAAGCTGAGAATTGAGCATATTCTGCTCTGTTGCGGAAATTATTATCTGCTTTATTCCCCTTCTGTTAAGGTAATCTATTATTTCAACAGCACCCTCACGCAGAGGTGCGGTGGCTTCGAGCGCGCGGTATTCACGTACCCATTCGTGTGCTATTTTGTCATACCCCTCACCGTCAAGGTCAAAGCCGAGGTCACGGTAATATTCAATAACGGGAAAACGGAAAACCTGCCTGTACTGTTCCTCACTCTCAATTATCGGCAAGTCGCGGCGCGAGAGAAGCATATTAACGCATTTTATATCTATTCCGACGTCGTCAAGAATAGTTCCGTTGAAGTCCCATACTACATGAGTGTATTTCATAGCTCCCCCAAAAAAACTTTATCTATTACATTTTACCATATAAAAGTGCTTTATTCAAGGCTATTGACAAATTAAATTTTAAGATATATAATGTAAGCTGGAGGCAAGGGTTATGGAAAAGTGTAAAATCGACAGAATAAACGAGCTGGCTCGTATCGCAAAGGAAAGGTCGCTGACCGAAAATGAGCTTGCCGAGCGCGAAGCTCTGCGCAAGGAATACATCAGCGAGATACGCGCATCCCTTTCGGGTATGATGGATAATACCTATATCCAACGCCCCGACGGAACAAAGCAAAAGGTAAAGAAAAACGGTGACTCGTAAGTCACCGTTTTATGTTTGAAGCAAGCAATGCTTGCTTTTTTATTTTTCCCAAATACGACAGTCCCTTTTACCTTTCCTCTCGGAAGTAGGAGAGTCCAAGGCTTGCAGGAGGCTGACTGTCACGCTTGTTCTTCACGCTTGTAAATATCAGCACAGCTATCGTTACAAGATACGGTAGCATCTTGAACAGCTCCTGCGAGGAGCGGGAGAGGTCGGGAATAAACAGATATATAATGTAAAGGCCTCCGAAAAGGAAGGAGCCGAGGATGCCGAGGTCAGGCTTCCAGATAGTGAAAATTACTATCGCGATAGCGAGCCAGCCGCGGTCACCGAATCCGTCGTTTGACCAAACGCCCATATAATCGACAACATAGTAAAGACCGCCAAGACCTGCTATCATTCCGCCGATGCAGGTTGCGCCGTACTTATATGCCGACACGTTAATACCTGCGGCATCTGCGGTTGCAGGGTTTTCGCCTACTGCGCGCAGATGAAGTCCGACACGGGTACGCCTGAGCATAAATGCAGAAAGAATGGCAAGAGCTATTCCGACGTACACGAGAAATCCGTATGAGAAGAACAGAGTTCCGAACCAACCGAGCTTATCCGCGAAGGGAAGGGGAGTTGAAAACACCTTGCTCACCTTGGATATCGAAACGCCTGTTGAGCCGTCGGTTGAAAAGTGTGCAAGGTATCCGCCGAAGAAGTTACCGACACCGACACCGAACGTTGTGATTGCAAGTCCCGTCACGTTCTGATTTGCACGCAGGGTAATTGTCAAAAAGCAATACAAAAGCGACATAAGGCAAGAGCCGATAAGCGCGCATATAAGCGGCAGAAATATCGACAAAAATGCGTTAGGCAGCTCGGTGGGAGCGAGCGTTCTCTCGTAGAGGAACGCGCCAATAACGCCCGAAATACCGCCCATATACATAATACCCGGTATACCGAGGTTGAGATTACCCGATTTCTCGGTGATGGTTTCTCCCATCGAGCCGTAGAGGAGAGGTGTACCCTGAATTATCGCACGCTGAAGAAATGAAATTACAGCACCCATATCAGTTTACCTCCTCATGCTTTTTATGCAGCTTTATCTGATAACGCAGGAAAAACTCCGAGCCAATGATAAAGAACAGAACTATTCCGGCAAGAATATCCGCATACGAGCCGTTGAGAGAGTCGGAGAATTTGCTCACCACCTCGCTCGCACCCGATTCGAGAAATACTATGAGAAACGCCGTCATCATCATATAAATAGGATTGAATTTTGCAAGCCAGGTTACCATAATAGCGGTAAAGCCCTGACCGCCTGCGGTATTGGTGGTTATCGTGTGGTCGGTTCCGCCAACGAGCAAAAGTCCCGCAATTCCGCAGACCGCACCCGATATTGCCATGGTACGGATTATTACCTTCTTTACGTCAATACCAATATAGCGGGCGGTATTTTCGCTCTGACCGACAACATCTATCTCATATCCGTGCTTACTGTATTTAAGGTACACGTACATTGCCGCCGTAACGAGAGCAACGATTAAGATATTGAGAATATAGTGCTGACCGAAGAGCTTCGGAAATCTACCCGACAAAATAACGCCGATATGTCCCGAGCCCTTGGGATTTTCCCATACGGTTGAGAAATACGCGATAATCTGAATGGCAACGTAGTTCATCATAAGGGTAAAAAGGGTTTCGTTAGTGCCGAAATACGCCTTGCAAATAGCGGGGATAACCGCCCAGATTGCACCTGCAACAATAGCGGCAATCGCCATTATCGGAATGAGAAGCGCATCGGGAATACCGCCAAGGCATATCATGCACGCCGCACACGCAAGACCGCCGATAAGCACCTGTCCCTCGGCGCCCGTATTCCAGAATCGCATTTTGAATGCGGGAGCAAGAGCGAGCGAGATACAAAGCAGTATTGCAAGCTTTTGTAAGAGATTAAGTATTTTTCTGAACGAACCAAACGAGCCTGTAAGCATAAGCCCTATAAACTGAAAGGGGTTTGTGTCAACCAAAAGTACGGTTATAACGGTGCATACCAGGAATGCGAGAACCACAGCGGCACCGCGTACGATATACGGAGTTTTTTTGTCGGTTATATCACGCTTGACCATATGGAACAGGGGCTCGCGAACCTTCCTGTGATGCTCTGCTACCGTCTCGGTGGCTGGCACTTCGGCCGTTGGGATATTTTTATTTTCTTCCATATCACTCCATCCTTTCCGTTTTAGTCATAAGTATACCGATTTCCTCTTTTGTTGCCGTTCTTCCGTCAACTATACCCGTAACTCTGCCCGAGCCGATGACGAGTATTCTGTCGCAAAGCTCCAAAAGAACATCGAGGTCCTCGCCGACAAATATTACGGCAACGCCGTTCTTCTTCTGCTCGTTGAGGAGATTGTATATCGTGTAAGAGGAATTTATATCAAGTCCGCGTACGGGGTACGCCGCCATAAGCACGGTGGGGGCAGATGCAATTTCTCTGCCAACCAGAACCTTCTGCACATTACCGCCCGACAGTCTGCGTACAGGGGTGTGCGCGTCGGGTGTCACTACCTCGAGGCGCTCTATTACGTCCTCGGCAAGCTCCCTTGAGGGATTTCTGTCAAGGAAGAAGGAATGTCCCGCAGAATAGCTTCTGAGCATCATATTGTCGATAATATCCATATTTCCGACAAGTCCCATACCAAGACGGTCCTCGGGAACGAAGGAAAGCCGAACACCAAGGTCGCGGATTTCAAGCGGGGTTTTGTCGCGAAGGTCTATTTCCTCGCTACTGCCGGGGGATATGTAGGATATAGAGCCGAGCTCGATATGCTGAAGTCCTGCGATAGCCTCGAGCAGCTCACGCTGACCGCTGCCCGCGATTCCCGCAATACCGAGTATCTCTCCCGAGCGAGCGACGAAGGATACGTCATCGAGCACCTTCACACCCTCACGGTTCTTGCAGTCGAGACTGGTAACGATAAGCCTGTCCTTAGGATACTTTGGCTCGTCGCGTTCAATGTTGAGCTCAACCTTCTTACCAACCATCATTTCGGTAAGCTGATTTTCGTTGGTATCAGCCGTAACAACGGTGTCGATATGCTCGCCCTTACGAAGAATGGCGACACGGTCGGATATCGAGAGAACCTCGTGAAGCTTGTGAGTTATTATGATTATTGACTTGCCGTCATCTCTCATTTTGCGAAGAACCGCAAAGAGCTTCTTCGTTTCCTGCGGTGTGAGAACCGCCGTCGGCTCGTCAAGAATGAGAATGTCAGCTCCGCGGTACAGAACCTTGATTATCTCAACCGTCTGCTTCTCGGATACCGCCATTTCGTGAATTTTTTTGTTAGGGTCTATCTCAAAGCCGTAGCGGGAGCTGATTTCAAGAACCTCTGCCGCCGCGCGCTTCTTATTAAAGGATCCGTCAAGCCCGAGCACGATATTCTCCGCTGCTGTGAAGACGTCAACCAGCTTGAAATGCTGGTGTATCATACCTATCTTGTACTTAAAGGCGTCCTTAGGCGAACGGATAACAACAGGCTCGCCGTCAATGAGTATTTCACCCTCGTCGGGATAGTATATTCCCGATATCATATTCATAAGGGTTGTTTTACCGCTACCGTTTTCGCCGAGGATAGCGAGGATTTCTCCGCGTCTTACGTCAAGATTTACGTTCTTGTTAGCTATAACGCTACCGAAGGTTTTCGTAACGCCTCTCAGCTCAATTGCAATTGCCTTATCCACTAAATTACCTCCAATTTATAGAGTTGTTCTTCATCGACCGAAGGAGTACTCAACTCTTTCGGTCTGTGAAAAACAAATCCACTAAAAATAGCGGGCGGGGCGCATAGGCTCCGCCTGCTATCCGATTATAAATTAGTTTGCCGCGGGAACCTTGATACCGTCTATGATGATATCAAAGTAAGGTGCGGAACGGAACTTGGATTCCTGGAATACATAGTACGCGTGTTCACCCTCGCCGATAGTCTTGATAACCTGAGTGTCACCTGTGAATGCAGCATCGGAGTGAACGTCAGCCATATAGGATGTGATGGGCTGACCGTCCTTGGTCATAGAGTAGCTGGAGAATATTTCGTTCATACTGCCCTCTGCAATTGTATCTGCGATTGTAGTTGCAGCGTAATTATAGTAGGTTTCGGTAAGGAACGCATCTCTGTTAAGCTCGGTGAGCTGAACAGAGCCCTCTGCGAAGCCGCCGCAGTACTCGTCCTGAATCTTGTAACCGCCGATAACAGCGTTAACCATCAGTTCATAGTAGGGAGCCCAGTTGATCTTGGACGAAATGAGGTAGGTGGTAGCACCAACCGACTTGGTCGAGCCGTTGTAGGAAACGTTAGGAACGCCTGCTGTCTGGCATGCAGTAGGAGCACCGTAGGAGTCAGCGTGCTGGCTCATAAGTGCACAACCGGACTGAATAAGAGCCTCAGCAGCTTCCTTCTCAGCAGCCTCGTCATACCAGGAGTTAGTGTACTTAACCTCCATAACAACGGAGTTTGTGGGCATCTGCCCGGTTAATTCATACTTAGCCATCATGTAACCGCTCTTAACACCAATGAAATAAGAGGTGAAGCCGGAGATAACCTCTGCATAGGGGAATGCACCAACGTAACCGATCTTTATGTTGCCGTTTTCATCATAGTTAGCAGCGGTAAGCTTGCCCTGTGCCTCAAGCTCAGCAAGCTTGATACCTCCAACAATACCTGCGATAGCACGTCCCTCGTAGATGGACGCGAATGCGTTGTGGTAGTTGGGAAGGGTGGAGGTGTGAGCCTTGGTACCTGTTGCATGGCAGAACTGAACCTCAGGGAACTCTGCAGCAGCCTTCATCATGAAGTCCTCATGACCGAAGGAGTTAGCAAAGATAACCTGACATCCTGCATCAACGAGCTCTGCAGCTGCCTTGTAGCATTCATCGGACTCGGGGATGTTCTTCTTAACGATAAGCTGAGTGTCCTTGTTAAGACCGAGATTTGCTACTGCTACATCCATAGCATCAAGGAAGTTCTTGTCATAAGTAGAGTTCTCATCGTGAAGAGTGATAAGACCTATCTTAATATTTTCCTTTGCTACAGGGGTAATTGCGTAGCCGTCATCGTCACCTGAACAGGAAGCGAGTGCCATGCACATACCTGCACACATAACAACAACGAGCAGAAGGGATAAAATCTTCTTGAACATTTTTAATGTTCCTCCTAAAAAATTTTTATATTACAAGGACACCTAAGCCCGAGTAACCAAATTAAAAAAGTCGGGTGCTAAAACTGACAGAGTTACTTTCTGAACGTAATAGAATCATCCGACATGGAGTCCACCATTGCCAGAGATTCAACGCGTATTCCCTCGGCGCGAAGTGCATCGCCGCCGCCCTGAAATGCCTTCTCAATAGCGATAGCGCAGCCAACGAGCGTTGCACCCGCCTCACCAAGAATCTTCTGAAGTCCCCGAATGGCGTTGCCGACGGCGAGAAAATCGTCAACGATGAGCACGCGGTCACCGTCACTGAGATATTCCTTCGCAACTACGGCAGTATATGAATTTTTGTGAGTGAAGGAGTCTATCTGTGCCGTATAGACCTCCTTGGACTGATTTGCGGAAAAATGCTTCTTGACGATAACCGCTGGAACACCGAGTGCCTGCGCGGTGAGGGTTGCAAGTGCGATACCCGATGCCTCGATGGTTATAACCTTCGTTACACCCTCGTCGGCAAACAGACGCGCCATTTCCCGACCTGCCTCGGTCAGAAACTCAACGTCGAGCTGCTGATTAAGGAAATTTCCCACCTTCAAAACATTACCGGGCAGAATTTTTCCGCAGCTGAGTATCTTTTCCTCCATTGCCCTCATAGTCATAGCTCCCAAAATCAATAATATATCTTAGTATAACATTTTTTACGACAAAAATCAAGTTTTTATGACCGTAAACTTCAACAAAAATATTGTTCATAATTTGTGCAACGTGCATAAACGCGGCTGCGCGCCTATGCGTGCGCGCACGTGAGGGATTTTTTTGGGCAAGCTTAATAATTTCGGTTTTTCTGTGCACAATAACAGCAACGCATAGGCAAAATCAAATCAACAAAAAGGAGTTTAATAATGAAAAGGTATATATCCCTTCTTCTATCCGTCATAATGCTGTTTTCTTTCTCGTGGCTGACCTCCTGCGCGGGGGGAAAAACGCCCGACGTACACGTTTTTTACTACACCTACAGTGATACCTATATATCAAGTGTCCGCACATCTCTCGACCAGAAGCTGACCGATGCGGGCGTAAGCTATCAGGACTACGATGCAAGCGGAAATCAGACGACACAGACCGAGCAGGTGCAAACCGCAATAACCAAGGGTGCGAAGGTAGTGCTTGTTAACATCGTAAACACAGGCTCCGACGATGCAGCTACGGGTATTGTAAATCTCGCAAAAAATGCAAACGTTCCCGTGATATTTTTCAACCGTGAGGTGTCCGATGACGTTATAAACAGCTACGACAAGTGCGCTTTCATTGGCACACGTGCGGAGGATGCGGGAATTTTACAGGGTGAAATGATCGGTAACTACGTTGTTGAAAATTATCAGAAGCTTGACAGAAACGGCGACGGAAAAATCTCATATATAATGTTCAAGGGTGAGGAAGGAAACAACGAGGCGATATACCGCACAAAATACAGCGTTGAGGAGGCTGACAAAATTCTCGCGGCGGCAGGAAAAAGCAAGCTTTCCTTCTACGATTCCTCAAACTCAAACAAATATCTCGTCGACAGAAACGGTCAATGGTCGGCATCTGCTGCAAACGAATATATGACCACAGCGCTATCCTCCTATAACGACACGAACAGAAATATGATAGAGCTTGTTATATGCAACAACGACGCTATGGCTCAGGGTGCTATAACCGCGCTGTCGGCGGCAGGCTTCAACAACGGAGATGCCGGCAAATTTATTCCTGTATTCGGCGTTGATGCCACCGATGCGGCAAAGGAGCTGATAAAGAATAAAAAGATGGCGGGAACTATAAATCAGGATGCAGACCTTATGGCGAGCGCACTGATAAGCGCATCGCAGAACGCAATTGCCGACAAGGCGCTTTTTGAGGGTATGGGCGACCTTGACAAGGACGAAAACGTAATGAAGATAAGAATACCCTACTCGAAATATTTAGGATAAAAAGGTAAGGATATGCCCGTGTTGCTTGAAATGAAAAATATAACCAAAAAATTTCCCGGTGTCAAGGCGCTTGACGGCGTTTCTCTCTCGGTAAGAGAGGGCACCGTGCACGCGCTGATGGGGGAAAACGGCGCGGGCAAATCCACGCTGATGAAATGTCTTTTCGGTATTTACGAAAAGGACGGCGGAGAGATATTCCTTGACGGTCAGCACGTGGATTTCAAAAATCCGAAGGAAGCGCTTGAGTGCGGCGTTGCGATGGTGCATCAGGAGTTAAATCAGGCGCTTAAACGCAGTGTTGCGGATAATATCTGGCTCGGCAGATATCCGACAAGGCTGGGAATTTTCGTCGATGAACGAAAAATGCAGAGAGAAACTCTGAAAATCTTTGATGAGCTGAAAATATCCCTCGACCCGAGAAGGATAATGTCCACACTCCCCGTAGCGCAAAGGCAGATGGCAGAGATAGCAAAGGCGGTTTCCTACCATTCAAAAATTATAGTGCTTGACGAGCCGACCTCGTCGCTCTCCGAGCAGGAGGCAGAGCTTTTATTTTCTATCATCGAGCTGCTCAAAAAAAGGGGCTGCGGAATAATTTATATCTCGCATAAAATGGAAGAAATCCTGAAAATATCCGACGATATAACGGTAATGCGTGACGGAAAGCATATCGCTACCCGTCCTGCGAGCGAAATGAATATGGACACTATAATCAAGCTGATGGTGGGGCGCGAGCTTTCCGCGCGCTTTCCCGAAAGGCACAACAAGCCCGCCGAAACGGTGTTCCGCACCGAGGGTATAAGCTCGCGCCATAATCACGTAAGGGATGTGAGTATTACGCTCAGACGCGGTGAGATACTCGGAATTGCCGGGCTGGCGGGTGCGGGGCGCACAGAGCTTCTTGAAAACATTTTCGGAATATCCGAGCGTTCCTCGGGCAGACTGTGGCTGAGGGATAAAGAGATATTCAACCGCTCCGCACGGGAGAGCATAAGAAACGGATTTTGTCTTTTGACAGAGGAGAGGCGGTCAAGCGGTATACTCGGAATACTCGATATTCGGGAAAATTCCACAGTATCGGCGCTAAGAAAGTACGTGCGTCCCTACGGTCTTATTGATGAGAGCAAAAGACGAAAGGACACAGATTGGGTAATACGCGCAATGAACGTCAAGGTTGTTTCTCAGAAAACGCAGATACGCACTCTTTCGGGCGGAAATCAGCAGAAGGTTTTGCTCGGCAGAGGCCTGCTCACCGACCCGGATATATTTTTACTCGACGAGCCGACGAGAGGCATTGATGTAGGTGCAAAATACGAAATATATCAGCTGATAACCAAGCTTGCCGAAAAAGGAAAATCGGTTATAGTCGTGTCCTCTGAGCTGCCCGAAATACTCGGTATATGTGACAGAATCTGCGTTATGTCGGGGGGCGAGCTGGTCGGGGAGCTTCCAATAAGCGAGGCTACTCAGGAAAAAATAATGGCTCTTGCCTCCAAAAATGCGTAGAAAGACAAAAAAGAAGGATAATCAAATGGCAATAATAAAAAAACTTAAGGAAATGGATAAGAACGAGCGCCTTGCGTATATCAAGGAGCTTCTCATTGATAATTCACTATACATTTTTCTCATCATAGCGATAATCGTGATACAGATGATAAGTCCGAATTTCCTCTCGCTGCCCTCTATCGTCAATATAATTTCTCTGTTCGCCGCAAACCTGCCGATAGCGCTCGGCATAGCGGGGGCGATAATTCTGACGGGAACAGACCTTTCGGCAGGTAGGATAGTAGGACTTGTTGCCTGCGTTTCAGCATCGCTTCTGCAAGCGGTGGGGTATCCGGCGAAGATGTTTCCCGGACTCGGCACTATGCCCGTATTCGTCGTTTTGCTGATATCAATGGCAATCGGCGCGCTCGTTGGCTTTATCAACGGATTCTGCACGGCGAAATTCCGCCTGCACCCATTTATCGTTACTCTGGCAACACAGCTCATCGTTTACGGCGCTCTGCTTCTCTATCTTATGAGCGGAAGCAACAACGGTCAGTCTATATCGGGGCTTGACCCCTCTTACACGGGATTTATCAGCGGTAGCTTTATTTCTCTTGGCAGGACACCTATACCCAATTACGTCTGGTATTCGCTGATAATCACAGCTATTATGTGGGTTGTGTGGAACAAAACAACCTTCGGAAAGAATATGTTTGCAGTAGGCTCGAACAGCGAGGCGGCAAACGTATCCGGCGTTAATGTAACGAAAACCATAATTCTCGTATTTATGCTGGCGGGTATTCTCTACGGTGTTACGGGCTTCATTGAGGCGGCGCGTATAGGCTCAAACTCGGCGGCAACAGGACTTAACTACGAGCTTGATGCAATAGCTGCGTGCGTTATCGGCGGCGTTTCCTTCGTCGGCGGAACAGGAAAGATAAGCGGCGTTATAATGGGTGTTTTACTTTTGAGGCTCATATTCGTCGGTCTTACCTTTCTGAGCATTGATGCGAATATGCAATATATCATCAAGGGTCTTATAATTCTTATCGCCTGTGCGGTGGATATGAGAAAATATCTGGTGAAAAAATAAAAAAGGCGCGGATGAAGTGAATCCAAAAGCTCACTTCATTCGCGCTTCTTTATGCTCTTTTAAGGTTTAATTATCTCCCTCCCGACCGTGTACAGCAAATATTATAACCCTGCTCTGCAAGGTGGGTATTCTCTCCCGCACTTTGTGCTTCCAACGTCCCGCGCAAGCGGGGAGGCCTGCATTCCCATGAAGGAAGTCCGAATTCCCTTATTATAAGTGTAGGTCCAAATTCTGCCGTATCACGCATCGGGACGGATGCTGATTACATTATATGCACTTGACGTAAAAATTATTCCTCGTCGTAATCAACCTCGGAGAAGAACATATCGTCAAAGACATCGGATATTTTATCAAACTCATCATCGTCATCAACTGTTACGAGTATGGTTTCGCCGTTATCCTCTGCAACCTTGAGAATGATATATTCCTCAGGCTCCTCAATTGAGGTGTCGATGAGCGCAAGGTACTGGCATCCCGAATCCTCGGTTATTCCTATAACCTCAAACTCCTGCGAAACGCCCTCCTCGTCGGTCAGGGGAAGGATATCGCCCATTTCAAACTTTTCCATATCAAATAGCTCCTTTCAAAACTTCATCTTCAATATTATTGTAGCAAAAAATCGTATACAAGTCAAGATATACGCAAAAGAAATTCGCATATAACAGAATTGCTGACGCACATACCCCTGTCGGTCAGAAAATACCTGCCGCTTTCGCATACGGCGAGCCCTGCCGCAACGGTTTTCTCTATTATGTCCGAAAAATGGGTAATAAAGTCATATCCGAGCAGCTCACTTGCTTTTTTAAGGCTGATTCCGTCGGAGAGTCTGAGAGAAAGCATTATATATTCTGAGGGGGTGTCGACACTTCCCTCTCGCTCGGTGATTTTTTCATTACTTATATACTGCTCCGCCGTGGGTTCGGTGTCGGCAAAATCAAGATAAGCGGCAAAATTGCGGGTGTGCGTGTAGCGCTCACCGTCAAACAGGGATGAGGCGGATACGCCAAAGCCAAGATATCCGTCAAGCCTCCAATAGCCGAGATTATGTCGGCACTCGCGTCCCTTGAGCGAAAAATTGCTTATCTCATAATGGGAGTAGCCCGCATTTTCGAGATATTCGCAGGTGTGAAGGTAGATATCCGCAGCAAAATCCTCATCGGGTGATTTTATCCTTCGTTTTGCAAATGGGGTGTTTTCCTCAATTTTGAGAATATACGCCGAAATATGCTCTGGGAAAAGCGAGATAACGAAATCAAGAGTTTCATCGAGCGCTTCTATACTCTGCCCCGGAAGCGCGGTCATAACGTCAACGTTTATATTGTCAAAGCCGACCTCTCTTGCGGTGCGGTAGCAGGTGAGAAAATCATCACGGCTATGGAGCCTGCCGAGCATTAAAAGCTCGTCATCCCTTGCCGATTGCATACCTATAGACAGTCGGTTGACACCGCATTTTTTTATAAATGTAAGCTTTCTTCTGTCAACCGTTTTGGGATTTATTTCCATTGAAATTTCCGCACCGTCTGCAAGCGGATATAGCGAGAGGGCTGAGAAGATGCGCGAAAGCTGCTTTTCGTTGAGAAGAGAGGGCGTTCCGCCGCCGAAAAATACCGAGCGCACCGAATATTCCCTTGCACAGTCGGCAAACGCTTCTATTTCCCTGATGAGTGCATTTACATATCCGTCACGCTCTCTGTCGGTGAGCGAATCAAATGAGCAAAAGTCGCAGTAGGCACATTTTCGCGCGCAAAAGGGTATATGGATATAAAGCCCTAATTCCTTCATCATCTCACCTCTCTATAAATTATGCCGAGCGAAAAAGCTCGGCATTTTCCCTTCACCTCGCGGTAAATCAGATATTCCAGTTGTGATAAACGTCGGTTACATCGTCGTCATCCTCGAATTTATCTATCATGTTTTCGAGCTGGCGGGCGATTTCCTCGTCCTCTATGTCAACGTAGTTAGATGCAACCTTTGTATTATCGGCAGAGGTTATATTATATCCCTTTGCCTTTAGCTCCTCAGCAACGGGCATATACTCGTCAACCTCGGTATAAACCTTGTAATAGCCGTCACCCTCGGATGCGAAATCGGATGCGCCGGATTCTATTGCATCCTCCATAAGCTTGTCCTCATCAACGCTCTCGTCCTCGTCATAAATTTCAATAACGCCTCTGTCCTCAAACATAAAGCTGACGCAGCCCGTCTGTCCCATATTTCCGCCGTACTTGGTGAAATAGGAACGCACGTTGCCTGCGGTACGGTTGATGTTATCGGTTGACGTTTTGACGATAAAGGCAACGCCGCTCGGTCCATAACCCTCGTATACCATTTCCTTGTAGTCGATATTCGAGTTTTCCGAGAATTTCTTTATGCAACGCTCTATGTTGTCATTGGGAACATTGTTCGCCTTTGCCTTCGCAATAAGCTCGCGCAGACGGCTGTTGTTGTCGGGGTTTGCACCGCCTGCCTTTATAGCGACAGCCATCTCCTTGCCTATTTTTGTAAATATTTTTGCCTTTACGGCATCGGTCTTTTCCTTTTTTCTTTTGATATTATTCCATTTGCTATGTCCTGACATATCTATTCTCCAAATTATATTTTTTCGGGCTTCTTCATACAGATAAGACCGAGTGCCGTTCCGAGAACGGTGTTAGTTGCATCGGTGAGGGCAATTCTCGTCTTACGCAGGTCCTTATCCTCACAGTTATTTATCTTGCAATCGTGATAGAAACGGTTGAACGCCGCACACAAATCAAGGATAAATCTTGTTATTACAGAGGGCTCATACTGCTCTATCGCCTGCATAACCTTCTCGGGAAAGGTTGCGAGCACCTTCGCAAGTGAGAGCTCGTGAGAGCCGAGAGGTGCGTCGCAAATCTCGCCCTTCTCGCCTGCCTTATCAAGAATACTGCAGGTTCTCGCGTAGGTGTACTGTGCATAGGGACCCGTGTTACCCTCGAAGGATAGCGCATCCTCAAGCATAAAGTTTATATCTCTTATTCTGTTATTCGAGAGGTAGTAGAATACAATAGCTCCGACGCCAACCGCCTCGGCTACGTCGTGTCTGCCGCGCATCTCGGGATTTTTCTCCTCCATAATGGCGGTTACCTTCTCAATTGCCTGCTCGAACAAATCGCGCAGAAGGATAACATTTCCTGAGCGGGTAGCCAGCTTCGCTCCGTTAATGCTGACGGTTCCGTAGGGAACGTGCACGAGCTTATCAAACCAATCGTAGCCCATCATTTCGACAACCTTGAACCACTGTGCAAAATGCAGGCTCTGTCCTGCGCTGGTTACGTAAATACATTTGTCAAAGTCATAGGTTCTCTTACGGTAAACCGCCGCCGCTATGTCGCGGGTGGGATAGAGTGTTGAGCCGTCCCTTTTGAGAATGAGGCAGGGGGGCATATTGTATTTTTCAAGGTTTACGATAGATGCTCCGTCGTCTATTTCAAGTAGGTTTTTATCGCGGAGCACCTGAATCTGCTCGGGCATCTTGTCGGTGTAGAAGCTCTCGCCGTTGTAGCTGTCAAACTCAATGCCGAGCATCTTATAGGTTTTCTTGTACTCACGAAGGCTTACCTCAATAAACCATTTCCAGAGCGCTATATTTTCCTCGTCGTGTGCCTCGAGCTTCGCAAACTCGGCACGGGCGGTATCGTTGAGGGTCGGATTGTTCTCTGCCTCCTGATGAAAGCGCACGTAGAGCGCAACCAGCTCGTCAACTCCGCCTGCCTCTACCTGCTCTCGCGAGCCCCACAGACGATATGCGGTTATAACCTTACCGAACTGAGTTCCCCAGTCGCCGAGGTAGTTTATACCTACACAATCGTAGCCTGCAAACGAGAATAAAAGCTTGAGCGAATGTCCGATAACGGTAGTTCCGAGATGTCCGATATGAAAGGGCTTCGCTACGTTAGGCGAGGAGTAGTCGAGCACGACTGTCTTGCCCTTGCCGTTCTCGGGTGAACCGTATTTTTCGCCCTTTTTCCGTATATCCGAAACTATTCTTCTCACAAATTGCTGTGCACTGACACGGAAATTGAGATATCCGTTGACCGCCTCAACCGCCGAGAAATCCTCATCCTTTATGCTTGCCGCAAGAGTGTCGGCAATCTGCACGGGGGATTTCCTTAAGGTACGGCTGAGCTTAAAGCATGGGAGGGCAAGGTCGCCCTTATCCTCGTCGGGAGGATATTCGAGCATATCCGAAAGCTCGGTGGCGGAAAGCTCAACCGAAAACAGCTCCTTTATGCTGTCTGAAAGTATATCTGAAAGCTTGTTTTTCAAAAATTGCATATTGTTACCTATCTTTTACAGTGATGTTTTCATTTTTACGTATTCACGCTTATCCGAGGGCTCTCCGCGGACAAGTCTGGCGGGAACGAGGGGATAGTCGCACAGCGCATAGGCGAGTGCTGAATTAGTTCCCTTGTCTATGTAAAATTCCCCCTGCCGCTCAATAACGGTTACCTCGTCGCACATTCCTACCTCATCAAGCTTGTCCGACAGCTCGTTTGCGATGTCCATATCGACGTCCTCGGAATCGTACAAAAGTCTCTCGGGACAGATGCAACAGGAGCGGAAGGAATTGTTCGTTTTCCAGCTCTCAAACGCCTCGATAAGATACTCCGCAACCGTTTCGGGTGAAATGAAGGTTGTATCGAGAACAAGGTCGTAATTGCACATATCGGTAATATCGACGCCGTACTGCTCGCTGTACCTCTTGCGCTCGCTTGCGCGGCGGCTCCTTATATTCTCACACGCCTCAGAAAAGCTGGAAAAGGACTCACCCTCACGCCTTGCATTCATGATTCTCGCTGCACTGGTTTCGGCGTCGCAGGAAAGGTATACGCGAAAAGTTCCCTTTACAAAATGCCACGCCATACGCGAGTCTATGATAAGAGATCGCGAATCGTCAGAAAGAGCAACCAGACCGTTGTCGATAATGGTATCAAGCTCGTTATCCTTCTCTGTTTGTCTGTTCAGCTCCTCGATAGTGCATCCGCGTTCCTTCGCGGCGGCGCGCATAATAGCGCCCGTGGAGTAATATTCCATATCAGAGTAGTGCTCAAGCAGGATAGAGGACACTGTGCTTTTTCCGCTGCCCAAATCTCCTGCAAGTGAAATCTTGTAGCTCATATAAAAATCTCCAAATTATATATACATTATATTATAACCCTTAATATAAATACTGTCAAGAATATTTTTGAATTTAGATGTCTAATGGGGTGGTTGATTTTTCCTGTATTAAGGGGCTTTTTCTATGTCAATAATTTCTTTGTAAGGCAAAATAAAACCCTTTGGAGATGTAGAATGTATACAAACAAGGTCGAAATATGCGGTGTCAACACGGCAAAGCTCAAGGTACTGACAGAAGAAGAAAAGCATGCCCTGCTCTTGCGTGTGAGAGAGGGTGACAAAAGGGCGCGCGAGGAGCTTATTTGCGGAAATTTACGGTTGGTTTTAAGCATTATTCAGCGCTTTACTAACAGGCGTGAGAGCCTTGACGATCTTTTTCAGGTAGGGTGCGTTGGGCTTATGAAGGCAATTGATAATTTCAAGCTTGAGTTAGAGGTAAAATTCAGCACCTATGCAGTTCCTATGATAATAGGAGAGGTGAGGCGGTATTTACGCGATAATAACTCAATAAGAGTCAGCCGCTCCTTGCGCGATATGGCGTATCGCGCGCTTCAGGCAAGTGAGCAGATAATGCGCGAAACCGGAAATGAGGCAGGCATTGAGGACATAGCGAAAAGGCTCGGTGAGGACAAGCGCACGGTAGCAAGAGCTATGGAAGCAATAGTAGAGCCTGTATCCCTCTACGATTCGGTATATAACGACGGAGAGGATTCTGTATACGTCATTGATCAGATAAAGGACAGCGAGGACTGCGAGGAAAAATGGGCGGAGAGCCTATCCTTGCGCGATTCGCTCAAAAAGCTCGGCGAGCGCGAGCGCGACATCATAATAATGCGTTTTTACAAGAACAAAACGCAGATGCAGATAGCCGAGGAAATCGGAATAAGTCAGGCGCAGGTATCGCGCCTCGAAAAATCCGCACTCGCACGATTGCGGAAGGAAATGTAAAAAGGGCTGCGATGCAGCCCTTTTAGATTATTTTTCAATAATGAGATTTGTGATTCCGTCAAGGGATATGGGGGAGTCAGGCTCTGCCACGACCTCGGCGCCGATTCCGTTCTGCTCTGCAATATCCGAGGGGTGAACGCGATATTTCTTTGCCACCTGCCAGAGCGACATTCCCATAGGATAGCAAACCGTAAGTGCGGTATCGCCTGTGCTGTCGCTGATAGGCATAGGTGTTGCGGCGCAGAGGTTTTTAACCTGATTTTTCTCAAATACCGATACGCACATAGCGCACTGAACGTCAAAGGAAATACCCTTTGTATCTATTCTTGCGCGTGCGCCGACAGCCTCGCCGCGACAGTCAAAGCGCGCATTTTCGGGAGCGCGAAGCTCGGTTTCACGGCTCACGGGTATAGAATATTCAAACGCGCAATACTGCGTTTTGGGAAGGTCGGATGCGACTGTAGCGAGCACCGATACGTTGCAGTTGCCCTTGACCACAGCTCTGCCGTTTTCACTAACAATCTCCTTGATATCAAGGCGCGCATCGGTGTCGATTATCGAGAGCACCGTTTCATTCTTGGTGTCCTCGCCCGAGCCGTTAAGCGTGAAGCTAGAAAGCACAGAGCCGGAAAAGCTCGTAAGTGGCATATCCTCGTACACACATTCGTAATCACATTCGGTTGAATACATATCGTCGGTAAGAGATATTTTATCGTTCGTATAGGTGCAAGCACACAGGGACATCTGCGCGTCAAGCATAACCGTTGCGCTTCCCTGACCCGTAACGGCAACGTCAATTGATGCAATGCTTCCGTATGCGGTTGCATTATGAGTTGCGTTTGCTCCCTCTACCGTCACGGTTTCCTCGAAGGGCAAGCGGCGTACCTGAGTAAACGCCGTACCGTTGTCGGATGAGTAGATACATTTGATTATAGCCTCACCTCTGCAAACTACTCCGCCCTCGGTAGCGCGAGCCTCATTTATCGCAACCTTACCGTCGCAGCAAACGACCTTTACACTCTCCGCGCCGTATCCGTCAAGGGTGAAGCTGTCGGACAGAGATACCTCGTAGGGTGACGAGGTGCATATGCGCGATGAAAAATGATGATGAGTCAATCTCTCAACGTCATCTCCCGCATTGGCAAGAGTCTTGGGAACTATGCAATCGTAACGAAGGTGAGGAACCGAGCGAACGGTTGCCCTGATGCTGATTTTGCGAGGGCCGCCGAGACGGTAGCTGACGTGCTCGAGCATTGTATCGGCAGAGGCGCTTACCCCTCCGCTTTCTGTGGGGACGGGTACGGAAAATTCGTAATCCGAGGTGTGAGACGAGGATACGATTCCGCCCTCGCCGTCCGAATATATCACGGTGTGGCATACCGAGCCCGCGAACTCCGCACGCCCGCCCGAAATAAATCTGCCCTCGGGCAGAATACGGGAGCTTACGCGCAAGATTTTGCGTATCTCGGGAAGATAATCGGGAAGTATCCATTCTCCTGAGGTTTCAGTTAGTATTGCCTCTCCCGCGCCGTCACGCTGAACGCAGGTGTCGGTTGATAGCTCTGTTGAAAAGACCTGTGCTTTCTCCATAAAAAAACGCTCCTTTTTACAAAATACACTAAATACATATTCGCAAAAAGGAGTGTTTATGCTATTTTATTTGAATCAGAGTCCCATCTGCTCCATAAGTCGCTTGTTAAATTCCTGAGCGGTGTCGTAGCCCATCTTCTTCTGGCGGTTATTCATAGCCGCTATCTCAACGATTACCGCAAGGTTACGTCCGGGGCTGACAGGGATGGTTATAGAGGGCACGTGTATACCGAGTATCTCGGTTGTCTGACAGTCAAGCCCTATTCTGTCGTACATCTTGCCGTTCTCCCACTGCTCGAGATTGATTATAAGGTCTATCTTCTCCGTGAGCTTGACAGAGCCCATACCGAACAGGCGGCGGACATCCACTATGCCGATTCCGCGCAGCTCGACGTAATGTCGGATTATATCGGGGGCGGAGCCGACGAGCGCGCGCTTCGACACGCGCTTGATTTCAACCGCGTCGTCAGCAATAAGCCTGTGTCCGCGCTTAACAAGCTCGATTGCATTCTCGCTCTTACCTATTCCGCTGTCGCCAAGAAGCAGAACACCCTCGCCGTACACCTCGACCAGAACTCCGTGACGGGTAATTCTCGGACCGAGCTGAACGTTTAAGTAGGAAATAATTGCCGCCATAATCTCGCTGGTCTTTTCCTCTGTTTTGAGAAGCGGAACACCGTATCTTTCGGCAAGCTCAACGCATATAGGGAATACCTCCTGATTGGTGGTAAACACAACTCCTACAGGCTTGGTGGCGAAAAATCTCTCAAGAGCTGCATTTCTGTCCGCCTCGGTGAGCTGAGAGAGATATATATGCTCTACCTTACCTATTATTTGCAATCTTTCCGCCTCGTAGTGATCGTAAAAGCCTGCAAACTGAAGTCCCGGTCTGTTAATTCTCGTCGAGGAAATTGTCAGCTTTTCCTCGGAATCAGGCATATATACTGCCTCAAGGTCGTTCTCCGCAATAAACTTTTCAAAGGTAACGCTATATATTTTTTCTTCCATTTTTTCACCTCTTGAGTTTTTCTTGCTTCCATTATACAACAAAAAAACGAAAAAATAAATATTTTTTTAATATATTTGCAAATAAATTGATTTTCTTTCAAAAGTATGCTACAATTTATAGTGATAATTTCTCATAAAATAAGGAATGCTTTATGAAAAGATTAATTTCACTATTTTTGACGGTTGTGCTGATTTTGTGCTCCCTCTCACTCTTTTCCTGCTCGGACAAGTATTACGATGAGGTCGAGCCTGTCGGCGACGAGGATGAGGTTATACTCACCACAAAATACGGAAAGGTTAAGTACGATTTGTTCCGCGCCTTCTATCTCACTTACAAAAACGGCGGATATTCACACGCAGACAGCGCAAAAATGGCGATTGACAACGCGGTGGATATTCTGGCAGTATTTGCGCTGTGTGAGGAGATGGACATTGATACCGAGTCAAATGAAATATATAACAAGGTTGACGATATAATCGTTGCGTGTGTTGACGGCGGCACGGTTGACGGAGTTGAATATTCGGGCTACGGCAGCTTTGACAATTATCTTTTGGCACTCTCGGCTATGTATATGACCGACAGAGTAAACCGACTTATTACACGCTACGCTATCTGCGAGCAAATGCTCTCGGATAAGTTTGCAGAAAAATCCACCCCCACAAACGAGGCTGTACGCGATTACTTCTTCTCCGACGATTGCATAAGAATAACCTGGTTTGTTTCCGAGTACAGAGAGAGCGCTGATGCCGCATACTCTGCTCTTTCGGGAGTTGCCGGTGAGGATGCGATAACCGACGTATTTGTTCGCTATTCACTGGCTACAATATCCGCCGACAGCCAGAAAAACGGCTGGTATATCGGAAGAAACGAAACCTCTCAGGAGCTCAAAAACGTAGCGGATAAGGCTTTTTCTATGAACGTAGGCGAGTACAGTGAGGTCATGCTCGGCGGTGACGGAAACTATTATATAGTCTACCGCATGGAAAAGATCAGCTCGTACGTTGACACGAACATAGCGGATATAAAGAGCTCGTATATATACAACGATATGGGAAAGCGGCTTGAAAATTATAAAAACGACGCGCGCGCAAATGCAAGCTACAGCGATTTCTACACACAGATTATGGCAAGTGCGAATATAGGTATGGGCTGATGGCAGGCGCACTTTCCTATATAGACCTTACAACTCTCGTTTCGGTTTTTCATTCGGGGCTGAGGGGTGAGCTTGACAGCTCGATTGGCTATTATCCTCACACAGATTCAGAGCGAAGAACCTTCGTCTATTCTAACGCGCGTTCGCTGGTGAGCGCGATGACCGTAATATCCAAGCAGATATGCCTTTCAAGACAGACCTCGCATTTTGCAATAAGGATAACCGAGGGCAGAGATAACTACTGCATATCATTTCTTTTTGAAACCGAAATAGAAGCGCCCGTATACGGCGAAGCGGATATTCCCGCAAATGCTCCCTCACTTGAGATGTCAAAAGAGGCTCTCGAATATGTAATCAGGCAGGAATACGAGAACGGATTTGAGATTTATTTGACGCGAAGGAAAAAATTTTCGTCATTTGATTTTATATTCGGAAAAACCGAAAGGAATATTGATAATGCTCATTCCGAAATGCACGAAACGGATTATGGGTACGTAAGTGAGGAATTTTTCCGAGCTATTGAAATGTTCTGACCGAAAGCGGAAAACATTTTTTCTGTTTTCCGTTTTTTGTTTTTTGATTATTATTTTTCAACTTATAACACAACCGCTAAATGAGCAAATTATATAAGACACAAATAAGTTTCGGTGGGTTGAAAATGAAAAATAAGTTAAGAAGATACGGTGTGTCTTTACTGACGCTTTTCTCTCTCTTATCTCTTTTACTCACGCCTGTGTCGGCTATTTCAGCGCAGGCGAGTGATAGCTATATATATGAAAGCCATGTCAGTGCGGATGGAGAATCAAACGAGCGGTTGATGCTCTATCCGGGCGGAATGCCCTTCGGTGTCAAAATAAAAACGGGCGGTGCGTCTGTTTGCGCTACCGTCGATTTTATGAGCGGCGGTGTTACAGTTTCTCCTGCGCGCGAGGCAGGTCTGTGCGTTGGTGATATAATAACTAAAATAAACGGCGAGGATATAGCAGGCGTGCGCGCGGTTACTGATAAGGTAGGATGTTCAAACGGAGCTGCTGTAACGGTGACCATTTTGCGTAACAGAAGTGAATGCAATCTGAGCATAACTCCAAAAATTGACGATAAGGATAACAAATACAAGCTGGGAATAAAGATAAAGGATACAAGTGCGGGAATTGGAACTGTCACCTATATTATGCCCGACGGTGCGGTATTCGGGGGGCTTGGACACGGAATATGCGATTCCGAAAACGGCGAGCTCGTACCGATAGCGAGCGGCAGCATTAACGAGGTGAAAATTGAGGGGATAGTCAAGGGCGAGGTCGGCAAGCCGGGAGAGCTGAGAGGAAGGATACTCTCGGGTGCAACGGGAACCCTTATATCAAATACCGATTGCGGCACGTTTGGGGTGTTTGACAAGCAACCGACGCTCTGCGAGCCGATGCCGATAGCGAGCAAACGCGAGGTGAAAAACGGCGCGGCAGAGGTGCTTTGTTCGCTTGACGGTGATGCGGTACAGCGGTATTCGGTTGAGATATACGACGTAAGGTACAACGATGCGAAAACGAAAAATTTTATGGTGCGTGTAACCGATGCCGCCTTGCTCGAGAAGACAGGCGGCATAGTTCAGGGAATGAGCGGCTCGCCGCTGGTGCAGAACGGCAAAATTATCGGTGCTGTAACTCACGTTTTAGTTAATGACCCGACCTCAGGCTACGGAATATTTATCGAGAATATGCTCGAAAATACACCTAAGGCATTGCAATAGAAGGGGCTGAGTTATTAAGAATTCAGTAACATTCAGATAAATTAATCAAAAAAACACACGGATTACTGAATTCTTAGTGCGAAGCGTCTTTTGGGGCCCGCTTGATTTTGAGCAGAAACCGCTGCTTTCGCTGTCGTCGGCGTACTGGGTACAAGAGAGTGTGAAAACGGCGGTAGCAAACAAAAAACTGTAATAAATCAAAAATTGCAGATTTTTTCCTTGTTGTCAACGGCATATAGATTTTAGTAAAATTAAAAGTGAGGAGCTTTTTGTCCCTCACTTTTTTGTTTGCGGTTATGCCTAAATGAAGCGGCCCCTATTTTATTTGATGAATGCGAGGCGCAAGGCACCGCCGCGGTAGAAATAACGTACTGTAAATGCCGAAGCACCGAGAAGGGCAAGGGTGGCAAGAATGCAGAATATTGCAAAAAGCAGGGTTGATATTACCGAGAGTACAACACCTACAATACCTATTAAGAAGAAGGCTATCATAGTGCCAAACATCGCTATCATAACGCTCATGCTCTGCTTTATCGCCACAGTTTCGCTTATCCAGTCGAATTTCGGCATCCAAAGATTTAACAATGAACCGAAAACCGAGGAAAATACAACCATAGCTATCGGCACAACAAATGAGAACACTCTGCCCGCAAAATTCATGGGAAGTGCTACGTTGAAAAGAATTACCGATAGTAAAATAGGGGGCAGTGAAACCAACATCTGCGAAATAGATTTTGCCGTCAGAATACTTCCCGGGTGGATTGGCATTGCCTGAAGCTGCCAGAGGGTTTTTGCCTCAAGCGAAAGAGATACCGAGGATATGGGGCTCATTGATATCATAAAGCTCAGAATCATAATTGATATAGCTCCAAGCATTGTGCCATTCACGCCAAGCTCTGCACCCATAATCACCTCAAGCTTGCCTTTATTTGCAAGTGCCAAAGCCGAAACGAGCACCGCAAGCAAAAGTCCGAGTCCCGAATTTATTATATAGGACGCGTTTGAGAAAAAGAGGCGCGTGTCCTTCAAGACAAGAGAAATTATGGGTGAGCGCGCTTTTTGATCCTTTTCAACGTACTTACGCTTCTTCAACGTTACCTTCGTGGTTATCAAGCGGATAAACGTCTTGCTGATAAGCCATACCGAAAGTGCAAACGCAAGCGCACAGACAAGTATTATTGCTAACAGATAGAGAATTTTTTCCTCCGATACCGCCGCACCTATCACGTAGAGTATCGGCGCGCTTGCTTTTAATCCTCTCACCGCGGGGGAAAGGTCGGGATTGACATTTTCGGAATCCTCGGTAGCAGTGCCGAGAACGCCAAAATATACGACAAAATACAACGCAAGTCCTATGCAGGTGAGAATGACCTTTATCAAGGTTTTGTTCTTAATTCGCGAAATCAAAAGCGCGAACAGATAGGAAAGAAATGCGGATATTGCGAGGGCTACAAAGGGGACAAGAATTGCCTCGATAGCAAAGCCGACGGCTCCGAGTATGGTAACCTTGTGGAAAAACGGATATATAACCGCCGCAGGAATTACAACGATCAGCGACATTCCGAAATTGAAAATCAAGAGAGCCACCATTCGCGAGGTAACGATATACCTCGGCGGAATCGGCATCGAGAGCAAAAGCTCGTTATCGCGGCTGACAAACAGCTGTGTGTAGGTTGAAAAAACACTCATAAGAACGCACATCAATAGAGAGCCCAGCGCGGTTACCGTAAAATAAAACCACGTTGAGTCAGATTGAAGTGATGAGGCAAGCATAAAGAAAACTCCGAAGAATATAAGGAAAAACATAGCGAGCAAAAATATATAAAGCGCTATCAAAAGTCCCTTTGCTACTATACCCTTTCTCTTTTTCTCCTTATCCTTTTTACTGCCGCCGAGCATAACTCCGAAAAGCTCGGCAAACTGCATTTTAAGAAGGGTTTTGAACATATTATTCCTCCTCAAGCTCAAGGAATACACTCTCAAGTGAGGAATCGCCGACCACGTCGGCAACCGCCCCTTCTGCTATCAATCTGCCGTTTTTGATTATCGCAATCTTATCACAGAGCTTTTCCGCAACCTCAAGAACGTGGGTTGAGAAGAATATCGCTCCGCCCGAATTGCAATGCTCGCGCATCATTTCCTTGAGCGCGTGTGAGGCTATCGGGTCAAGGCCAACGAATGGTTCATCCATTATAATAAGCCTCGGGGCATGCGCCCATGCGGCTATAACCGCCAGCTTCTGCTTCATACCGTGAGAGTATGCGGATATAGGCTGAGCTAAGTCCTTGGTCAAGTCAAAAACGTCGGCATATTTTTTTATTCTTTCTCTGCGCGTTTCTTCATCAACGCCGTATATATCGCATACAAAATTCAAATACTTTATTCCCGACATAAATTCGTACAAATCGGGATTGTCGGGAATGTATGCCATTATCTGCTTGCACGCTATAGGGCTTCTCATAACAGACATACCGCCAACGGTTATATCTCCCGTGTCGGGTCGAAGAAGTCCCATGCACGCCTTGAGTGTTGTGGTCTTTCCTGCTCCGTTATGACCGATAAAGCCGTATATTTCCCCCGCGCTTATGTTAAGAGTGAGGGAATCAACCGCCTTCTTATCCCCATATATTTTTGTCAGATTTTCAATTTTAAGCATGACATTCTCCTTCAATCAATTATAGATAGAAGCTCGTCTGCGCTCTTTCGCGGCGGCGCTGTCGGGCTTTCGTCGGGGTAACCTATCGCTATTAGCGCAGATACCGACTGAGCTTCTGGTATTGAGAGCAATTCCTTTACGCGCGCTTCGTCAAATATTCCCATAATTACCGTGCCAAGTCCGTGCGCGTGTGCGGCAAGGCAAAGTGTCTGCGCGGCAATTCCTGCATCAAAGGACTGCCAATGCGTACCCTTAGAGGTTGTAAACGAGCCGTCGCGCTCATATCCCGAGCGAGCGTTTACCGCGGTCTGAACTATAACCGCAGGGGCATTTATCAGCGTGTTTATATTAAACTGAAAGCCCATTGAGCATTCCTTTGCCAATTTGTCCTTCATTTCAGCATCAAGCACTGCGATATAACGCGAGGTCTGCGTATTCTTCCAGCTCGGCGCATAAGCGGCGAGGGAAATTATTTTGTCGAGTGTTTCCCTCTCAACCTTATCCTTTGTGAAGCGCCTGACACTTCTTCTGTTTCTTATAGCGTCGGTAATTTCCATATATAACCTCTTTGTTTACCTTTTTTATTATTCTATCATAATATACCGTTCAATGCAATAAAAATTATTTGAAAAAAATCGAAAAAAGATATTGACAAGCGGTTTTGTTTGTGTTATAATCTCAAATGTTGTCACTCGTGCTGGTGTGGCTCAACGGCAGAGCAGCTGATTTGTAATCAGCAGGTTGTAGGTTCGAATCCTATCACCAGCTCCAGCCTTTAATTTAATATGGGGGAATTCCCGAGCGGCCAAAGGGGGCAGACTGTAAATCTGTTGTCACTGACTTCGGTGGTCCGAATCCACCTTCCCCCACCAACAAAAAACGCACTTTTGTCTACCGACAAAGGTGCGTTTTTCGAATGATGTTTGCCTTCGGCAAATGATGACGGCTTCGCCTAATGATGTTCGCTAATGCTAATGATGTGTGCCTGACGGCACATTGGGCAAACATCGCATCATTGCGACCGTCGGGAGCAACATCATTTTGAGCGAAGCGAAAAACATCATATCGCCGTAAGGCGATGCATCATTTGACAAGCGAACGGCTTTGTGGTATAATAACGGCAATAGGAAGTGCTACTATGAAAGAAAATAAACTTGTCGAGCTTTCAATGGACTTTTCCGTTGACGTTATAAATCTCGTTAAATTCTTAAAAGCAAACCACGAAACGATCATCTCTAACCAAATCGGCAGAAGTGGCACCTCGATCGGCGCGAATATCCACGAAGCGCAATACGCACAAGGCGCAAAGGACTTTATTTCCAAATTCGAAATTGCAACGGCTTACACCGTTGATTTTTTTACTTAGATATGGTTAATACACTCAAAGGGAGTGATGATATGGCTAAAAACTACTTATTACTTTATTCAGAATCTCTTGCAACCGATATCGAGTTGCTTTGTCAAAATATAAAATCTTCATCAAACACTCTTTTTCAAATCCGTAAAAGCTCAAGTAGCGTTTATGCCAATATCCGGGAAGCCAATTGCGGGCGCATCAGACGAATGTTGATTGCGAGTTGCAAAACGCTGAAAGAAAACGCAAATTAAAACGCGCTTCGCTTTGTTCGCACCGATGAACCTTCCCCTCATTTCGGTGCGCTTTTCTGTTTGGTGGGGGAGAGCTTTCGCCACGCTTCTTGCAAAGCAAGGAGCGTGGTTCGCATTTTGCGAGCTTGCCCGATGGGAGCTCGCTCACAATCGGCGCGAGCTATAATCCTCGCCAAAGGCGAGTGTCCACCTATCATCTGGGTGCTCTTTGTTTTGCGGAAGGTGGATTCGGAAGGGCGTTGATAAACTTCTTTACTTTTCCGCACTTTTATGCTATACTTTTTCTGAGGTGATAAAAATGACTGAAAAGAAATTGACGGCTAACCTTGACGGAATACTGATTCACTGTTATAAAATCAAGGTTGACGGAATCAAAAAGAAAGTAATATATCATTTCAGCGACACTCATCTGTGCGAGCACGACTCACTCTCCGATAAAGAGGAGGTGGCGAGGGCGACAGAGCGCGCTGAGGAATGGGAAAGGACGCGCAGGGAGTTTGCCGAGAGGCACGGAGAGCCGTGCTCATCCCTTCAGCAGAAAGACGCTCGGGAGCATTTTTCAAATCTTCTGAAAGTGGCGGGTGACGGCGACGCCGTTATCATAGCGGGAGATATTTTGGATTATGTCAGCGATGCTAATATAAGAGCTGTTGACAGCGAGCTGAGCAAATGCAAAATGCCCTACCTTGCGGTATGCGGAAATCACGATAAGGCGAGTGAAATCCCCGATGAATGTCTGTTATCCGATATGAAAAAGCGCGTGCAGCTTCTCGACCTCGGTGATTTGCTGATCGTTGGAATTGATAATTCCGAAAAGCAGATAACGAAGGAGCAAAATGAGGAGCTGATAAACGCGCTCGCCACGAAAAAGCCGATAACCGTTGTTATGCACGTTCCGATTATGACCGAGGGAAATGCGAGTCAATTAAAGGAATACGGAGATTATTTTCAGCTCAATCACAAGGGCGCCACCGAGGAAACGCAGAGATTCATAGAAATACTTAAAAACAACTCGAAGCAAATAATCGCCGTTCTTGCGGGACATTTTCATTTCGAGAGCAACAGCGAAATAACCGAGGGGCTTATGCAGTACGTTTCGTCACAGGGTATTCTCGGCAATATAAACCGATATGAAATAGGAAGCTGATTCAGCAAAAAATAGCAGGCTCGAGCCTGCTATTTTAATTTTTAGCATTTACCTATTGATTTTGTCGAAATTTGTGGTATAATAGAGTTGCCAAACAAACTAAATATATACAGTCTTTGGGTGTATTTTCTTTTTTCAGGGATACTTATACCCTTTTTTGGGCATACTTTCGTTGTTGAGAATTTGATAAAATGCAAGTTCCGAGCAGCGAAAGTATGTTGATTTGATATACCCTCCCTGTATATAGTTTGTTTGGCGACGACTGGAATTTGCGTTTTTGTGCGACGACTTCGGTCGGCGCACTTTTTTTATTTTCCACAATTCAGCACGCAAAACGATAGGCGCCATTATTGCTCTACGGAGGGGTATTTTATGAAAGAAATCAGTTGAAATCGAAAAGCTATTAAAAAAAATTTAATTTATCCCACGAAAGAAGAAATGACTATGAACAAAAATGCAATGAGAAAAAGCCCTGTCCTGTATATCGTTATGTTTTTTATCTGGACTGTGTTAGCCGTATTCCTGTGGTGGAATTTTATCGGAAGCTTCAAAAACGTCCCCTTTGACGTTCCGGCAGAGGAATTGAGCACCGCAATAGTAATCCTTGCCCGTATCCTTTTATTTTTCAACGCAGTATTTATATCTTATTTCTGGCTGAACGGCGTAAAGGATTTTATTTACGTTATATGGTATTACTGTAACAAAAGCAGACTTGTTAAAAGATACGAGGATATCATTAATACCGACGTATCAGACGTCAACGACAGAATATTATTGCTGTACTGCACCTGTAACGACTTTGACGGAAAAAGCCTTGAAAAAAGCATTCAACAAAAATATCATAATTTCAAGGCGGTGATTCTTGACGACTCAAGCGATGAAGAATATAAGAAAAGAATAGACAAATTCGCAGCAGAGCACAAAATCGAGGTTGTAAGGAGAGATAATCGCATAGGCTTCAAGGCGGGCAATATAAATAACTATCTATTAAGCGAGGGCGTTAAAGGCTCCTATGATTACGCCGTTATACTTGATTCCGATGAAATTTTGCCCGAAAACTTTATTACCGAGTGCTTAAAGTATTTTTATTCTCACCACAACATTGGTATCGTTCAGGCAAATCATATCTCTACCAGAAACAGAAATTTCTTTATGAGGCTATTTCACATCGGTGTAAATTCTCATTGGCCTACGTACCAGACAATGAAGCATTTTTACGGTTTTTCCACTATGCTGGGTCACGGTGCTATGATAAAAAGAAGCTGTTACGAAAGCGTTGGCGGCTTTCCTCATCTGGTCGCTGAGGACCTGTGCCTGAGTATTGAAATCAGAGATAAGGGCTATTACGTTGCTTTCGCTCCAAACATTATTTGTGAAGAGGAATATCCCATTGATTACATAGCCTTTAAGAAAAGGCACTCAAAATGGACACAGGGAAATCTTGAATTTATCAAGAGATATACCGGTAAAATTGCAAAATCAAAAATGATGTGGTACGAAAAAATGGATATTGTTTTATTTACCTACAATCTTCCGTTGACTGCTATATTCGCATTCTTCATTTTTGCCAACCTGATTATAGCACCTCTGCTCCATCTTGACCTCGGAAACGTTTACTACCTCTGGATGCTGATACCAACAGTAGTATTTTTCTTTTCTCCTATGTTAAATGATTTTATCATTTGGTCATTTAAGTTAAATCCGCTTAGAAATCTATTATACTTTATCAACGTCGTTATACTTTACGGCTCAATGCTGACAACCTCGCTTGTAAGTGCTGTTTTGGGTATGCTCGGTAAAAAGGCTAAATTTATCGTCACTCCGAAAACGTCCAAAAAAACCGGAATAATTTTTGCATTGAGATTTCAGTACATGGAGCTGATTTTCTCAACGGTTTTGTTAGTGTGTGCACTTTTGTTTTCAAATTCCGTTATGCCTGTAATCTTAATCATCATAACGGGTTATTTCTCAATATTTCTTTTATTCTTTTCAAACAAAAAATATAACGCAAGGGAAACGCAAGAAATTGACGAAAAGACCGCTAAAATATCGTTAAAAATCAACAAGACATTTCAGTATACGAAAAAATTAAGCGAAAAACCAAGCGACTGTTCAGAAGCTGAGGTCTGCCGTGAAAATGAGCAAGCGGAGATCACCATTAAAATCTGAAGGTTATAAAAAGAGCAGGCTCACGCCTGCTCTTCATTATTATTTTCATCATTCTCGTCAAGCTCGCGGAGTTTTTCCGCCTTTGCCTGCAAAATTCGCTCAGAAAGAGCGAGAAGGGATGGGGCTGTAAGCTCAACTCGAAGACTGATATCGTCGGAGCCGTTGTTGAAATATATCAGCTGATACCGAGGGGGCATCAGGGTTTTGCAGAAGCTGAGCTTTTTCTGCACTATCGGGCGCTTTTCTGTTTTGACATCCTTTTCCTCGATAATCTTTTTTACCTCGGTCAGCTCGATTACCGCGAGCAGCATTCTGCGCTTTCCCTGAATTTTGTTCACCGCAAAAAAGTGCTTTCCTTCATTTGTGAAAAGGCGGTACTCGTAATCGGTGAGAAAAGAGCTCGTCAGAACGAATATAGCCGCTACCGAAAAGACGAGAAAGAGCGCATCTATAAAGACCGAGGTCGTAAAACCTACTGCTCGTGAAATAAGGCATATTACGGACAGAGAAAGATACACGGCGAGGGAAACCTCTGCCACCTTATTCTGCCGCTTCGGTATTTCGGTAAAATCCATCACTCTAACCTCTCCGAGCCCTTCATTTTATAATCGGAAACAGCGCTATGCAGCTCGTTATTTTCATAAACCGTTATGCTTCCAAACGGAACACTGTCACCTGTAAGGCAGATTTCGACATCTATTTTTGTCGCACCCGTCATATCAATACCGTCAAAAACCAGCTTGTCGTAATTATAAAACCACACGCTGTCGTAGGTTGTGTATGAGGTGTCATAGGTCGCCACCGGCGGCTCATCGTCGTTTGTATAAACCAAAAGCTTATAGGTGAAAAGCCCCGCCTTCCCCTCAACAGAGTCAAGGGAATAAAAGGCTGCTATGTTGGGAAGGGCGCTGTCATTATACTTGATGCAGAGCTGCAGGTTTTTCGCATTCGGCTCGAAAATCAGATTCGAGGCGATGAAATTACCCGCATTCTCGTTATCGTACGGCTCGCGTATGTTCTGCGTTTTCGGGGAAATTCCGCCGTTTTCCCTGTAATAGCTCTCAAGCTGTTCGGTATAATATATTCTCGACATACTCTTGGGATAGTAGTCGGAAAACATAATTCTCGCTATTAAGAAGGCAAGGAAGAAAACAACCGATACTATGAGCGTTATTTTTATTATCTTACTTATTTTTGCCATAACAACCTCTTTTCTGCGTCTATTATATACCAAACTTGCGCGCTTGTCAAAGTTTTTATTATCTTTTCTAATAAAATTTATAAAATATTCTTTTTTTCGCTTGACAAGAGGGAATAAAATGTGTATAATTACTTGTACGGCTTTTTGGCGTGGTGCTTTTCTGCGCTCAATTGCCGAATTTCTCAGGGATGTAAGGCATGAAACTTGATTTAAGAGCCCTTATTGCTTCGGATATTTCCGAATTGCCCATCAGCTACGAGCTGTCACCCGAGCTTGATACGAGCGACCAAAGAAGCAGTCTGTACAATGTACGCTTCCCTACCAAAATGACTGTTTCAGGACTGATAACGAACAACGCCGGCTATATGAGGCTGTCGCTTTCGCTCGCAATTGACTACATCGCACCTTGTGCAAGATGTCTATGCGACGTTAACGGCAGATTTGAATACAGCTTGGAGAAAACGGTTGCGCTCGCATCCGTAATCAGCACGCTCGATGAAAACAAGCGTGACGAGTACGTTATCGTAGAGGACGGCTTCCTCGATATTGACGAGCAGCTGCTTGAGCTTTTCGAGTTGGAATTTCCGACAAAAATCCTGTGCAAAGAGGATTGCAAGGGTCTGTGTCCTAAATGTGGGCAGGACAAAAATCAAGGGGAGTGTAATTGCGAGATGCGTGAAATTGATCCACGGCTTCTTCCTCTCCAAAAGCTCCTTGAAGAAATGAAAAACGATAAAAAATAAAAAATATAAATTTGCGCTAACAACGCTATGCTGGAGGTATTAAAATGGCAGTACCAAAGAAAAAGGTTTCCAAAGCACGCAGAGATAAAAGACGCTCGCAGAACAGCAAGCTGACTGCTCCCACTATCGCTAAATGCCCTAAGTGCGGAGAGTACAATCTCTACCACCGTGTTTGCAGCAATTGCGGCACCTACCGTGGCGAAGAAATCAAGAAGGTTGACTAATTCCTTCAAAGGGCTGCCCTGTTACGTCACGGGCAGCCTTAAAATTTCTCTTTATACAATAGCTTTCGACTCACTGTTTGATTTTTTGATATTTTCCCACTGTTAAAGGAATACGAAAATATTCGGAGGCAAAAAATGATTAAGTACTTAAAAAGCAAGAACGCGCATTGGATAATCAAGACCGCAGTTATGGTCATAATGCTCGTAACACTTGCCTATATCATATATAAAATCGCGATAACTCCCTTTTCAAAGGAAGGGGGAAGCCCACCGTGGCTCATGTTCTGGCAATGCTGCCTTGGCATTGCGGGGTTGTTTTTACCCGATTTGCTTGAAAAGAAATTCAAGCTTGCAATTCCCTCGGTGCTTATTACCACGTACATAATACTTCTTTTCTGTTCGGTATATCTTGGAGAGGTATTCTCCTTTTATTACAGATTCCAGATATTCGGGCTGCGTATATGGGACGTTATGCTCCATCTTTCGTATAGCGCTATGCTCGTGCTTCTCGGTTTTTCGATAATCGGACTGCTTAATAAGGCAGAAAACGTAAAGCTCAAATTCAGCCCTGTATGGATAGTCATTTTCTCATTCTTCTTCGCCATAACCGTTGATGCGGCGTGGGAGATATTTGAGTTTATGATGGACTCCTGCTTTGGCTTCAATATGCAGAAATTTCAAGATGCTTACGGCACCGATTACTCAGGTCAAGCAGCGCTGCTTGACACTATGAAGGACTTTATCGTTGATTTCATTGGCGCTGGAATTATGTGCGTAATTGCACTTTTCTCTGTTAAACGCAACGACACCTTCTTCGACGCTGTTGTAATAAGAAAGAAGGATGCCACGACGGAAAATCCCGTTGTACAAATGGTGCATAAAAAGGACGAAGGCGCAAATAAAGAGTAACGCTCTTGGCTCTGCCTTCATATAATATTTCGGAGGTGTTTTATGAGCTTTTTAGTTAACAGCATAACCGATTTCGACTGGAAATCGGTTGTAGTCCGTCTTTTGCTTGCGATGCTGCTTGGCGGTATCATAGGACTTGAGAGAGCGCGTCTGGGTCGCTCTGCAGGTATGAGAACCCATATTCTTGTATGTATAGGCGCATCACTCTGCACTATTCTCAGCGCGTACTGCATAAGCGTCGGTTATACAACCGACCCCTTACGTCTTGGCGCTCAGGTCATTTCGGGCATAGGCTTTCTCGGCACGGGGATAATTCTCGTACAGAACAAGTCAAGAATTGTCGGTCTTACGACAGCGGCGGGGCTCTGGAACACTGCTATTATCGGTCTTGCGTGCGGAATCGGCTTCTATGAGGGCGCGCTTCTCTGCTTCGCTATCGCTATAGTGACCTCGCTTCTATTCCCCAAAATTGAGAAGTTTTTGAGTCAGAATGACAGATATCACGTAATATACATAGAGATTACAGATTCGGGAAAGGTCAACTCCTTTTATGACAGCGCAAGGGCTCTTAAGTTAGGAGAGGTTCATAAAATAGACGTAACCTCACCCAAGAGCACCAACCCCTCGCGCGTGGGAATAAATCTCGCTATCAGCATTTACAAAAAGCATACTCTTGCTGATGTTAAGAGCGCCATAAGAGAGATAGACGGCGTTGACTTTGCAATAGAGGTATAATTATAACCGCCACGAAATCCGTGGCGGTTGTTTTTAGTTAATATATAATATATCCTCGGCTGTGTAAATGGAAAAGCTGGTAAGGTCGGCGCCGTATACGTCGGCTTTCTTCATTGATACCGCGCGTATTCTGCGATTTTTTTCGGTGGTAAAGTAGTAGACAAGATTTTTACCGTCAGCTACGGACGTGTAGACCGTAGACACGCCCTCACCCCTCTCGGTAATCACACAGTCCTTCGGAACCGACACCGCGCCTGCTATATGAAACAAGCCGCCGATATCACATTCCGTATTAATATGCTCCTTCACGAAGGCTGCACGCACGAAACGCGAGGCTGAGGAAAAATCTCCCGGCATACCTACAGCACCAAGACCGCGCGAATAATGAGAGAGGGTTATATTCGGGCAGAGTGTGTTTTCGGGCGGTTCTGATGAAAGCGACATATAGTTTGAAAGATTTGTGATGTGATACTCAAGCGTCGGATTGTTTGTCAGCACGCCTACGGGATTTTCATATATTTTCAGCCCCTCTGCGAGTGGCTCCGCCACTATTGATTCCCTTTTATCCGCTATCAGCCAATGCATAGAAGTTGCGGGCATTTTCTCGCCGACAGAGTCGTTTGTAACGTTTGTTTTTTTAAGCAGGCTTTGTGCATCAGCCACGGTTTCACAGCTGCAAAGCAGCCACGGGATAAACTCAAAGGATGCTATATTGTTCATTCCCTCTCTGCACCCGTGATAGACGGCATTATTCGGAAAATTAAGCCCTGCCGCATAGAGTCCGTTTTCGTTTACGGCATCGTAAAACAGCGGCACTCCGTTATACACGTGCGCCATACCAAGAAGCGCGACGTGGTCGGTTTTATTCTCCGTATGCAAAAACTCAAAGGGAAAAGCCCTCGGTGCTATCACGACCTTCTCGTCAAACGAGCATTCAAGGTCAAGCGTCCTTATATAATAATTTCCGTTTCTGTTATAGCTGATTGCCGTGCACATAATTTATCCTTTTTTAATAGGTTGTGCAATTTTCGCTTGGGCATACAAAAAGCCGCCGATTTGGCGGCTTTTGTTGTTAATTTGCGGTCCAGGTGTAGTATTCTGCCTTGAACTGAGCTTCAAAGTCAGAAATTGAGGTCTGTGCAAAGGTGCCCTCGGTATAAAGGGTGTATACATTCGATACACTCATATCACCGAAATTGCTGATGCTCGGGGGCGTTTCTGTAGTCCAGCCCTTCATCGCGAGAGTATTTCTCACAGCATCCCTGCCAAGCTCGTTGTAGCCGAACTGCGTATAGTGAGGTCCTGCGTAATGCACGTCAGCCATAGACGTTGGGCGCAGATATCCGTATTTTTCCATAAACTCATCCTCATCGGGATAAAGCGCACTGAAATACTGCTCGGTGTAGCTATCGTCAGCAACCCAACGGTCACCTGCATTTGAGCCGATATAGATATCAGCATAATCACCGGTGGTGTTAAGTCCCATATAGAGCTGAGCGAGGCGCACGCCGTTAAGAACGGTATCAGCATAGGTGTACACGCCATTAGAGGTGTTATAGGGCGACTGACGCGCAAAGGTTCTGGTTGCAACAATAGAAGCAAATTCGAGAGATTTTCCGTTTATCTGCCAATCAGCCTTCATTGATTTATACATACTGACGAAAAGCTCGGCATATTGCGATATGCTCTTGCCCGAATCACTCTCGCCCTGACACCAGAAAAGTCCGTAGTGAGAGAGGGTGTAATGTCCTGCGGCTATTTCCTTTTCCATCGTGGAAATAACGTTTTGCATAACACCGTTCATCTCGGTGTACTGGTTGCGGCGGTCATTTGCTCTCTTTGCCGCCTCATCCTCTGCGTTGAGGGCGCTGTCGTCGTAGTTTTTCTGCCAGGTCTGGATTATCGAGCCTGAGTGAGCGCAGTTGATTATCCATACCTTCTCACCCATTTTTTCATACCACTCGTTTGCAATAGCGGAATCCATACCGCCCTTGCCTGTTCCGTCTGCGGTAAGCGAATTAAGCTTATATTCAAGGTCATCACCGCTCACATTCTTTGTTGAGGTGAGAGATGCCGCTACGTAGCGAGCACCGTTGTCCTTGTTGAGATACTCTGAAAACAGCTCGTTGTTACCCTGAATGTAGGTGGATTCGGTGCAGTAGCCGCTAGTATATTGATAAGCGGCAGCGTAGGTTGAGTAGACCGTACCCGCAGGGCTCTTGACACTCCTGTATGCGTTTCCGTCTGCGCCCTCGGCGTTGCTCTGTCCCGCAATAAGCAGAACGCTGATTTTTGCAGGCTCTGCCTTCAGCATATGTGAGGTTCCGTCCGTGTAATTCACCTTGACGGTTCCAACGCCTGTGATAACCGCCGCGCGCTTGCTGTCCCCAATGAGAGTGACTATCGAAGAATCCGCGGTTTCTGTTCCCGCAACCTTCGAGCTGATGCTCGCCTCGGTAAAGGAAGCTACATCCTTCGTAAAGTAATACCTGTCATCATAGGAAACTGTTATGTCGTAGGTGACGGGCTCGGGATTCGGATTTTGGTCATCCGTATCGTCGGGTGTGCACGCGACGAGCGAGAGAACCATTACAAGTGCAAGCAAAAGTGATAGTAATTTTTTCATACGGTTTCTCCTTATTTGGTATGAATACATTATATACTTATAGTAAAGATTTGTCAACCCCTCGGCGAAGGAAACGGTCCGAGCTGATAATAGCGCTCCCTGAACAGCGCCTCGAAATCCTCGAAGGAAAGGTCAGAAAATTCACCGCTATCGTAAAGGTCGTTTATGTACGGCACGGGCAGTCCCTTCGGTGCGTCAACCCTGGGCACAGGCTTATCTGTTATTCCGAGGAAGGATAGCATATTTCTTGCCGCATCTGCTCCCATTTCGTTGAAGCCCTCCTGCCTATAATGCGCTCCGTCGTGGTGCATTTCACTCATAAGCCTTGGCTTTTCATAGCCGAAGCGCAAACGAAACTCCTCATCACCGTAGACAGAATCCATATAATGAGAAACGAATTTATCCTCTCCCACCCATCTGTCGCCTGAGTTTGTTGCTATGTAAATATCCCTGTACTCAGGTCTTTTTGAAAGCCCCATATAGTATTGGGCAAGGCGGGTGCCGTTGAGTCGTATATCCTCAAGAGTATAGGCATCGTATCCAAGAGGACGGGTAAATTTGCGTACAAGTACAAGCGCGGCAAACTCTATTTGCTTGCAGTCAATTACAAAATCGCGCTTCATAGCATTATACACGTTGGTAAAGCTTTGGGTATACATCTGAATACTGCTACCCGCGTTGGATTCACCCTGGCACCAGAAAAGCCCGAAATGCGAAAGTGTGTAATGCCCTGCGGCTATCTCCGCCTCCACTGTGCTTTTCACGCACCTAAAAATTCCCAGCATTTCCTTATACTGATTTCTGCGCGAGTTGCAGCCGTTCTCCGCACACTCGGGGTCGGGATACTGCGAAATCCATTCACTGTCGTCGTAAAAGGGCTCCCATATCTCAACAGGCGAGCCCGAATGTGAGCAATTCACAACCCATACCTTCTCGCCCGTGGCGCGCAACCATTCATCAGCAATTGCGGAATCCATACCTGCCTTGCCCGTTCCGTTTTCGGATAGAGCATTCAGCTTATATCCGAGCTTATCTCCTCTTATATTTTCATCAGAGGTAAGCGTGCGCGCGACGAAGCATTCCGCGTTATCCGAGGTGAGTATTTCGGGAAAAAGCTCAAGATTTCCCCACATATGCTCAGACTCTGGGCAACGCGGGCTGGAATAGCGGTATGCGGGAGAATAGGTGGAATACACCTGTCCCTCAGGACAAACGACGTGCTGATATGCGTTTCCGTCAGCCCCCTCGGCATTGCTCTGTCCTGCTATAAAGAAAACGTTTAATCTCGCGCACTCGGACACGAGAAGCTCTGAGCTACCGTCGGCGTAATTCACCGTAACCTCTCCGACACCCGTTATAACAGCATTGGTTTTACTGTCACCGAAAAGTGTGACTATTGCATCATCGGAGATGTCTGTATGTGCCGCACGAGATGAAATTTTTGGGTTGGAAAAGGATAAAACCTCTTTTATAAAGGTGTATCTGTCATCATAATGCACCTTAATTGCCGCATTGCCCTTCATAGTTAAGCTCTCCTTTGATTTTCTTCCTAATCATAATTGTAAGTGAAAAAAATCGCTCTGTCAATGCTCATTTGTGACATTTAATCCCTCGGTCTGTGCAAAAAAATGATATGTAAAAAGACACCTGTTCTCACAGGTGTCTTGTAAATTTGAGTTTTCAAATCAGCGGTCGCAAGGATTCTGAAAACCGCGCGGTTAGGCAAAATCCGCCGACACAAACAATTAAGCGTCGAGGTTTGTCTTGAGTGCCTCAAGCTGATTGCGAAGCTCTGCGGGGAGTCTGTCGCCAAACTTCGCGTAGAACTCGCGGATGCCCTTCACGTCCTCTTTCCAGAGCTCGTTGTCAACATGCAGCAGGTCGGTGATGGTATCAACGGTGATATCCAGACCCTCGATGTTGATGTCCTCAGCCTTGGGCTCGTAACCGATTGCGGTCTCAACAGCCTCAGCCTTGCCGTCGCAGCGGTCTACGATCCAGGACAGAACACGCATGTTGTCGCCAAAGCCCGGCCAG
>JAZNXN010000008.1:0-15552 GCA_045593885.1 Eubacteriales bacterium
CCTTAATTGCATTTTTTCTGAGCAGTTGGTAACAATTGAGTAATTTTTTGTTAACAGTTTTTTCCAAAATTATTTCATTTTTTTACGAATAATTAACTCATTTCTTTAACATAATTGAGTTATAATAATATCACCGATAAATATTTGCATTGTGAAAAGAAAGGATACAACAAAGGTTATGCAAATCACAGATATCAAAATCAGAAAATTCTTCGACGACGGACCTATGAAGGCTGTTGCCTCCGTCACCTTCGACGACGCTCTTGCAGTACACGACATCAAGGTTATTTATGCACGCGACCGTTATTTTATCGTTATGCCCTCGCGCAAAAATCCCGACGGCACCTACCGCGACATCGTTCATCCCATCAACTCTCAGTTCAGAGGCGAGCTTGAGGAGGCGGTAATAGATGCCTACCACGTTCAGCTGGTCGCTGCCAAGGAGGACGAGAGCGAGGTTGGAATTCTCTCTTAAAAAATCGGTTAATACTGAGAAAACTGCACATACTTAATCTGTCGGACTTCCGACAGATTTTTCTTTTTCGGGGGTATTATGAAAATACTTATGCTCTCATCCTCGCTCGGTATAGGGGGCGCGGAAACGCACGTTCTGGAATTATCTCTTGCCCTATGCCGAAACGGTCATTCGGTAACCGTTATCTCGGGTGGCGGTGAATATGAAAAAATGCTAAGAGGCATACCTCATATATACGCCCCTCTGGATAAAAAAAGAGGAATTTTGAAATCGGCAAGGATAATCGGACGTGAGCTTGGGCACGGCTACGACGTAATTCACGCCCACTCGCGCATATCGGCAATTGCGGCGAAAATCGCAAGGAAAAATACCCCCCTCGTAACAACGGCGCACTGGGTTTTCAGGGCGACCTTCCCCTATAATTTTCTGAGCGAATGGGGAGAAAAAACGCTCTCGGTGAGCAACGATATAAAGCGATACCTTATAGATAAATACAACGTATACCCCGACAGCATAACCGTCACCGTCAACGGCATTGATACCGAGCGCTTTTTCCCCGCAAAGAGAAACGGAAAAATCAAAATAGTATCGACCAGCCGCCTTGACGACGACCGCGCGCTTGTAGCCGAGCTTCTTATCGGGAACGCGGAATTAATATATAAAAAACACCAAAACACACAAATAGTAATTGTCGGCGGCGGCGAGCGCGAGGCGAGGCTCAGGGCGGCGGCAGGGGAAATCAACTCGCGTCTGGGGTTTGAATATATACAGCTGACGGGCGCTACCGCCACCCCCGAAAAATATGTAAAAAACGCGGATATTTTCATAGGGGTATCGCGCGCGGCACTCGAGGCGATGAGCGCGGGATGCGCGGTAATTCTATCCGGAAACGAAGGGCACCTCGGAATTTTTGATGCACAAGCGCCAATCGGCAGGGACACAAATTTCTGCTGCCGCGAGGGGGAAAAGGCTACCGCTGACCGCCTTTTATCCGACCTTTTTATCCTTTTGGATAGCGATAGGGAAACCCTTATTGATATAGGAAGGCGAAACCGCGCCTTCGTTAAAAAGGAATATTCCGTTGAAAAAATGTACAGAGATGCAGAGGGTGTGTACCGAAGTGTCCTTCGCCAATCGGAAAGACGGGCGGTGGTGTGCGGCTATTACGGTCAGGGAAACTTCGGTGATGACGCCTCGCTGTCCGCTATCACCGAAAATCTGCGTAAAAACGGCATTAACGATATTACCATTCTATGCAAAAATCAAAAAAAGGTAGAGAGCATTTTTTCTGTCAGGGCGAAAAGCCGTATATCTCCAATAGGAATATCACGCGCACTCAGGCGGGCAGATATCTTTATCCTCGGCGGCGGTAACCTCTTGCAGAACGAAACCAGCCTGCGCTCCCTTCTCTACTATTCTCAAATTACAAGAATGGCAAAGCGAAGGGGGTGTCGGGTGATAATACTTTCGGGTGGCATCGGTGGTTTGTCGGGCGAGCGCGCCGTGCGTATATGCTCCGAGGTTTTGTGCCTTGCCGATGCGGCTGTTATGAGAACGCGGGGGGATTTTCAGGATGCAAAGGTCCTGGCACCGTTTAAGAAAAGCATTTTTCTTGCCCCTGATATAACGTCAACCCTAAAAAAAAGGGATATGTCCTACTTTTCCATTCCCTCCCAAAGATATATACTTGTAATGCCGAAGGGCAAGCCGAGCGACACACTTATCAAAGAGCTAACGGAATATGCCCTGCGCCTTGATGCAGATATACTGCTTCTGCCGTTATTTGAGGCACAGGATTTTGAAATCTGCCGCCGTATAAATAAAAAAATACCGACAGCCAAAATTCTGTCGGGATTATCGGTATATGAAATAATATATCTTATTGCTCACGCGGAGCTATGCTACTGCGAGAGGCTTCACGCCCTGCTTTACGCCTCTATGCTCGGTCGTCCATTTATAACACCGAAAACCCCCTCGCACAAGATAAAAAACGCCCTCTCGGACATAATAACGCGAAAGGAAAAAGGAACTGCCATCGGCAGTTCCTAAATCACAGTCACTAAACTAATCAATTACTCCGCCCCAAGGATCCTTGGTGGTAACCGTTGTATTAACAGTAGTAGTGGTGGTTTCACCCGAGGTGGTGGTGCCTGTAGCATCATCGGTGTCGTCACAAGCAACGAGAGAAACGCAAAGCACCGAGAGAACGAGAATGAGCAGAAGCGCCAGAGCCTTTATTCTTTTCATTTTAATATCTCCTATATAAAACGCAAAAATTATTTACGAAAATAGTATATCATATCCAATCGCCTTTGTCAACTGTCAATTGTGCACAATTTTTCTTGTTGTTTTTCGGCAATTTTACCATAAACCCCGATTATTCCGTGTCAGGACGTGTATCGAACATCTCAACGATATAGCCAAAGCGGAATACAACTCCTGTTTCGGTTACGGGGAACATAACCACCTTCACATGCTTCTTTCCCTTCGGAAGACTTACGGTTGAGCCGGTGTAGTTCATGCTGTGATAGATTGACTGGCACGAGGTTTTTCCTACAAGCTCGCCGTTGACATAGACGTGAGCATCAAGTCCCCATCTCGCAGAGGGATGAGGCATACAGAAGCGGTCAGCCTCGGTATCGAACTCAAACGCGGTTCCCTCCTTGGGAAGATAGGTCTGCATAATTCCGTCTGGGAAATCTATCGGCGCGGTAAATCTGCCTGCACCTATGCTGATATTGTTATCCTCGGTAACGAAGGGATTTTCCTTCGTGTAGAGAGTCCAGTCGCCCGTGTAGGTTATTCTGTCAGAGGCTGCGGGAATATAATTGCTTCTCTCGAATACCTCACACTCGTGTCCCTTGCAATATACGTCATCCTTCATTTTGAATGGGGAAAGATATTTTTGGGGATTTTTCATAAGAGCGTTAACAATGGACATATTGAATAGCTTGTAGCCCCACGCGTGAGGATGAACGTCGAAGTGTCCGTCGTCACACTGACGGTAATAACGCAGATAGAACTCCTCGTAGGTGAGAGAGGGATTCTCACGCTTCTCTGCCTCGTACTCGGAGAGAATATCCTCCATTACGTTTATCGCTGGAATACCGTAGTAATCGAGAACCTCATCCTTAATCTCAACACTCTTCTTATGCTTGAAATAAAGCTCGTTGTCAGGGGTTACGGGATAGGGCAGGTGCGAATATACGATAACAGGTACCTTCGGTGCCTCCATGCACTGACGAATCATGCTCTCAAAATAATACTGTCTGTACTGAACGTGCTCTCTTGCGAGCTTCGCTGAGGGGGGACAGTCGTTTACCGAGAACTCGATAAATACGATATCGGGCTTGTGCGCCAGAACGTCACGCTGAAAGCGGAGTGCACCGTACTGGCTTCCCGTTCCGCCAACGCCTGCGTTGAATGCAGTAATCTTGCGCGATGGGAACAGTCCTGCAAGATAGCGAAGAACCGTGTTGGGCCATTTCATATTCCAATCGGTGAGCTCCGTGCCCTCGTAATCAATGTCGCCCGACGTGAGCGAACCGCCGATAAATACTACCGACAGCGGCTCGGTTGACATAGTGTTAACCTTGCCTGCGGGGGTGAAAAAGCTGTTTGATGCAAAAATCTTCTCGTCCATTGTTATACCTCTGTGTAGTTAATTATTTGAAAGCCAAGCCTCAGCTGCCTTTTTTGATACTCTCTTAATGCTCTCCTTGGTATAGGGAGATTCGCTGCCGCCGTTGGTGTAGAGGAAGAGCTTGCCGTCGGGCATTGCGTAGAGGGTTTCCTCATAGCCCTTCGGGTCGCCGTAATAGCTGTATGTATTCTTCTTCACAATGTTAGCAGCACAGGTGTCGTACTCGTAGCCTGCAATAATCTTTTTCATAACCTTGCTCCTTTTCAGTATTTTTTTATAAACTGCTCGAGTATAGCTATGCTCTTACTCGCTGCATCCTCTAAAAATACGGTGTACTCAGTCTTCTTTTCTCCGCCCGCATCGTCGGAAATCGCCCGAACAACCGCGAAGGGCGTTTCGTTTACATAGCACACCTGCGCGATTGCCGCGCCCTCCATTTCGCACGCGATTGCGCCGAAATTCTCAACTATTCTCTGTTTCTTTTCCCTGTCGTTTATAAACTGGTCGCCTGAGGCAACCGTGCCGACAAGGCTACCCACACCCATTTTTTCGGTTATCTCGGAGATAAGGGCTACTGCCCTTTCGTCAGCCTCGAAATAAACCCTGTTAATACCCGAAACGAGCCCCACGGGGTCGCCGAGAGGCGAGGTGTCCATATCGTGCTGAACGAGGGATTTTGCTATAGCAATATCACCGATGGTAAGTGCGTGAGTGAGAGTGCCCGCAACGCCCGTATTTATGATAATGTCCGGGTTGTATTTGAGTATCATCGTCTGCGTACAGATAGCTGCAAAAACCTTGCCGATTCCGCACTCTGCAACAACGATATCCTTGCCGTACAGCCTTCCGCGTACGTATTCAACCGAGCCGAAGCGCTCGCTCTCGGTGTCGGTCATTTTCTCCTTGACGGCGGCAACCTCCGCCCTCATTGCTCCTATAATTCCTATCATTTTACGCCTCGTATTTGAAGGTGTTTTTCTTTGATTTCAGAACGGAAAGGTAACGGCTCGCCTCAGCCTTCGCCGCTGAAAGACGCAGACCTCGGTAATTTCCGCACTCGCGGCGACAAGCGCCAAAAACCGCACCCGTATGCCCGATAATTTTTTCGAGTGTTTCAATAACGGTTTTCAGCACCGTTTCGTTATCCCTATCCCTTACGAGCAGATAAAAGCCTGTTCTGCACCCCATAGGTCCAAAATAGATAACGCTGTCGGCAATATCCGAATTTCTTATGTAGGTTGCGAACATATGCTCGAAGGTGTGCATAGTCAGATTATCCATATAATCGCCGCCGTTCGGGCGTCTGGTTCTCATATCGTACGTAACGGTATCACCGTCGATTCTCGATACGTATATTCCCGCATCAATTTTATCGTGGTCTACCGTAAAGCTGGTTATCCTTTTTATGTCCTTCATAATCTATCCTTTCTATCAAATGATAGCACATATTCGCCCGCGTGTCAATAAAAAAGGTTCTCCAAAAGCAAAAAATATCACCTTTTTTTCCACATCTTCACGTTGAAGAATACAATACACACAATTTTCAGTTTTTCCCATCATAATATTGACTTTTACCGATTAAAATGGTAAAATATACTGGTATCTGCCCGTGGCACAGCTGGTGAGCAAGCACAAAACGGTTGATAACCGTTTTTGCGAAGGGATGTCCCCAAAGCAAGCAGCACACGAACCGAGCTTGCGAGGAACACAGTGCGACTATGCGACGGGACCGGGGTAGCAAGTCAGACTCCGCCTTGGCGGTCTGATATATCGAAGGGTTAAAAACCAAAAAGAGCTCTAAAATTTAATATCTGCCCGTGGCACAGCTGGATAGCGCGTCAGACTCCGACTCTGAAGGTCCGCGGTTCGAATCCGCGCGGGCAGGCCAAAAATCGACAAGTTTCGACAGAAGCTTGTCGATTTTTACTTCTTCGCTCTTAACTTTTCACTTTTCTCTCGAAACTTGTCGATAGGTAATAAGTAAAAGTGAAGAGTGAAAAGGTGCTGATGTAGCTTTTCTCCCTTTGGTGGAAAAGCATTTAATTATATTCGAGCTCAAACCCATGGGTTAAAGTCAAAATATCTTTTCCGTTCGCCCTTCACAAAAATCGACGAGTTTGGACAGAAGCTTGTCGATTTTTTATTAATCAATTATCCCCGACTCTCTTAAAATAAATTTTGCACACGGAGTATGGCTTTTTTCAAAAAGCGATTCCTTTACCTCGCATCCGTACGCCTCGAAACAACGGCTTAAAATCCATAACGAAATTGCATCAAGTATTGACAAATACCGTCAAAAATGGTACAATGTACCCGTCACACAATCGAATAATTTTTTTCATCAGTAGGAAACTAACCTTGGCAAAAGGTGTTTCCTTTTTCATCATACCTACTGATGAATTGAGATTGTGTGACAACAATGAAGGAGCACTTTTTCGGTGCGTTCCTTCGTTGGAGCGCACTTTTTATTTTCATCCTGAAATTCAATTGCTTCTTTATGTATTGACAAAAGCGAAAAAAGGTTGTATAATAATCGCACCACACAATTCTATACTTTTTTACTCTGCTTGGGGGAATACTACCTTGGTAAAAGGTGTGTTTTCCTTCCGCTCATTTCCTAAGCAGAGTGAGAATTGTGTGGTAGCAATTGGAGGGAACACGCTTTTTCGGTGCGTTCCTTCGTTGGAGCGCACTTTTTATTTTTGAGGGTAATTGCTTTATGGATATAGGACGCAGGAAAATAATAACAGTCATATCATTGCTTTTGGCAACGGCTTTGTTGTTTTGCGCTATATTCACAGAAAGCGAGAATGAGATTGGGGACACAAATCCTATCAGTACTTTTATACCACCACCCTATGAGGAACAGTTCGACGATGTTAGCTATTACGAGTGCAATTACATTCTCAACAAAAATACGCATAAATTTCATTACAGGGGGTGCTACACGGTAGAATTTATGAATCAGGACAACAAGGTATATTGTGATGACAGCCGAGATTCTATCATAAAGCACGATTACGTTCCGTGCAAAAAATGCAATCCGTAGGAGCATGTTAATGAAAAGGCGCCAAGCGAGGGAAAAGCCGAGCCCGCAGCTGTTCTCCCGAAATACAGCTTTATAACGCTTAAAATTAAGCTTTAACAAAGAACAAAAGCCCAACGTTGCCTGAATTTGAGGCGGCGAGGGCTTTTTATTTTGTCAAAATCACGCGAAAAGCGAGCATCAGTACCGCTTGTGCTGCTTTTTGTATCTTCCGGGCGTTGTGCCCATCTCACTCTTGAATACCTTTGAAAAATAGTTGTAATCGTAAAAGCCTGCAAGCTCTGCCGCGCCGTTAATGGTGGCGTGACCGTCAGACAGAGCCTCGGCGGCGACTGACACGCGTTTTTTTCTGATATATTTTGCTATGCTCATACCGAAATACCTGTGTGAGATATCGTAAAGTCGGCTGCGGCTGATTCCAAACTTCTCTGTCAGAGAGTCCACCGACAAGTCGGCGGTCAGGTTGTTTGATATGTAATTTGAAAGGTGAAATATGAGGTTTTCCTCGTCAACCGATATAACCCTCTCAATCCAAAGATAGCAGGCGCACATTTCCATTATACTCGAAAGCGAGCGTATCTGCTCCTTGCTCCTTTGCGATAGCTTTTTGCACGCACGGGTCAAATCATCCTTATTCTCTACAAAGCGCGAGGCGTATTCAATCAGTCCCTCATCCTCGCACCCCTTTTCCTTAATCTGTCCGAGCATTATGTAGCCGAGGGTTAAATCGTTCATCTTGATAGGCGCAACCGCCTCGAAAAGCCCTGCGTGGCATCTGTAAATGTTGAGGCTGTCGCTCGCCTTACATTCCTTGCAGGCGAGTCTGTCGTTTTCCTTGCATAGCGCTTTTGCCTCAGGATTTTCCTTGATGAGCGCGCAGAATGCGCAGCTTTCCGAGGGATAGGAAATTATTTTCTTAAAATCGCTGTCGAAAATTACAGTACGCGTTTTTGAAACATTGTACAAATTTATCAGTATTTCTCGGAGTTTTTCGGTTTCAAGCTTCAGCTTCACTTTATCCACCTCATACGAATTTACAGTTTTTTGATATTTTTTTACCTTTATTATACTACAAGAAGATGCTATAATCAAGATGTAAACCAAAAAATAGAAGGAGATTTATTTTTATGAAGAGATCTGAAATCAACGCGATTATGAAGGAAGCGGTAGAATTTATTGACAAAATGAATTTCAAGCTCCCGCCCTTCGTTTTCTGGAGTCCTGAGGAATGGGCAGAAAAGGACCACGAGTATGACGAAATAAGAGATAATATGCTCGGCTGGGATATCACCGACTTTGGCTCAGGCGATTACGACAAAATAGGACTTCTTATGATAACCATAAGAAACGGCAGCTTCGACAACGAGAAGTACATAAAGCCATATGCCGAGAAGCTTCTCATAGTTAAGGAGGAGCAGATAACCCCCTATCACTTTCATTGGTCGAAGATGGAGGATATCATCAACCGCGGCGGCGGAAACCTTCTCGTTAAGGTTTATAACAGCACAGAGGACGAGCAGTTTGACACGGTAAATCCCGTAACAGTATATTCCGACGGACGCGAGTATCAGGTTGAGCCAGGTGCAGTAATCAGGCTCGAGCCCGGCGAGAGCATAACCTTAGCACCCGGACAGTACCACAAGTTCTGGGGAGAGAAGGGCACGGGAATGATTCTTCTCGGTGAGGTTTCGAAGGTAAACGATGACCGCGTTGACAACCGCTTCTATGAAAAGACGGGACGCTTCCCTGAAATTGACGAGGATGAGAAGCCCCTCTACCTGCTCGGAAACGAATATCCGGAGGCTAAATAATGAACGGCTCACTCGTCGGCGGTCTTGACGTCGGAACGACAGGCTGTAAGATAACCCTATATACCGTGGACGGCAAATACGTTGACAGCTCGTACAAGGAATATAACGTCAACCGTTCAAACGGTCTGCACGAAATAGACGCAAGCACGATAAAGAAATCTGTTTTTTCGGTTATATCCGAATGTGCCGGAAGGCACAAGAATATCGAGGGAATAGGAGTCACCAGCTTTGGCGAGAGCTTCGTCATGCTTGACGAGAACGATACCCCCCTCTTTCCCATAATGCTCTACACCGACCCGAGAGGTGACAGGGAGTGAGAGGAGATTCTCTCGCTGTTTGATGAAAAAGCATTAACGAAAACAGTAGGTGTAGCCCCTCACCCTATGTACAGTCTGCCTAAAATAATGTGGATAAAGAACAACCGTCCCGACGTATACGAAAGGGCAAAATGTATTCTTCTCATATCCGATTATATCAGTTATCTTCTCACAGGGGTACGAAGGATAGACTATTCTCTTGCCTCTCGCACGATGGCGTTTGATATCGTAAATAAGCGTTTTTATACACAGTTGCTCGAAAAGCTCGGAATTGACGAGAATTTGTTTTCAACCCCCGCTGCCACAGGCAGTATTGCAGGAAATGTAAAGAAGGACGTTGCCGAAGCCTTAGGACTTTCCGAAAGCACCGTCGTTGTCACCGGCTGCCACGACCAGATTGCCTCGGCAGTGGGCGCAGGTGCTCTTGATGCCGGCGAGGCGGTTGACGGCTCAGGCACCGTTGAATGTGTCACACCCATTTTCGACGCACCCCCTATGAATGAGAGCTTCTACGGCATGGGATATCCCACAGTTCCGTTTGGTGCTGAGGGCAAGTACACAACCTATGCTCTGTCCTTTGCAGGCGGTGCCTCACTCAAGTGGTATAAGGACAATTTTGCAAAAGAGCTCGACGACAATGCGTACGCAATACTCGATTCATCGGTGAAGGACGAGCCTACGGGAATACTCGTTATGCCTCACTTTGCAGGCGCGGGAAATCCCTATATGGACAATGCCTCACGCGCGGCGTTTATCGGACTCACCCTTGAGCATACCTCAGCCGACGTTTACAAGGCGATAATGGAGGGGGTTGCGTATGAAATGCGCCAGAGCCTTGAGGCGATAAGGCCCTTGGGCGTAGCCCCGACTCTGCTCTACGCGACCGGCGGTGGCGCGAGGTCGAAAAAATGGCTGCAAATCAAGGCCGATATAACAGGGCTCCCTATCGTTCCTATCGCGGCAAAGGAAATCGGCGCGCAGGGAATGTGTATGATGGTGGCAACCTCACTCGGCTATTACAAAAGCCTTACAGAAGCGAAGGCTGCATTTGTAAAAAGTGGGGACACCGTATACCCGATAGAAGCAAACAAAATAAAATACGACGGATACTACAGGACGTACAAAAAGGTTTACGGTCTTGTTCGCCCGCTGATAAAGGAAACGGAAGAATAAAATGCTGGTAACACTTAAAGAAATACTCAAAATTGCCGAAAGGGAAAAATGTGCAATAGGCTCGTTTAACACCCCGAATATGACAAGCGTAAAGGCGGTAATTGCCGCCGCAGAGGAGCTCAATTGCCCTGTAATACTCATGCACGCTCAGGTTCACGAGGAGATGGGGCTTTGCAAAATGGAGGAAATCGCACCGATAATGAAAATGTTTGCAGAGAGGGCGAAGGTTCCCGTCTGCACACATCTTGACCACGGCGAGGACCTTGACTATATCAAGAGAGGTCTTGAATTGGGCTTCACCTCGGTTATGTACGACGGCTCAAATCTTGATGCGGACGTAAACCTCACCAACACGAAGATTGCGGTTGAGATGGCAAAGCAGTTCGGCGCTTCGGTTGAAGCGGAAATCGGCTCTATGGGAGCAAGAGAGTCGGGTGCTGGCGGTAGCGACGAGAGCGTATACACCGACCCCGATGCAGCGAAGGCGTTCGCCGAAGAAACTGGAATCGACGCACTCGCCTGTGCATTTGGCACGGCTCACGGACTATACCTGAAGGCACCGAGGCTGGATTTCGCAAGGCTTGAAAAAATCAACGGCTTAACCGACATCCCCCTCGTTATGCACGGCGGTAGCGGTGTCAGCGACGAGGATTACAGGCGGGTTATTTCGCTCGGCGTAAGAAAGATTAACTACTACACCTATATGGCTAAGGCAGGCGGAGCCGCCGTCGCCGAAATGAAGGACAAGACCTTCTTCCACGACATGGAGATTGCGGCAATGATGGCAATGAAGGAAAACGTAAAAAAGGCTATCGAGGTATTTTCAATGCCGGGTGATAAGAAATGAGAGAACAGATAAAGCCGGGAATGTTCGGCACCGCAGTTGCCGCTGACACCTATCGCAGAGGCTTTGACCTGCTCAACTCCCAGGTGCTTCACAGCGAAAAACGCCCCGATTTCCTCTTTGTCGGTGACTCGATAACTAACTGGTGGGACCTCTCGCTTTACTTTGGAGATTTGGGCTACCTTGTAAACCGCGGAATCGGCGGCGACTCTACCGAATACATACTCAGAAGGAGCTATGCGGACGTTTTCCAGCTTCAGCCCAAAGCAGTTGTTTATATGGCGGGAACAAACGACCTTCTCGGCATCTGCCCTGATTTGTGGTACAAGGAAAACGGCAAGGATAGGGACACGGTTATAAAAAATCTCCTTTCCAACATCGAGGCTTTTATAGAGAAATGTGACGGAATAAGACTTTTTGTCTGCTCTATTCTTCCCGTGGATATGTGTCCGCCCTTCAATCTTTCAAGGGTTGAGGATGCAGTTGCCTTAGCAAATCAGGGAATTAAGCAGCTATGTGAAAAGCACGGAATTGTCTACGTCGATTTCCACAGTGCCCTAAAAAACGAGAGTGACAACAAGCTTCGTGCGGGGCTCTCAACCGACGGTGTTCATCCCGAGGGAGAGGCGTACGGCATAATGGCAAAAATCCTTCGCAATGCAATAAATTAAACCTTCAAACGCCACGTAATTTCGTGGCGTTTTGTACGTCCGCAAGCGTAAACTGAGGTGAAAAATACAGATAAAAAGGCAACACACACTATGAAAATAAGGGGATTTTGTTTTACTTCTGTTAAAGTTTGAAAAAACGGTTGTCAAACCGAAAAAAGTATGATATAATGCTTAATATGGAAAACAAAAACAATACAAAAAGAAGCAATACAGGAAAGCGCAAGCTTTATTTCCGAGCCCTCAAAAAAATAATGAAGGTCAAGTATAAGGAGCCCACCTTCATATACCTCGGAGATGAGATAACAAACGGCGCACTTATCCTTTCAAATCACGAGGGCACTGATGCCCCGATGTCACTCGAAATCTATCTCAAGAAGCCCATTCGCATGTGGGGCGCGAGCGAGATGAACTCAGGCCTTATACCCCTTTACAAATATCAGACTAAGGTTTACTACCACGAGAAGAAGCACTGGAACATTCATCTTGCGAGAGCGTTTTGTCTGGTTGCCAGCCCTCTTACCAATATGTTTTACAGCGGCCTTGATATCATATCCACCTACCGCGACGCGCGCGCTGTCAAGACTATGCGAGAGAGCATTGAGGCGATAAAGTCGGGAATGAATATCGTCGTATACCCCGAGGACTCGACCAACGGATACCTTGAGGAGCTCGAGGGCTTCCATCAGGGCTTTGTCCTCTTTGCCGAGGTATGCTATAACAGAGGCATTGACCTTCCCATCTACGTTTCATATTTCAGAAAAAGCGACCTAACCTACATATTTGACAAGCCCGTTCACTACTCGGAGCTTGTAAAAGAGGGGCTCAACCGCGCCGAGATAGCAAAAAAGCTCTGCGAGCGCTGCAACGAGCTTGGAAAAATGCAGTTTGACGAAAACGGCGAGCTTATTGAATACCCCGAAATACAGGCTACCCCCGCAGAATAATAAAAACCACCCATATGGGTGGTTTTCTTTTCACTTGACAAAAGAGCTACTCTGTTATATAATTATATCGTCTAAAACAAAAGTCGTGGAGAATTATAATGGCTGAAAGCAGAAAATTTTTCGTTATAATACCCGTATACAAGGTTGAAAAATACATATCCTCATGTATAGATTCAGTTCTCGCTCAGGATAACGGAAATTTCAGAATAATTGCCGTTGATGACGGTACGCCCGACAGAAGCGGAGAGATATGCGACGCCTACGCTGAAAAGGACGAAAGAATTACCGTAATTCACAAAGAAAACGGCGGTCTGGCATCAGCAAGAGCCGCGGGTATAGCGGTATCGCTGAAGGAGGCCGACAGCGACGATTTCGTTATTTTTCTCGATTCTGATGATACCTTATCCCACAACACCCTATCAACTATAGACCGTACGGTATCGGAAAACGACTGTGACTTAGTCATATATTCAATGAGGCGTGTTTTCGATGAAAAATACGAAGGGCTGGTGAAGCCGTACCCGAAATCCTATGTGGGAGCAATAACCGATAAGGGCGAGCTTTACCGTACGGTTTTCACGGATTCGCAGTACAATTCTATGTGCAGAAAGGCAATGTCGGCGCGCCTTTTAAGGAAGGCTGAGGTAGAAAAGATACATCATATCGGTCTTGTGGAGGATTTGCTGCAAAGCATACCCTTATACCGCTATTGTGAAAAGGCGGTTTTTATTCCCGATCCACTCTACAATTACACATATAACCCGTGCTCGATGACTCACACTGTCTGTTGCGAGAATTACAGCATAAATTCTTCAGTGAGAAAAGCCACGCTTGAATTTCTGAGGGAGCAGGCGGTATGGAGTGACAGCGACTTTGAGGCGTACCTCAAATATTGCCGACAGATTCTGCGGGAGCAGATAGCCACGGTATGCCGCTTTAACGCATCTACAAGTGATAAAGCTCAGATTCTTGAAAAAATAAGAACGGACGAATATTGCTCGTACATTATATCTACTGTAAAAGACAGTGATTGGGAGCTTTTATATGTCGGGAAACGCCGCTATCGCGCTCTCATTTTCAAGTCCGCTGTCAGAGCATTTTTATCACGCATATACCACACACTGCGCGGTTGACTTCAAAAAAGGCGTTTCACACGCCTTTTTCTTTATATTTGGTCGCTTTTAATTGCACCTGTTGACAAATGTAATAATAAATGTTATAATAATATCAAATATATTATTTACCTTTCACAAAACCACTGTTCAATACAGCGCAAAAGTTAAAATACACCGTATAGGAGACCGTAATGTACAAGCATTTTCTCAAAAGATTTTTTGATATAATCCTATCTCTTTTTGCAATAATCATTCTCGCTGTTCCCATGCTAATAATCTCGCTTGTAATAAAATGCGACAGCAAGGGGCCTGTGTTTTTCAAACAGAAGCGGATAGGAATACATAAGAAAACCTTTATGATACTTAAATTCCGCACTATGCGCACCGACACACCGCACGATGCACCTACTCATGAGTTATCCGACCCTACGAGGTGGATTACGAGGATTGGAGCATTTCTGAGAAAAACCTCGCTTGACGAGCTTCCTCAGATATTCAATATATTCGTGGGTCAGATGTCTGTAATAGGCCCCCGCCCTGCTCTCTGGAATCAGGCCGACCTTGTCGCCGAACGCGACAAGGTCGGCGCAAACGACGTCCGCCCGGGTCTTACCGGTTGGGCACAGATAAACGGACGCGACGAGCTGGAAATACCTGTCAAGGCTCAGCTTGACGGCGAATACGTTAAGAGAATGAGCTTTTTCTTTGACATGCGTTGCTTCTTCGGAACCTTCCTCTCGGTTCTCAAATCCGACGGAGTGGTAGAAGGCGGAACCGGAGAGCTCAATAAAGAAATAGAAAAGGATGCAGCCGTCATAGGCGCGGCTGACGAGGCAGACAAGGGATGAAAAAAATCTTATTTGTCGCAAACGTTGCGAAGGAACATATCCTGAAATTTCACGTTCCTACAATCAAAAAGTTCAAGGACGAGGGTTGGGTTGCCGACGTTGCCTGCTCGGGCGACGAGCAGATTCCCTATTGTGATACCCAGTACCGCGGAGTATGGAAGCGAAGCCCCTTTACGCTCAAGACCTTTAAGGGTGTGCGGCAGCTCAAAAAGATTATAGACGAGCAAGGCTATGATATCGTATACTGCCACACTCCCGTGGGCGGGTGTGTGGCACGCCTCGCTGCGAGGCGTGCGCGGAAGCGCGGGACGAAGGTCGTATACTGCGCGCACGGCTTACACTTTTATAAAGGCGCGCCTCTCATGAACTGGCTTGTGTTTTATCCGATTGAAAAATACCTTGCGAAAAAAACAGATGTATTTTTTACTGTTAACGCAGAGGATTATAACACTGTTAGCACCAAGTTCTTTAAGAAATTGGATGTTCGTCTTGTACCCGAGGTCGGTGTTAATTTTCAAAGACTGGAAGGATATATAACAAGAGAAGATCGTGACAGATGCAGACAGCAGCTAGGTATACCCTTGGACTCAACCGTGCTGATTTACGTAGCAGAGCTCATCGAGAACAAGAACCAAGGCATCCTTATAGATGCTCTTAAGAAAATA
>JAZNXN010000009.1:0-21433 GCA_045593885.1 Eubacteriales bacterium
GGTAGTAAACAAAAAACTGTAAAAAATCAAAATCGTAGATTTATACCTTATTGCTGTTAGGATACAGGCTTTTGTAAAACTAAAAGTGAGGCACTTTTTGTACCTCACCTTTTTTTGTTTACGGTTATGCCGAAATACGAAGCCCTTAGTATGCTTTGCCCCAGATTACAAGGGACTTAGCCGGCTTGCCGCAGCAAACGCATTTGTCGGAAATGATTTCCTGCTCGAGAGGAACACAGCGCGAGCCAACGCCCGTCTTATCCTTCACCTCGTCCTCGCACGCTTCGTCGCCGCACCACATAGCACGGATAAAGCCGTCGCCCTTCTCAAGAGAAGCGATAATATCCTCTATGCTCTTGCAGTCGTAGGTTCTGCGCGCGCGGTTTTCTGCCGCCTTCGCAAACATTCCGTCACGGCACTCGCAGAGCTTTGCCACAACAGTGTCGGTGATTCCGTCAAGAGAAACAACCTCTTTTTCCATATTGTATCTCTTTACCAGCACGCACTGTCCGGCCTCGATATCGCGAGGGCCTATTTCGAGGCGAAGGGGAACACCCTTCATCTCATACTCGGCAAACTTCCATCCGGGCGACTGGTCGGAATCGTCCATCTTCACGCGCACGCCCGCATTTTTGAGCGCCTCGCAAAGCTCGGATGCCTTCTCAATCACCCCTTCCTTATGCTGAGCGATAGGAACAATAATAGCCTGAATAGGTGCAACAGCAGGTGGCAGCACGAGTCCGTTATCGTCACCGTGCGTCATTATAATGCCGCCAATCATTCTGATGGTACAACCCCACGAGGTCTGGTGAGGATATGCAACCGTGTTTTCCTTTGTCGTGTAGGTGATATCAAACGCCTTGGCAAAGCCGTCGCCGAAATAGTGCGAGGTCGCCGCCTGCAAGCACTTTCCGTCGTGCATAAGAGCCTCGATGGCGTAGGTGTCCTCGGCGCCCGCAAACTTGTCGGACGGAGTCTTGCAGCCCTTGACTACGGGGATAGCGAGGTCCTTTTCGTGAAAATCGGCGTAGACGTTTAACATCTGTACAGTTTCGTCAACCGCTTCCTTCGCCGTTGCGTGCATTGTGTGTCCCTCCTGCCAGAGAAATTCTCTCGAGCGCAAAAACGGGCGGGTGGTTTTTTCCCATCTGACAACCGAACACCACTGATTGTAGAGCTTGGGAAGGTCACGGTAGGAATTGATGATATTCGCGTAATGCTCGCAGAAAAGCGTCTCAGAGGTCGGACGTACGCAAAGGCGCTCGTTCAGCTTCTCGCTGCCGCCGTGTGTAACCCACGCAACCTCGGGCGCAAAGCCTTCAACGTGGTCCTTCTCCTTCTGCAAAAGCGATTCGGGTATAAACATAGGCATATAGACGTTCTCGTGACCGAGCGCCTTGAACCTTTGGTCAAGAATACTCTGAATATTCTCCCAGATTGCGTAGCCATAGGGGCGTATAATCATACAGCCCTTGACGCTCGAGTAGTCGATGAGGTCAGCCTTCTTGCATATATCGGTGTACCATTTGGCAAAATCCTCGTCCATTGAGGTTATTGCCTCAACCATTTTTTTGTTCTGTGCCATTTTCAGCTCCTGATGATAAAATAATAATAAGGATATTATATAACACATAATAAAAATTGTCAAGAGATGACAAAGATTTTCCCTTACCGCACGTCCTTTGTGCTAATTTGTTGCGTTTTTGCACAAAAGAATTGCAAAAAATTCAGTTTCTGGGGGATTTGTGCCGAAAAATAATATTTTTTTGAAAAATCTATTGCAAAATTATTCATAATGTTATATAATCTAATGGATTAAATAACCACAGGAGAATTTTATGAACTACAAGGATTTGTCCACGTCCGAGCTTTTGGCGGAATACACGCGCGTGACGGAGGAATTTGAGGGCTATAAGGCGAAGGGTCTTAAGCTTGATATATCGAGGGGCAAGCCCTCGGAGGAGCAGCTCGATGTCAGCCTCGGCCTGCTCTCGAAGCAGAGAACTGTTGCTGATTGCAAGAGCGCTGACGGCTTTGACTGCCGTAATTACGGTATAGCATTCGGTATGCCCGAGATGAAGAGAATCTTTTCGGATATCACGGGTATCCCTGCGGATAATATCATAGTCGGCGGCAACTCGAGCCTCAATATGATGTACGATTCACTCGCAAGAGCTATGATATTCGGCGTGTACGGCTCGCCTCGCCCCTGGTGCCGCGAGGAGAAAATAAAATTCCTATGTCCCGCACCCGGCTACGACAGACATTTTGCGGTTACCGAAACGCTGGGCTTTGAGCTTATCACCGTAAAAATGAACGCGGACGGTCCGGATATGGACGAGGTTGAAAGGCTTGCGCTCGACCCCGAGGTCAAGGGTATCTGGTGTGTGCCTAAGTACAGCAACCCCACGGGTATAACCTATTCCGACGAGGTTGTGACACGCCTCGCTAAAATGAAAACCGGCGCACCCGATTTCCGCATTATGTGGGATAACGCATATATCATTCACGACCTCGGTAACGAGAGCGAGCCCCTGCTCGATATCTTCACCGTGGCAGAGAAGTACGGAAATGAGGACAGAATATTCTACTTCACCTCAACCTCGAAGATTACCTTCCCCGGTGCAGGTGTTGCTATGATGGGCGCGAGCAAGAACAACCTTGACCAGATAAAGCCGCTTATTTCTATACAGACGATAGGCCCCGATAAGTTAAATCAGCTCCGCCACGTTGAGTTTTTGAAGGACAAAGAGGGCACCGTTGCCCATATGAAGCTTCACGCAGAGCTTCTCGGTAAGCGCTTCGGAATACTTCTTGACACTCTCGACAAGGGACTTTCCGACCTCGGAATTGCCGAGTGGAACTCGCCCAAGGGCGGCTATTTCGTCAGCCTTGACACTCTCCCCGGATGTGCAAAGCGCGTTTATGCACTCGCAAAGGAGGCGGGCGTAACTCTCACAACCGTCGGTGCGACCTTCCCCTACGGTAAGGATCCCGAGGATAAAAACCTGCGCCTTGCACCCTCATACCCCTCGTGCGAGGAGCTGGCTCTCGCATCGAAAATTCTCGTATGCGTAATCAAGATGGCAGCTCTTGAGAAATTCATAAATAAATAACGGAAAAAGCCCCGAAGGGCTGCTTCATTTCGGCATAACCGCAAACAAAAAAGGTGAGGTACAAAAAGTGCCTCACTTTTAATTTTACAAAAGCCTGTATCCTAATAGCAATAAGGTATAAAATCTACGATTTTGATTTTTACAGTTTTTTTGTTTACTACCGCCGTTTTTACTCTCTGCCGTACCCAGTACGGCGACGACAGCCAAATCGTCGGTTTCTGTCCAAAATCCGTGCGCCCGGCTTCGTATTTCGGCATAACCGAAACAACAAAGGTTGAAGTTTAGAAGCCCTCAACTTCAATTCAACGAATATTAAAAAGGAGCAGGTTTCTGCTCCTTTTTGCTTTTATTTTTCCGAGAGGATTTTTTTGATATCCTTGAGAAGCTTTGACTGCTCCTTTATGTTCTTGTAGAAATCAGCCTCAGCCTTTGCCTTCGCCTCAGCCTCTGCCTTGGCGATTGCCGCCTTCTCCTCAGCCTCTGCCTTCGCCTTTGCTTCCGCTGCTTCAGCCTCAGCCTTCGCCTTTGCCTCAGCCTCCGCCTTTGCTCTTTCCTCTCTGTAATTGAGGCGCTTCTCCATACCCTTGATTATACGAACCGCAACGAATACCGAGAACGCGATAATGAGAAAGTCAACTATCGACTGAAGCCAAAGACCGTACTGAATTGAAATCTTCGTTACCGCCTCTGCTGTTTCTGTTGCGGGTGCTGCCTCGCGCAGAACGTACTCCCACTCGTCAATGCTGACACCGCTGGTGAAATAGGTTACAAAGGGGGTGATGATGTTTTTAACGAGTCCGTTGACTATCGCGTTGAACGCGGTAGCAATAACCACCGCAACCGCCATATCAAGCACGTTACCCTTGGTTATAAATTTTTTGAAATCCGACCAGAAGCTCTTATTCCTCTTTTTGAGGTTCTCGCCTGCTTCCTTAATTTTATTTTTTGCCATAATAAACTCCTTTTCTGACATTCGTCATATTATGACAATATTATACACGCATTCGTTTCTTATGTCAAGCGTAAGATTTTCCATAAAAGACGGTAGGGGCTGTCGTATTCAGGCATAACCAAAATAAAAAACGGGCAGGGGTACCTTTATCGGTGCTTCTGCCCTTGCTTTATGGCTTTTAGTAAATTGAGGTTGAAATTCTCGGGAATTTCCTTTGGTTTATCAGGTTTTTTATTTTTATTTCCGTTCACTCCCTCTCGGCGTACTCCTGTACGACTTCGGGGCGCGAACGAAAATTTCTGCTCCGAATCCGTTCGCCCCGGCTCTGTCCACGTTATTTCAGAAGCTCCTCGGTGAGCCTCAGAATTTCGGGGGCTACGCGCTCCCTCTGCTTTTCGCTGATATGGATATAAATCGGGTAGGCGGGTACCATTACGGCAACGCCGACAGCACCGATTATTATACCGAGCGCGAGCATATCCCAGACAAGACAAAAGCACATTCCAAGACCGAATATAAGCACGCCGACAACACCGAGTATCAGAGATACTATCATAGCCCTCTCGGTAACGCTCGCGTCAAGGCGGCGCAAGGTTGCCATCTTGTCCTCCTCTTTGGGCATATACCTTTTGCGTATTGCCCTGATTTCCTCCTGCTCGTAGGGGGAATAGGTGTAATTAAATACCTCATTTTTGTTTTCCATCTGAAACCTCGTTTTTATATTTTTTACTGTAAGAATTAATTATCATATAAACAGCCGTTACGAGTATAAAAAGCACTATTGCTCCGCCCGTCGCGGCAGTCATTATTTTTTTGAAAAGCATATCCCCATCCCCACCGAAAACGGTGAGCATTGCCGTTTCAAGAATGAGAAGCGACACGAGCGAGGATGCAAGCCCCACCGCCTTCACCGCGGAATATACGGGGCTGTCGTACCTTTTGTACCTCACAAAGCCTATTATTGAAAGGGTGAGTGAGAGAAAGGTGTAGGTTGCCATAGTGATGGTGGTTATCTCGTGATGATAAATCTCCATACCCTTGACCGCTATACTGAACACGACGGCTAAAAGTGCCGAGTGCATAAACGCGAGCAGATAGCCGCAGAAGCGGTAGCGCCGTATCTCGCCCAACAGATTTTCCCGTGCGGCGTGTGCCCCCGTATACCTGAAAAGGACAAGGCGCATAGCCGACATAGTCATATAGTAGACTGCAAAGGAGCCGTACCATACCGTCTTGTGATAAAGGGCAAGCGAGAGGTTGAATATCGCGTAGGCAATATTTAGAAGAAGGGATAACGCCAGCGTTACCCTCACCCGAAAGTGAATGTCGGTACGAAAACGCAGAACGGTTTTTGTTTCAAGCAAGCGCTTTTTACATTTTTTCAGCATATTGCCAACCGGCGTCATTGCTTGAACAAGGCGTTTGTTGCATTTTTTGAGCATTTTGCCCACCGCCGCAATTACCTGCATAAAGCATTTCTTGCATTTTTCGAGCATATTGAGCATTTTACGCCCTCGCAATTTTTACGGTAAACGCAGTACCGATACCCCTGACACTCTCAACGGATATTTCCGCACCAGTTATATCAATTATCCTTTTTACAAGGGCAAGACCGAGTCCGTTACCCTCTGTTTTGTGTGATGTGTCGCCCTGATAGAATTTTTCGAATATATGCGCGCCGACCTCGGACGACATTCCGCAGCCCGTATCGCTGACGGTAACGCTCGCGTGGGTGTCGGTTGCCGTAAGGCGCAGATATACCCTGCCGCCCTTATCTGTAAACTTGAATGCGTTTGAGAAAAGGTTGCTCCATACGAGAGAGAGAAGCTCTCTGTCCGCGTTTACGGTAACCCCCTCCATGACATCGGTTTCAAGCTCGATTTTCTTTCTCTCCCATACGCTCTCGTAGGCGAGAAGACACTCGCAGAGCTGCTCACCGAGGTCAAAGGGGGCTGCACTCGGATATATGCTCTGATTTTCAAGTCGGTTGAGCTTCAGAATATTAGTCATCATATCCGAGAGCCTGTCAGCCGCATCGGTTATCGCGTCGGAATACTCGCGACGCGTTTTTTCGTCAAGGTCGGGGCTTTTCATCAGCATCGCGTAGCTTTTCATAACTGCCAGAGGGGTTTTGAGCTCGTGCGACACGTTGGCAATAAAATCCGTACGCAGAGTTTCAACGCCTGACAGCTCCTCTGCCATTTTGTTGAAGCAATCTACGATATAGTTGAATTTTTTGTAGCTTCCGAATTTCGTGACGTGCGGAAGGCGTACCGAAAAATCGCCCTTCGCAATTCTTTCCGCCGCCGCGGCTATGCGGTCAACGGGACGGTCAACTGTGATTTTTCTGCGTATTGCGTCGATTACGGTAAAGATAAGGCTGATGAAAAGGACATTTACGAAGGTCAACTTCGCCGCCATACCGAGATTTTCATCTGTGAGAATCAAATCCAGCCTCTGCGAAAGAACGGATACGAACAGCATAAGGCAGCAGGTGATAACGAAGGCAACAACACAGAAGAATACAAGGTAGTGCCCTATTGCCTCCCAGAGCGTTTTGTTTTTTCGTGCGTTCATTTTATCACCGCCTTGTAGCCAAGACCGTGGACGGTTACTATCTCAAAGCTGCTGCACTCTGAGAGCTTTGCCCTTAACTTTGTCATATAAACGTCAACCGTGCGCGTGCCAGATTCGGTATCAACGTCCCAGAATTCGTCCATCAGCTGAGTGCGCGTGAAGGTTTTTTTAGGGTAGGAGAGAAGCTTGTAGAGGATATTGAACTCGCGCGCGGTCAGCGATATCTCATCATCGCCAAGGTATGCTGTGCGCTCGTCGGCATCCATAACGAACTCTCCGACCTCGAGGCGGCGGCTGGTGGCAATTTTTGCGCGGCGCAGAAGCGCACCGATACGCAGAAAAAGCTCGTCGAAATCAATGGGCTTTACCATATAATCGTCAATTCCTACGCGAAAGCCCCTCTGCTTTGCGGCGAAATCGTCGCGCGCGCTCATAAAGAGAATGGGGATATCCGCGCTAAGCTGACGGACGGTTTTTGCAAGCTCAAAGCCGTCGATGTTTGGCATCATTATATCAGAAACTATAAGGTCAAAAACACTCTCGTACATCAAATCGTACGCCTCCTCGGCAGAGAGTGCGCCAACCGCCTCGTATCCGCTACCGTTCAAAAAAGTACAAACGGAACGGTTAAGGTCGCGGTCATCCTCAACGACAAGTATTTTGAACATATAAAAAGCCTTCCTTTCAGTTTATCACAGGTATTTTAGCATACAAATGTTAAGATTTTGTTTAGGTTATTGTTTTTTTCAAACAAATATAAGAAATACAGGGGGAAAAGCCCCAAGAAAAAAGGACTCGCATTGAGTCCTTTTTCAAAGCAGGCGACAATCGCCAAGGGATAGCCCGCGGGCGCACGTACTGTCACCGCTTAACCCGTGGGCGCACGTATTTTGAGGCAGATTGAGTTATCACACCCCGACTGTGTATAGAATACTACGAGGGAAGTGAGGGCGCGATATGACCGAAATACGAAGCCCGGGAAAATTATCTGTTCTTTGCGGCGTTAATGCGTGCCTCTGCCTCAGCCTTGCGAGCGTTTGCATCAGCTATCTGCGCATCGCGCTCCTCCTGCATCATCTTCTGGCGTGCAGCGGGGGACATTTTTGCCTCCTCCCAGGTTGCCTTCGACTCTGCCTTTGCTGCTGCGAAGTTTGCCTTGTCAACCTCGTGCTGAGCCTTTGCGCTCTCCTTCATATCACCGAATGCCTTCTTGAAAAAACTCTTGATTCCCATTTTGAAAAATCTCCTTTAAGTAAAATATTTTTTGTTTATGCCCTTTTGGCATCTTACGGTTATATTTTACCCCTTGCTTGTTTTTGTTTATTTTATGAAATGTTTATCTTTTGTTAATCTCGATTTTTTTACAGCATCGGTGAAAAAACTCGGATGAGGGCACGGAAAAAGCGGCGGAATATTCCTGTTTTTATCATTTCGGGGGTTACGTGAATACTCTTGTCAAGAGTGCTCACAATATCCCTCTCTATATCCGCAACCGCGCTTGCCCGATATAGCCACACTCCGTTTTCAAAGTGGTGGACGAGCGAACGATAGTCGAGGTTTACCGTACCTATCATTGCGACCTCACCGTCGGCAACGTAGCTCTTTGCATGGATAAAGCCCGGCTCATACTCATAGATTTCAACACCCGCGTCCATCAGACGCTTGTAGTAGCTTCTGGTCATAGAGAAAACTATTTTTTTGTCGGGAATATGCGGAACGATTATCTTTACCGCAACACCGCGCAGGGCGGCATTTTCTATGCTCTTGCAAAGCTCGTTATCTATAATAAGGTAGGGGGTTGTCATATAGACGTAGCGATTTGCGGCGGCGAGCATATTCTGGATAACGGTTTTTGCGACCTCACGCTTGTACATAGGGCGCGGTCCGTCACCGAAGGGGATAAGGTATCCGTCCTTTTTGATATTTTCGATTTTAGGGTAGTATTCGTTTTTGTGCGGGGGCGCGTGCTTTACACTGATTCCGTAATCGACAAGGAAAAGTCGCGTCAGCTCGTACACCGCCTCGCCCTCGAGCCTTATCCCCGTGTCCTTCCAATGACCGAAGCGCTCGACCTCATTTATATATTCGTCGGCAATATTTACGCCACCCGTGTAGCCGATTTTGCCGTCGATAACGGTGATTTTTCTGTGATTTCTGTTGTTGAACTCACCGTCTACGTTTCCTCTGAGTATCGAAAACGGAATAGCGCTTATGCCCATTTTGGTGAGCGTTTTATAGTAGCCGCCGGGCAGGGTGCTCATACATCCGATATCGTCGTAGAGAACACGCACCTCAACGCCCTTTTCCACCTTCCTTTTGAGTATTTGGAGAATCGAATCCCAGAATTTTCCGCCCTCGATTATAAAATACTCCATAAAGATGAATTTTTCGGCGCGCTCAAGGTCACAAAGCAGGGCCGCGTGCATTTCCTCGCCGAGCGAAAAATAGGTCTGTCTTGTATCGGTAAAGAGGTGTGCATCCGCTATTGCCGAGAGAGTTTTCGCCTGTGAGGCGGCGGTGGGGCTCTCGCTCTCTAATTTTTGCAAAAGGGTTTTATCCTCGCGCTCGTACTGCGCGCTTTTCAGCTCGTCGAGGCGCTTTATCAGCCTTTTCGGCAGCTTGCGCGAATAGAACAGAAAATAAAGCATAAAGCCCGCAATGGGAATAGTCATCACGAAAAATAGCCACGGCACCTTGTAATCGGGGTTGTCGTCAGACGATATTATTTTGATAATACAGCCAACCTGCGTTGCATACGCCGCAAGATAAAAATAGGGCACAAAATAGCAAAGTGCGACCACAATACCCATTATCGCAAGTATTTCAAAGAGAATAACGGTAACGGCAAGAATATATCTGACGGGGATATAGTTAATCTCGCGCTCTACCGTTTTTTTGTTTGCGTAGTAGCTTATCTTTCTTTTCATTTCTGCTCCTTTCAAAAATATCGCTTATAACGATTATAGCCCCTCTTTGTTGTAAATATTTTTAGTAAATGTTTATTTTTTGTTAAAATGGAAGTGTGCGGAAAATGAAAATCCTATTGAAAAAGGCACGGGTTATCCGTGCCTTGATTTGATTATTGATAAATTAGTATTTGTCGCGATAGCGCCTGAGGAAATAAACGTAGCCTGCCCAGCCGAACAGCAAAAGAACTATTACCGCGGCGGTTATATATACCCACGTAGCACCCGAGCTCTCAATCTTGAGGGTTTCCCATAGCTCGTTGGTGTAGGAGAGAAGATAGCCGTTTTCCTCGGTATTGTCTATTGCGTGGTAGTAGGATACGTAAACCGTACCCTCCTCGTCGTCATCGGATTTTTCGGATATATCCTTGGTCTTGCAGTACAGCATATCGTAGCCGCTCTCGAAGGATTCGCCGCCGTAGCAGTCATTTATATACTCGATATATTCCTCATTCTCGTAGACGAGTCGGTTAGGAGTTGCATAACAGGTGTATTCCGCGTTGGCAATTGCCGCTTCCTCGGAAAGCATAAAGTTGATATACTCTATTGCCGCATCCTTGTTCTCGGAATTTTTCGGTATGCACATAGCATCAACGTAGATGTTGGTGCCCTCCTCGGGATAATAGAAATCCAACGAGTCGTTTGAGTCGTACATTGTGAAATAGTCACCTGCATAGTATGCGGAAATCCACGCGGACGAGGTGCCCATCTTGTTGAATATCTCGTCCATTACGTAGCTCTGCACAAGGGGCTTCTGCTTCGCGAGCTCAGAGAGTGCCTCATCCCACTCCGCCTTGTTCGTCGTGTTTACGTCGTAGCCGAGGCGGTAGAGCGAGGTGCCGAAGGCATCGCGGGAGTTGTTGAACTGCAAAATCTTGCCCTTATACTGCTCGTTCCACATAAGATCCCAGGTGCCAAAGCCCTCAGCCTCAGTATCAACTCTGTCGGTGTTGTAGATAATACCGACAACTCCGTAGGCGTAGGGGACGGAATAAAGGTTATCCTTATCGTAAAACAGCCCCTTGAACTCCTCGTCGATATAGCCGTAATTTTCAACGGTTTGTGCGGGGTTGAAGGCGTAGAGCAAATCCTCGCGCACGAGGCGGTCAATCATATAGTCACTCGGGAAGATAACGTCGTACTTGGCGCTGCCGCTGACTATTTTGTTATACATATCCTCGTTTGAGGAATAGGTGGAATAGCTGACCTTTATCTCATATCCGTACTTGTCGGCGAGATTTTCGTTCCAATACGCCTCGAACTCGGCGTTGGTGTCGTAGCTGTCCTCGCTGCCGTCGCTGATATACTGTCCCCAGTTGTAGACGTAGAGGGTTTTAACCTCACGGCTCTCCGAGCAGGACGTGAGCATAAGTGCGGGTGTTAAGGCTATTGCCAAGAGTAAAAGAAGTGAAATTATCCTTTTCATTTTGCTCCCTTGCCTCCCTTCAGCTTGCGGTCTCCCCTTGCGGAAATGACGTTGGATATAATAAGAAGAACGAATATCGTCAGTATAAGAAGGGTAAAGAGGGCGTAGATGTCGGGCTTGACAGGCTTCTTCGTTATATTATAGATAAGAACGGGAAGCGTCTGGAATTCCGCGCCGCTGACAAAATAGGTTATTACGAAATCGTCAAGCGAGAGCGTGAACGCCATAATGAAGCCGCTGACAACGCCCGAAATGATATTGGGAAGCTCTACCTTTATAAAGGACTGCACGGGCGTACAGCCGAGGTCGAGCGCCGCCTCCGACAAATGCTTGTCAAGCTGACGGAGCTTTGGCGTTACGTTGAGTATGACGTAGGGAAGGTTGAAGGTGATATGAGCAATAAGCACCGTACCGAAGCCGAGCGTCATAGCATCGCCAAACATTGCGAAAACCGCAACGAAAAAAAGCATCATTGAGATACCGACGACTATCTCGGGGTTCATCATCGGGATGTTGTTTATTGCGTCCACCGTCCGCTTCATCGCGCGGGAGCGCATTTTGCTCATACCGACAGCCGCCGCAGTACCGAGAAGGGTTGAAATAACGGCGGAAAGGGTTGCGATGAGCAATGAGTTTTTCAGAGCCTCGAACACGTCGCTGCGCGAGAAAAGCTCGCCGTACCAGCGGAACGAGAAGCCGTCAACAGAGGCAGTAGATGCCGAGCTGTTGAAGGATATGAGCATAAGAACGATAATAGGCGTATAGAGGATGACGTAAATGAGCGCCATATAGCATCTTGAAAAGATTTTCACGGCATCATACCTCCCTTCGCCTCGTCAGCATCATCTCCCGTAAACTTGTTCATAATAAAGAGTGAGAGAAGGATGAGAACCATCATTACAAGGGAAATCGCCGCACCTATGTTGTAGGTGGTGGGGTTTGAGAACTGACGCTCTATCGTATCACCGATAAGGTCGAAGGTTCCGCCGCCCAGCTTCTGCGAGATATAGAAGGTGCTGATTGAGGGGACGAATACCATGGTAACGCCCGATATAATTCCCGATTTGGTCAGGGGCAGAATAACCTTGAAAAGCGTTTCTACCTTGTTACAGCCAAGGTCCGAGGATGCCTCAATAAGACTCTTATCCAGCTTGCTGATAACGTTGTAGATGGGGAGCACCATGTAGGGAAAGAAGTCGTAGACTATGCCGAATATAACCGCGCCCTTGGTTCCCACTATGCGAGCGGTTCCGAGATGAAGTGCCTGCAATATGCTATTGAGAAAGCCCTCGTCGTCAAGAATCGCCATCATGGAATAAGTACGGATAAGCAGGTTTATCCACATAGGGATAAGCACGAGGAAAAGCAGTATTCTGCCCTTCTCAGGTCCCGCCTTCGATATGAAATAAGCCATAGGGTATGCCACCAAAACGCATATAACCGTGGCTATTACCGACATGCTGACGGAGAGAAGAAAGGTCTGCGCGTAGTCGCTAAGACCGATGATGTTGGCAAAGGTGAAATTGCCGTCAAAGTCAGTAAACGCGTAATACACAACGAATATAAGGGGCAAAACAATAAAGATAATACCCCATATAAGATTAGGTATTGCGGGCAGGGAGCGCAAAAAGGACTTTTTATTCATCCGTATCCTCCTCGCCGTCCTCGTCGGGAACGACGTCGAGCTCGTCAAACTCCTCGCTGAATGAGGAATAGTCGCCGAACTGTCCCGAATACTCGGACTTCTTCATAATATGAATAGCGTCGGGCTCGATGTAAAGACCTATCCTTGCATCAATATCGACGTAGTCTGTTGACTGAATCATCCACTTGAAGCCGCCGATATCGACAATTATTTCGTAATGCACGCCCTTGAAGGTTATAGCGGTAACAACGCCCTTGAGCATACCCTTGTCCTCTGCGACAACGTCAACGTCCTCGGGGCGAACCACGACGTCAACCGGCTCGTTTTTGCCGAAGCCGCCGTCAAGGCAGTCGAAGGTGTGTCCGGAGAAGCGCACACGCCTGTCCTCGAGCATAACGCCGTCAACGATATTACTCTCGCCGATAAAGTCGGCAACGAAGGCGTTTACAGGCTCGTTATAAATATCGGTGGGAGTGCCTATTTGCTGAATCTTACCGTCTGCCATTACGACGACGATATCCGACATTGAGAGAGCCTCCTCCTGATCGTGCGTTACGTATATAAAGGTAATGCCCGTCTGCTGCTGTATGCTTTTGAGCTCGTTCTGCATATCCTTACGAAGCTTCAGGTCGAGCGCGCCGAGGGGCTCGTCCAAAAGAAGCACGCGAGGCTCGTTAATAAGTGCGCGCGCAATGGCAACTCTCTGCTGCTGACCGCCCGAAAGGAGTGTCACGTTCTTGCGCTCAAAGCCCGAGAGAGCAACCGTTTTGAGCATAGAAAGAACTCGCTCGTTTATCTCCTTCTCAGGAAGCTTTTTCAGGCGCAGTCCAAACGCCACGTTTTCAAATACGTTGAGGTGCGGAAAGAGTGCGTATTTCTGGAACACGGTATTAACCTGCCTCTTGTACGGGGGCTGGTCGTTTATTCTCTCACCGTCAAAAATCACATCTCCCTCATCGGGGGTGACAAAGCCGCCGATTATACGGAGCGTCGTGGTCTTGCCACAGCCTGAGGGACCAAGCAGAGTCACAAATTCCTTGTCCATAATATCAAGGTTGATATTATCAAGAACCTTCTCTCCGTCGTATTCCTTTGAAATGTTTTTAAGCTCAACGAGTTTTTTCATTTTTATGCCATATCTCCTTAAGGTAAAAATAGAAAAAATTTAATAAAGTAAAATACGTGTAGAATTATAGCAGATACTTTGATAAAATGCAATAGTTTTTGTAATATTTTTTTCTTTTTATTTCATTTTTTTTATGAATTAAACCGATTTAACCCGATTTTTTCCAAAAGATTTTCAATTAAACTTTGAAATGCTCTTGTTTTCTCGTTTTTCCTCTTTTTTTCTCGCTTTTGGAATATTTTTCCTATTCTGATTAAAAAAGTGCTCGGAAAGGCATAAAAACGATAGAAAAATAAAATAGGAGCCGTATCCCGTGCGAAAAACAAGATAGAGCGATAAAAAAACGAGAAAAAACGAGGTGAGAGCCGAAATCAGCTCCGCCGTCCTCTGTGCCACGTGCAAGGGCATAAAAAGCGAGAGTGTGACAAGGAGTGCTCTGCCCCCGTCGAGCGAGCGAATCGGCAAAAGGTTGAAAAGCCCGAGGGCAAGGCTCTGGGCAAAGAGACTTTTTGCGCCGATAAGATAAAAGAAAATGCAGAGGGTTAAATTTGCCGACGGCCCTGCCAGCAAAACGCAAAGCTCGCGCGGATAGGAGATAGGCGCGCTCTGCGAGAGGCGAAGCCCGCCCGTAACGGAAAAAAACGAACCCCCGCCGCCGAGCAGGCGAAGGGTGAGCCAATGCGCCGTCTCGTGCGCGGCTATCAAAAAAATCAGAATAAAGACCGACTCCCCGTCGCCAAGGGCGCAAAGGGTTATGAAAAATAAAAGAAGCGGAAGGGCTCTCAGTAGCCTTGCTGCGATATTCAAGTGTACCCCCTTGACAAACAAAGGATTTTTCAATATACTAAAAATGAGGTTAAAATTATGGAATTCAAAAAGCTGACTGTTGAAGATTTTGATATTATCGCTAAGTATTTCGGGGACAACTCACGCCGTATGTGCGATTTCACCCCCGGTACCGCTATTATGTGGCGTAATTTTTTCAATACCGAATACTGCGTGTGGAAGGATACTCTTATTTTCAGGGTTGATTATTTCGGTCAGCGCGCGTACAGTATGCCACTCGGCGAAAATCCCACCGAGGCTTTATCCCATATTGTAAAGGACGAGAAAGAGATTTTCCTCGTAAACGCGAGCAACGATGACGTTTCGCTCCTCTCTGAGAGCTTTGAGGTTGATAACGTGAGCTCAGACCGCGCGTGGCAGGACTATCTCTACACCGCAGAGAGCTTCAAGACCTATGCGGGCAAGAGGCTGTCGGGACAGAGAAATCACGTCAACAAATTCAAAAGGCTGTATCCCGACGCCCGCGTTGAAATAATATGCGAGGACAATATAAAAAATGTAATGAACCTTCACCTTCGCCTGTCCGAAAATAAGAAGGAGAGCAAAACCGCCAAGGCGGAGAGCGAGATTGTAAGCGAGGTTCTGAGCCGTTATTCCGACTACCGCCAGAGCGGAATCTGCATTTTTGTCGGCGAGGTTCCCGTTGCATTTGAGATAGGCGAGGTCGTCGGCGATACCCTGTACGCTCATATTGAGAAGGCGGATATTTCCTTTTCGGGCGCGTATCAAGCGATAGCGAGTGAATTTGCGTGCCATTTTGCGACGGATAAGGTCGTATATCTTAATCGCGAGGAGGACACGGGGGACGAGGGACTTCGCAAATCAAAAATGTCCTATCACCCGATAGCGCTTGTCGAAAAAAACTCTCTTTTTTTGAAGAAAAAATATTGACAGAGAATATTTTTTTAATGTATAATATAGTTACAAAATACAATTCAGGAGGAATTTTTTATGAAGAGCTTAATTAAGTCCATTAAGGGTCTGCCCCTTATCGTCAAGCTGATTCTCGCACTTCCCGGTCTTGATATATTCTGGAACGTGTACAGAACGATGCGCAGTCTTGCCAAGGATAATCTTATCGGTGTAATTCTCGGTATTTTACTCATATTCGTCGGCTGGTCATTTTTGTGGGTAATTGATTTGATTACCATACTTCTCAAGGGCGACGTTCTCTGGATTAACTGATATTTACTTAATAAAAAAGGCCCGCAAGGGTCTTTTTTTATGGCAAATTATGATAAATATTTACCAGTTGATTGTCATATGTTTACCTTTTGTACAAAAACGGTTGACTTTTATCGGCATTTTTTGTTGAATATTTATAAGGGGATGTGGCTTTTGCCCCTATAAATCATACCAAAGGAGAATACAACTATGAAAAAAATGTTAAGCCTTTTGCTCGCCGTGATGATGATAGCTACGCTATCGTTTTTGTTGGTAGCGTGTGACGACGAAACCGACACACAAGCGACGACCACCACCACAGCAGAGGAAACAACGACCACCTCTGCTCAGAGACAGCGTTATCAGGTAAGGATTATCGACCAGATGACAGGAAACGTTCTTGAAACGAGAAATGTAACCGAAGGCGGTAACGTAGTACCTCTCTACGATTACAAAAATTTGCACCACGGATATAAAATTAATTGGGAAAAATATTCCGCGGACATAGCCCAGAAGATAACCAAGGCAACCGATATAGTCATTGAATATCTTCCCAAGGAGGTTTACACGGTTCATCTCCAGAACGCAAACGGCTCGCTCTACGAGGGCTACACCTATTCCTTTGAGGAAAGGCTCACCCCTGAGGAAATACTCGCGGGCAAGGATACGATTATCTTTTCTAATAGCGTTCAGAACGCAAGCAGAAACGACGACTTCAAAACCGTAACGCTCACCGATGAGATAAAGGTTTACGAGGGAGATTCCATACTGAGCATTCCTGCAGCACCCCTTTCGGCGCTCGGCGAATTTGAAAGCTGGCTTATCGTTACAGGCTATAACACAACTGCCTTCACAGGCGGCGCGGAAAGCCAAACCGTGTTTACAGGCTCTGCCGTTGATAAGAGCTACGTTGTAAGAGCGAGCTACAAGTCCGAGGGAGCTATCATTTACATAAACGAGTTTGCGGTAGGCGAAAATCCCCTGCTCAGCCTCACGGTCAAGGACAGATATGACGCCTCTGCCAGCGAGACTGCGGGCGAGAGCCGTTATACCTTATATAACGACGAGGAGATAGGAAACGAATTCGTTACCTACGGCACTGACACAACGCGCATTGATTACGAGAACGGAATTTTCAGACTCGCCCATAAATTCAACAACAGACTCATTTGGCACGCCGACGGAACAACTCACACTCCCGCTACCACGAACAAATTCACAGGCAACGAGGAGCTCGGAACGTGGGATATTCAGGTTGACGAGCATACCTTCGCAACCTATGACGGCGAAAAGCTCTATATGTATATCGTAATTCGTGACGATACACCCTTCTATCCCTCCGATACAGACCATGCACATATTGAGAGTGACCCCAATAACCGCCCAGGCAACTTCTTTGCCGCAGGCGACGGAATCGAATTCCGCTTCCTCTTTGGCAGTAAAGTAAATCTTCCTATGTCTAACGCTGCAAACGGAACCGTTAACAGAAACGATACCACCTCGGACAACTGCCTCAGAGCTATTGTTATTGACAGAAAGGGTAGGGTCAACCTCAGGAGTGCGGAGCCGACTACAAGCTCGCAGCACAAATACGTAACCGTTGCCGATCTTGACGGCGAGAGCGATGCACTCTCCCTTGAGCTGTATGACTCAAACGATGCAAAGGTTGGATACGCAATCGGTCTCGTGTTTGATATCAAGAGCTACGTGACCGAGCAGTTTGTAGGAACGGGTGAGGGCAAGTACGAATCCGTTGAGAAGTATTGGGAGAACAATAATGATATATTCAAGCTCACATTCGGTATTCAGATAAACGACCGCTTCACAGGACTCGTTATGGAAAACGGCGACCCTGCTCCCAACTTCATTGACCTCAATCAGTCGACCAAGCGTGTTGACGGACTCTATGGCAAGGGTAACAAGGGCTGTACGACAGCGGGATGTCAGGACCATTACGATTCCTTCAGCGTTATAACCGTATTCAATCAGAAGGAAACGGTAATCGAATAAAATATCTTTCACTGAACAATCTCTTAAAAGCAAGAGGAGCTGAGTCATTAAGAATTCAGTAAAATTCAGATAAATTAAGCAAAAAACACAAGTATTACTGAATTCTTAATGCGAAGCGTCTTTCTGGGCTCACTTGATTTTGAGCAGAAACCGTCGCTTTCGCTGTCGTCGGCGTACTCGGTACGGCAGAGAGTGAAAACGGCGGTAGCAAACAAAAAACTGTAATAAACTAAAAATCGCAGATTTTTTCCTTATTGCCGTTAGAATACAGGTCTTTGTAAAATTAAAAGTGAGGAACCTTTTGTCCCTCACTTTTTTGTTTGCGGTTATGCCGAAATGAAGCAGCCCCTTATTTTATTGTTCTAAAAGAAATTAGGACGGCATAGAATTTATCGAAGTCAATTTACGGGAGATTAATATGTTTATTTATTCTATGAGGGCGAGCACTCTTAAATTCTTTTCGGTTATTGCGGTGTCGGTTGCCGTTTTATTGGCTCTTATGCTTTTGGTTGAGCCCATCGGGGCGGTCAGTGCCTCGGCAGAGAGCGTCGAGGTCGTAAACTATTCAAAAATCAAGACCGAGGAGGACAGGAAGAATTTTCTTTCCTCGTTTGGCTGGCAGGTATCGGGCGATGCCATTGAAATCGAGCAGTTTACCGTGCCCTCCGAGCTTGACCGTATTATGCTCGGCTACAACGAGATACAGAAATCTCAGGGGCTGGATATCGGCAGATACACGAAGAAAAAGGTGACAAGATACACCTACGAGGTCACAAATTACGAGGGCTACGAGGGCAAGGTTTACGCCAACCTTATTATGTATAAGAATAAGGTTATTGCCGCAGATATCTCCTCCGCCGACCCATTTGGATTCGTTCACGGGCTGACAAAATAGCCGCAGCAGCGGCACAAAAAAAGGGCTGCTTCAGCCCTTTTTTACATATAATTTTTCTTCAGCACTCGCTGAATCGGATAGTAGATATGAAGCGATACCGCGGCGATGAGCGCGCGTATTTTCATCATACCGCCAAGGTGAGAGAGGCTCCTTCTGTTGAGGCTCCTTCTTATATTCCGCTTGGCAAATTTGGCAAATTCCCTTCTGCCCTGCCTGTTGTAGCTGAGGCGGCTCACGTAGCGCATATTACATATAACCGTTGCCGCATCCACGTAGGGCGTGAGGGTGGATAGCCCCTCATTTTCAACAAGAGCACGTATTTTTTCGCAGGCGCAGTGCGCGCTTATCTGCTTTTCGGTCAGGGGGGTGTGGCATACGCTGCTTTCCCTCATATAGTAATTATAGCAGGGGGTGGAGTCGTAGCACACGCGCCCCGCCCTCATCATAACCGAGAATACGAAAAGAAGGTCCTCGTATACGTGAATATCGGTATCCATTCGTATATCGCCTATAAGGGAGCGCAAAAACAGCTTGTTCCACAGATGCCCCTCGAAATGTCTGCCTATCAGCATACCCGACAGTGCCTGCTCGCAATCAAGGTTGATAATGTTCCCTCTGTCCGAGCTGATTTTTTTGTCTGGATAGATAAAGCTAAAGCCGCACACTGATATATCCGCCTCATTTTCAACGAGGCTTTTGTAAAGGCGCTCGTAGATATCCGGCTCCACAGTGTCGTCGCTGTCACAGAAGGCTATATATTCTCCGCGCGCTATATCGAGCGCCGCATTGCGTGCAGAGGAAACACCGCCGTTTTGCTTATGAATAACGCGCACACGGCTGTCGCGAGAGGCGTATTCGTCGCACACCGCGGGGGAATTATCGGTTGAGCCGTCGTCAACCAGCAGTATTTCTATATTTTCGTAGCTCTGAGCGAGCAGGCTGTCAACCGTCGCCGAAAGATACCCCTCGACGTTATACACGGGAACGACCACCGAAATCAACGGTTTTTTCTCCACACCGATTCTCCTTTAGACTTTATGATATTATTTTAGCATATAAACGCGGCTAAATCAATAGAAAAATTTAAGGAAAACATATACCCTTCAATGCAAAGAAGCGGTTTTTTTATTTTTTTTTGAAAAAAGGCTTGATTTTTGAAAAAATATATGTTATACTAACAACGCTCGACAAAATGGCCCGTTGGTCAAGCGGCTAAGACACGGCCCTCTCAAGGCTGAAACGGGAGTTCGATTCTCCCACGGGTCACCAAAAGAACAGGAGTGCTTCGGTACTCCTGTTCTTTTGCTTTTGGTGACACCGTGTTGGAGAATCGCTCGTATACTCGCAGTGCGAGTGTACGGAGTTCGTATTTGCGAGTAAGCCGTTGAAAGCTCGCTTTCATAAGGCACGAGCAAAAATCCTGATGCAACGCATCAGATTCTCCTAGTCCTCTCTATCAAGACTTATTTGTTGTACTTATAGGATATGATTTCCTGATTGAGCTTGAATATGGTTTCATTCTTTTTATTTTTTGCCTTATTCAAAATGCCGTAAGATGTTAGGTTGTTCAGTATCTTAAAAGCACCTTGCTTAGTCATTTTGGAATTGATATATCTCATAAACAACTTATAGGTGAAAAAATTCTCGGGATTGTGAACGAGTATTTTTTTAACGTATACCCACTCTGTAGAAGTGAGGGTGTCACCGGTTTTGCAAAGTTCGTCTCTTATACCCTCAAGATTTTTATATACAAAGCTATATTTTATGGATGTTTCAAGCACGTATCCCAAAAAATACGTCAAATCATTATTTGTGTTTCTTGTATTCGTTATAGCTCGGTAATAGTCGTTTTTGCTCTCGTTTATCGCTTCGCTCATAAAATACGGAGCAAGGGGTATCTCATAAATGTAGTTCAACCAAAACGACACCATTCTTGCCGTCCTTCCGTTATAGTCAAAATACGGATGAATGTATAAAATGTAGTAATGGCAAATGTAAGGAAAAAAGGCGTCATATTTTTTAACGTTATTTCTGTCACTCGCAAAGGCAAACAATGAATCCATACATTCTTCGATAATGTGGGGAGGAGCTCCTTCAAAATCCCCGATATAAACGCCATCATCACGGTAATAGAATCCGTCCTTCAGCCTTTGTTCATTTTCAAGACTATCCTTACTCAAAATTTTATAAAGCCTTAACAAATTTTCCTTGTTAAATGCAGGCTTTTCCTCTACAATAAAACTCACAGCATTAATCATATTTTTTACTATGATATCATTTTCATCCTTGACCTCTTTGCTTCTATGAATTTGAGCTATTCGCTTGTGCGTTGTCGGGATGTTTTCAATATCAAGAGAGCCTTCAATCTCAGAAAACAGTCTTGATATGAGTATATCTTCAATATTTCTGTCAAACAGCCAGCTTTGGTTCAAATCATAATCGGAAACGAGAATGCGAAAATATTCTTGGAGAGCAGAAAGTAAATATTTCCCCCTTACATAAAAGCAATGCTTTGAGTTAAAGGTTTTAAGAGGTAATACGGATATTTGTTCAAATTGCTCATCTATCAATTGTTCTTTTGTCGCTAGAAATCGGGAAAACTCATCCTTCGATAGCATTATTCCAACTTTTTTATTATACCTCAAATCATCGATTGAGTAATATTCATCACCCAAAATCAATTTAACAACATCTTCTTTTTTCATTCCTA
>JAZNXN010000010.1:0-5178 GCA_045593885.1 Eubacteriales bacterium
GACCAATACCAGTTATAATAGTTAAGTTAGATAAAAGCAGTTAGTATAGTATAGTTATAAATAAGGTTTAATACATTCATAGGGGCTCCGCCCGCTACCGTCCTTCGCTTCGCTCCGTTCCGCCTGCCACCGACCAAAAAAACGCTCGCTTCGCCCGCCATCGCTTCTCCTCCCCTTGCCATCACCCATCGCGCCCGTTCTCGCTTCGCCATCGCTGACCGTCGCCAATTTACCATCTCGCGTCCATTTACCTCTCCTCACTCCGTTCCTCCTAATCACCAATTACAAACGCCTGCTCGCCCCACCCCTTCGGGAAGCGGGTAGTTTTATATTTTTTGTTTATCTTATTATACTATAAAAGCTACTTGATTTGGCAACCATTTTTTCCGATTGGAAAATCCCCGATTTTCTCCGATAAAATAAAGAAAAATCCGACTTTGAGAAAAAAGAAAAACCCGAACCAAGCAAAATTCTTTTCAGTTTGATAGATTGAAGCTTTTTGCAAAGCTTTTTGGGAAAAAAGCGCGGGCTTGTTTTCTATTGCATTTTTCTTTCGGATGTGGTAAAATATACTTAACATGCGCGAGAGCGCAGAAATATGGAGGCAAAGATGAAATTTAATGCAAACAGCCCTATAATTTTCATTATAGTCGGCGTAATCATCGGAATCGTCGTTGCACAGTCGGTGTTCTTTCTCATTAAGGCGTACAAGCGCGGTCTTGAAATGGGAATTGAACGCTCAACCCTCAACGCGACGATAAAGCGCTCAGCGCTATTCACAATCGCACCTGCAATTGCGATATTTATGGGACTTGTATCCCTTGTAAAGCTTTTGGGAGTTGCGCTCCCGTGGCTTCGCCTTTCGGTTATCGGAGCCGTCACCTACGAGCTTCCTGCGGCGCTTCAGGCGGCAGAGAGTATGGGTATCTCCGACGTTTCCTATACCGACCTTACGGCGCAGCAGTTTGTAACTATCGTGTTCGTTATGACCTTCGGTATCGCGGCGAGCCTCATTATGGCGCCCATCACGTGCAAAAAGATTACCGGCGGTATGCTCAAGGTCAAGGACAAGGACAAGGACAAGAAGTGGATGGACGTTCTGATGACCTCAATGTTTGTCGGTATGCTCTCGGCGTTCCTTGGCTTTATCGTGTGCGACCTCGGTTTTGTAAACGGCAGTAACGGTGTGGAATTCCACTATCAGTTAGAGTACTGGATACCTGTATTCGTTATGGCAATATCCGCGGCGATTATGGCGGTGTGCGGTCTTCTCATCAAAAAGCTCGGCTGGAAATGGCTCAACGATTATGCGCTCCCCCTGTCGATGATAGGCAGTATGGCGCTGTCCATTCCTGTTACGCTTATAATTACTTAAAGGAGGAAAGAGATAATGTCATACATAGATAAAATGCATAAATACGGCAGAATCTGGGCGCTTATCACCTGCGGCGCGATTCTCGCATTTCCGTTTATTCTGGCAATAATTTACGGCGCGTGGCCGAATTTCTGGACGTTTCTTAACGCCCTCTACCCTATAGCTCTGACCTTCTGGACCGTTGGTATTATCGAGGTTATCACCTATACCCCTATGCTTGGCGTGGGCGGTACGTATCTCGGATTCGTTACGGGCAACCTCTCATCTCTAAAGGTACCCTGTGCCCTTGACAGCATGGAGAAGGCAGGAGTGAAGGCTGACAGCGAGGAGGGCGAGGTTATTTCGACCATATCAATTGCCACCTCGTCGATAGTAACCATTCTTATAATCGCGATAGGTGTTGCGCTGATTTCGGTGCTTATGCCCATACTGCAAAGCCCGATTCTCGCTCCCGCGTTTGACAACGTTCTGCCTGCGCTTTTCGGCGGTCTTGGCGTTGTTTATATATCAAGATATTTCAAGATAGCGGTGCTTCCTATTTCTGTAATGCTCGTTCTCTTTATCTTCGTGCCCCTGCTCAATTCCGGTACTGTCGGCGTGATGATACCCGTCAGCATGGTTATAACCCTCATCTACTCGCGCTACCTGTACAAGAAAGGTAAGATTTGATATGATAGGACTCATTATCGGGCTGACTCTGGGCGGTGTATTGCTTGCCCTGATAGCAGTTGTAGTTATAAGAACATTGGTGTTTACCCCTACCCCCTGCGAGAAAAAGGAGTATGAGAGCTTCACGTTTAACGGTGACAAGGCGGTGTCCGACCTCGCAGAAATGATAAAGTGCAAGACTGTGTCCTCAAATGACAAAAGCCTCGAGGACGAGGCTGAATTCGATAAGTTCAAGGCACTTTTGCCAAGGCTTTTTCCGAATATTCACGAAAAATGCGAGCTTGAGCTCGTGGGTGACAGAGGACTTCTTTATCGCTACCGCGGAGAAAGCTCGGATGCACCTACGGTGCTTATGGCTCACTTCGACGTCGTTTCGGTTGAGGAGGATAAGTGGGATAAGCCCGCGTTTGACGCGATAATCGAGGACGGCTTTTTGTGGGGGCGCGGCACGCTTGATACCAAGGGTACGCTCAACGGTGCTATGCAGGCGCTGGAGGCGCTTATCGCAGAGGGGTTCGTGCCTAAAAAGGATATTTATCTCGCCTTTGCAGGCGACGAGGAAATAAACGGACATGGCGCGCCTATGATAGTTGACCTGTTTGAAAAGAGAGGCATTACCCCCGGTCTTGTCTTTGACGAGGGCGGCGCGGTTGTTGAGAAGGTCTTTCCGGGCGTTAAACAGCCCTGCGCCCTTATCGGTATCGGCGAGAAGGGTATGCTCAATCTCGAGCTTTCGTACAGCGGTAACGGCGGTCACGCATCCTCGCCTAAGCCCCATACCCCTGTGGGAATACTCAGTGCGGCGTGCGTTAAGGTAGAGAACCATCCGTTCAAATTCACGGTCACAAAGCCCGCTAAAGCGATGTTTGATGTGCTCGCACGCCATTCATCCTTCCTTTACAGAATGATTTTTGCTAACCTCTGGCTTTTCGGCGGCGTTCTCAATATGATTTGCAAGAAAAACGGCGGCGAGCTCAACGCCCTTATGCGTACCACCTGCGCGTTTACGCAGATGGAGGGCTCGAAGGGTATGAACGTAATACCCCCAAGCGCGAAAATGGTTGCGAACCTTCGTCTTATCGGCGGTGAAACAACCGAGAGTGCTATCGAATATATAAGGGGCGTTATAAAGAATGATGATATAAAGCTCACAAAAATCAACGGTATGAATCCCTCGGTAATCTCGCGTACAGACTGCGAGGCGTGGGAGAGGGTTTACGATGCGGTGCAGGGCACCTGGCAGGAGGCTATCGTGTCCCCCTACCTCATGGTTGCGTGCAGCGATTCACGCCATTGGGGCAGGATAAGCGATAAGGTGTACCGCTTTTCCGCAATGGCTCTCTCGAAGGAGGAGCGCGCCTCTATTCACGGAAACGACGAGAAAATTCCCCTTGAAACAGTCAAGAAGACGGTGGAGTTTTACCTCCGCCTCATAAAGAGCTGCTGAGGACTTCGGATTTCGGCACCTTCTTCCGTTTTCCCTTAAGCTTGCTGTATTCTATACAGCTTCGGAGTAAAGAACGAAAAAATCTGCTCAAAATCCGTGCGCCCTTGAGTTAAGCGGGCGTGATGACGAGATCTGCCCTAAATCTGTGCACAAATTGGTAACAAAAAACGAGCCATTCGGCTCGTTTTTATTTTAGCTTTCTTGGGGTGTCTATAAGCCCCAAGAGATAATCTGCTGATATGTTGTAGTATTTTGCCAGCTTGATATACTTGTCAATGCCCATCATCTGTACGCCCGTTTCCCACTTGCTGACCTGCTGGCGCGTGGTTTCAAGTAGTCTCGCTATATCGTTTTGAGTAAGGTCGTTGTCCTCTCTGATGTCCTTTAATCTTTGAAAGTATTTCATTTTTCCACCGTCCTTTACTTCATTTTAACACGCACTTTATAAGATGCTCTTGACTTGCACCTTAAAAGGTGCTATAATTATAAAAAAGAGGGTCAGAGGGGCACAGAATAATGGATATAATGAATGTTGCAAGCGAGCAAGAATCCGAGCTTCGGGAGGAAAACGTCAAGGCCATAATTATGAGCATGGCGGTTCTGGAGGATAAAATCAGGTCAGGGCTTGGAATTTTAGAGCGCGAGAGCTTTGAGCAGTACGTTGCGCTCTGGCAATGCTATGTTGATGCGGTGGAGTCTGAGGCATTTGCAAAGGGGCTGCGCCTTGCAGAAAAGCGAATGTCTAAAGCTCGTTCGCGCAAATAACCTTTTTAGTATTTGCATTTTTACGATTTTTACTCTTGAAATAAAAAACGAGCCGAAGGGCTCGTTTTTCTTTTGATATTGAAGGCGGCGTGCATGTCTTACTGACGGGTAATCACGCCGCAGGCGATTTTTTCGCCTGAGTTTCCCGACGGTTGCGTTCTGAAATCGTCGGTGCCGCCGTGAATCACAACGGTTTTGCCGATGATTTCATCTGCGCGAAAGCGGTCTGTCATCACCGCCATTGACGCACCCCCGTTATACCGTAAAAGCGGCGGCAGGTCACCCGCGTGGCTCGGATGCGGTACGCCCATTGGGTTATAGTGTCCCTTGGTGTCGGAAAAGCCCTCGCCTGAGCAGCTGTTGCCCTCGTGAATATGGAGTGCAAAAAAGCCAGTATCGCTGTCCCTTGGCAGATTGAATATTTTGACAACTACCAAAACGCCGTCGCGCTTCTGATAAAATCCGACCTCGCCGTGCAAATCGGGCGCAAGGCTGCCACCCCTTATATGCGCCACCGCGCTCGGACGGTTAACAAAGCTGTACATTATATCACCTCAAGTGCATTATATGCTAAGAGTCGAATCGGTGACATTTAACTAAAAGGAATCCTTTTCAGCTCTAACTCGCTTTGTCGTGCAGGCTAAACGGTGAAAGCACTTCCAAACGAAAAAAGACACCCCGAGGGTGTCCTTTCGTTAGCGTATAAAGACGGCAAAAAATGCAAGTCGGATTAATACAACCTTACGCCAATAAGATATCTTTTCTCAATCGCCCTGAAATCAGAGCTGTGCAAAAATTCGAAAACTATATAAAATCGCTCCCAGCGCCGAATACCGCAGAGGAGCAGAAAATCATTACGGAGGATTATCAGGATGAGCACAAAGCCGAAAACCAATGAAAACGAGGAGCTTTCCCTTCTCGA
>JAZNXN010000011.1:0-39983 GCA_045593885.1 Eubacteriales bacterium
AAAAAACTTAAAAAATGCGTTAATTAACAAAAAAGTGTGGACTTATCTGAAAAATTATGATATACTAACATGGTAAATAAAAGAGTCGAATGTAAAATAATGAAGCTTGGTATTGTAGGACTGCCTAATGTAGGCAAGAGCACTCTTTTTAACGCCCTGACGAATGCGGGCGCACAGTCTGCGAACTATCCGTTCTGTACGATTGACCCAAACGTAGGAATAGTTTCTGTTCCCGATTCTCGCCTTGATGTGCTGAAAGAGATGTATAATCCCGAAAAATACACCCCCGCGGTAATTGAATTTGTTGATATTGCAGGACTTGTCCGCGGCGCATCGAAGGGTGAAGGACTCGGAAATAAATTTCTCTCACACATTCGTGAGGTTGATGCGATAGTTCACGTTGTCCGTTGCTTTACCGATGATAATATTATTCACGTAGACGGTGAAATTAATTCCTTGCGTGACGTTGAAACGATAAATCTTGAATTGGTATTTTCGGATCTTGAAATCGTTGAAAAAAGGCTTGACCGCACGAGAAAAAATGCAAGAACGGACAAATCGCTTCTTGCCGAGCTTGATGTTCTCGAGCGAATCTATGCAGCACTCTCTGACGGAAGAAGCGCGCGTAGTGTCGGTCTTACCGAGGAGGAGGCAGAGCTGGTTGCTGAGGCGCGTCTTCTCTCGCTCAAGCCTATTATTTATGTTGCCAACATAGCTGAGGAAGAGGTTTCGGGCGAATATGAAAGCAACGAAAATTACACAGCTCTCAAGTCATATGCTGAATCCGAGGGTGCAGGAATAATAGCAGTATGTGCTCAGATAGAGGCTGAGCTATCATCTCTTGAGGGAGAGGAAAAAGCGGCGTTTCTTTCCGATCTCGGTATTGAGCAGAGTGGACTTGATAAGCTCATTTGTGCGAGCTATTCACTCCTTGGACTTATCAGTTACCTTACCGCAGGACCTAAAGAGGTGCGTGCATGGACCATCACTAAGGGAACTAAAGCTCCTCAGGCGGCGGGTAAGATTCACAGTGATTTCGAGCGTGGCTTCATCCGTGCCGAGATAGTTGCATTTAACGATCTCGTTCGCGAGGGCAATATGAATAACGTTAAGGAAAAGGGACTCCTTCGCAGTGAGGGCAAGGAGTACGTAATCGCCGACGGCGACGTCGTTCTTTTCAGATTTAATGTCTAAAACCTAAAATAAAAGCGACCTGTAGCTGCAGGTCGCTTATTCATTTTTGGGGAGCGAAAAGAAGCTATCGTGTGCGGTCAGCGGTTTATCACCGTTTATAACGATAACATGTTCCCAATTTTGCGAGTAGACAAGTGCACTTACCCGCGGCGGCAGATTGCTAATTATGGCGATGCCGTCATTTTTCATGAGCGTTGTCAGGACAATAACGTCCGCATCCAGAACGGCTGTGCTATCAATATGATTTTGAAGCTCGTAGTGCTTTGCAACGAACACCTTTGTCCTTCCAACGGTGACAAGATAGCCGTAAATGCTTGAATCCTCTTGCGTAAGCTGAGGTGAAACGGTAATCTTGCCGTTGTTTGCTGAAAAATCGGCAGCATAGAGCTCTAACTCTACCGAATGCTTCTTGCACACCTCGTAAATTTGTTCAAGCGATTCGATATTCTTGCCGTCCGGAACAGGCAGACAAATTCTGTAAACCTTTATGTTGGAAAAAATGCGGTCAAGCCGTTTCACCGTTGTATTTCCGTATTCGGATATGATTAGGGTATCAACGTCGGTAAAACCATCTTCGTCAAGAGCGGAGGTCAGCTCGTAACCGTTTGATGCATACTGCGATGTCGTATCAATAACAGTCGTGTCGCTTTGGCTTTCAATCACACAAAAGCTGCTGCTTTTCGTTTCATATACGTAGATATTATCCGTTCCAAACCTTTGAAAATAAATTACTCCGTAAACCGACGTGAGCGCCACGACTGTCAGCGAGCAGAGAGCTATTACCGCACCTCGTCTTGTCGGCAAGAACAGCATAATAACAATAATGACGGAGAATATTGCCAAAATTATCTTTACCCACGTATAATTCATGCTGATATAGGTCCATTCACCGTGCGACATCATATCGGCAATCCTGATTATGAGATCTCCCGTTTTCGCAAAGGCGGTACAAATGATAGCAGGCAAGGGCAAAAGCGCTGCAATAGACATATACAGAAATATCTGCATAGGGAACGCAAGTACAAGATTAGCAATGAGAACTGCGGTAGAGAAATTGCCGAACAGAAAGGCGCTGACGGCGACAGTACCCATAAGAGCACCCAGGGTGCAGAGCATTGAAAAAAGCAACTTACGCCACATTGTGGGACGTTTGTTCAGTCTGGAATAAAGCTCATTTATAAACAGTATGCCAAGCGTTGCAAGGAAGGATAAAAGCAGTCCCGAGCTATACACGGAACAGGCATCAAATAAGTATATAAGAGCAACCGAAATCATAAGTGCCGTGGGAGAATCGTTGCGCCTTCCCACAATGAAGGCCAAAAGCATTATCGCGTACATTATTCCCGATCTGAGCACTGAGCCGCCCATACCCGAAAGGACGGTATAGAAAATTATAAATCCAATAATTATAAAGGTGGAAACATATCGGTTTTTACAAATTTTATAAAGCAGGAATGACAGAAGTGAGCAGAGAATAGACATATGCATACCGCTTATCGCTATCATATGAGATATTCCTGCCCGACGGAAGCTTAGCGATACGTCCCCTCCAAGATATGAATAATCACCGAGCAAGAGCGCACACATTAATCCGCCACTATCCCCACCGACGTTGTTCATTATTCTCTCGCACAGCACCTCTCGTAGCGCAGAAACCTTGTATCTTATTCCCCTTACCTCAGCCTTGGTCAGGAATACATCCTCGGTTATTTCCGCCTTTGCTATATAACCCTTCGAGCGATAATAGGTCTTTTCATTAAATCCGTCCTCCTCGTCGGTGAATGGCAGAATTTCGGTAATAATGATAATTTCATCGCCGATTTCGGCATCAACGGCTTCAAAGCCGGATGCGACTATCTTTACATTTTCTCCGTTAACAGAGGTGAGAACGCCTATTGAGGTATACAAATCACTTTTATTCAAAACCTCGATAACCTCTCCCTTTATTCCTATTTTCCCTTCAGGAAGATTACTTTCGAGTTTATCTATTCTCACGTAAGAGAGCGCAAGCGAGAGGGCGGCGGACAGAATACATATAACTGCGAGGACGGATTTGGTACGCTTGATTATAACCTTCAGGACGGTGAGAGCTGCGGCAAAAGCAAAAAGCGAAACAGATAAGTATATCTTAACCGTCCCGCTTAGTTTTATTGAAATAAGACTTCCTGCAATAAAGAAGAACAAAACCGATGCTAACGGTCTGTTTTTGAAAAAGGCTGTGATTTTCATACAGGCAGCGGCTCGCGCCTTGCATCAGCCTTTTCAAGTATAGAGCAACCGAGAGGGAGAGAGAATTTCAGAGCATCCTTAACAACTCTTATATCAAGCTCCTTGCCCTGTATTATCTCGCCGTCAATGCAAAAATCGGTTTCCTCGTCGAAGGAGCACCTGATATGATTTTGCTTAGTGTATGTAATTATCTTGTCCACGTTTTTTATCTGAAGATGCGTTCCCGCCTTGTATTTGGAAACAAGCTTCAAAAAGGTAAATCTCGATATCTTTTCAACTATACATATATCGAGCGCGCCGTCATTAAGCGCCGCTATCGGTGCAGCATTGTAGCCTCCCCCGTAATACTGTCCGTTTGCCATTGCGGCAAGCAGTATCGGACGCTCCAGAACCTCGCCGTTATCGAGCTCTATACGTACCTTTTTACCAAACCTTTTGAAAAGGCATACGATAACACCCAATAGATACGCAACCTTTGAGGGCACCCACGCGCACCTTTTGAATTTTGATGTCTGCTTTACTACGTCACAGTCAAATCCAATATTGAGTATATTCATGCCGAATTTTCCGTTATAGGATATAGCATCGATTTCGACAGCAGAGCCTTCTATCTGCTTTTCTACATCGGTAAAAAGCTCACCGTTCGAAAAGTTGCGCCAGAAATCGTTTCCTGTTCCTATCGGAATGAGTGCAACCTCGGCATTGTCGCGAAGGCAGGCACCTGCCGCAACCTCATTGAAAGTTCCGTCACCGCCACAAGCATAAAAGCGATGCATATTGTCATCCGCATCCACACATTCCTTTACATATCTTGTAGCATCGCAGGGCTCGGTTGTGTGATATATCTCATAATCAAGCTCGCGGCCAATGCAAATATCGTTTATCGTTTTTTCAAGCTCAGCTATTTTCTTACCCTTACCTGCGGCAGGGTTAATAACAAAATGATGCTTCATTTTATCTTCACCTTTGAACAAAAGATACAATAATTTTATCACACCGTTCATAAAAAGTCAATAATATGTTGGATAGAATATGATAAACATACAAAAAACAGCCGCGGTATCACGCTTTGTCGTTTCCGCGGCTGAAAAATTATTTCAGATTTGATTTAATAAGGTCAAAATATGCCTTTGCCGCCTGTTCGTTTTTATTGTCGGCGAATGTATAGTATTTTCTGTCGGCAAGATCGCTCGGCAGATACTGCTGAGATACGTAATGCTTCGGATAATCGTGAGGATACTTGTATCCCTTGAATAGAGGTGATTGGAGATGCAGAGGAATTTCGTTACCGTATCCGTCCTCTATATCCTTTAGCGCCTTGTGATACGCACTGTATGCGGAATTGGATTTTGGAGAGGTTGCCAGCAGAACGGTTGCGTTTGCGAGAGGGATAGCCGCCTCGGGAAGTCCTAATTCCCTTGCGCTGTCTGTGCAGGCGTGTACTATTGCCGCCGCCATAGGATATGCAAGGCCGATGTCCTCGCTCGCTATGACCTGAAGGCGTCTGCATACCGAGAGGATATCCCCCCCCGCAAGCAGCTTTGCAAGGTAGAAAACTGCGGCATCGGGGTCAGAGCCTCTTATCGACTTTTGCAGGGCAGAGAGAAGATTGTAATGAACGTCCCCTGCGGTATCGAATGCACCCGTCATTGACGGTGAAAGCTCCTTGATTATTTCCTCGGTAATTTCATCATCCGCTACATAGTAGGCATTCTCGAGCAGACCTATTGATTTACGTACGTCACCGCCGCCTATTGAGGAAATTTTGAGAGCCGCCTCATCGCTGATTTTTATATTGCGCGAATTTTCCGCGTTGAGAATATCAAGACCGCGGAGGACTGCCTGTTTTATATCTGATGGAGATACGGGCTTGAACTCAAATACTGCGGAACGTGATAAAATGGCGTTATACACGCAAAAATACGGATTTTCGGTTGTTGATGCTATGAGGGTTATTCTGCCGTCCTCGATGTATTCGAGCAGGGATTGCTGCTGCTTTTTATTGAAATACTGTATCTCGTCAAGATAGAGCAGAATGCCGCCCGCCCCAAAAACGTTTGAGGTTTGTGCTGCAATTTCCTTAACGTCGGAGAGAGATGCTGTCGTGGCGTTCAGCTTATAAAGCTGCATATCGGAATTTTTGGCAATAATATTTGCAGCCGTTGTCTTTCCCGTGCCGGGAGGGCCGCTGAATATCATGTTGCTTATACGTCCCGCGTTTATTGCTCGGCGGATAATTCCTTTTTCACCCACAAGATGCGCCTGACCTACCATTTCGTCAAAGCTCTGTGGCCGCATTTTATCCGCAAGTGGCTGATTTGTCATATAAATTCTCCTGATTTATGAGATGGTGTTTTCGTTGAGTGAGAGTGCCATTCGCGCTTCGCGCTCAAGCTCGGGTGAAAGTCCGTTTGCCACGCATTCTCGTGCGGCTGAGAATGCCTTTTCCATCAGAGTTGAATCGTCGCACAGTCCCGATAGCTTGAAGGAAAATCCGCCGCTTTGCCTGAATTGGTCGGAGCAAACGCTCGCGAAGAAGTCACCGGGGCCTCTTTGCCTCAAATCCTGCTCGGCAATTTCATATCCGTCGTAGGTGGTCGTCATTGTGTTAAGACGTGCCCTTGCACCGAGTGAGGTTGCATCGGATACCAGAATACAGTAGGACTTTCTTTCTCCCCTACCAACGCGTCCGCGCAGCTGATGAAGCTGTGAAAGACCAAATCGCTCGGCATTCTCAACTATCATAAGGTTTGCGTTTGGTACGTTAACGCCAACCTCAATTACGGTGGTCGACACAAGTATATCTATTTCCCCATTTGAAAAGGCATTCATAACCGAATCCTTTTCGGCAGGCTTCATTTTTCCGTGAAGCAGAGCGACTCTGTAATTTGGAAAGGTCGTTTCTGACAGCTCTCTTGCATACTCGGTTGCTGCCTTGAGAGGCAGGAACGCAGAGCGCTCGGATACAGTGTGCATTATATCAAGTGAGCTTAGTAAAACCTCTCCATTCTCGGTTTTCTCGGAATCCTCGATAGCGGGGCATACGACGTATACCTGCCCGCCGCCTTCAACCTGCTTTCTGATAAAGGAATTTACTCTGTCCCGATATCCCTCGTTTACCGCGTAGGTGTCAACTCGCTGACGGCCCTTTGGCATTTCGTCTATTCTTGATACGGAGAGGTCGCCGTAAAGAGAGAGCGCGAGAGTTCTCGGAATAGGAGTAGCGCTCATTACAAGAGTGTGTGAAAAACGGCTCTTGTCCTTAATTGAAGCTCTCTGCATAACGCCGAAGCGGTGCTGCTCGTCGGTAACGGTAAGCGCGAGTCGCTCGAATTCCAGCTTGTCAGATATGACGGCGTGTGTGCCTATAACGAGGTCAATGCTTCCGTCGCTTACCCCCTGATATATAGCTCTCTTTTCCTTCTGAGAGGTGGAGCCGAGCAAAAGTGCCGCGCGGATTCCAAAGCAGGAGAGCATTTTTGTAATATCAGAAAAATGCTGACGGGCAAGAATTTCGGTAGGAACCATCATAACTGCCTGATAGCCGTTTTTGACCGTGACGTAGATTGCAGCTGCGGCACAAACTGTCTTGCCGCTTCCGACGTCCCCTGTCAGAATTCTATTCATTTGAGGACGCATTCCGTCGCTGCCACTCATATCACCGATTATCTCATCACAGCACCGCGCCTGCGCTCCGGTCAGCGAGTAGGGAAGCCTTGAGAGAAAGGGGGTAAGGTCGGTGTTGCTCATAGAAGGAGCATACCGCTCCGACATTTTTTTCTTGCTTATCGCAATGCCGAGGGCAAAGCAAAACAGCTCATCAAAGCACAAACGGCGCAGAGCCGCGCTGAGAGATGCGTTATCCACAGGAAAATGCACGGAGGAGAGGGCATACTGCCGCGTACAAAGACGGTTTTTTTCAAGAATAGCTTGAGGCATAGGGTCGGTGAGCGTTGGCAAAACCTGCGCGAGTGCCTCTGCCGCTGCCTTCGAAATCGCCTTCTCGTTAAGACCGCGCGTAAGCGGATAAACCGATACGAAATCGGGCAGGGGCTTGCCATCTATGACCGCCTCGTATTCGGGAGAGGATATTTTATATCTTTTCCCCTTCCTCTCCGCCTTTCCGAAGAAACGGAAGGTAGAGCCAACAGTAAAAACGTGTTCAAGGTAATTCTGATTGAAGAAGGTGATTTCCGCCTCGCCGCTATCGTCGAAGGCGCAAAATTTCGTTACGCTCATTCCTCGGCGAAGACGAGCCGTTTTCGGAGTTGAGCAAACGGTGAGAATGAATGCGGAGGTTATATTTCTCTCAGCCTCGTCAAGGTCTACCGTTTTTCCTCGGTGCTGATATGCCCTTGGAATGTGATAAAGAAGGTCGCGCACAGTGAAAATTCCGAGATTTGCGAAATATTTCGCCTTAACCTCGCCAATGCCGGAAATGGCGGTTATCGGTGAATTGATATCCATACTGCACCCCCTTTCATCATACTAACCTATATTTTACAACAAAAACGCGAAAAAAGCAACATCTATTTGCTTTATACCTGCAATTTTGAACAAAATATCAATAATACCGCTTTTGACTTGACTTTTTTTGCCTTTGCTTATATAATAAAAATATTAATACGGAGGTAAAGCACCATGCAATCCTTGCGCCAGCTATACAAAATAGGCAGAGGACCGTCCAGCTCACATACGATAGGACCTGAGCGCGCGGTCAGCCGTATAAGAGAAATGTATCCCACAGCGGATTTCTTTCGCGTGGAGCTTTTTGGCTCCCTCGCTCTCACGGGCAAGGGACACGGCACAGACAGGGTTATAGAAAAAACTCTCGCTCCATCTGCCGTCGAAATAGTTTTTGACAAGAAAACCGAATGCACGGTTCACCCCAACACAATGGACGTAGAGGTCTTTGAGAGGGGAAAGCTCTTGGCAAAGCACCGCTTCTACAGTGTCGGCGGCGGCACCGTACGTATGGAAGGGGAGGCTGTAACGGCGGATGAGGAAAGCGAGAATGTATATCCGCTCAACACCTTTTCCGATATAGCAAAGCACTGTCACGATAACGGCATACGCCTCTGGCAATACGTGTCTGAGTGCGAGGGTGAGGAGATTTTTGATTATCTTGCAAAGGTCTGGCACGTTATGAAGCAGTCTATACACGCAGGTCTTGTGACCACGGGCGTGCTTCCGGGAGGGCTTGGAACTCAGCGCCGAGCGCAGATTCTATATGACCAGAAGCATATCGATGAATCCGCACAGACCAAGGAAAACAGGCTGGTATGCTCATACGCATTCGCGGTGAGTGAGCAGAATGCAGCGGCAGAAATGATAGTAACCGCCCCCACCTGCGGCTCTGCGGGTGTTGTTCCGTCGGTTCTCAAGTATATGCAGGAAACCAGAGGCTTTACCGACGGTGAAATTGTGAGAGCTCTTGCCACGGGTGGTCTTATCGGAAATATAATAAAAACAAATGCTTCAATCAGCGGGGCAGAGTGCGGATGTCAGGCGGAAATAGGCTCTGCCTGCTCGATGGCGGCAGCGGCTCTCGGCGAGCTTTTCGGTATGGGAATAGGACAGATAGAATACGCCGCCGAGGTTGCGATGGAGCACCATCTCGGCCTTACCTGCGATCCTATCGGAGGGCTCGTGCAGATTCCGTGCATTGAGCGTAATGCCGTAGCGGCAATGCGAGCAATCAATGCGCTCTCGCTCGCAAACTTTTTGGCAGATTCGAGAAAAATCAGTCTTGATATGGTAATAAAGGTAATGTACGAAACGGGTAAAAATCTGCTCAGTGACTACAGAGAAACCTCGTCGGGAGGACTCGCTAAGCACTACACAATGCACCCAAATAAATAAAAATTGCCATTTTATATTTACAAAGCGCGTTTTATTTGTTATAATAATATAATAGCAATCAACCCGTTTGACAAAATCTTCGGAGGGATAATATGTTTGGTAACAATAAATGGCGGCCTCAGGATACTAACTTCTTTTTCAGTATCGTAACCGCCGCTATATGTATGGTGGTATTCGCACTGCTGTGTGAATTCACGGCGATAAAGGTCATTTATCTTGCACTGCTTTCGGTTTTTGTGTACCTTATCACCGTTTTTACCTTTATGCTTTACAGGAAGAGCACGGAAACTCTTGCATCCGCCGTTACGCTTGACAAGCTTTTTTCAGGCGAGCTTGGCGACGTTATGGTGAAGATGAAGGGACCTGCTGTCCTTTGCACGAAAAACGGCTCACTTATCTGGTGCAACGATGCTTTCCAGAGTCTTTTTGAAAAGCAGAGAGTTTCCAAGGGAACGAATATAGAGCAGTGGACCTCGAAAAAAATAGAGGAGTTTTCCGACGACAGAAGTATAGAGGTAAGCGTATCCGATAAATCCTTTATGGCATATAGCATCAGCCAGCAGATAGAGGATATTGAGTACAGATTCGTGCTTTTTGAGGATATAACCGAGCTTGATTTTCTGCGCGGAAAATTGAAGGATGACAAGATCGCGGTTGCTATCGCAATGATAGACAGCTACGATGAAATGTCCCAGTATTTTCAGGATAACTTTATAAAAATTGTCGCGGACATCGACTCCAAAATTACGGCGTGGGCTGATAGCCTTGAGGGAATTATAAAATCCTACGGTAAGGATAAGTTTCTAATCGTATCGAACCAGAAAAATATGAATGATCACGGAATTGCAAACCATTTCGCAATTCTTGATAAGGTGAGGGAGAATTTTGTCGGCGACGGCATCCCGCTCACTATTTCTCTCGGAATCTCCTGCGTTGGTGATACTATATCCGATGTTATGAAATTCGCGCAGGCGGCACTAGACACTGCACTCCAGCGCGGCGGCGACCAGGCAGTTCTGCGTTATGAGGACGGTATGGACTTCTTCGGCGGTAAAACCAAATCGGTTTACAAGCGCTCGAATGTGAGGGCAACGCTCGTTGCACGTGAGCTTTCCGCGCTTATCGCAAGGGCGGAGAACGTTATGATAATGGGACACCGCTTCGGTGATTTCGACTCGTTTGCATCCACGATAGGTATCGCGCGCTTCTGTATGATGTGCGGAGTGAAGCCTAACATCATCGTTAAAAAGAGCGATACTAACCTCATTCAGTGCTTCAAAAAGCTTGAGAATATTCCCGATTATAAGGGTATGTTTATCGAGGGCGCTGACGGTATGGAAAAAATCAAGTCGGGAACTCTGGTAATAGTAACAGACGTCAATAATTTTGAGCATGTCGAGCATTCGGATATTGTCAAAAACGTCTCCAATATTGCTATAATCGACCATCATATCAAGGTGTCGGGATTTATGAAGGAGCCTCTGCTCACCTATATCGAGCCGTCGGCTTCCTCTGCATCGGAGCTTGTTTGCGAAATACTTCAGACACGCTCGGTCACCAACAAAATACTCAAGGAGGAGGCTGAGCTCTTGCTCGCAGGAATACTCCTTGATACCAAGCAGTTTACGAGAAATACAGGTATCAGAACCTTCTCGGCGGCAATGTATTTGCGCTCTGAGGGCGCAAACCCGATCGAATCAAACGAGCTCTTCAAGGATAGTGTAGAGGATCTCTCTCGTGAGGCAAGCTTCAATTCCAATATGGAGATAATAGAGAAGAACGCCTATAGCCCCGAGGAGCAGGGGGCTGAGAGTAAGAAGCTCATCATATCCTACTGTGAGGGTATGCACGATCCCAGCTACCGCACGTCCGCCTCAAAGGTTGCGGATAAGCTGCTTGACCTAAAGGATATCAATGCAACTTTTGCACTCGTAAAGATAGAGAATCAGGTTCACATTTCCGCGCGCTCGGACGGAACGATAAACGTCCAGCTTATACTTGAACGGCTGAAGGGCGGCGGGCATTTCGACGTAGCAGGTGCACAGATAAACGGCAAAACCATGGCTGGCGCGATAGTTATGCTTAAGGATGCGATAGACGATTATTTCGCAACTCTTCAGCGCCACGGAAAATAAGTTAGGGAGTAAAAATCATGAAAGTCATATTACTTGCAGATGTTAAGGGACAGGGAAAGAAGGATCAGATAGTAAACGTATCCGACGGATACGCGAGAAATTTTCTCTTTCCGAAGAAGCTGGCAGTTCTTGCAGATGCGAAGGCGACAAATGAGCTGAAGGGCAAGGAGGAATCCAAGCAGTACAAAATCGAGGAGGAGCGCAAGGCGGCGAGAGCGCTTGCGGAGAAGCTTTCGGCAGTAACCGTTAAAATCAAGGCTACCTCTGGTGCCGACGGCAGACTCTACGGTGCAGTAACGGCGAAGGATATCGCCGAATCGCTCGAGAAGGACTTTGCAATAAAAGTAGATAAGAGAAAAATGAATCTTGAGGATTCGATAAAGGCACACGGTACATATTCCGTTGAGGTCAAGCTTTATGCTGAAATAAGCGGAAAATTCACCGTGGTGGTGCATGAGTGATGGCTAACGGATACGTTGATACGACATTATCGAGGCCGCTTCCCGCTTCAATCGAGGCAGAGAATGCGGTTCTCGGCTCGGTGCTTATCTCACCGGATAGCATTGAGAGAATTACGTCTATAATCAAGCCCGAGGATTTCAAAAATGAGGATAACGGCAGAATTTTTGCCGCTATGCTTGAAATGTTTACGTCCAGCAAAACGATTGATACCGTAACGCTGGTCGATACCCTCGTGCAGACGGGCAGATACAGCGAGGAAAACAGCATCAACTTTATAAGGATAATCGCTCAGTCTGTGCCGAGTGCGGCAAACATTATTGACTACGCAAACATTGTGAGAGAGAAGTCAGTTCTGCGTAAGATAATTCTCGCTTGCAACGAGATAATCGAGGAAGCGTATTCCGAGCAGACTCCGTCTGATAAGGTCATCGACTTCGCAGGCGACAAGATTTTTGATATTGCCAATAGCAGAAAGTCGGGAGATTTCAAGCACGTCCGTGATATAATTCAGAACGTTTACACTGACCTTGAGGCTCTGAGCAATAATAAAAATGCCATAAGTGGCGTAAGAACCGGCTTTTCAGATCTGGATCGGGTTCTCGTTCAGATGGGCAAGGGTGACCTTGTCCTTGTCGGTGCGCGTCCCGCTATGGGTAAGACGAGCTTTGCGCTCAACATCGCAACCAACGTCGCCAAATCCTTTCAAGGCTCTAAATCCGTGTGCGTTTTCTCGCTTGAGATGAGTGGAGAGCAGCTTGTTACAAGAATACTTTCGAGCGAGGCGCTTGTTGACAGCTACGCAATGAGAAGCGGAGATATTCCCGTTGATGCATGGGAGAGGATCGCTGCGGCATCATCGAGAATTGCCGCAATGAATATGTATATTGACGACACCTCGGGACTTTCTGTTACAGAAATGAAATCAAAACTCCGTCATATAACCAATCTTGGACTCGTGGTAGTAGATTATCTCGGTCTTATGCAGAGTGGAAAGAGAATAGAGAACAGAGTTCAGGAGGTCAGCGAAATCACCCGAAGTCTTAAAATTATGGCTAAGGACCTCGGTATTCCTATTGTATGCTGCGCTCAGCTTTCCCGTGGACCTGAGGGCAGACAGGATAAGAGACCTATGCTTTCAGACCTGAGAGAATCAGGTTCAATTGAGCAGGACGCTGATATAGTAATATTCCTTTACAGAGATGAGTATTATGCAAATCAGGGCTCCAAGGAGGAGCAGGAGGCAAATACCGCAGAGGTGATAGTTGCAAAGAACAGACACGGCTCTGTCGGTAATATAAAGGTCGGATTTATGAAGGAATTTACAAAATTCCGTTCGCTTGAGCAAACGGAGGCTCCCGAATCATGAGAGCCGCACGTAAGGATAGCGCATATTCGCGCGTCCTTTCAGACTTTAACCGTACGGTAGATAAATATTCGATGCTTTCGCAATTCAAGGGCGGGGTACTTGTCGGCTTCTCGGGCGGAGCAGATTCGGTAATGCTTCTCTCGCTTATGAAGGATTTTTCGGATAAGCACGGCTTCAAGCTGGCGGCTCTTCACGTAAATCACATGATAAGAGGAAAAGAGGCAGACCGTGACGAGCAGTTTTGCCGTGATTTTTGTGAGCGGCTTTCGGTAGAGCTGATAGTTGAAAAAATAGATGTTCCGACCGTGGCTGAAAATGAGGGCAGAAGCATTGAGGATGCAGCAAGATGCGTGCGCTACGATGCCTTTTTCCGCACGGTTGATAAGAGAGAGGATTTGTCCTGTATAGTTACGGCTCACAATTCCTCGGATAACGCCGAAACAGTTATTTTCAATATGCTCAGAGGCGGCGGAAGCCGTGCTATGTGCGGTATTCCGGTTGTCCGTGACAATATTTTCAGACCTATAATTTTATCAACCAAGAGCGATATTGTTGCGGCGGCTGAAGAAATCGGTGTACCGTATGTAACTGATTCAACTAATTCGGATACCGACTACACACGCAACTATATAAGAGCTGAGCTTCTTCCCCGCATGTCGCGCATTTCTCCTGTTCCCGAGGCGGCAATAGCACGTATGTGCGAGAATATAGCCACCGACAATTCATACATTGAGCAGGTTGCAAAGGATATTGTCCGCGAAAACGGTATAATCGACAGAGCAGACAGAGAGCTTCTTTCTACCCTTCATCCTGCGATTCTGTACAGGGTTATAGGAATAATGCGCGAAAGCACCTTCGGTGATACGGAGGCTTTTATCGAGAAAAAGCATTTTGACAGTATATACGGCGCACTCAAAAACGGCAGCATCAATTTTTCTATTGATATTTCAGGCTCACAAAGCTTTGTTTGCGAGAGGGGCGCTTGCTTCTTTGCCCGCCAGGGTGATAATGCCGAGTGCGAGTATTCTGTTTCGCTGAAAATGGGTGAAAACATCTTGCCGAACGGCTCTGTCATATATTTATCGGAAGCTTTTGACGATAAATTTTCCCAAAAGGCGAAAAATGTTTACAAATTATCAATACAAGCAATCATAAGTTTTGATACAATTGATGTAATGCTCACCGCACGTAGCAGAAAAGAGGGTGATTCCTTTAAGCTCGGCGGTATGACGAGAAGGCTCAAAAAGCTCTATAACGAAAAGAAGCTTTCGCCATCCGAGCGTCGCGCGATACCTATTGTTTGCGAGAGTGATAATATTGTGTGGGTTCCTATGCTCGGTGTTGCCGATTCTGCGCGGAAAAACAGTCATGCAGTTAATATATACGCATATTTCTTCGCGCCTGAGGTAAAATGAATAGAGAATGACTTTGAGGACATTTTTTGTCCTTCACATATACATTAAAGAAAGGTTGAATAATGAAATCATCTAATTCAAGATTCAAGAATACTCTGGTATGGCTGCTCGTAGCAATTGCGGTTGTTGTTATCGCATTTTTGTTTTACAATGCTCTCAATCCCGCAGAGGAGCTGACGTGGAGTCAGGTTACCGATATGTTTGAAAACAATCAGGTAGTATATTTCGAGCTTGACGTTGAGGGAAATCTTAAATTTACGGCATTGGTTGCCGATGCAAACGGTGTTGTGTCGGAGCACGCATATTCCTATCGCATAGGAAATTCAAGGCAGCTTGAATTTATCGACGACTGGACGCGCGAGGGCAACAACAGCAATCTAAAATGGTATGATTATACACAGCCGAAGGATACCCCTGCTTTCGTGCAGTATATTCCTTACGCAATCATACTTATAGTATTGGTTGTTTTCTGGATATACATGGCTAATCAGGCGTCCGGCAAGGGCGGCAGAATGAACTCCTTCTCCCGCTCACGCACAAAGGGTGCGCCCACAGGCAAGGATGCGGTTAAGTTTGCTGACGTTGCAGGTGCAGAGGAGGAGAAGGAGGAGCTGACCGAGATAGTCGAATTCCTCAAAAATCCCGCTAAATTCGTGCGCCTCGGCGCAAAAATTCCTCACGGAGTTCTTCTTGTAGGCCCTCCCGGTACAGGTAAAACTCTGCTTGCAAAGGCAGTTGCGGGCGAGGCTGGAGTTCCGTTCTATTCGATTTCGGGCTCGGATTTCGTTGAAATGTACGTCGGTGTAGGTGCTTCGCGTGTGCGTGATTTGTTTGAAACGGCACGCAAAAACCCTGCGAGTATAATATTCATTGATGAAATTGATGCCGTCGGAAGACAAAGAGGCACAGGACTTGGCGGCGGACACGACGAGCGAGAGCAGACGCTCAACCAGCTTCTGGTTGAGATGGACGGCTTCGGCGGTCAGGAGGGTGTTATCGTTATCGCCGCTACCAACCGTCCCGACGTTCTTGACCCCGCGCTTCTCCGTCCCGGACGCTTTGACAGACAGGTAACGGTTAACTATCCCGACATCAAGGGCAGAGAGGAGATCCTGCGAGTTCACGTCAGGAACAAACCCATCGAGGGTAGCGTAGACCTTCACAAGATTGCACAGACCACCGTTGGCTTTACGGGAGCAGACCTCGCCAACCTCATGAACGAGGCGGCGCTTCTCGCAGCTAAGAGAGGCAAAAATCTTATCGGTATGAAGGACATATCCGATTCTTATATGAAGGTTATTCTCGGACCTCAGAAGAAGTCCAAGATAAGAACAGAGAAGGATAATAAGCTTACGGCATATCACGAGGCAGGTCACGCTATCGCTGCATACTGTGCGCCTAATGCCGACCCTGTTAAGCATATTACCATAATTCCCGCAGGTCAGGCGGGCGGCGTTACTCTTATGGTGCCTGAATTTGATAAAATGGGCGCATCGAGAAACGAAATGCTCGACCGTATTGTTGTTGACCTCGGCGGACGTGTAGCCGAGGAGCTCGTTCTTGACGATATTTCCACGGGCGCATCTGCCGACATTCAGCACGCGACAAAAATTGCGCGTAATATGGTAACCCGCTACGGAATGAGTGATAAGCTCGGTGCTATCCTTTACGGCTCAGAGCACAGTGATACCGAGGTGTTCCTCGGACGCGATTTTTCCTCAGGACAGAACTATTCCGAGAAGACTGCAGCTGACATCGACGACGAAATCAGACGTATCATTGATGAGTCGCACAAGAGATGCTCACAGTATCTTAGCGATAATATGGAGAAGCTTCATTTTGTTGCCGAATATCTTCTTAAATACGAGTATATGGACGGAGATATATTCAAAATGGCGATGGAAAGCGATCATACCATCGAGGAATTGGCGGAAATCTGCGAGGAGCAGAAGCGCCGCAGTGATGCGGAAAACGCCGATGCCGCAGCTCTTGACGAGCGAATAGAAAAGATGATTGAGGAGCGCACTCGCGCAAATAACACTCAGAATTTCGGAAATTATCCGCCAAACGGCTACAATCCTTACCGCCCGAATGGCAGTAACAATGAGCAAAACAAAAACTAAAAACCAAAGGGCAACGCAAAATGCGTTGCCCTTTTAATATTAAATTGAAATTACTTTGAAAACGTTCCTGCCGCCAGAGAGTCGAGGATGATGTTTGCGCTCTTTACGTTGGTTGCAAGGGGAATGTTCTGAACGTCACAAAGACGTAGGAGCGCGGAAACGTCAGGCTCGTGAGGCTGAGCGGTGAGAGGGTCGCGCAGGAAGATAACAAGGTCAAGCGCATTGTCGGCAATCATTGAGCCTATCTGCTGGTCACCGCCGAGTGGACCGCTCTTCATTCGGGTAATTCTGAGCCCCGTTTCACCCATAACGAGAGTTCCCGTCGTGCCGGTGGCGCACAGCTCGTGCTTTGAGAGAACATCCTTGTACCTTATCGACAAATCAATCATATCCTGTTTTTTCTTATCGTGTGCTATAAGTGCTATCTTCATATATTTTTCCTTTTTTTAATTTTTTCTGCAAGTGCTCAGAATAAAACGGCAGATGCTATTGAGAAATAGATAAGCAGAGAAATTGCATCGACTATCGTCGTGATTATAGGTCCTGCCATGAGGGCGGGGTCAAGTCGGCAGAGCTTTGCAAGAATAGGCAGAGTGCATCCAATCAGCTTTGCCAATATTACAACGGTGAATATTGCCATAGACACTACCGCGTACATCGGTAGGCGTTCTGTGCCAAACGAGCCGTCGATAAGACCGATAAGGCACATCATGCCGAAATTAGCGGCAGAAAGCACAACTGAGCAGAGAATACTTACCCGAAGCTCCTTGAATACAACTCGGTAATAGTCGCGAATCCTTATTTCTCCGAGTGCAAGACCGCGTATTATCAGCGTAGATGCCTGATTTCCTGAGTTACCGCCGGTGTTCATTATCATCGGTATGCAGGCGGTGAGTCCGGCAATCAGCGCAAGCTGAGCCTCAAATCCCTCGATTATCTTACCGGTGAAGGTTGCCGTTATCATTAGGATAAGAAGCCAGAAAATCCTGTTCTTTGCAAGTGCAAAAACGCTGGTCTTAAGATAAGTGTCATCAGAGGGAACGAGCAAAGCCATTCGCTCGAAGTCCTCGGTGTTCTCATCCTCAATTATATCGACGATATCGTCGATGGTTACGATGCCGACCAGGCGTTTTTCGCTGTCAACAACAGGAACGCTGAGCATATCGTATTTTTTTGCTATATCGGCAACTGCCTCCTGGTCCTCAGTGGTTTCAACGTATATGAGCTGCTTTTCGCTATCCATTATATCGGATATCAGCATATCGCTCTTGTTGAACAACAGGTCGGAAAGACCGACAGTACCTACGAGATGACGGCTCTTGTCAATGCAGTAGCACTGGTAAACGCTCTCCTTGTCAACTCCTGTCTTGCGGATATATTCAATAGCCGCGTCAAGCGTCAGGTGGGTATGCAGGGCCACCATTTCATTTGTCATTATAGATGCGGCAGAATTCTCGGGGTAGTTGAGAAATCTGTTGATGGTATTGCGCTTTTCCTTACCCGCTACCTTCAGTACACGTGATACAACGTTTGCGGGTACCTCCTCCAAAAAATCAACGGTATCGTCAATATACAGCTCGTCAATGAGGCGGTACAGCTCTGCGTCGGTCATCGCCTCGGCAATGCTCATCTGTATATCCGAATCAAGGTAGGAAAATACGTCTGCTGAAATATCCTTTGGCAAAATTCTGAATACAAGCAGTGCCTTTTCGTCGTTCTGACTCAGTATAAATTCAGCAATATCCACTTCCTTAAGCTCAATAAGCTCGCGGCGAAGCTCGGCATACCTTCCTGCATCGAGAATTTCGGCGAGTGCATTGTACAGAGGCTTAGGGTCGAGCGGATTGTCTAAAATTTCAAAATCCTTTTCTTCCATAATAAAACTCCCTTTCCGTCTGTAAACACACGAAAAGGGAGAGCATAGTTACAGTTATGCCCTTAATTTCCGTGGATACAGACAATTATTGAATTGTTAAAGCATAAAGGCACTCGCCCGTCACCCATATCCACAAAAATCACCGCCTTGCATTTGAAATTTTATCCAATATATTCTAACACAAACAGTTTCTTTTGTCAAGAAAATTATATTTTCAAAAATAATTGTTGCTTTTTTTGTCGATATGCAGTATAATATAATTTAGAATATAAGGAAGGGAGAGAGTTATGTATAACGAATTATGTATTGACCTTGGCAGCTCAAGCATCGTTATTTCAACGGCTGAGAGAGGCATAATCGAGCGTCAGAGCTGTGTTATGCTGGTTGACAGATATAGCGGCAAGGTTGTTGCGTACGGTGAGGAAGCCGTAAAAAAGCATGCTGAATCTCCCGCCGATTACATACTCGAACGCCCCCTCCGTGATGGAATAGCGAAGCACATTGACCGCACTCAGCAGCTTATATCAATGTTCCTTTCAGGTGTTTGCGGAACGGAATTTCGTCCTGACAGGGTTTTGTTCAGCGTTCCGTGCGACATGGAGCCGCTTGAGGAGAGTGCTCTTGTTGAGATAGCGGCACAGTGCGGTATACGCGATGCATACGTAATGTATTCACCTCTCGCCGCGCTTCTTGCGAGTGAAATGGACGTTGTTAATTCCTACATAGCTGTTGATATCGGTGCATCTAAGACCAATATTATGATTATCTGCCACGGAAACATAGTTTATTCCCAATCAGCTGACTGTGCGGGTGATAAATTTGATTCGGCTATTGCAGAGTATGTTTTTGATAAGCACGGTGTGCGTATATCCGCATTCACGGCTGAAAATATCAAGAAGAAGATAGGTACACTCTGGGGTGACGATTACCCCAACAGAACAGTTGACGTGAAAACGCGTAAGCCTGATGGCTCATTTTCAACCATCCGCATATCCAGCGAGGAGATGTTCGTGGCTCTTGAGGAGCCTACGGCAGAGCTTATCGAGGCTATATGCACCGCTATATCTAATATTCCCACGCAGTACGTAAATGATGTGTTTTCGCACGGAATACTTCTTTGCGGCGGTGGAGCGCTTCTTGGCGGACTTTCCAAGATAATTGCGGGTATAACGGGTGTTGATGCCTACGTTTTCCCAAACGCCTCCGACGCAATTGCACTCGGTATGGCAGAGGCGCTCAAGGTGATGCCCAAGAAAATTACGCAGTCGATGAAAAACATATCCCGCTTCTGCCTTAAGAGCCTTGGCGGATACAATATATGAGGTTTGATATGAAAAGAAAAGGAAAAATTCTCACAGTTCGTGTAATGGCTCTCGCAATGGCGGCACTTATGGTCGCAGGAGCAGTGCTCTCGGTAGTAATTTACCTTATTCATTAAAAAGTGAAAGACGGTTGCAATCGCAACCGTCTTTTTTATATCTCCTGACCGTCAAAGAATCCCTGCTGGGAAGCTGTTGGACGGTAGGGTATGCCGAGATGCTCGTAGGCGAGTCTTGTGGCACATCTTCCGCGGGGGGTTCGGGATATGAAGCCTATCTGTAATAGGTAAGGCTCGTACAAATCCTCGATAGTTATTGCCTCCTCGCCTGTCGTCGCAGCGAGGGTTTCAAGACCTACGGGACCGCCATCGTAGAACTTGATTATAGATTCAAGCAGTCGTCTGTCGGTATTGTCAAGTCCGAGGTCGTCAATTTCGAGCATTTTCAGCGCGTATTCGGCAATCTTTGGAGTTATCTGACCGTCACCCTTTACGAGCGCAAAATCGCGCACGCGCTTGAGCAGTCTGTTTGCGATTCGGGGTGTTCCGCGTGAACGTGCAGCAATTGCCGCCGCACCGTCGTCGGTTATGTTCAGCTCAAGGATTGATGCGCTTCTCTTGATTATCGACATCAGCTCCTCGTTTGTGTAAAGCTCAAGCTTTAACATTACACCGAAGCGGTCACGAAGGGGTGTTGTCAGCTGTCCCGCCCTCGTCGTTGCACCTATCAGGGTAAATTTCGGAATAGGAAGGCGAATGCTCTTTGCGCTCGGCCCCTTTCCGATTATCAGGTCAATAGCATAGTCCTCCATAGCAGGGTAGAGTATTTCCTCTATCGAGCGTGAAAGACGGTGTATCTCGTCAATGAAAAGAACGTCGCCGTCGGAAAGATTAGTAAGTATTGCCGCAAGGTCGCCCTGCTTTTCGATAGCAGGTCCCGACGTTGTACGTATATTAACACCTAATTCCTGAGCGATAATATTGGACAGCGTGGTTTTTCCCAGGCCGGGAGGGCCGTAAAGCAGAACGTGGTCGAGCACGTCCTCACGCTTTTTCGCCGCTTCAATGTAAATTTTAAGATTTTCCTTAATCTTGCTCTGACCAACGTAATCCTCGAGCGTTTGCGGGCGCAGGGTAATTTCGGTATCTGTGTCCTGAGGAGTATATTCAGTGGACATTATTCGGTTTTCAAAGTCAAATTCTGTATCCATATCTACTCCTTATCAGCCGAGGCGCTTGAGCGCACTCGTAATTATCTTTTCGAGAGGCATATCGGTAATATCAAGCCCTGACAGCGCATCAAGAATCTGATTTTTGTTGTATCCGAGCACCGTGAGTGCATCGGTAGCCTCCGTCAGCTTTTGTGAGGAGCGCGGCAACGCCTTAGCCACTCTTGAGGGGACCTCGGCTCTTGCAGGGGCAGCAACACTCGTAACCTTGTCCCTCAGCTCAAGCACGATGCGAGCCGCCGTTTTAGAGCCTACACCCGATGCCTTAGCGATAGCGCGCGTGTCCTCGGTGCATACGGCAAGAGAGAACTTCTCAGGCGTGAATATTGAAAGTATAGCAATAGCCGCCTTCGGTCCAACGCCTGAAACGGTAAGGAGCAGACGGAAAATATCCAGCTCATCTGTCGAATAGAAGCCAAAAAGCTCTGCGGCATCCTCGCGGACTGCAAAGTGGGTATATAATTTTACCTTCTCTCCGAGCTTTCCCGCGAGAGAATCTGCGGTGTTGAGGCTGGTGGTCAGCTTATATCCCACACCCCCGCAGTCTATTACGGAGAAGTAGGATTCGCAGATAACGAGCTCTCCTGATATGTGATAAAACATAATGTCCTTCCTTACTGATTATTTTCTTCAGCTCTTTTGCACTTGTAAACGTATTCGCACGCAATTATTATACCAAATATCGCAGTACCTGTCAAGGAAAATGCGAGCGCATAGGTGTAACATTCAGGTCTGTATACCATTTCTACCGTGTGCTCGCCCTTAGATACGTCAATGGAGATAAGAGCGCCGAGACTTTCACTGATGTGGACGTCCTCGCCATCAATCTTCACCTGCCACCCTTCATCGTACGGAATAGTGGTAAGAAGTCTGCCGTCATTTTCAAAATTCACGGTGCCGACAATGCGATCTGATGAAAACTCGGTTACCGCAAGCGAGTCAGCTCTGAGCTTTTCGGTTGCATATTCAAGTGCATCATAATCAACCGAATATAGCGTCGGTGAGTCGATTCCGAGTATAACGCTATCCTCAAATTCAATGGTAACGGTAACCGAGCTTTTCTCATAACCGCCAAGATATATGGGGAAATTTGCTCTGCCGCTTGATTGAATCTTTCCGCAGCTTACGTCATCTATATATAGAGTCGCATTCATGCTCGTTTGATAAATCGGAAAATAAAGGTACATATCCTTATATTCACCGTTTGCATCCTTCAGCATCTTGACGGTGTAGGTGATTTGTGCCTTTTCCTTGTCCTCATCGACCTTGAAGGAGAAGCTTTCGGAATCGTAATAGCAATCTATAAGGTCACGTGTAACGTAGAACTTGGATTCCGAATCAAACACTCTTACAGACTCGTCAAGCATAGCGGAGTATAAGCGATTCATAAAGAGGAAGCAGTCCATACCCTCGGACATTCTGAGGTTGTCAATGCCTTCATCAGTTCCGAAAGCAATCGGCAGATAGTACGGGTTTTCGTATACGGTGTATGAGCTGTCCTGATAAACCGTCTTGTATCCCTTGGGAACAGACCTTACGATAGCTACTGAGTCGGGGTTGCTTTCATCCTTTGGGACAGGGGTTTTGTCGATTACGTACTTAACGGAGAAGAATGAATCAACAGCGGGCAGAGATGCAACGTATTTGCTCCAATGCTCATCCTGCTGCAGACCGAACATTCCAAGCAGGGAAAGGGTATCGGCATTTAACGTTGATGTCGAGCCGCTGAGTCCGAAATAGTCTTGGGAGTAGGAGTCGTTGACCGTTCTGTATCCGATTTTTTCGGTACGGAAGAACAGCTCCTCATCACTTGCAATAAATGCGTCAGCACCCTCAAGGGCGTTAAAATATCCTATATAGGAATTCCTGCTCGAGCCGCCAACGTCCTTTTTGAACTTGTAAATATTGAAGCAGCCTGCAAATACAAGCTCGGAAATTGTCAGAAGGCACAGGATGTGCACAAAATACTTTCGGACAGGCTTTTTGTTCAGAGAATAGAGTGAAAACAAAGCAAAGAAGGTTGCGAGAAATGCAAGCTGTATCAAAAGTGTCCAGACGGTGAATTTCTCTCCGACGTCAAGCTTTGCGATAATATACGCAATCACCCAACCGACAAACACAACCGACATTGTAAGCGGTGTTGCGCGCCGTATATCCGCAGCACCCTTCGCTGATAGATAGAGCACGAAGAATACGAAAATGAATGCGTAGCGGTAATTGAGGCAGTTAGGCGCCTGACCGCCGTGCCAGAGCATATCAATCGGGTCGAGGCACATGCTTATCAGAAGTATTGCAATAATAACTCCCGATGCAATCTTTTCGCGTATGGGGTAGCGCTTGCTTATGAAATAGAACGGCATAAGGAAAAATGCCGAGGTAGAGCACCATATAAACGGCAGACCGCTTCCCTGGAGCGTATCGTAGGATGTAATTGCCGATTTCATAAGAAGCAGCATGGGGTTAAACTTTAGCCTGAAGGCGTACGAGGGGTCGGTGAAGGTTGTTTTTCCGAAGGTCAAGGAATAATATGCGGGAATTATCAGGAGCGCCGCAATCATTATTCCTATAACCGAAAACACCCCGACTCGCGCAAGTCTTCTTACGAAATTAATGAGCCTCTCGCTTATGCTGAATTTCCCTCTCTCCGATACAATTAGCCAGAAGAAGAAAATGAATACGAAAATACAACTCATATATCCAATATAATAGTTGCAAAGAAGGGTAAGTGCCAGCGTTGCGGTGTATAGCTTATATTTTCTCTCGTAGACGAGTGCTTTGAGTCCCACTATCAGCAAAGGGAAAAGATACATTCCCTCAATCCACATTGTGTTATGCTGCATAACGACTGAATACGCCGACAGAGCATAGGCGGAGGATAAGGCTATTGTGGTTAGGTAACCGAGCCGCGTTTCCTTCGATAGCATATATGAAAAGCAAAGACCGCAAAGCCCCGTTTTAGTAAGCAAAATAAGGAAAAGTGCATCTATCAGATTTTCCTTGGGGAAAATCGCTACAAGATAGGAAAGAGGACTTGCAAGATAATAGGCGTAAATGCCGCCAAATTCACCGCCCAGCGAGCGCGAGAAGGAATAAAGCAGCGAGCCGTCGCCCCATATAGCCTCTCTGAGCGCCTCAAAGAAATATACGTACTGACCGTTGAGGTCGTATATCAGAACAGAGCTTTTTCCAAACGGAAATACCTTCACGAATGCGTACACACACATCATCATCGTGAAGGGAATTATGAAGGATGCAAACAGCTTTGAGGAAAAGAAGCTTACAGCCCTTTTTTTAATTTCGAGTTTGGTTTCTGTTTTCATTATTAAGCTTTCTCGATAACCCTTTTTATCATTTTTTCAAGCCTGATTCTTTCAAGTGTCAAATCTCTCTGGCATACGGTGCAGACTATTCTCACGTCGCTTCCCGTACGCAAAACGCGGAAGACCTTATTTTTACAGGGGTGCGGCTTTTTGAGCTCTAACTCATCGCCTACCTTGAATTTTATAATCTCCATAAGCAACTCCCAAAATACATTATATAAATTCTATCACAATTTTGTACAAAAGTAAATATATAACGAACATTTATTTTATTTTCCGCACGCATTGACAAAGTATTAATTTTAATTTATAATTATGTTGATACTTTAAGGCGGTGAAATTACGCCCTCTAGAATAAGAAGTAAGCAGGCTTCTTCTGATTGGAAAACGGATATTTTTCCGGCGGTTTTTGCCACGAGTTCTGGATAGCGGGCGGAGCCTGGCTCGCCCAGAGCTACTATGAATATTATCTCTTTACAGGGGATAAGGAGTTCCTCGAAAAACGTGCGCTGCCGTTTATGAAAAAGGCGGCGGACTTTTATCCGGATTATGTGAAAAACGCGGAAATTTTCCCCTCTGTGTCACCCGAAAACTCTCCGTATGAATCTGAGTTCTGTATGCTTGGAAAAAACGCTGCTATGGATATAAGCGCCATCAAGGAGCTATTTGCAAACATCAGCACCGCATCAAAAATACTCGGAACAGAAAATACGTAAGAGATAGATTTACCCGAATACGAGTACAGGGATGACGGAGCGTATTGCGAATGGTCTGATTCTGTTGCCGCTCCCACTTATGCACACAGGCATATTTCCTTTGCGTATGCGGCAATGCCCGGCTTTGAGGCAAGGCAAATGCTCGTCTATTCGGATGCGGATACAGTTGAGCTTTTAGCCTGTCAAAATGCTTATATTCCTTTTGGATATGCAGATAATCTTTTGCTTATGACGGGCGCAAAGCTTGCACACCTCGAATGGAATGAAAGAGAAACGATTGCAAAAATCTGCTCTGATAAATGCTGTAATTTCGTCTTAAAATATACATCTTTCGAGTCCGAGGTATCACTTGAATGCGGCGAGAGCAGGACGTTTACCTTTCAGCGAAAGAGTCATTAAGGCGCATTTTTTGACATAATTAAAAATTTGTGGTATACTATAATCTAATATACTTTTTGGAGCTTTTATGATAATCTTGGGAATAGATCCCGGTCTTGCCATAGTGGGCTGGGGAGTCGTCAACAAAATGGGCGGAAAAACCTATCCCGTGGCATACGGTGCAATAAATACCCCTGCACATACGCCCGTTGAGGAAAGACTGCTTATGATTTACGATTCAATGAACAGAATAATTGAAAAGTACAAGCCTGATGAGATGGCAATAGAGGAGCTTTTCTTCAACACCAACTCGACTACCGCTATTTCGGTTGCTGAGGCGAGAGGAATTATGCTCTTGTGTGCTAAAGCTCACGGAGTAAAGATAAGCGAGTATACGCCGCTACAGGTAAAGCAGGCGGTGGTAGGCTACGGCAAGGCAGATAAAAAGCAGGTGATAGCTATGGTCACCTCGATGCTCAAGCTTCCCGAGCCGCCCAAGCCCGATGATACCGCGGATGCAATTGCAATTGCGCTCTGTCACGCGCAGTGCTGTGGCTCGGCGCTCTCAAAATATTTCAACAATTAGTTTTAAGGAAAAACATATGTGGACATCTGAAAAATGGAAGGACTATGAGCTTTTGGATTGCTCGTCGGGGGAGAAGCTGGAGAGATGGGGAAAATACGTTCTCGTCCGTCCCGACCCGCAGGTAATATGGAGCTCGGATAAAAATCACGCAGGGTGGAGAAAGCCCGATGCAAGCTATAAGCGTTCCTCGTCAGGCGGTGGAGCATGGTCGCAAAACAGGCTTCCAGAGGCGTGGACTGTAAAATACGGAAGCCTCACCTTCCGTGTTAAGCCTATGGGCTTCAAGCACACGGGAATTTTTCCCGAGCAGGCAACTAATTGGGAGTGGTTTTCCTCTCTCATTAAAAAGGCAAACAGACCTGTAAAGGTTCTCAATCTCTTTGCTTATACCGGCTGTGCTTCAGTTTGCGCGGCCGAGGCGGGCGCGAGTGTTTGTCACGTTGACGCGGCGAAGGGAATGGTTGCTATGGCGAAGGAGAATCTTGCTCTTTCGGGACTTGCGGACAAGCCTGTCCGTTTCATAGTTGATGATTGCAAGAAATTCATAGAGCGTGAAATACGCCGTGGAAATAAGTATGACGGAATAATAATGGATCCGCCCTCATACGGAAGAGGTCCCACAGGAGAGGTATGGAAGATAGAGGAGAATATCGATAGCTTTGTCGCTCTCGCATCGCAGCTTTTGAGCGACAAGCCCCTGTTCTTTCTTCTCAACTCCTACACTACGGGGCTGAACGCATCCACGATGAAGTATATTGTTGATTTGCGTATAGGTCAGCGCTACGGTGTACGCAGTGAGGCTGACGAGATAGGCATTCGCGTTTCGGGTACGGATTTTATTATGCCCGCAGGAAATAGCGTAAGGCTTTATTTTGGAGAATAAAATGGGAAAAATAATAGAAACAGAAAATATATCCTACTCATATACGGACAGCGATGGACAGATGAGTATTGTGCCCGCGCTTTCGGGCGTGTCGCTCTCGATAGATGAGGGTGAATATGTTGCAATACTCGGTCATAACGGCTCTGGCAAATCAACACTTGCTAAGCTTTTGAATCTTATCCTCGTTCCCAATTCGGGTAAGCTCTATATAGACGGTAGCGAGGTTGATCCAACTGATGATTTGGACAAGCTCTATGATATAAGAAAAACTGTCGGTATGGTATTTCAGAATCCCGACAATCAGCTCGTTGCTACTATTGTTGAGGAGGACGTCGCCTTTGGCCCTGAAAACCTCGGGATAGAGCCAACGGAGATTCAACGTCGAATTGATGATGCGCTCAGATGCGTTGGAATGAGCGATTATGCCGACCATGCAACTCACAGTCTGTCGGGCGGACAGAAGCAGAGAATTGCTATCGCAGGCGTTATCGCTATGAAGCCGAAATGTATAATTTTTGATGAATCTACCGCAATGCTTGATCCTCTCGGCAGAAAAGAGGTTATGCGTGCCATGGAACGCCTTAACCGCGAGGAAAATATAACGATAATCCATATAACCCACTATATGGAGGAGGCGGCGCGCGCCGACAGAGTTATAATAGTTAACGACGGCGAGGTTTATATGGACGCAACGCCTAAGGAGGTTTTCTCCCGCGTTGATGAGCTTCGCTCGGTAGGACTCGAGGCACCTCAGGCAACAGAGCTTTTGCACCGACTGCGCGCACTCGGCTACGACTTGCCTGCGGACTGCATTGATGCAGATGAATGTGCGGAAATTATTTGTGGATTTATAAGATCAGAGAAAGAGAAAAATGTATAAGTTAGAAGTAAAAAATCTATCCTTCGTATACGGTCAGTCCACCCCCTTTGAAACCGCGGCGCTCACAGACGTCAGCGTCGGCTTCGAGGCTGGGAGGATAACAGGACTTATCGGACATACGGGCTCGGGAAAATCGACACTCGTGCAGATGCTCAACGGTCTTTTGCGCCCTACCTCGGGACAGATACTGCTTGATGGCAAGGATATATGGGAAAAACCCAAGGAGATATCAAAGGTACGATTTCGTGTCGGACTCGTAATGCAATACCCCGAATATCAACTGTTCGACGACACAGTGCGCTCGGATATTGCCTTTGCGCCCAAAAATATGAAGCTTTCAGAGAAAGAGATAGCAGAGCGCGTACGCGAGGCGGCAGAGTTTGTCGGAATCGAGAGGGAATTGCTTGACAAATCTCCCTTTGAGCTTTCGGGTGGACAGAAGCGTCGCGTTGCAATCGCCGGTGTTATGGCTATGAAGCCTGAGGTTTTGGTGCTTGACGAGCCTGCTGCAGGACTTGACCCTCGTGGCCGCAGAACGATACTCGGCGGTCTTTGTGAATATCAGAAAAAAACCAAAACGACGGTAATTTTGGTCAGTCACAGTATGGAGGATATGGCTCTGTACTGCGATGATATTGTCGTTATGAACGATTCGCGCATCTTTGCCAAGGGTACGGCAGAGAGCGTCTTTTCGCGCGCCTCGGAAATTGCCTCGGTAGGACTTGATATTCCTCAGATTGCCCATGTTGCGAATAAAATCAAGGATAACGGAATTGATCTTGAGGGTAACCTCTACACCGTTGACGGCGTTCTTGATGCTATCCTTAGACAGATAAAGGGGGTTAGGTGATGTTAAAGGACATAACCCTCGGTCAGTATTTCCCGGGTAAATCGGTAATTCACAGGCTTGACCCGAGAATGAAGGTTATCCTGGCTATAGCTTACATCGTTGCAATATTCCTTGCGAAGAGCATATTTGCCTTTGCTCTTGTCACCGTGTCTACCGTCCTTCTCATTATGATAAGCAGAATTTCGGTAATGGTGGTTATCAGAGGAATAAAGCCGATTACCTACGTCCTTATTTTCACGATGATAATAAACCTCTTTATGATAAAGGGAGAGGGCGAGCCTCTTTTCGAGCTTTGGAAAATAAGGATTTATGAGGAGGGAATATACCGCGCGGCACTTATGGCTCTCAGAGTTGTATTTCTCATTGTTGCGACGAGTATATTTTTAACCTACACAACCTCGCCGTTTTCCTTAACTGCGGGAATTGAGGGGATTTTAGTACCGCTCAAGCTCATACGCGTGCCCGTCCACGACTTTGCAATGATGATGACGATTGCGCTCAGATTTATCCCCACTCTTATTGAGGAAACCGATAAAATTATGAACGCGCAGAAGGCAAGAGGCGCGGATTTTTCGAGCGGAGGTCTCATAAAGCGAGCGAAGGCACTGATACCTATCCTCGTTCCTCTGTTCGTATCTGCTTTTAATAGGGCAAACGACCTTTCAATAGCTATGGAATGCCGTTGCTACCGAAGCGGAAAGGGCGCAACCAAGCTTCACAAGCTGAAATTTACCGTCCTTGACCTGCTTGCGCTTATCGTTATGGCTGCGTTTGTTGCGGCAATTGTTCTCATCAACAAATATGTAAATATAGGCTTTTCATTATGAAATACATGATTGAAATTCGTTACGTGGGAGATAATTTCCACGGATTCCAATATCAGAACGGCGACAGAACGGTGCAGGGCGAGTTAACCTCTGTTTTTTCGGATTTTTTTGGTGTTCCCACCAATATAACGGGGTGCAGCCGTACCGATAGCGGAGTTCACGCAAACAGCTTTTTTATCACCGCAGAGCCTACGGGCGAGGGGGCAAACACTATTTCCCCCGATAAGCTTCCCGTTGCTATTGCTCATCTTATGCCGAGTGATGTCTCGGTCATCTTTGCACGTACAGTTTCCGACGATTTTCACGTCCGTTATAATGTGAAAAGCAAGGAATATCTTTACCGCATTTACTGCGATGAAGCCCCCGACCCCTTTCTCTACAAGCGCGCATGGCAGCTAAGGGCAAGGGTTGGCGACTCTCAGCTGAAAAGAATGAGAGATGCCGCAAAATATATAGTCGGCAAGCACGACTTCACCTCTTTTATGGCGCAGGGCTCGAAAATTGTTGATGCGACAAGAACGGTTTTTTCTCTTGATATAGAGAGAAACGGCAAATTTATAGATATACGCATTTCTGCCGACGGATTTCTCTATAATATGGTCAGAATTATCGTTGGAACGCTCGTTGACGTAGCCCTTGGAAGAACAGAACCGTCGGAGATAAAAACGGTAATAGAGGCAAAAAATCGCTCTCTTGCCGGCTTTACCGCGCCGCCGTACGGACTTTATCTCAACTCTGTCGTTTATTGACACACAAACCAATATTTTTTAATATAAAAATTTTCGCTTTTGCAGATAATAAATGCAAGTAAGCGAGGAGTTGCCTGTGCTTTGCCACAGGCTTTTTATTATGAAAAAAACGAGAAAAGGAAGAGTATTAAAAATAGCATTATCAGTGCTCGGTGTACTTATTCTTTTGGGTGTGATTTTTTGTTTAGCCTTCTATTTCAGCGTGCGAAGGCAGATAGATTTTGATAAGGACGCAGAGCTTTTTGAGATGGCAAAGGGCTCAAAAACCACCAGATTTTACTATGATACGGCTCTCGGTGCGGATGCCGACGGAATATACAGGGCAAAGGAGCTTGAAGATGAGCGTGTTTATTACAGTGAAAACTCAATATGGGTTACAGGCTCTCACGTTCCCGAAAATCTGAAAAATGCCTTCATTGCCATTGAGGACAGGCGATTTTATTCACATACGGGTGTGGATTATCTAAGAACGGCAAAGGCAGCGCTGAATTATTTTCTGCATTTTGATTCCCGCTTCGGCGGCTCAACAATAACTCAGCAGCTCATTAAAAATATATCCTCGGATAAGGATATAAGCATAAGGCGAAAGCTATCCGAAATGATACGCGCCCGCGAAATCGAGAAAAGGTATTCAAAGGAAGAAATACTTGAATTATACCTCAACATCGTGCCCTTATCGCAGGGGTGCGTAGGAGTAGGCTCCGCTGCAAACAGGTATTTTGGTAAGGACATCTCGGAGCTTACCCTTGCGGAATGTGCGTCAATTGCCGCTATCACAAATTCCCCTGCAAGATACGACATAGCACGCCACCCCGAAAAGAATAGGGAGCGGCGGAATATAATACTTTCAAAAATGCTCGAATACGGATATATAAACGAGGGTGAATATAATGAAGCGATATCGGCAGAGATAACCGTCAAGGAGCAGGAGAAGAAGGAAAACAAGGTAAATTCATGGTATATAGATGCGGTCATCGAGGACGTTATAGACGACCTCTCGGAAAAGAAAAATATTAGTCGGCAGACTGCCTCGAAGCTCGTTTATTCAGGGGGACTCAAAATATACACTAATATGAATTTTGAGGTGCAAAGCACGCTTGAAAGCTATTTCAACGACCTTGACAATTTTCCCGATTCGGTAAAAAACGATAGCCTTGAATACTCGATGATTGTTACAAATCCGTATAACGGAGCAGTCTTGGGTGTTGTCGGCGGCGTTGGCGAAAAAACCGAAAACAGAGTTCTGAACTACGCAACGCAGTCAAAAAGACCGATAGGCTCGGTAATAAAGCCCCTTTCCCTCTACGCCCCCGCAATTGAGGAAAACCTGATAACGTGGGGTACGGTTATTGACGACACGCCTACCAAATTTTACGACCAAGGGGATTATTATACTATGTGGCCGCAGAACAGCCCAAACGTTTACGACGGACTCACCGATATAGCAACTGCCGTCAGACTCTCTAAAAACACCGTAGCAATCAAGGTGTACGATATGCTCGGCGCAGAGAAGGCGTACGACTACCTTACAAACAGGCTTGGCTTCAGCTCCATTGTGAGAACGGGCTATGATAAAAACGGAAGGAAGGTCAGCGACATGTCCGCATCCCCCCTCGCCTTCGGTCAGTTGACCTTCGGCGCAACACTTCGGGAAAGCGTCGGCGCGTACGATGCGCTTCTCACGGGCGAGCATCACAAGAGTAGATTTTATCTTGCAGTCTACGATAACAAGGGTGAGCTTTTGCTTCATAATAAAGACGAAAAGACAGAGGTGTTCAGCGACCAGACCGCAACCGTCGTAACGAAAATGCTCGAGGGGGTTGTAAACAGTGGAACGGCGAAGGAAATAACTCTGAAAAACCATATAGATACCGCAGGAAAAACAGGAACGACAAGCAACAATTACGACAAATATTTCATAGGCTACACCCCATATATGTGTGCAGGAATATGGAGTGGCTATCCCGAATCCGGCAGGGCGGTGCTCGGCTCATCACACTTGAAAATCTGGGATGAGGTTATGACGCTTTTGCACAGGAAATATATCAAATCCACCGAGGAACCAAAGGGCTTTCAGATAGCATCGGGTGTAGAAATACGCAGATACTGTGCCGATTCGGGCGGAATTTGCACAGAGCTATGTGAGCACGACCCAAGGGGTGAAAGGGAACGCGTAGGCTATTACAAAGCAGGTACAGCCCCCGCTGAAGAGTGTAGAACGCACGTCAGCGTTTTGTACGATACGGTAAACGGCGGTGTTGCTACCGAATTTACACCGGATGAAAGCATAGGTGAGGTTTCGCTGATACGGGTTGAAAACAGAGAATTTCCGACACAGATATTCATAACCGATGCTCAGTACGTTTACAGAAGCATAGCAGAGGCAGAGCCCTGCAAGGAGCAGACCAAGCCTTTCTTTTACAATGCAATTCCCAACGGCGTATTCGTGGGGATAAGCAAAACCTCTGACGGAATACAGTTCAACCGTATGGCACAGTACGGCGAGCTTGTCCCCTCGCGGAAATCTGAGGAAGATGTGACCGAATAATCTTCCAAATAGGCAAAGCCGAGGCGAAAGACCTCGGCTTTTTTTCTAAAAAACTCAAGAAAACATTGACAATTCATAAATGATGTGATATAATAGTAGCATAATTGAACAACCATTCAACTGATGGGGGCATAAGCATGGAGAAACAACCGATATGTGATTGCGATGTAATTCACGAGGAGCTTGTGAACGACACGCTCAAAAAAATGCAGCCGAAAGAGGATTATAACGGGCTTTCAGCGCTATTCAAAATGTTCGGTGACGGCACGAGGATACAGATTTTGCACGCGCTTGAGCAGAATGAAATGTGCGTTTGCGACCTCGCTGTTTTGCTCGGGATAACCAAATCTGCGGTATCGCATCAGCTAAAGGCACTTCGCCTGTCAAACCTTGTAAAGTTCAGAAGAGCAGGGCAGATAGTGTATTATTCCCTCGCCGATGAGCACGTAAAAAAGATAATAGATACAGGGCTTGAGCATCTGCACGAATAATCAAATGTAAGCTTAACATAAAATAGCAGGAGAAATCCTTGCTATTTTTTAACACAAATAGTTGAATGATTGAACAACTGTTAAAATATAAAGAGAGGTAAATATGAAAAAACAGTACATACTCAAAGGGCTGGATTGTCCTCATTGCTCGGAAAAAATCGAAAGAGAGGTTGGCGCACTCGACGGAGTTTTCAGTTCATCCGTCAACCTTATAAAGCAAACGCTGACAGTGAATGTTGATGAAAAATCGCTTGAATCTGTTGAAAAGCAAATCAGGAAAATAGTTCATAGCCACGAGCCCGAGGTTTCGGTTCTTAACACGCCCGACGGCGCAGATTCAGATGGCACAAGGGCGAGAATTTTTCGCCTTGCGATAGGTGCATTAATTTATCTTTTAGGCATGATTTTTATGCAAATATCAAAAACTCCCATGCCCGTATGGCTCACGGTTATGATAACGGCATACGTTATCCTCGGCATTGATGTGGTATTGAAAGCAATTAGAAACATAGTAAAAGGAAGAGTGTTTGACGAGAATTTTCTTATGAGCCTTTCAACCGTTGGCGCATTCGCTATCGGAGAATATCCCGAGGCGGTTGCGATTATGCTGTTCTATCAGATTGGCGAGCTCTTTCAGGATATGGCTGTCAGACGCTCACGTAAATCAATATCCGCCCTTATGAGCATACGTCCGGATTTTGCTACGGTTATTCGGAATGGCGAGAATTTTACAGTATCGCCAACAGACGTGTCGGTAGGTGAAATTATCATAATAAGGCCGGGTGAGCGAGTGCCGCTTGACGCAACTGTTATCGAGGGCAGCTCGTCGCTTGACACAACTGCACTTACGGGTGAATCCGCACCGAGAGATGTAACCGTTGGCGAGGATATACTTTCGGGCTCTGTAAACCTTAGCGGAGTCATCACAGCCCGCACTAAAAAGCCGTTTTCGGAGTCCACCGCCTCGAAAATCATCGAGCTTGTGGAAAATGCATCGACTAAAAAAGCGCCCGCCGAAAATTTCATTACCTCATTTGCGCGCTATTATACACCCGCCGTGGTAATTCTTGCGGCATTGCTCGCGATAATACCGCCGCTTTTGCTTGGCGGTGGCTGGTCGGATTGGATTTATCGCGGTATGGTATTTCTCGTCGTGTCCTGTCCGTGCGCCCTCGTTATATCAATACCTCTCACATTTTTTGGTGGCATAGGCGCAGCATCGCGACACGGAGTATTAGTCAAGGGAAGTAACTATTTAGAGGCACTTAGTAAGGTCAAAACGGTCGTGTTTGATAAAACCGGAACTCTTACCAAGGGAACGTTTGCGGTAACGAAAATAAGGTCTGAAGCTCCCTATACCGACGAGGAGCTTCTCGAATATGCCGCCGCGGCAGAGTATTACTCAAACCACCCGATTGCAAAATCTGTTATTGCCGCTTACGGCAAAAATTCAGATAAATCTCAAATACAGGATTATGAGGAAATATCGGGATACGGTATCCGTGTAGTCTATAAAGGAAAAGCCGTCCTTTCGGGCAACGAAAGGCTAATGGAAATGGAGAAAATAGATTTTGAAAAATGCGCCGACACAGGCACGAAAATCTATATAGCGGTAGATGAAAAATACGTTGGATATATCCTGATTAGCGATGAGATAAAAGAGGATAGCAGGCGTGCAATAGAAGATCTTAGGACGTTAAATGTTGAAAAAACTGTTATGCTGACAGGTGACGGCAAAGGGGTAGCGCAAAGAGTAGCAAAAAACCTTGAAATAGATGAGTTTCACGCAAATCTTCTGCCGCACGAAAAGGTTTTGCTGCTTGAAAGGCTCGATTCCGATAAACCAAAGGGTACAGCCCTCGCCTTCGTCGGCGATGGAATTAATGATGCTCCCGTGCTCGCCCGTGCCGACGTTGGAATAGCTATGGGCGGACTTGGCTCGGATGCCGCAATTGAGGCGGCAGACGTTGTTATAATGACCGACGAGCCGTCAAGGCTCGCAGAGGCAATCGGAATTGCAAAAGCGACGCGCCGTATAGTCGTTCAGAATATTGTTCTCGCTCTTGGAGTGAAGGCAATAATCTTAGCGCTCGGCGCATTTGGAATCGCAGGAATGTGGGAGGCGGTATTTGGAGATGTCGGCGTCGCTCTTATCGCTGTAATGAATGCAATGCGTATTATGAAAAAATAAAATACTCAGTTTATTATAAAACCACCGTAGCAGTTACCTTTTCGGTGGTTTTTTTATTTGTAAGGGATAAAAATTACTCAAAAAATAACTATGCAAATATTGCCAAGGTGATTAATCAAATGTGATTAATAATTAAACAACGCACCCTCGCGTGTGATAAAATAGGAATCGGATTCCAAATAAAATAAAAAGGAGAAGAATTATGAAAAAAAGAATCCTAAGCCTTCTGCTCGTCGCAGTAATGCTCGTATGCATGGTTCCCGCTATTTCACTTGTGTCATATGCGGACGGCGGCTACGACACACTCCCCGACGACACCAACAAGGCACACTTTCTGAGCCTCGTTGAAGCATACGGCAGTGAAATAACCGATATGCCCACCGCCGCGGTTATCAACGAAAAGCTCAACGGTTATCTTAAATCCAACGTAACACTTACGTCGGACGAGATAGCAAATGAAATTGCAGTAAGCATACATGCAAGATTTACTGACAGCGTTGAAACTCTTACTGCTGACATTAAGGGCGTTATTGACTCTAACGCCGACGGAGTAATTGACGGCAACCTTGCAGATTATAAGAATGCGCTGTTCAACGAGCTCTACTACGTTAACGGAGTTGACGGCGACCTTCGCGTTACCCTCACTGGTAACGAGGCGGCAAGAATCGCTTACAGCAAGTACAATGCCGACGCTGCAACGTGGGCACAGGCTATGGTTGATGCAGGTGTGACTATCGACGGTTACACGGGTGATGACCTTGTGGGCGAGATGACCTCTCTAATAACCGATAACGTTACGTCTACTAATCAGGTTCAGGCAGCCACGCAGTTTACCATCGCTACCGGTTACAAGCTCAGAGCACCCTATACTCTCGGTCAAGGCTATGCAAATCCCAATCTTACGGGCTTCAGGCTGGAGCTTAACGATGTTGTTGCTACGATAGCTGATAAAATGAGCTACGGCACTCGCAGAGTAGAGAACTTCTACCTCAATTTCACCGACGTTGCAACCGAGGGGGATGCTGAGAGGTTTGAGGCTATCCTCGATTACTACTTCGAGGCAGGCAAGGGACATTACGGCTATTACGAGGACCTTTGGTATGACGGCGGAAACCTTATCGCCTTCATTGATACCTCTGCTCTCAACGCGAGCGAGTATTACGTTACCAAGCGTGTAACTCTCGACACAGACGGAACTACCGTTGTTGACCTCGTTCCCTCACACTTTGCAAAGTACGTTGACGTTTACGATATTATCAGCGTTAACACGAACATAAACGCCGCATCGGGATATGGCACCTACCACTCCGCTATCAAGATAGTCGGCGGTCAGAACATAGGTCAGTATAACCTTGTCGGTGCAAATACCGATAATACCGACAGCTCGATAAAAATAGACGAAAACGGATATCTCCATATGTATACGGCGAGCACCAAAACGTCTGTGACCAACGGAGCAGGTATTTATATCAACAATCTCTTCACCTATGATATGGTCAAGGACAGAACACAACTTCAGGCACACTACAACAATTCTGCTATAGGCACGTTTGAGGAGTGGATGGATGACGGCATGACTATGACTGCCGACGGTAACGGCTATTACGGCGCATTCACCCTTCAGGCTAACTATATGTACAACGAATACTGGGGTAACGTTGCAACCACAACCAGCAACTACAACTCTATTTTTGCTTACAATATATTTGGATTTATGGCAGGCTCCTCACAGACAGGTCCGGCTACGTTCACTACCCGTGTTTACTACACAGACGGAACGGCGCCCGATACCAATTTTGTAGGTATGGACTCCAACGCAACCACTCCCTCACTGACTATTACGAGGACTTATTTCAATCAGCCTCATATGTTCAGCCTCACCCTTGAGGGTAAGATAGTTGACCCCGATCAGAAGAAGGCTGCGATGAATTTCGCGCTTCACGGATATAACGAGCCCACCGTTGGTAAGCACTACGCGTATCTGTCAGACCAGTCCATTCTGATTGCAAACTCCGACAGACTTGACCGTTCTGCTACAATAGACTGGAGTTCCAAGTACACAGGATACATCGCAACGGCAGATAAGCTTGTTGAAAATATCCGTATGTACAACGTAGAGCTCACTGATGAGCAGAAGGCTCGTAACTACTTCGCTGACCTTGTATACAAGTACGGCATTGATATTACCGCTGAACAGATGGATATGATTCTTGAGAATGCCGATGCTACCTCGTTCTACAACAATTTCGCAGCTCTTACTATGTACGACACCACTGATGCAACCAAGCTTGAAATAGTAGAGCTGATAAATGAGTACTTTAATGAGCTTTATTTCAGTATTAACTACAGCAATCTCTACGAGGGCATAGACGATCTCTACGCAGAGGTGGATTTCACGGCTATAAACGCTGATTCGATAGGCTACTATAACAGCACCACGACTACTATTGACTCGAGCATACTCTACGTAGAGCCCGAGATAGGCGGATTTGCTTCCGTGAGTGGCTATACAGGTATGTTGACCTCGAATGACGGTGGACGCCATGCGTATGTTCGCGTTACCGATGGCATCATATCCGGTCAGTGGTTTATGTTAATGGGAGACGGTAGTGCATATACTGACGAGCAACGCCAGGCGGACGATTACGTTCATCCCTTTATTAACGACGATGGTACCTTCAAGAGCGGAGCTACTTCGAATTATGGTATAGTAACGGGCTTCCGTTATACCGACAGCAAGGTTAAGAATTATGCTAACCCCGGTGCAGGCCAGCCCTGCTATATTTACCGCTCAACAAGAAATACCGCAACAAATACGGGACTTGGCTCTGCAAATACTGCCGATATCTGTAATCTCAACGGAACGGGATATACGGTTCAGTATATCTATTACGCTCCCGGTCATATTTCCGGAGCCTATACGAACTTTATGACAACAGGTTTCATTGTTGGCTTCTCGGGATACTCCAGAGTATTTGGTCCCGATCAGCAAAATCCGTACAAGACGGTAGATGCCAGTGTTGCTCCCTACGTTGGACTCAACTTTGTTGGTACCTTTGACGGCGGTGATACCTATACTACCACAGGTAAGGCTTATATAAACGGTGAGCTCCTCGTTGACGAGAGAGAAGACTCGTCGACCTACGGTCAGGCATATTCCAATACAGGACTCAACCAGAGTTCCGCTTGGGACAAGGCAACAGTTGGTTACTACAACGCAACGCCTACTTACCTTCGTATCTATCTCACAGACCTCTCCGCCGAGGAAATAGCAATCAACAATTTCGTTGACATCTGCCGCTTCTACGGTGCGAGCACTGAGGCGTACAGAAATGCAAGCATAACAGAGCAGAAGCTCATAATCGATGCATTCACAGGCTGTCAGATAGGCTCTGTGGGTTGCGATAGCAAGGAAGCTGTTGAGGCTAAAATTGCCGAGGTTATAAACGCTACCGATGCAATGTTTAAGTTCGTTGGCTTCCAGGCAAGACTTCATACCAACGTTGGTATCAGAAGCGTATACGCATATGATACAACCAAGGCAGAGGCTCTTGCTAACGCAACCGTAATTGCATATGGCGCAATAGTTGGCTCGGAGAATTTTGAGAGCCTCACCGTTTCCTATGACGGCACTACTGTCAGCGCGGGCAATAACGGAATCGTTTCAAGCATTGATGCCAGCTTCAAGTCCTTCGGCGAGGCAGAGCGCCTTTCTGTTCTCCCGAACAGCGCAGAAACCACAGTTGCATTTGCATACACCGTTGATTACATTGACGGTAGCATCGGCAGAGACGGAACCGTTACTGGCACTGACTACACCGCACAGGCGAAGGATCAGCTCCTGTTCTTCCGCGGCTTCGTTATCCTTGAGCTGAACGGCGAATACCTCTATCTCTACGATAACGGTATCAGCGACAATTATCTTGAGAACGGCGGTGGCGTATCGCTCGTTGATATCTGTAACTACTACAAGCAAAACTACACCGAGTTCGCAACCAACGTATGCATCAATCATCCGTTGGATGAAGAATAATTAAAGGAGGATAGATGAATGAAAAAATATACTAAACCCACACTCGAAATCGTTAAAATCAAGAGTGAAGAATTCATCACTCTCTCCATTAACAGTCAGGGAAATAACGACAATACTATCGGCATCTGGGATTTGCCTCTCAATTGGACCTTATAATTTCCGCAGCTGTTAAAACCTAACTAAAGCGAAAGCCCCGAGCAATCGGGGCTTTTTTGTTATTAATGTAGGCTTTCAGAATAAATGCTTTTCATATTTTCTAAAAAGCGAGTGGAGCAGAATTCCGAATACTCCCGACGAGATAACCTCGCCGATAAATACGGTC
>JAZNXN010000012.1:0-4589 GCA_045593885.1 Eubacteriales bacterium
AGTCCACACTTTTTTGTTAATTAACGCATTTTTTAAGTTTTTTTGAATTTTTTGGTAATTTTAGTAAATATCCACTTGACATCAGGGCAAAAAAATGATATAATGAACTTGGTCAATTTTTTAACGAAATTCATAAAGGAGGTTTTCTTATGGATAAGTCACTTTTAATAATAGACGACGACGTACGCATCTGCGAGATGCTTCAGCTTTATTTTGAAAGCGAGGGGTACAGAGTAAGAACCGCAAACGACGGTGTTGAGGGAATTACCTGCTTCAAAACCTACGAGCCTGATTTGGTTCTGCTCGACCTTATGATGCCGAAGAAGGACGGCTGGCAGGTATGCCGTGAGATACGCGCAATCTCTGCAACCAAGCCTATCATCATGATCACCGCGAAGGGCGAGGTTTTTGATAAGGTTCTCGGACTTGAGCTCGGTGCTGACGATTTTGTGGTCAAGCCCTTTGATATGAAGGAGCTCTCAGCACGCGTGAAGGCAGTTTTGCGCCGTTGCAAAACGCAGAACAAGACCAGCGACGACGAAATCATAAAGTTTGAGAATATCGAAATCAGCCTGCAAAAATATGAGCTGAAAATCAGGGGAAAGGCTATTGACATTCCCCCGAAGGAGCTCGAGCTGCTCTATTTCCTTGCTTCAAATTCCAACATAGTCTTTAAGCGCGACCAGCTGCTTGACAAGGTATGGGGATTTGATTATCTCGGAGATTCAAGAACGGTCGATGTTCACGTTAAGCGCTTGCGCGAAAAGCTTGAGGGCGTTTCGGACAAGTGGGCACTCAAAACAGTATGGGGCGTCGGATATAAGTTCGAGCTGTTCCAATAATATGACAAAAGCTCGCCTGTGTTCAGGCGAGCTTTTATAATGCCAACTACTGTTTACTACCAAAAAACGCACTCGTCTACGGTTAGCTAATATGCTTTTATCCATAGGGGGTGTGTTTTTTCATTTGATTATTTGATTATATACTGCTTGGGAACACCGTTTTCGTATTCAGGATAAGCCTCACCGATAATGAGAGGCATAAGATAGCTCACGCAGGCATCTGTTACAAAGTTGCCCTCAGTGTTGATAAATTCGGGATATACGTTTTTAACCTTGTTTGCGATTTTTGCAACGGCGGATGAGGAAACGTGCGACTCGTACTTTAGAGAGTCCTTACGAAGTATCGTCATCATATGTCCCGTTATTCCGTCGATTGCCTTCTCTACTGCGGTTTTTCCAACCAGAACAGATTCATCAAGGTCGGTTTTCGAGGCAATATGAGAGGCACAGCGCTGTGAAATATTCAGTTCAACCGAGCGCACCTTGCATCCGATTTCCTCTTTGAGTGCATTTTCAAGTATCTTACCTGCGCCCGAAAGCTGATTGTGCCCGAAAACGTCCTTCTTTGCAGAGGCACCGACATAGGTACCGTCTGCGAACCGTATTCCCTCGGAAATCGCAATAACTACGTTAGGATGCTTTTCAAGAGCTGCTCTGACATCGGCAAAAAAGCTATCCATACTGAAATTGCGCTCGGGAAGATAGATATAATCGGGCGCACCACCTGCGAGCTTTGCAAGAGAGGATGCGGCTGTGAGCCATCCTGCATCTCTGCCCATTATCTCGACAATCGTAACCGCAGGAACTGTATATACCGCGCAGTCGCGAACTATCTCCGACACCGTGGTAGCAATATATTTTGCCGCAGAGCCGAAGCCGGGGGTGTGATCGGTAACGTCAAGGTCGTTGTCAATGGTTTTGGGAACACCTATTATTCTCATTTCATAGCTGTTTTTCTCCATATACGCGCCGAGCTTTGTAACAGTATCCATAGAATCGTTGCCGCCGATATAGAAGAAATAGCGTATATCGTTCTTTTTGAATATTTCAAGCAGTCGCCCGTAAAGAGCATCATCCTCACCCGCCTTGGGAAGCTTTTTTCTGCACGAGCCGAGAGCCGCAGCGGGAGTATGGATAAGAGTATCTATATCCTTATCATCTTTGAATTCTTCGGTAAGATTTACAAGACGCTCTGAAAGAAGCCCCTCGACACCGTTTCTCATACCGTAGAGGGTGTTTATTATGCCCTTTTTGCTCGCTTCCTTCGCACCGAGTATAACTCCTGCGAGCGTTGCATTTATAGCTGCGGTAGGGCCGCCTGACTGTCCAACCACAGCATTTCCACACAGAATCTTTTCCATAAAGCACCTCTTTTATTTAAGCAGATTTTTCTCGGTAAATACATACGCCGTATTGCAGAAGCGGCATACCGCCTCAAGCTCACGGGGCTTTCCCTCAGCCTCTTGCTCATCAAGAAGCTTTCCCACCTCATCCTTACCAAGACGCATTATGCCGTCGCGCATCCTTTTGCGCGAACAGTTGCAAAGATAATCAACCTCAATTTCATCAAACGGATCGTATTCGATATCACGAAAGGCAATATCTGCAACCTCTCTGTTCGAAAGCCCCTTATCAAAAATTGAAGATATATTCGAAAGACTCGGTAGATTGTTCTCTATTTTAGTTATAGTTTCCTCTGCTGCAAATGGCAGAAGCTGAATAAGAACTCCACCTGCGCTTCTGCACGAGCCGTCGGACGATACGAGAACTCCGAGAGCACACACGGTGGGAATTTGCTCGCTCTGTGCAAAGTATGCCGCAATATCCTCGGCAATCTCACCGCTGACAATTTCGACGGTCCCGTTTTGCGAGTCCTTCATTCCCTCAATATCCTTCATAACGTAAAGAGAGCCGGAACCGACAGCCGCAGCTACGTTGAGATGACCGTCAGCGCGCCTCGCGGGATCGGCAGTAGGATGCTCAATATATCCGCGCACATTACCGTAGTAATCGGAAACCGCGAGGATATGCCCTGCTTCACCATTTCCTCTGAGAGATACAGTTACGCTGTCATTCTTTCCGCCCAGCATACTGCCTATCATTGAGGATGCAGTCAGAAGTCTGCCGAGCGCGGCAGTGGCCGTAGGTGCGGTGTGATGGTATTTTATCGCGTCATTGACAATTTTTGTTGAGTTTATTACTGTAATTCGTGCAGAACCGTCACGGCTCATACCGCGAAAAATTAAAGATGAATCCATATTACTCCCGTTTTAAGTTATTTTTTTGCCCGAGCTACGAAATGAAGGCGCTCGCTTTCGTGATTGGGTGCGGAGAAATCATCCCCGTAAACCGAAATCAGCTCAAAGGAGCTTTCGGCAAGAAGCGTCTCTATTTCCTCTTTGGTATACATTCTCTCGCTCTGAAATGAATCGGTGCGCTTGTAGCTTGAATCCTCATTTTTTTCAAAGAGAGATATATAAAAATCGCAAATTCCGTCGACATAATCGTTTTGCCATACGCACAAAGCATTTTCATCCTCGAACACGTAGTCGTTTTGCCCGTAGACGGTTTCGAATTTATGTTCAGAATTGATATCGAATATAAAAATTCCGTCGGGCACAAGATAGTTACGGACAAGAGAGAAGCACCGCGACACCTCATCCTTAGATAGAAGGTGATTAATTCCGTCAAGGCAGCAGACAACCGCCTCAACCGTTCCGTAAAGCTCAAGCTCGGTCATATCCTGACATAGCCACAGAATTTTGTCGGCTCCCTTTTGCTCCGCTCTGTCACGTGCGACGGTGAGCATTTCCGAAGAAATATCTACACCTATCATATCGTAGCCGCGAGAGGCAAGCTCAAGTGTCATTCTGCCGGTTCCGCATCCCAAATCAAGTATGTATTCAACTCTGTCGTTATAATTGTCAGTTATGCTTTTCTCAATAAAATTCGCCCACGCTGAATAGTCAAGCTCACCGTTGAAGCTATCATACACGGGCGCGAGCGAAGCGTAAATTCCCTCATTCATCAGAATTCATCACCCTCGGAATTACCGCGGAATAGCCTGAGCCCTGCTTGAGTGCGCGGCTTACTCGGCTGATTGTTGCCGTGGAAAGTCCCGTTGCGGTTGTTACCGAGAGGTACGGCGCGCCTGAGTACAGCATTTTAGCCGCAATAACCCTGCGCGACATCTCCTTCACCTCTGCCTTTGTGCAAAGGTCGAGAAGCAGGCTCTTACACTCATCCTTATCCTTTATGGCAAGGAGAGCCTCGGCGAGTATTTCAAGCTCGTTATCTATTTTAGACATTTTTACACACTTTCCGCGAAGAAAGCAATATCTCCCAGCTTCTCCGCAACGTTTATTGCTATATCTCTGTCGGCAAAGATGCCAAAAATGCTCGGTCCGCTACCACTCATAAGCGACGTCATTGCACCCTCTGAAAGCATAATTTCCTTCAGCTTTCGTGCCTGAGGGCATTTTTCGAGGGTAACCGATTCAAATATGTTATAAAGGCTCGCCGATATATCGAACAAATCTGCGCGCTGAAGGGCGTGGGTGAGCATACCGTATTTCATTTCAGCCTCAATATTCATAAAGCCGTCAAAATTTCCGTACAGCTCGTCCAGATTTCTGTACATTTCGGGAGTGGATACGCGCTCATCACTTTTCGCCACAACAAAATAAAGGGGTATGTCAAGCAGAACGTCGGTGAGCAATTCGCCCTTTCCCTCACAAAGCTTCGTTC
>JAZNXN010000013.1:0-11621 GCA_045593885.1 Eubacteriales bacterium
AAAGACGCTTCGCACTAAGAATTCAGTAATACGTGTGTTTTTTGCTTAATTTATCTGAATTTTGCTGAATTCTTAATGACTCAGCCCTATTTTACTTTCCATCCCACGCAAACGTGGTAGGCTCGCCCTCAAGGGCGAGGTCGGCAAATCCTCGCTGGCGCAGTATTTCGTAGGTCGCTATGGCAACCGAATTTGAGAGGTTTAAGCTTCTCAGGTGCGTACGCATAGGTATCCGCACCGTCGTTTCGGGGTTTTTTCGCAAAAGCTCCTCGTCAAGTCCCCTCGTTTCCCGTCCGAACATAATGAAAACACGCTCGGGGTACTCGATATCGGTATAGGAATACTTCGCCTTCGTGGAGAAATAGTATATTTTTTCGTTACCGTTTTTTGCAAAGAACTCGTCCTCGTTTTCGTATATAGTGACGTCGAGCTTGTCCCAATAGTCAAGCCCTGCACGCTTCATTTTCTTATCATCAATTTCAAACCCAAGTGGCTTGATTAAGTGCAGTGCCGCGCCCGTCGCCGCGCAGGTGCGCGCAATATTTCCCGTATTCTGCGGAATTTCGGGGGAGTTGAGAACTATATTTATGCTTTTCATCAGAAACCTCGCACAGTCTTTTTTAATTATTGTAGCGCAAAATCAAAAAAAGTCAAGCAAAAACGCATTTGTTTACATTTTTTTATTGTAAAATATAAAAATATATGTTAAAATATCTTTATATAAAAATTAAGGTGGGTTATTATGGGCCTTTTTTCCAAACTATTCGGAACGTATAGCGAGCGACAGGTACGCAAGGTATCGCGCCTCGCAGATGAAATAGAGGCGAAGAGCGACTTTTATTCAGCTATGAGCGATGAGGAGCTTGCGGGTGTTACAGACACGCTGAAGGCGCGGCTTGCCGATGGCGAAACGCTCGATGATATTCTTGTCGACGCATTCGCGGCGGTGCGCGAGGCTGCGTGGCGCGTTTTGGGCAAAAGACCGTTTCGCGTTCAGCTCATAGGCGGTATTTTGCTTCATCAGGGACGTGTTGCCGAGATGAAAACCGGTGAGGGTAAAACTCTGGTTGCAACCCTGCCCGCATACTTAAACGCCCTTGCAGGAAACGGTGTTCACATCGTAACCGTCAACGACTACCTTGCCCGCCGTGACAGCGAGGAGATGGGCAGAGTTTACGCATTCCTCGGTCTTACCACGGGACTCATTGTGCCGGGGCAGAGAGGCGCGGAGAAGAAGCGGGCGTATGCCGCCGACATCACCTACGCAACAAACAATGAAATAGGCTTTGACTACCTTCGTGACAACATGGTGCTTCATAAGGAGGATATGGTTCAGCGCGGCCACGCCTTCGCCATAGTTGACGAGGTGGACTCAATACTTATCGACGAGGCTCGAACCCCCCTCATCATTTCAGGTCAGGGTGACGAGTCCAGTGAGCTTTACGAGCGTGCAGACAGACTGGTGCGTAAAATGAAGCGCCGTGTTATAAAGGAAATGGAGGGCAAAATCGATTACAGCGACTCCGAGGAGGATTTCGTTGTTGACGAGAAGCACCGCCAGACCGTGCTCACCGCAAACGGTATTCGTAAGGCGGAGGAGTTTTTCGGTGTGGAAAATATATCCGACCCCGAGAATTCATCGCTCTATCACTATATCGAGAACGCAGTGCGCGCACACGGAATAATGAAAAACGAGGTTGACTATGTCGTAAAGAACGGCGAGGTCATAATCGTTGATACCTTCACGGGCAGACTTATGTACGGCAGGCGTTACTCCAACGGTCTTCATCAGGCAATAGAGGCGAAGGAGGGCGTGCGTATAGAGAAGGAATCGAAAACTCTTGCCACCATAACCTTCCAGAACTATTTCCGAATGTACAAAAAGCTATCCGGTATGACGGGTACCGCACTCACCGAGGACTCGGAGTTCCGCGAGATATACCGCCTCGACGTCGTTGAGGTGCCCACCAACCGCCCGATGATACGAATTGACCACCCCGACAACGTCTATATGACACGCGAGGGAAAGCTCAGGGCAGTCGTTGAGCAGATAGAGGAGTGCTATAAGAAGGGGCAGCCCGTTCTCGTCGGCACGGTATCAATTGATAAATCCGAGGAGCTTTCCTATCTTCTCAAGCGTAAGGGTATTCCCCACAACGTCCTCAATGCCAAGCACCACGAGCGTGAGGCGGAGATAGTTGCCCAGGCGGGTAAGAGCGGAGCTGTCACGATAGCCACGAATATGGCAGGACGAGGCACCGATATTATGCTCGGCGGTAACGCGGAGTATATGGCTAAAACCAAGATGAGAAAAATGGGTATTGACGAGGAGCTTATTGCCGAGGCAAACGGCTTTTCCAATACCGATAATCCCGATATTTTGTCCGCGCGCGAAACCTTCTCGGAGCTTTATGCTCAGTATAAGGAGGAGATTGCCCCCGAGGCTGAGCGAGTAAGAGAGGCGGGAGGACTTTTCATTCTCGGAACCGAGAGGCACGAGAGCCGCCGTATCGACAACCAGCTCCGCGGACGAAGCGGACGTCAGGGAGATGCGGGCGAGTCCCGATTCTACCTCTCTCTTGAGGATGACCTCATACGCCTTTTCGGCGGTGAGCGAGTCGGCGCAATAGCCTCAAGGCTCAGCATAGGCGATGATGCCTGTCTGCGCTCCGCGCTTTTGTCGTCTGTTATAGAAACCGCGCAGAAGCGAATCGAATCGAACAACTTCTCTCGCCGTAAAAACGTTCTCTCCTACGACGACGTTATGAACTATCAGCGCAATATGATTTATAAGGAGAGAGGCAGCGTTATCGACGGTGCGGACGTCCACGACAGAATATCGGATATGATACGCGAGTTTATTTCGGTATCCGTATCCGCACTTATGCCCGAGGGCGAGGAATGGGATGAAATCAAAATCAAATCTCATTTCTTCGGTCTTGTCACCGACTCCGACCTCTCGTCATTCAAGGAGAAGGGGGCTGAGGAAATAACCGACACCCTGACCGAAAGGGCGCTCTCAATATATGAGAATAAGGAAAAGGAATTTTCCGAGGCGGGCATAGATATGCGCGAGGTCGAGCGAAATATTCTGCTTCGCAACGTTGACCGCGCGTGGATGGAGCAGATTGACGCGATGGACGACCTAAAGGGCTCGGTAGGACTCAATTCCTACGCCCAGCGCGACCCGATAAACGAATACAGAATAATCGGTGCTCAGATGTTCGAGCAGATGACCGAGGATATCCGTGACAAGACCGTTAAGATGGTGCTCACGGTAACCGCGCGCCGTCCTGTCGAGAGGGTTGCGGTAGCCAAGCCAACGATGGAGGGCTTTGCCGACGGAAAGCCGAAGAAGCCTATCGTCAAAAAGCAGAAAATAGGCAGAAACGACCCCTGCCCCTGCGGCAGCGGTAAAAAATACAAGCAATGCTGTCTTGCCAAGGACTCGCAGCAATAAATCAACCGATGGCATAAAAGCACAAAATAAAAATGCAAGGAGGAAAATATGGGATTCGGAACCCTGTTCATAGGCTACGCCCTATCGCTCAATTTCATAACCAAGCAGGGCATTTTCTGGTGCCTTTCCTCTCTTGTTATGTTTTTGGGACTCCAAAAGCTCTCGGCGTACAATAAATATTTCAAATATGCGCTATACACCGACCTTTTTATGATAGCCCTATCGCTTCCCTTTGCGGTGCTGGAGATTCTTTCGCTTCTCGGCTTTGCTGTCAATGGGGCAATTTCGGTATTTGTTCTGGCACAGCCGCCCATAATGGCGGTATTCACCTGGGTGCTTTTACTCGGTCTCGAGGAAATATCACGTGAGGCAGGGCTGCCCGACGAGCGAGGCAGGGCTTTAATACAAAGAAGACTCTCGCTTGTGTTCTATATCCCCCTTATCGTCATGAATATACTGCCCTCGCTTCTGCCCGCAGATTCCGCGGCGGCGGCAAAAACGGTGCTCGTCCTGACTATAATAACCGTTTGTATCGGTATTGTGTATATAGCGCTCAATCTGCGCCTGCTTTATTCCTGCTACATGTGGATAACTCTGCAAAAGGAGGATGAAGATGACGGATAAGAAGCCAAAAATGCGTAGCATTATGACGGTCATTTCCATTATAATTCTCGCAAACCCCCTATATACTCTCACAGATGCTCTGCCCGACTGCATAGCGTACGCGCTCCTTCTCATTATGCTTGGAGATATATCCGATATCTATCCGCATTTTTCCGAGGCACGCGCGTCCTTTCGCAAGCTCTTGTGGATAAGCCTTTCGCGCTTTCCCTTCATGATTCTTATGAACTGGATAGAGAAAAACCATTCGAGCGAAATGACGCTCCTTTCGGTTATAACCCTCGTTTACGCGGTGGTGGAGCTTATATTCTCAATTCCTGCATTCAGGGCACTCTACGACGGTATATCCTATATCGGCGAGCGAGAGGGAATATCCGAAATATTTGAGGGCGAGCGCCTCAAAAACGCAAGGACGGCAACGCTGACCTTTTTGATAGCGCGCTCCGCGCTCGGCTTTATCCCTACCCTTCCGCTTCTGCCTGTCAATGCGGCAGGGGGAGCAGAGCATTACAGCTCATTTACGGGAATCGCGGCAATCATATGCGTTATCGTTGCGCTTGTATTCAGCTCGGTATTTATATACTTCACGTGTCCGTATTTTCTTTCACTTGCCCGCGGAGAGAGGTTAAACTCCGTAATAGAAGCGCGCCTTTCCGAGATTGACGGTGAAATAAAGCAAAAGCATCTTAAAAACAGCCTTTTCAATATATTCAATGTAGCAGTTGTCGCTACGGGCGCGTTTCTTGATATCACCTTCGACAGTGTAAATATTCTGCCCGACGTGATATCCGCGCTTTTGTTCCTGCTTGCCTCGATATTCGCCTTCAGATTCGTATCGCAGAGACTCTTCCGCGCGCTGATGTCAACGGGACTGCTTTATACGCTTCTGTCCCTTGTCAGCCTTGTCGTTTATAATGCCTTTCACGCGGAATTTGACTACAACGCAATCGCAAAAACCGACGCGGCAGAGGCGGCGTATATGCGCGTTATCGCTTTCTCGGCGCTTGAGGCAATGGCGTTCATTGCATTTATGGCGGTATTCTCGTATATGCTTTTCTCGGTGGCGAAAGGCCACACGGGACGCGAGTATAACGAGAGGGCAACCGAGCTTATACATTCAAGGATAAGAACGAGGGTTGTCTGGTTCTTCGTTTTTTCGGTGCTTTCCTCGCTTCTCTCACTCACCGATACGGTGTTTATGGCATTCACGAAGAAGGTGCCTGCCGACTCGGCATACATCGCGGGCGGCGAGATGGTTATTCCCCTGTTTGACGGCTTCTGGCTTCTGCCGATAGCCGTAACGCTCGTGTGGCTTATCTATTCTATGCTGTCCTTTGACTTCGTAAAGGATGAAATTTCGCACAGAATTGACGAAAAATGATAAAAAGCTATTGACTTTTTTCCCCGCTTGAATTATAATTGAAAAAATATTAAAATTTATACTGATAATAAGAGGTGCTTATGGCTTACTACTACGACAAACCGTCCCATACCTTCAGCGAATATCTTTTGGTACCGGGATACTCCGACTCAAACTGCATTCCCGCCAACGTTTCGCTCAGAACTCCGCTGGTAAAATTCAAAAAGGGAGAAAATAGCGCAATTTCAATGAACGTTCCTCTCGTCAGCGCGATAATGCAGTCTGTATCAGATGACAAGATGGCGGTGGCTCTCGCGAAGGAGGGCGGCGTTTCCTTCATTTACGGCTCGCAGTCCATCGAGGACGAGGCGGCTATGGTTCGCCGTGTCAAGTCGTATAAGGCAGGCTTTGTCACCTCAGCCTCAAATATACGCCCCGACGCAACCCTTGCGGACATATTAGCACTCAAGGAGCAAAACGGCTTTTCAACCGTCGCGGTTACCGAGGACGGAACTGCAAACGGCAAGCTTCTTGGTATTGTTACCTCACGTGACTACCGTGTCAGTCGTATGTCCCCCGATGAGAAGGTTTATACCTTTATGACTCCCCGCGAGAAGCTCGTCGTTGCTCCCGAGGGAACTACTCTTAAGGAATGTAATAACATCATCTGGGACCACAAGATCAATTCGCTTCCCATAGTTGATAAAAACGACTGCCTCGTTGCCTTCGTTTTCAGGAAGGACTATGACAGTCACAAGGAAAATCCGCTCGAGCTTCTAGACTCGCAGAAGCGCTATATCGTAGGTGCAGGTATCAATACCCGCGACTATGCCGAGCGTGTTCCCGCACTCGTTGAGGCAGGAGTTGACGTTCTCTGTATCGACTCGAGCGAGGGCTATTCCGAGTGGCAGAAGAGAACTATTGACTGGATACGCGAGCACTATGGCGACACCGTTAAGGTTGGAGCAGGTAACGTCGTTGACGGCGAGGGCTTCCGCTTTCTTGCAGAGGCAGGCGCTGACTTTATAAAAATCGGTATCGGCGGCGGCTCTATCTGTATCACCCGCGAAACCAAGGGTATAGGCAGAGGACAGGCTACCGCAGTAATTGACGTAGCCAAGGCACGTGACGAGTATTATAGGGAAACGGGTATCTATGTTCCTATCTGCTCGGACGGCGGTATCGTTCATGACTATCATATCACTCTCGCGCTCGCTATGGGCTGTGACTTCTGCATGCTCGGAAGATACTTCTCGCGCTTCGATGAGAGCCCGACGAGCAAGGTGCTCATTAACGGTACCTATATGAAGGAATATTGGGGCGAGGGCTCTGCCCGCGCAAGAAACTGGCAGCGCTACGACCTCGGCGGCGCGCAGAAGCTCTCATTCGTTGAGGGCGTTGACTGCTACGTTCCCTACGCAGGTCCTCTCCACGACAATATGGCAGTAACTCTTGCCAAGGTCAAATCGACAATGTGCAACTGCGGCGCACTCTCAATTCCCGAGCTTCAGGAAAAGGCGAAGCTCACGCTCGTCAGCTCGGTATCTATTGTAGAGGGCGGAGCGCACGATGTATTAGTCAAAGACAGCTACAATAATAAATAAATGGCGGCGAATTTTGGCGTCTTCCGCCGTTTTTCTCCAAGCTCGCTGTATTCTATACAGCTTCGAAAGAAAGAACGACGAAATTCACTCAAAATTCCCACGCCATTGGTAAAGGCGAATTTTGGCGTCTTCCGCCGTTTTTCTCCAAGCTCGCTGTGTTACGAAAAATAATAGCATCGTAATTAAAAAGGGGACAACACGTGTCCCCTTTTTAATATTTTTATAGGAAATGCCCCATAATATCTATTGTTGAACAGGAAATTTCAAATTGAAAAAACTACCAATAATATTTTGAATTTTTCAGCTAACAATAATAGCAGAGACGGCGAGAGTGAAGAAGTGTCAATCACGCCCGACGGCTCGAAAATATAGATAATGGGAGAACTCTAATGTCTAAGAGTAAAGTAATCGTTCCTGAAGCAAAGGCAGCACTTGACCAGTTCAAGATGCAGGCTGCAAGCGAGGTTGGTGTTAACCTTTCTAACGGCTACAACGGTGATATCACCGCACGTCAGGCTGGTTCCGTTGGCGGTCAGATGGTTAAGAAGATGATCGAGAAGTACGAGAACGATATCAAATCCGGCAAGTAAAATTCACTTTTAGAAGTGAGAGCCGTGGCGTTTATTCGCCACGGCTTTTTCCTGTTTTAACATATTTCAACGTATTTTTTTGCAAGCTCTGTTATTTTGTCATAGTCACCCTCGGCAAGAGCCTTTTTGTCAATTATATTCGAGCCGATGCCAAAGCCCGATACGCCCGCCGCAAGATACGGCTTCATATTGCTATCGTCAATGCCGCCGACGGCAAGGAGCTTTATATGCGACAGGGGTGCCTTTATCGCCTTGACATACGCCACGCCCATATTCGTTATCGGAAACAGCTTTACGAAATCAGCTCCCGCCCGATGTGCCGCCTGTACCTCGCTCGGTGTCAGCGCACCCGGCATTGATACCATACCGAGCTCTCCCGTCTTTTTGATAACATCGGGGTTCGTGTCGGGGGAGATTATGAATTTTCCGCCTGCCGCGTGTGTCAGCTCTACCTGCTTTTCGGTCAGAACCGTGCCCGCGCCTATATACATTCTGCCCTCAAAATGACGGGTCAGCATTTCTATATTTTTCGCCGTTTGCTCGTCACTCACCTTGCCGCTGGCATCGTACGTAATTTCGAGCAGGCGCACGCCGCCCTTATACATAGCCTCTGCAAGAGGTATCAGTCTGTCGCTCTCAACTCCGCGCACGATAACGATTATTTTTTCCTTTTTTACAGCTTCTGTTACGGTCTCTCTCATTTCCATAGCTCCCTTTCAATATTGGGCGTGAGCTGAGCCAGCATACCGCCATCAACCGTCAGCTCTGCGCCTGTTGTGTTCTTCGATTCCTCACTCGCAAAATACCACACTGCGTTTGCGATATCCTCAAAATCCGCAATATCCTCTAGCGGCGTGTAATTCGCAAGCGCGTATTTACAGTTGTTGAGGTTTCTTTCCCAGCGCTCCGTCTTTATCATACCGGGTAAAACGCAATTTGAGCGCACCCCGTATCTGCCGAAATCAACGGCAAAGGATTTTGACATAGCGAGTATCGCGCTTTTTGACGAGCAGTACGCGCAGCGGTTTTCCGTCACGCGCAGAGCAGAGTTCGAGGTTATGAACACAATAGTGCCGCCACCTACCTCTCTCATACCCTTGACTGCCTCGCGGCACATCATAAAGTTAAAGGCGATATTTATACTGTAAACGCCCATAAATTCATCAATATCAACGGTGAGGCTGTCCTGACCTATGCCGAGATTTGCGGCGTTGAGGACTATCGAATTTACAACCCGTCCGCTCTCTTGCACACGCCTGAATATATCAAGCACCTCGTTCTGCGAAAACTCGACGGTTTCATATCCGCAGGCATAAACGCCGTATTTTTCGGAGATTTTTTTCGCCGCATTTTCCGCCTTTTCTTTGTCGCGCCCGGTGATAATAACGCCGTAGCCCTCGCGCGCAAACCTTTCTGCTATCGCATAGCCGGTGCCGTAGCAGGCACCTGTTATAAGTACTGTTTTCTCCATAAAATCACCAATCGGCAATACTGCCGTCCTCATAATACTGTCTGGGCGTAGTCCATTTTCCGTCGTAAAGCTTTTCGGAAATGGCCGCCTCGTCAAGCTCAACGCCAAGCCCCGCCTTGCCCGAAAGCTCAATATGTCCGTCCTTTATCTCAAACGGCTCGGTGATATATCCGACACCGAGGTCAGAGCCGTCTGCGTTGCCCGGGTGCTCCTGAATTAAGAAATTCGGGATGCAGGCATCAAGCTGAATACACGAGGCGAGCGAAATAGGACCGAGCGGATTGTGCGGTGCAACCGTTCCGTAATACATCTCCATCATAGCTGCCAGCTTTCGCGCCTCGAAGATTCCGCCAACATGGCAGAGGTCGGGCTGAATAACGCTGACTGCACGCTTTTCAATCAGCTCGCGATACTGCCACTTGCCGAACAGACGCTCGCCTGCCGCTATCGGAATGTTGGTTTTTCTCGCTATATCAACCATACAGTCAACATTTTCGGGCAGACACGGCTCCTCGACAAACATCGGCTGATACGGCACGAGCTTTTCTATAAATACATTCGCCATTGCGGGTGAAACCCTGCCGTGAAAGTCTATCGCGAGGTCAACTCCGTTCCCGATATGCTCGCGCACACGTGCAAAGCGCTCGATATGCTTCTCGGTATTTTCGGGATTTTCGATAGCCCTTATAGGCGGAATTATCGAGTATTTGAGTGCCGTGTAGCCCCTTTTGAGCCTTTCGTCCGCCAGTGCCAGTATATCCTCTATCGGAAATTCGCCTGCTGTGCCCGCAACCTTTATGTGAGTGTACATTCTTATCTTGTCGCGGCACCTGCCGCCGAGAAGCTCGTACACGGGACAGTTGTAATACTTGCCCTTTATATCCCACATAGCCTGCTCGATTCCGCTGATAGCGGACATAATGACAGGACCGCCGCGGTAGAAGCCTCCCCTGTACATTGCCTGTAAATGATGCTCAATTTGCATCGGGTCCTTACCGATAAGGTATTCTCCAAGCTCGTTGACAGCCGCCTCAACCGCTGCAGTGTGCCCCTCAAGTATCGGCTCGCCAAGACCGATTATATCCCTGCCGGTGTGCATTTTGAGTATCATCCACCTCGGCTTTATTTTCAGTAGCTCAAGTCTTGTAATTTTCATAATCCACCTCAAAATTTTTTATATCTATATTATAAAACAAAAAATTTGATATTTTAATGCCAAAAAACAGCACATTTTTGGTTAAAAAGGAATTAAAGTTGACATTTTGCGTAAAATGAGCTACAATATAAAAAAACGTGTGAGGCTTATATGAATATAATCGAGCTTGAAACTCCCGCCGCAACCGAGAAATACGTTGCCCCCGAGGGCATTACATACAAAACTGCGGTGATAACCGAATACGGCAGGACCTTTGTTGGCGTACCCTGCTATCAGATACGAATGGATTCCCCCGTAGCGTGTATTCAGTATGTTCTCTCGGGCTCTGGTGTTATCGTCTGCGACGACAGAATATATACCGTCAGGGCGGGCGACACCTTCCTTCTCTGCGAGGGGGAAAATCAGATATACTATTCGCAGAGCGACAATAACTTCGAGCGTCTCTGGATAAATTTCAAGGGCGAGCTTGCGCGCGAGCTGATAAGGATATACGGGCTTTCGGGCGCGAGGCTCTTTTCGGGCGTTGATACCCAAAAAAAGCTTGATGACACAATTTCCGCGCTGAAGGGAATATCCGACTTCGAGGAGTACCGCCGTGAGAGCGAGCGCCGAGTTTTTCTTTTGCTCCAGCATCTCTCCGAGCATAAGGCAGAGCAGTCTGCCCCAGACAGCTCGGTTGAGAAAATCAGACTCTATATTGACCGCAATATCAAGGATAATCTGTCGCTTGAAAATATAGCGGAGCGCTTTTCCTTCTCGCGCGAGCATATCATAAGGATTTTCAGGAAGAATTACGGCATAACGCCCCACCGCTATATAATGCAGTCGAAGATAAGGATTGCGATGATAATGCTCAAAAGCACCGACAGAAGCATAGAGGAGATTTCCGACGAGCTGGGCTTTTCCGACCAACACCACTTTTCGCATCAGTTCTGCCGCCTTGTCGGCTTAAGACCTACTGCATACCGTAAAAACTCACGCAAATGACGGACGTGTGATTCTTTCCTATTATATTAATAAAGGGAAAACAGGCAGAAATTGCACCTTATGCTATAACGAATGAAATGACCTTGTTCTTTTTATATAAGAATTTATTATACCAAAATAAAAAAAGGTAATTTTCCGAAAAAAATTCGAAAAAAACTATTGACAAGCCATTATTTTGCGGTTATAATATACGGGCACGCATCGAAAAACCTTGTGTTTTCTGGTATTTCAAAAAAGTTAAAAAAACTTTGAAAAAGTACTTGACAAGGGAAAAGTGCTGTGATATAATAGACAGGCTGCGAGTTTTTCGGGGCGAAAGAAATTGATCATTGAAAATTGAACAACAGAAATTTTTGAAACACTGAAAAGTGT
>JAZNXN010000014.1:0-16491 GCA_045593885.1 Eubacteriales bacterium
TAAAAAAGCAGACCTCACGGTCTGCTTTTTCCATTATTTGCGCTCCGTAAGATAGTCCAAAGAGACGCCGTAAAAATCTGCTAATTTAATTAAGTGGGATAAGGGTATTGTTTGGTAACCTCGCTCGTATCTTGAATACACTGTCTGTTGTATTCCTAATAACTTTGCAATATCCTCTTGCTTTAGATCATGGTCTTCTCGCATATCGCGTAATCTTTTCAAAAGCATTTTTGTTCTCCATAGTATCTTTCTGTACTATTGACAATATCATAAAAATCTGATATAATCACATTGTAGTACTTAAAAGTTCTAAAATATACAAATGGGAGAATATGTATGAGGAATTTGTTAGATGAAATATGGGCTCATGTACAAAGCGAAAGAGATGGAGATGAGGAAATATATTACAAGGAGGATTATAAAGGTACATTTTCATCCAAGGAGGTGCTCAGAAACTATTTGTACAGCATACTGGATGACAATCAAAAGGATTTTTTCGAAAGGTATGAAAACGTGTGCGAATCAGTCAATGCGTTGGATAGAAAAGAAACGTTTGTTATAGGAGCTCGGCTTGCGATGAGATTTATAATTGAAACCACAGATAAGCCTAATTTTGATAAAAAGTAAAAAGCAAACCGAAAGGTCTGCTTTTTATATAAGAAAAACAAGAAAAGTCCCGATGACACCCGAGATAACGCCGATGGCGATGCCTGCGATAAGGTCAGATAGATAGTGTACTCCCGAAAGGTAGCGGATTGCCGAAATCCCGAGGGTGCAGACGTAGAGCAAAATCGCTATTGGTGTTCCAACCGACAGCCATACTGTTGCAATCAGCGATGCAGAGAAGGCGTGACGGCTCGGAAAGGAGCAACCGCCCTTTTCCCTTTTTAGTATCGGGGTGAAGCCCTGGCTCTCAAACGGGCGCGGTCTGTTAAGCAGCCGACGTACAACCGATATCAGAACGAAGGGAACGGCGCAAACGAGCGTAAGCGAGAGCGCTATGAGGTAAAGTTTCTTTACAATGAAGGCAATCAGCATCGCGGGAAACGCTATAAAAACCAACACGGTCAACAATAGGCTCGCTATACGCATAAGGGCGCATACCCAACCGATTTCTGACAGCCTTTCAACTATTCGCTTCTGCATTTTATTCTTCGCCTTCCGTGGCTTTGTTCAGCATAGCGCGGCGGTAGCGGGCGGGTGAAATTTTGCATACCTTCGAGAAAACACGCGAGAAATAGTACTGGTCTGAGAAGCCCGTTGCCGCGGCAATATCTGCTATTGGCAGGTTGGGTGAGCTCACAAGAATTTCCTTGGCGCGTTCAACCCTTGTTTCCGTGAGAAAATCAGAGGGGGTTTTACCTATAACGTTGCGGAAAACGCGGCGGACGTAATCGTGATTGTAGCCGAGGCGCAAGCACTCGCGCACAAGGTCAAAATCGGCATCGTGATAGCTGTCTGCAATTCTCGTTTTCAGCATGGTGACAAAATCGGGCTCGCCCTTCTTCTCGCGTATGAGCGCGGCGTAGCCGATAACCGAGTAAAGAAGCGAAGGAAGCAGAGCGCGGTTTTCCTCTCTCTGTGCGTAAGCTCCGTGTATCATTTCGGCAAGAGGTACGATTTTTTTGGTATAATCCATAAGGGGTGATAGCTTTTTCATATCAAGCGCGCTGTCTGTCTGTATGAAAATGCCTGAAAATCCAACGCTCGAGCGTATCGAATATTCCGTACCCTTCGGAATGTATATTATGCTATCGATACCGAACTGTATATTTTCTTTTTCTGCAATTATGTAGCATATACCTTCGGTGCCGACGAGCAGAGCATCATGCTCCTGCTTTTGCTTTGGCAGAGTATAAATATCCTTAATCTGATATGCAAGCCTTACGTTCATACACAAGCTCCTTTTTCTTTATAAACCGATTATAACACGAAAAGTCCGTTTTGTCCATCTCTTTTTTGAGAATTTCATAAAACAAAGGCAGAAGCACCTGTGTAGGTACCCCTGCCCGCTTTTTATTTTGCGACAAGCTCGCCATTTTCAACCGTGATTTTTATTTCGGTATCGGGAGCTATATCCTCGGAGATTATCCTTCTTGCGATAAGGGTTTCAAGGTTTGACTGTATATAACGCTTCAAGGGACGCGCTCCGTATATCGGGTCATAGGCGCGCTCGATTATAAGCTCCTTCGCCGAGTCGTCAACGCAAACGGACAGTCGTTTATCAGCAAGACGCTTTTCAAGAGATATGAGCTGTAAATCAACTATTTTCTTAATGTTCTCGCGTGTGAGCGGACGGTAGAAGACTATCTGGTCAAGACGGTTGAGAAATTCGGGGCGGAAGGAGCGCTTCAGGAGCATATTTACGCCTTCTCTCGCTTCCTTGGATATCTCGCCGTCCTTTTCAATTCCGTCAAGGATTATGTCCGAGCCGAGATTTGAGGTAAGGATAATTACGGTATTTTTGAAATCAACCGTCCTTCCCTGACTGTCCGTAATTCTTCCGTCATCGAGCACCTGCAAAAGCACGTTGAACACGTCGGGGTGTGCCTTTTCAATCTCGTCGAACAGTATGACCGAATACGGACGTCTGCGTATAGCCTCTGTCAGCTGACCGCCCTCATCGTAGCCGACGTAACCGGGGGGCGCACCGATAAGGCGTGATACCGAATATTTCTCCATATACTCGCTCATGTCTATTCTGACAATGTTCTTTTCGTCGTCAAAGAGTGATTCCGCAAGAGCCTTTGCAAGCTCGGTTTTTCCGACACCTGTAGGGCCAAGAAAGAGGAATGAGCCGATAGGTCTGCTCGGATCCTGAATACCTGCACGCGAGCGCAAGATAGCATCGCAAACCCTTGCGACAGCCTCGTCCTGACCGACGACACGGCGGTGAAGAATTTCGTCAAGTGACAGGAGCTTTGCCCTCTCGCCCTCAACCAGCTTTGCTACGGGCACTCCTGTCCAGCGGCTGACGAGACGCGCTATTTCCTCCTCGCCGACGGCATCTCGCAGAAGGGTGCGCTTCTGCGCCTCACCCTCCTGTTTTTCTGCGTCCTCAAGCTGCTTTTTGAGCTCGGGGAGCTTGCCGTATTTCAGCTCAGCCGCGCGGGTAAGGTCATAGTCGTTCTGCGCGCGCTCTATCTCGGCGTTGGTTTTGTCTATGTCCTCGCGTAGCTTCTGTACAAGGCCTATCGAGCTGCGCTCCTTTTCCCAACGTCCCTTCATCTCGGAAAATTTCGCGCGCAGGTCGCAAAGCTCATCACGGATAGCGGAAAGGTGCTCGCGGGATAATTTATCCTTTTCCTTTTTGAGTGCCGCCTCCTCAATTTCGAGCTGCATTATCTTTCTTGCAATTTCGTCAAGCTCGGTTGGCATTGAGTTCATTTCCGTCTTTATCATAGCGCACGCCTCATCGACAAGGTCGATTGCCTTATCGGGCAGAAAACGGTCGCTGATATATCTGTTCGAGAGGGTGGCGGCAGAGAGAAGGGCAGCATCGTGTATCTTGACTCCGTGGAAAACCTCGTACTTTTCTTTAAGTCCGCGCAGTATTGAAATCGTGTCCTCAACCGTCGGCTCGGGCACGAGTATAGACTGAAATCTGCGCTCAAGCGCCGGGTCCTTCTCTATATACTTACGGTATTCGTTAAGGGTGGTTGCACCTATACAGTGAAGCTCGCCGCGCGCAAGCATTGGCTTTAGAAGATTGCCCGCATCCATTGCGCCCTCGGTCTTGCCCGCGCCAACTATCGTGTGAAGCTCGTCTATAAACAGAATTATTCTGCCCTCACTCGCCTTCACCTCGGCGAGCACCGCCTTCAATCTTTCCTCAAATTCTCCGCGGTACTTTGCACCTGCAACGAGCGCGCCCATATCGAGTGAGAAAACCGAGCGATCCTTGAGATTATCGGGAACGTCACCGCGCACGATACGCAGGGCAAGCCCCTCGACAATGGCGGTTTTTCCAACACCCGGCTCTCCGATGAGGCAGGGGTTGTTTTTGGTCTTTCTCGACAATATCTGTATCATGCTGCGAATCTCGTCGTCCCTGCCGATAACAGGGTCGAGCTTCTGTGCGCGAGCCAGCTCAACAAGGTCCTGACCGTACTTTTTCAGTACGTCGTAGGTATCCTCAGGGGTACTTGTGGTCACGTGCTGATTTCCTCTTATATCCTTGAGGGCGGAAAGTATTTTGTCCTCGCTGACAGAGCCAAGGATTTTTTTCGTTTCCGAGTCGCCCTTTTTGACGAGCGCGAGCAGAATATGCTCGACAGAAACGAACTCGTCCTTCATAGCCCTCGCTGTTGCCTCAGCCTCGGTCAGCACCGCTTCGAGCGCGCGCGATACGTAAATTCTGTCAGCCTCGGTGCTGCCAGAAACCTTCGGCAGTCTGTCAACAGCGGCAACCGACTCACTTCTTATTTTGTCGGCATCAGCACCGCACCTTTTGCACAGCTCTGCGGCGAGTCCCTCGCTCTGTCCCATGAGTGACGCCAAGAGGTGCACGCACTGCATCTCTTGATTTGAATATTCGCTCATAAGCGAGCGCGCGCCGTTTACGGCCTCTATGCTTTTTTGTGTCATTTTTTCAAGATTCATAAATTTCCCTCCTTAAATAATGTGGGGTGACGTGGACAGATACTCGCGGTATATGTCCTCTACCTCACGAACCGCGGCGTGCGGTGTGCTCAAATTGTAAAAGTATGCCTTCAGAGCAGAATCGAACGCGCGGATGTACTGCGCGATAAGACCGCCGAGAGTTTCGGTGTCCGAGCCGCTGTTGGCGGTGCGGTTTATCCTCGGCTTTATTCTTCTGAAAAATCTGCCCATTCGGTCAGCACCCGACGGGCTCTCGCCGATAAATCTTTTCTCGGTTGATGTCCACAGCTCGTAGAAATCCAGAAGTGCCATTATGAGCGACGTGTTCTGCGTTCTCATTGAAACGCGCATCTCACCGAGTGCCTCGCTGTCGTCGCGGTACAGCTCAACGCTGTATTTCACGTTTGGATTGTATTTGTATGCGAGCGAGGAATTGAGCTGGAGCATAGTGTCCGAGGCAGGCGCACTCTTCCGGAAGGTATCCGACATTCCGAGCATACTCTCGATAGCATTGAAAATTCTCTCAATTCTCTTTTCGGGGGTTATATACGACACCCTCTCGGCAAGTATCTGATTTATCATATTCGAGCGGTTGGTTCCCGACTGATACGCCATTCGGTCAATCTCCCTCACGACCTCGTCGGTAAGCACGAGCGAATATACACTTTTAGACATAGTAGTTCACCTCTTTTTCGTCTTTACGTTAACATTATACTGCGCCTTCATGAATTTGTCAAGCGATTTATATAAAACTTAAAACAAAATTCACAAAAAAGAAATCAGAGATATTTTTTGCAGGAAAATACATATTTAACCGCGGCGTAAAAAGAAAATAATAATATAAATTTTAACTATTGTTATTGACTTAAAATTTTATATATGCTATACTCATAAAAAACACATAAAAAGGAGATATAATATGCTTGAAGCCATAAATCTGAAAAAGGTCTACAAGCCTAGAAGGGGAGTTCCCGTCAACGCTCTTGACGGTGTATCACTCAAGCTTCCCGATACCGGTATGGTATTCATACTCGGTAAATCGGGCTCGGGTAAATCAACCCTTCTTAACATCCTCGGCGGTCTTGACAAATACGACAGCGGAGATATTCTTATCAAGGGAGTGTCGAGCAAGAAATTCAAGCAAAAGCACTTCGACAGCTACCGCAATACCTACATAGGCTTTATATTCCAGGAATACAATATTCTTGAGGAGTTCAGTATCGGTGCTAACATCGGTCTTGCGCTCGAGCTTCAGGGTAAGCGTGCGACGAGTGAGGCTATAAACAATATTCTTAAAGAGGTTGACCTCGCGGGAATGGGCAATCGCCGTCCCAACGAGCTTTCGGGCGGACAGAAGCAGAGAGTTGCGATAGCGCGTGCTCTCGTTAAAAACCCCGAGATAATTATGGCGGACGAGCCTACGGGCGCGCTAGACTCGAAGACGGGACGTCAGGTTTTTGATACCCTCAAGAAGCTCTCCAAGACAAAGCTCGTGCTCATCGTATCGCACGACCGCGAGTTCTCCGAGCAGTATGCGGACAGAATAATCGAGCTTGCCGACGGTAAGATAATATCCGACGTTGAGTACAGCGGCGAGAACAATGCCGCAGCGGAGGAAAACGGACTCAATTTCAGGGAAAATGAAATTGAAATTCCCGAGGACTACGTTTTGACACAGGAGGATATGGATGCGATAAACGAGTTTCTGCGCCTCAAGCGCGCGGGACAGAAAACGCGCCTCGGTATCTTTTCAAAGAAGAGTAAATCGGGTATGGCGGGTGCATTCGTTCCCACCGACGAGAGCAAGATAAAGGCGCACACGGGTGAGAAATTCAAGCTCATCAAGTCCAAGCTTCCTCTCAAAAATGCGTTCAAGATGGGCACGCAGAGCTTAAAGCACAAGCCCGTAAGGCTTGTGTTCACCATTTTACTCTCAGTAGTTGCGTTCTCTCTGTTCGGTCTTGCAACCACGGTTGCGGGCTACGACCACGTTGAAACGACCTACAATTCGCTGGTTGATTCTGACATCAAGTATATATCCTTCCAAAAGGGTTGGAATTCAAATCCCGACGACAGTGATTACTTCCAGACCTACGGCACTACAATAACTAATGAAGAGAAGGAGAAGCTTGAGTCTGACCTCGGCATCACCTTCAAGGGACTCATTAACGCAAGAGCCGGCGCGTACAATATGTTCTATGATGCGGAGAAGCTGAACGGCAGCACCGATTTCAGAACAATCGCTCATTTCACCGAGCAGGACCTCAGCGCGTATAAATATACCGTTGACGGCAGACTGCCTCAAAACGATGATGAGGTAGCGATAACCGACTGGATGCTCGAGCTTCTCAAAATTGCGGACTTCAGCCCCATGGATAAGAACGAGAAGGTCGAGGTAAATTCCGCCGCAGACATCAAGGGCAAGGCAATAAATCTCAACATCTATATTGAGAACAATATGGGTGGTATGCCCTCGGAGAGTAAGAGTTATACCATAGTAGGCGTTATAAATACAGGATTCAACGCACAAAGATATGAGGTAAACATGGTTCGTCAGGACGGCGAGAGCAATTTCTACGACCACCTTATGTATATGGAGTATGAGGCAATTACTGCGTATAGCCCTGTTGGTTCTCTCTTTGTGTCCGAAAACGTTTACAACGACCTCTATGCATCTGCAACCGCAGGAGTTGAGATAAGCGATAGTGAAATCGCAATGCAGAGCTTCCAGGCTGATTTCAACAGTCAATCGTTCACGTTTGGCGACAGCTTCAGCCTGAGCAACAACATCCGTCCGCTCTCGAGCATCACCGACAAGGATACAGGTGTGTTCTTTGCTGACGCGAGCAAGACCGAGCTTGGCGACTACGACGTTCTCGTTAATGCAAGCTGGGACTTCAGAGAGCTTCTTTCAACAGCTGCATCGAGCAATGAAATAAAAATAACATTAGCTCAGGCACAGTCACTCTGGGAAAGAAACTACAACAGCTGCCGTAACAATTACAGCTCGGCTTCCGAGATGATGGCTGATACCTACGTAGGTACGTACATTTATTCCTTGAGTGATGCAACCGATTTTGAAAAGTGTGTTGCATACATTGAGGCTATGAGAAGCAACCCTACACTTCTCTCCCAGATATTCTGTGAGTGGGAAGAATCGAAGATTTCTGTAAAGTCGAAGCAGGATGAGGTTGGCGTTCTCGGCGAGAGAAAGGCTGTCAACGTAGTCGGAATTTTTGATCCGTCAAAGATTGAGAACAATAGCTGGTCAACCGTTGTGAGCGACGAGCTTTGGAACGTCGGTAAGGCAGATTATCTTGCAGAATTGCAGATGAGGGACGATATGATGAATGAGGAGTACGGTCCTCGCGGTCCCTTCAAGACGGTTATTGCACCTACGCCCACAGGCGAAAAGCTCAGAGATGTTATCAAATACGTGCAGAATATTTATGAGGACGGAAAGCTTCAGTACAGCCTTGCCAACGAGGTAAACGTTCTTCTTGACGACATGAAGGATATTCTTGATACTCTCGGTCAGGTATTCCTCTGGGTTGGCGTTGGCTTTGCGGTATTTGCGGCTCTTATGATGTTCAACTTTATCGTTACGAGTATCAACTATAAGAAGCGTGAGATTGGTATACTTCGCGCTATCGGCTCGCGCTCTAACGACGTATTCTCAATATTCTTCTCGGAGAGCTTTGTTATCGCTATGATAAACTTTGTCCTGTCCGCAGGAATATCCTTCGCCGTGACTATGGTCATTAACAATCTGCTACGAAACGAGTACGGACTGCTCATGACTATACTCAGCTTCGGCGCTGTGAACGTCGTATACATTTTAGCAATAAGCATTGGAGTTGCGTTCATTGCTTCCTTCCTGCCCGTCAGAAAGATTGCGGCAAAGAAGCCTATTGACGCTATCCGCGACAGATAAAGCATTTGGCTTTAAGCGAGGGGCGCGCTCTGCGCCCCTTAATAACAGGAGATAATATTATGAAAAATAAGAACATAGAGTTGTTTCTCTACGGCTCAGGTAAGCGCTCGTACGACGTAAACAACGTCTACGGAACCTCTTGGGAGTCAAACGGAAGACTTGAGGGATATCACGTCTGGTCCTTCACGGATAAAAAACACGAATACGCTCCGGTTGATATGGATATGAGTGTGAAGGGAAAGGTAACCGTCAACGGCGAGGACGTGCCCTACATAACATGGCTTCCCGATAAGGGAAATTGGAGACCGTGGAAGCTGGCGGTTGATATGCGCCGCGTGCATATGGTAGAGGGCGGTACGTATACCGTAGAGATATCAGGCTTCAGAACGGCGGACGGCGAGGAATTTCCCGCGGCAGAGACGGTGTTTGACTGTCCTAAAATGGAGAAAACCGCCGATTATAAATACGACGAGCACGATGAACAGACCGTTAACGTAGCGAGAGAGGGCGCGGTGCTTCTCAAAAACGAGGGCAACGTTCTTCCTCTTTCAAATAAAAAAATCAACGTTTTTGGAGATATATACTACCGTTTCTTTAATATGTCGGGCGGTGCGGGATGTATCAACCCCCGCTTCAGCGTAGGCTTTATGAGCGGTATGACCGAGTACGGCGGATTTGAGCTCAATGAGGAGCTTCGTCATTACTACGAATACGACTTCGGCACCGTTCCCGATAAGGCTATGCTCGACAGGGCAAGGAAGTTCAGCGATATTGCTATTGTCGCCTTGTGCCGAGGCTCGCGTGAATCCACCGACAACAGAGCACAAAAGGGCGGTTACTATCTTTCCGACACAGAGGAGGCACTTATTGCTGCAGTATCCGAGGTCTTTGAAAAGACTGTTGTAATCCTCAATGTCGGCTATACCGTTGACGTTAAATTCATAGAGAAATATAACATCAAGGGCGTTTTGTGGTTCAGCTACGGCGGACAGTATGCGGGCAGAGTTCTCGCAGAGGTGTTAAACGGTACCGTTAATCCCTCCGGCAGGCTGACGGGTACATGGGCACTTGACTATTATGACCATCCCGCGTCAAAGAACTATCCCGAGAGCACGGTGCTTGATACCGAGGAAAATCAGGAGCCCAGCATACAGGTTTACTATGAGGAGGGTATGTACGTCGGCTACCGTTACTTTGATACTTACGGTGTTCCCGTTGCGTATCCCTTCGGCTACGGACTTTCATATACCGATTTCGAGCATAAGTATCTTGATGCGAGCTACGACGGCGAGTGCCTGACACTTCGCGCAGAGGTGAAAAATACGGGCAGCCGAGAGGGTAAGCAGGTGCTTCAGCTCTACGTCAGCAAGCCTGACGGAAGAATAGAGAAGTGCGCGCACGAGCTCGTCGATTTCCAAAAGACGAGAGAGCTTTCCGTTGGTGAGAGCGAGGTGCTGACCTTTACAGTTGACAATATGGAGCTTTCCTCCTACGACACCCAGCTTGCCGCTATGGTAATGGAGAAGGGTGATTACGTATTCTCACTCGGCGAGCACGTCAACTCTCTATTACCTGTATATACCGTAACACTCGACGGTGAGAAGCTTGTAAGGCAGCTTCACAGCTACTGCGTAGCCAAAGAGAAATTTGACGTTATGTCAAGGAAAAAGGGTATAAGCCCCAAGGGAATATCCTACTTTGATTTCGAGAGGGATGTGCCCGATATGCCGAAAACCGAGCGCAAGGTATTTGACGCCCCCGTGCTCCCCGAATACAACGGCGAAACAATTTACTATGAGGATGTAGAGAAAAATCCTGACCTGCTCGATAGCTTTATCGCTCAGATGAGCGTTGAGGAGCTTGCGCGTATCAACGTATGTGCGTGTGCGTGGTCGATTGATGCAAATGGCGTTGCAGGCTCGGTTTACCCCATTGAAAAATACGGCTTCAAGCATTTTTATGCGGCGGACGGAAACTCGGCTCTGCGTATGCATCTGCGTACCACGGGTATGCCGTGCAGCAATATGGTTTGTGCAAGCTTCAACCGCGAGCTTGTATACACCGTCGGCAGAGTTATCGCAGAGGAGTCCTTTGATGAGGGAGTACATATGAGTCTTGCCCCCGGTATGAATATGCACCGCGCCCCTCTGTGCGGACGTAACCCCGAGTATTTTTCGGAGGACCCTGTGCTTACGGGTATTATGGCGGCATATCACGCAAAGGGCCTTCAGGACAACAATGTCGCCGCAGTTTATAAGCACGTGATTGCCAACAACAACGAAATATCCAGATTCAGAACGCACGCTATAATAGACCCGCGTACCTTCCGTGAGCTTTACGTGAAGCCCTTTGAGCTTGCTATGCGTATCTGCTCCGCAGACGGTATTATGACCTCTTATAATGCGGCAAATGACCTTTACACAGCTACGGACTCGGAGCTGATGCTCGGTATCTTCCGTGAGGAGATGGGCTTTGACGGCTTTATTATGACAGACTGGGGCTCTTACAGAACGGCGGATGCCGTTATGGCGGTTGCCAACGGTAACTGCTGGCTGACTCCCGGTACTCCCGACGATACCTACACTGCGCCCATAGTTGAGGGCGTCAAGAGCGGAAGGGTGAGCATTCACCGCCTGCGCGATAACGTCAAGCATCTTGTGAAGGTAATGCTCAAGTACACGAGAATATTCGGCGAAAACAAGATAAAAGGCAAAAAGGCCTAAATTAATCAACGTAGAAAGCCTCACCCCTGCATAGCAGAATGGGTGAGGCTTTACTTATTGAGAATTTTACTTAGCCGAAAAATTTCATAACCAAGCCGGTCGGCAACAGCTTGCAGGCAAGCGCCGAAAGCTTCATTTTCAGCGAGTAAACGCATAGGGGCTTACCCCTTTTTGCATATTTGTATGCGTGGCTTGCAACTGCCTTGGGATGCGCCATTGCGCGTTTCTTTTTTTGGCTGATTTTTCTGTCCCTTTCGGCGCGCCCGATAAAATCGGTATTAACAGGACCCGGACAGACCGCGGTGACGGTTATACCGCGATTTTTCAGCTCTGCGCCGAGAGCACGCGAATATGAGAGCGCATACGCCTTGCTCGCCGCATAGACCGAGAAATGCGGCTGAGGGCAGAATGACGCCGCGCTCGCAAGATTCATTATATGTGCCCCCCTCTGCATAAATGGTATTATGGCAGGGGTAACCTTTGTCATAATGAGGCAGTTTGCCCGTATCATATTCTCTGCATCCGAGCTCGGCGTGTCGGCGGCATCAGCTATAAGTCCTACCCCTATGCCGTTTACCAGCCATTTTACGTTGTGTTCTCCGTCCAAAAGTGCTTTCGAGAGTAGAACGTCGGGCTCATCAAAATCGGTTTCTATTATTTTGATTTTACTGTCCGACGGAAAAATACTCCGGGCGCGCTCAGCACTTCGCGTGAGTACCCAGACCTCGTCCGTTTCCTTTTCCTCTGCAATCAGCGCGGCTATATATCTGCATATACCGCCCGTACCGCCCAAAATCACCGCTACGTTCATAAAAGCACACTCCCTTCTGTTATAATTATAGAATACCGAGGGCTTGATGTCAAGATAAAAGATGTTCGCATTTTCATTGACAAAGAGTGCAAAATATAGTAAAATATTTGTATAAACATAAATGAGAGGATTTTTGTGTGAATAAGACGGAAATCAAAGAAAGAATTGAATTTTTGCGTGAAAGAATAACCTATCACAGCAAGCTTTATTACGAGAACGATGCGCCTGAAATATCCGATTACGAATATGATGCGATGTTTCGTGAGCTCGAAACACTTGAGCGCGAAAATCCCGAGCTTGACAGCCCCGCCTCACCCACAAAGCGCGTAGGGGGTGTTGCTCTTGATAAGTTTGAAAAATTCGTGCACACCGTGCAGATGGGCAGCCTTTCCGACGTTTTCTCACCCGACGAGCTCTCGCAGTTTGTAAAGAGGGTTGAGGAAAGCCTTGACGGTGTTGAGTATTCGGTAGAGCCGAAGATAGACGGGCTCTCGGTATCCCTCACCTACCGTGACGGAGTATTTGTTCAGGGCGCAACGCGCGGCGACGGCTTCATCGGCGAGGATGTTACCGAAAATTTGCGTACCGTGCGCTCGATTCCTCTCACTCTCACCGAGCCGATTCCGTATCTTTGCGTGCGCGGAGAGGTTTATATGCCTCGCTCGGTATTTGACAAGCTGAATGAGGAGCGCGAGCGCGACGGTCTTTCGCTCTTTGCAAACCCCAGAAACGCGGCGGCAGGCTCCTTGCGTCAGCTCGATTCGAAAATAACGGCGAAGCGACACCTTGAAATTTTCATATTCAATTTTCAACAGGGTAGCCTTTACCTTGACGGAAGAGAGCCGAAAACCCATTCCGAAACGCTTGACAGGCTCAGCGAGCTTGGCTTCTGCACACTCCCTCTGCGAAAAACACTGTCGGGGGAGAGAGCAGTGCTCGATTATGTTTCCGAGCTTGGAGAGATGCGCCCCGAGCTTTCCTTTGATATGGACGGCGCGGTTGTCAAGGTAAACGACCTCTCCCAGCGCATAGAGCTCGGAGAAAACTCCAGCACACCGAAATGGGCAATTGCGTACAAGTATCCCCCGGAGCAGAAGAAAACAAAGCTCCTTGATATAACCGTAGCGGTAGGCAGAACGGGAGTTATAACCCCCGTTGCGATTCTTGAGCCTGTGCGCCTCTCGGGTAGTGTGGTATCCCGTGCAACCCTGCACAACATCGACTTCATACGAGAGCTTGACGTACGTATAGGCGACAGCGTTATAGTGCAGAAGGCGGGCGAAATTATCCCCGAAATTTGCGAGAGCGTCAAGAGTGAGCGCGACGGCTCGGAGCGTGTTTTTGAGATGCCGACTAACTGTCCGTCCTGTAACTCACCGCTTGTGCGAGATGCTGACGGCGACGGTGCGGCTGTCCGCTGCGTCTACGTTGGATGCCCTGCACAGAAATCACGTGCTATCGCGCATTTTGTTTCCAAGGATGCAATGAACGTTGACGGACTCGGTCCTCAGATTATAGAGCTTTTAATCGCAAACAAAATTATATCCGACGTATGTGACCTCTATAAAATAACCGAGGATGACGTGCGTAATTTAGAGGGCATGGGAGATAAATCTGCCGAGAACCTTATAAAAGCTATCGAGAAATCGAAGTCCTCAGGGCTTGAGCGCCTGCTTTACGCATTCGGTATACGGCAGGTAGGTGCGGTTGCCGCTGAGAGTATAGCCGCGCGCTTTCGTACACTTGACGCGCTCTTCGAGGCGAGCTTTGACGATTTTCTCGCGGTTGACGATATAGGTGAGATAACCGCCAAAAATCTCGTTGAGTTTTTTGAAAGCGAGCGCGCCCGCGAGCTTCGCGATGCGCTCGTAGCGGCAGGAGTTCATACCGAGGCGGTAGCGGAGCAGAGCGCCAGCACCTTTGAGGGAATGACCTTCGTTCTCACGGGAACGCTCCCCACAATGACGCGTGACGAGGCATCCGCACTCATAAAACGCGCAGGGGGTAAGGTTTCGTCGTCGGTATCCAAGAAAACCACCTTCGTCCTCGCGGGCGAGGAGGCAGGCTCGAAGCTTACGAAGGCAAAGGATCTCGGAGTGCGTATAATAGACGAGCCTGAATTTCTCCGTATGCTTGAAAACCAGTAAGATTGATTCTGTTCCATATTAAATGCAAAAGGGACTCGATTAAGAGTCCCTTTTTTGTTGCGTTTTGAATTACTGTCCGAGTGCGTAATAGTCGTCGATGCTGTGAATCTGTACTGTTACGTTGAGTGTTTCAAACGCATACTTGTTGGTTTGTGTGTTGAGTCTGAAAACAGTGAAGGTTATACTGTCGCCAACACTCTTTTCCGACAGAATCTTGGTTATCTGCGAGGAATCGGTGAGCGCAGTTCCGTCAACCGAAATAAGCAGGTCACCGTATTTGAGCTGGTCGCCGAACGCGTAGCTCGTTATCATATATCCTGTGAACAGGTAAGCATCTGCAACGTTTACGTTGCTCACAGCCTGAAATCCTATTCCGATATAAGGTCTGCCCGAAACGTAGCCGCCGTTATCAAGAAGCTCGGTTATTATTTCAAGTGCATCGGGTGAAGGAATGGCGTATCCTATGCCTTCAACGCCTGTGGTGACGGTTTTTGCATTTACAATTCCGACGAGATTGCCGTGCATATCAAATACGGCTCCGCCGGAGTTTCCGGGATTGACTGCCGCATCTATCTGCATAAGATTCATTTTATATCCGTCGAGGTACACCTCTCTGTTAAGACCGCTGACAACACCCGTTGAAATACTCCAGGTGAGATCTCCGAGAGGATTTCCGATAACAACTATATTTTCTCCCGCCTTGACGTAATCTGTGCCTGTGGCGAGAGTTCTCGGCTTGTAAACCGAGCTTTGATCAACGACTATTCGTATAAGGGCTATATCCGACCAGGAATCCCCGCCGATTGCGGTTGCGTTATACACGCGTCCGTCGTAGGTCTGTACCGTTATCGAGCCGGCTCCGCTGATAACGTGATTTGCGGTTATGATATACGCATAGGGCTCTGTGGCATTCTGATGCTGAATATTCACAAAAACTCCCGATCCTGTTCCCAGATTTGCACCTGAGCTCGTTTTCGTCGTTATCGAAACAACACTGTCGCGGCATTCCTCATATACCCAGGATGCAGAGCCTGCCTCGCTCTCGTTTTTCTCAACGTTGTTGGTTTCGATGTTTATTATGCTGTTGGCGTAAGCGAGCTTATCATCATAGCTTGCCGACATGATAGCTCCGCCAATCACCATTCCAACAATGCCCGAGACAAGAGATATTACAAGTCCTACTACTACGAATACGGTAAGCAGTGTGTAGGGATTTTTCGGCTTTTTTGGCTTTTGCGGCCTCTGAAAATTGCGTGGATCGTACGGATTGTATGCGCCTCCCCCTCTTGAATAAGGGTTAAAAAACTCGTTGCCGTACAGGCCGGAATTGTTTGTGTAACCGCCCTGAGAGCTGCTCACATTCTCGTTATTAGGATTTGAGCCTGCTTCGGATTTTTGCTGCCCACCGTTGTCCTCTGACGGTTCAACCGTTGCCTGCTCGCCGCTATCCTTTGCCGAGCTGTCAGTTGTCTGACTGTCGCTCATATCCTTGTTATCGGAAACGGGATTTTTTTCTTTATCGAATTCGTTCTCGTTCATCGACTGCTCCTTTCGGATTTTGTTTGATTAAAATACTTACACCTTAATTCTAATACAAAAATGTGTCCTTTTTATGACTATTACGTTTTATTTTGTATTTTTTTGTAAATTCTCTCTGTCAATGTAGTTTTGAAGCATTATTTCGGCGGAGAGAGTGTCGATAACACCTCTTCTTTTTCTCGAGGCAGTATCGGTTGCGTTGAGATAGTTATATGCCTCAACTGTTGTGAGCCTTTCGTCCATAAAATCAATGGGGGTGTCTGTTTCCTGGCGCAAAAGCCCGGCGAATATACGCACCTTCTCGGCGCGCTCGCCCTCGCTTCCGTTCATGTTTTTGGGCAGACCGACAACTATTTTTACGGCGCCTATCTCGCGCGCCTTTTCGGCAACCGCAACAGCTGTGTGGCGCATTCCGCCCGGCTTTATATATCCTATTCCGCTCGCAAGATAACGTGTCATGTCCGTCTGCGCCAGACCTGTGCGCACGTCACCGTAATCGACGCCAAGATATCTTCCGCTCTTACTATTTTCCGACATACGTCCTTCCTTTATTCTTAACTTTAACAATATTTATTAAATGAGCATCGCATCGCCGATGTGTGTGGGAAATAAGAAGTAAAAGTGAATAGTGAATAAGTTCGGTTGATTTTCGCCACGGGCGAAAATCTTCATTACCTCTTCACTTTTCACTATTACCTATTACCTGCTCATACGATAAATCTTTTATTGTATGAG
>JAZNXN010000015.1:0-19402 GCA_045593885.1 Eubacteriales bacterium
TGACTTTGAAGCTCTCTACGAAGCTCTCGAAGGCAACCCTGTTACAATCCGTTTCCTCGATCCTCCTCTGCACGAATTCGTTCCTACAGAAGAAGCTGACATCAAGGCTCTTGCTGATACTCAGGGCAAGTCTGTTGAAGACATCAAGGCTCTTATCGCTTCTCTCCTCGGGTTGAACCCCATGATGGGTCACAGAGGCTGCCGTCTTGCAGTAACCTATCCCGAAATTGCTAAGATGCAGACCGCGGCAGTTATCCGCGCTGCTATAAACGTTAAGAAGGCTCATCCCGATTGGGCTAACAAGCCTGAGATAATGATACCTCTCGTAGGCGAGCTCAAGGAGCTTAAGTACGTTAAGAAGGTAGTAGTTGAGACCGCTGACGCTGAGATTGCGAAGGCAGGCGTTGAGCTTGATTACGAGGTTGGTACGATGATAGAGATCCCTCGTGCTTGTCTGTCTGCTGACGACATTGCAAAAGAGGCTGACTTCTTCTGCTTCGGTACTAACGACCTCACTCAGATGACCTACGGTTTCAGCCGTGATGACGCAGGTAAGTTCCTCGACGCATACTATGATGCGAAGATTTTCGAGAACGATCCCTTCGCTCGTCTTGACCAGGCAGGCGTTGGTAAGCTCATGAAGATGGCTATCACCCTCGGCAGACCCGCTAACCCCAACCTCCACGTTGGTATCTGCGGCGAGCACGGCGGTGACCCCACATCCGTTGAGTTCTGCCACGAGCTCGGACTTGATTACGTTTCCTGCTCGCCCTTCAGAGTTCCCATTGCAAGACTCGCAGCGGCTCAGGCAGCTATCAAGAGCGCAAAGTAATATAACCTCGCCGATGAAAAGGCATTACGCTTTTTGAAACAATAGGCAAAACAAAAAGGCGAGCTCTCGTAAAGGGAGCTCGCCCTTTCCTTAATTCGATTCATATGCAAAGCCCCTCGGCAAATGCCGAGGGGTTGCTTTTTTTACCTTTAACAGTTATATATTTTATTTATAAGTTCGGCGCTTTGCTCATTTGAGAACTTTCTTGCAAATAAATGCTTTGAACTCATAATCTCATCAACGTGTCTTATCGTCAGAATTTCAGGACTTGCTAAATGCTTACTCCAATCAATGTAACGTGTTCCTGTGAAGGTAAGGTTATCCTTAAAGCAAGAATTATACGCCAACGTATGCAAGAATACTTCATCACAGCATCTTGTAAATCTAAAAATGCGCCGTATATCTGATTTTTTTGACAGTATATAATCAGCCAATTCGTGCGTAATATCGAAATAGCTGCTACCCTTCATAAAGATAAGGCCGTTTGCTTTCTTACTTCTGTCTTTTATTACAATATTGAATATTTTTTCAAGACAGCCTGCAATTATATTATAGCCCTTGTAGAACATTTTGGAGAGAAATGTTTTTCCTAAAGCTCTCTTCTTGAAATGGTACTTGCTATATCGTGTTGTAAAGTTCCTTGTGTCGTTTGCATTTTTATCAAATGAAATAAATTCCTGTCCCTTTCGCTGTTCAAAGAAAAGGTTTATTTCCTCATTTGTTTTTATGGGTAGATCCACTCCAGTTAAGAGATGATAATAGTCGTAGCCGTTCTCAACAGCAGTCTCGAGTAGCTTGATTTCGCATTTGATTTGTGAGTATCCGCCCCACAAAACATTCATTCTTTTTATGAAATGAAGCTTGGATTTTTTCAAACACTTTGAAAATTCGTGAGTGCTGACACGGAATTTTTTATCCAGATGTAGATATATGTCGTTGTTAATATCGTCTAATTTTTGCAGCAGTAACTTAAGAATGTCAATCTCAGTATGTGCCATTATTAGATAAGCATGTTTCACAGAGTCCTTCTCCTTGTGCATTAGTAAATGTGTATAACAAGTATAATTATAAACGTATTCATCTTTTTTGTCAAGAAAAAACAGTACACAAAAGCATGCGGAAATATCGCCGTTTGCGAGGGTTCGAGCCGTACAGGTCACGAAAAGCAAAGAGAGAGTGGCAGGAAGTGTACGGGAATCTCGCCGAGGGCGAGAATATCCACACCCTGTGGCTTGAAAGCGAGCTTTCAGATCTTCGGGCGGGATATGCGAACCCAATTCGGGTTGCTCTGCGACCCGAGTGGGTTCTGCTGGGTAAGCAAAAAGGATAGGCACTCACGAGGAGTACCTATCCTTTTTGGTGACCCGTACGGGAATCGAACCCATGTTACAGCCGTGAAAGGGCCGTGTCTTAACCGCTTGACCAACGGGCCTAAAAACACTCCCGAGGGTCGGGAGTGTGGTAGCGGAAGTCGGATTTGAACCAACGACCTGCCGGGTATGAACCGGACGCTCTAGCCAGCTGAGCTATTCCGCCATTGTGCTTGCTCACACAAGCGCCTATACATTATATCACGAGGTTTTTGGTTTGTCAACACTTTTTTTCTACAATTCCCCAAAAAAATTTTATTTATACAAAATGGCTCTCTTTCTCTTGCCTTTTTGCTACCGATTTAGTATAATTATACTGATAATGATTAAAGGATGATAAAAATGACCGAAAGCTTAAAGGAAAGATATTTGCGTGTCAAGCGTGCGCTGATAAAAAAATACGTCGGGGCGCGCCTGAACGATATGCAGACAGAGGCGGCTGTTACCACCGACGGCCCTCTTCTCATAATAGCAGGCGCTGGCAGCGGTAAGACAACCGTTCTCGTGCAGAGAATAGTATTCATAATAAAATACGGAAATGCGTATTATTCCGATTATATGCCTGAGCATGTAAACGAGAGCTACGTTTCGGATATGGAAAGCGCGCTCAGAAATATGCCTGCCGCGGCGCTCGAGCCGCTGATTTCCGAGTTCGCGGTAAGGCCCTGTCCGCCCTACGCAATGCTCGCCATAACCTTCACCAACAAGGCGGCAAGGGAGATAAAGGAGCGTCTGTCCGCCTCGTTTGGCAACGACAGCGCGGCTGATGAGATTTGGGCGGGCACGTTTCACTCGGTATGCGTGCGTATTCTGCGCCGTTATGCCGCCGAGGCGGGCTATAACAGCGAGTTTTCAATATACGACACCGACGATAAAAAGCACCTGATTGCCGACGCGATGAAGAGCCTCAATATCAGCGAAAAGGTTCTGCCGATAAAGACGGTTGCAAACGAAATCAGCGCGGCGAAGGACCGCCTCGAAACACCCGACGACTACGTGGGTGCGCTCAATCTGAGGGGTAAGGAAATCAAAAAGGTGTACGCGGAATATCAAAGACGTTTGCGTGCCTGCAATGCCCTCGATTTTGACGATATAATTGCCGAAACGGTGTATCTTTTTGAACGCCACCCCGAAATTGCGGAGTATTACCAGAACAAATTCAGGTACGTGTGTGTTGACGAGTATCAGGACACAAACTACGCGCAGTTCAGGCTGACAGAGATATTGAGCGCAAAAAACAGAAACATAATGGTCGTTGGCGACGATGATCAGAGCATATACCGCTTTCGCGGTGCGACGGTTGAGAATATACTCGGCTTTGACAGAACCTATCCCGATGCGAAGGTGATAAAGCTGGAGCAGAACTACCGAAGCACGAAAAACATTCTTGATGCGGCAAATGCGGTTATTGCAAACAATGACAAGCGGCACGCCAAGGCGCTCTGGTGCGATAGCGGCGCGGGCGAGCAGATAACCCTGCATAACGCAACCGACCAGAATGACGAATCGCGCTATATTGCCAGGACGATAGCCGACCTTGTTGCGAAGGGCAGGTATGAGTACCGCGACTTTGCCGTGCTCTACCGTGTAAACGAGATTGCGCGCTCGCTCGAAAGTGCATTTGCAAAAAGCGGTATGCCGTACAGAATTTTAGGCGGTCAGCGCTTCTATGATAAAAAGGAAATCAAGGATATTCTGGCATACCTTCACGTTATATATAATGACCGTGACGAGCAAAGGCTGCGCCGTATAATCAACGAGCCGAAGCGCAAAATCGGTACGGCGACCGTCGATGCGATTTTTGCAATCTCACAACAGGATGAAATGAGTATGCTTTCGGTTATGCGCCGTTCAGGCGAGATTATGCTTCTGTCGAAGGTGGCGCCGAAGCTCACCGCATTCGCCTCGATGATTGACGGTCTGCGCGCAAGCGAGCTGTCGGTATCCGAGCTGGTAGCGGCGGTATTCGAGCGCACGGGATATAAGCAAATGCTCGTTGACGGCGGCGAGGTCGAGGAGCCGAGAATTGCGGCGGTAGAGGAGCTTATCTCCGCCGCGCAGGAATACGAGCAGAGAGTTGAGAACGCCACCCTTCAGGGCTTTTTGGAGGAGGTTTCCCTCGTTGCCGACGTGGATAAGTATGACGAGGGTGCAAACGCCGTCGTTATGATGACCGTCCACAGTGCAAAGGGACTCGAATTTCCCGTGGTATTTCTGTCCGCTATGGAGGAAAACGTATTTCCGTCCTCGCAGAGCCTTTATTACGAGGACGAGCTATCCGAGGAGCGCCGTCTCGCGTACGTTGCGATTACGCGCGCAAAGAAAAAGCTGTACGTAACCTACACGAGTCAGAGGCTTCTGTACGGACGTACCAGCCTCAACTCTCTGTCGAGGTTTATTGCCAAGGAGGTGCCCGAAAAGCTGCTTTCCCACGACAAAACGGAGAAGAGGTCTGTATACGGACAGCCTTCGCCCGCGACGTCGAGAAATGCACAGGGGGCGTCGGTATTCGGGGCGAGAGAATCGCTCGCCAAGGAGTTTTTGCGACAGGTGCAGTCAACCCCCACGCCCGCAAAAAAACCGTCGTCCTTCGGCGTTACGAGGCTTCCCGAGGGAACTCGTGTCAGCCACCAGCTGTTCGGTGAAGGCATTATCCTTTCCCTTCGTGATATGGGGGGAGACGTGCTCTACGAGGTGAAATTTGACAGCGGTGTTACCAAAAAGCTGATGGCAACCTACGCCAAGCTCAAAAAAATCTAAAACAGGAATACCCTGTAAAATAAAAAATACCCCCTACCGTAAAAAAAGCGTTGCGGTAGGGGGCTTTCTTCCCCCTTTTTCTCATAGGGGGTATGTAATAATATCTCAATTCTTCCTATCTTTATGGATTGAATTTATGAATAAACTTTTATAAAATTGTTATAGGTGTCATAACATCAATAAAAAAGGAAGTGAGGTAAAAATGAGTAACGTAAAAAAATCTACCCTACGGCTTTTTGCGCTGATGCTTGCAATAGTGGCATTGACCTCGGTCTTTGCAGTAGTGGCGAGCGCGGCAACGCCGAGAGGGAAAGCCAATACCGATATGCTCTCGGGCATAAAGGTAACGGACAAAAACACCTGGAGATATGAAAAGGTAAAGCTTACCGCGAACGGAAAGAGCCTTGAGGCTTATCTTATCAATTCAACCACGTACGTTCCCGTGAGAGCCTTCTATGATGCTTTTATCAAATCGGATATAAGCTTTTCCTCTGCCAGCCGTACTGCGACGGTGAAAAATCAGAGCTTCACCGCCAGCATTACCGACGGTGCGTATTACATAATCGCAAACGGCAGATATCTCTGGACAGACAATCCCATCGTTATAATGAACGACGGAAAAATGTATATGCCGGTGCGTATTCTCGCAAAGACACTCGGCGTTTCGGTGAGCTGGAACAACAGTACCAGAAGCGCGGCTGTCAGCGGAGCTGTCAAGTACATAGAGAACGGCTCGTCCTTCTACAATTCGGACGACCTCTACTGGCTGTCGAGAATTATCTCGGCGGAGAGCCGCGGCGAGCCCCTTATCGGACAGATAGCGGTTGGAAACGTGGTTCTCAACAGAGTGCGCTCGCCGCAGTATCCCAACACGGTGTACGGAGTTATATTTGACAGAAAGTACGGAACGCAGTTCTCGCCCGTATCGTTTGGCACGATTTACAATACCCCTGCCGCATCCGCGGTAGCGGCGGCGAAGATATGCCTTGAGGGCACCTCGGTATCCGAGGACATTCTCTTCTTCTACAATTCAAGCATTGCGACAACCAACTGGATAGACAGAGCACGCCCCTATGCGTTCACGATAAAAAATCACAAATTCTACTATTAAATTTCAAAAATGACCTTGGGATACTTGAAAATTGATTGAAAATGTACTATAATTATATTAAAGTAACATTTTAAGAGGTTTTGCTATGGTATACAGAATAAATATAGCGGGGCTTGAACGCGACCTTCCGCTTTGCCCACTTAACGATAAGCTTTACATAGGCGCATTCGTGCTCTTTGGTGACGTTGAGCTGACGGAGCATAGCGCAGAGGCACTCGCAAAAATAGCCCCCGAGCATGATGTTATGATAACCGCAGAATCAAAGGGTATCCCCCTCATTCATTCAATGAGCAGAATCCTTGGCGAGAAGAGATACGTTCTCGCCAGAAAATCGGTAAAGCTGTATATGAAGGACGTTGTGAGATACGAGGTTGACTCGATAACCACAGCGGCAAATCAGACGCTCTATCTTGACGGTGACGATGCGAAATTCATAAAGGGTAAGCGCGTGCTCATAATAGACGATGTTATCAGCACGGGCAATTCACTTCACGCGCTTGAGAGCCTTGTGAACGCCGCAGGCGGCGAGATAGTTGGCAGAATGGCTATAGTTGCCGAGGGAGATGCAATCGAGCGCAAGGATATAATAACCTTGGCTCCCCTGCCGCTTTTCGACGGTGACGGCAATCCGATATAAACTTTCGTATTCCGGCATAACCAAAAATAAAAAGGCAGAACCAAAAACAAAAAGGCACGCTATGCGTGCCTTTTTTCATAGGGGGTATCTAAGAATAGCTTTTTGGGGCGCGATTGCTATGGAGCAAGGGCGTCAGCCGAGTCGTCTTTTGCCGACAAGCGACAGCGAGCTGTCAGCCAAGCCAGCTTTTGCCCACCTGTGCGTCGACTGTGAGGGGGACTGAAAGCTGTGCTGCGCCCTCCATTTCCTCGCAAAGAATAGCCTTTACCCTGTCGGCATCACATTCCTTGCACTCGACAATAAGCTCGTCGTGCACCTGCATTATCAGCCTCGCATCGGGAAGCTCGCGTGCGAGCCTCTCAAAGACGCGCACCATAGCGATTTTCATTATATCCGCCGCGCTGCCCTGAATGGGGCTGTTCATCGCAACCCTTTTGCCAAAGCTGCGTATCATACCGTTTTGCGCCTTCAATTCGGGTATATATCTTCTTCTGCCGAACAGGGTTGCGGTATATCCGTCCCTTTCCGCATTCTCGACGGTTGAGCTGAGGTATCCGTCAATTTTTGGATAGCTGTCGAAGTAGCTCTGTATATACTGCTTTGCCTCGGCATTACTGATTCCGAGATCCTTCGAGAGCGAATATGCGCCGATACCGTAGACGATACCGAAATTCACCGCCTTCGCTCTCTTGCGAAGGTCCTCATCGACGAAGGGCTCCGGAATGTTGAACACTGCCGCTGCGGTGCGCGCGTGAATGTCGGCACCGCTTCTGAACGCATCGGTCATATTTTCATCGCCTGACATAGCTGCAAGCAATCTCAGCTCTATCTGCGAGTAGTCGGCATCGACCAGAACGCAGCCCCCGTCAGCGATGAAAAAGCCGCGCATCTCTCTGCCAAGAGGGGTACGTATGGGGATATTCTGCAAATTCGGTTCTGCTGAGGAGAGCCTGCCCGTTGCAGTCAGCGCCTGCTTAAACTCGGTATGCACGCGTCCCTCTGCATCTGCCGCCTTCGTAAGTCCGACGACGTAGGTGGATATGAGCTTAGTGAGCTGTCTGTACTCGAGTATCAGGTTTATAATGGGGTGCTCGTCGCGCAGGGATTCGAGAATTTCCGCGTTGGTGGAGTATCCGCTCTTGGTTTTCTTGCCGTGGGGCAGAGATAGCTTTTCAAAGAGTATTTCTCCGAGCTGCTTTGGTGAGCTTATATTAAACTCCTCGCCTGCGAGGGAATATATTTCTCTTTCGGTTGTGGCGACGGTATTGCGAAGCCTGTCGCCAAAGGCGTTTATTGCATCAACGTCTACCTTGAAGCCGTTTCTCTCGGTTACTGCCAGAACGCGCGCGAGGGGGATTTCAACCTCGTCAAGCAGGGATAGGGCACCCGTATCGGCAAGCCGTGCGCGCAGCTCGCGGTCAAGCTCGCAGAGCAGGTGAGAGGTGGGAGAATCCTCGTCTATGCGGATTCCAAGGTACATTTTGGACAAATACGCTACCGTTTTCTGCGCGTTTGCGGAATCAAGCACGTATGCTGACAGCATTACGTCGCGCATATTGCATTTTGCCTCGATTTTATTATCCCACAGTGTGTGATACAGCCTTTTCGAGTCAAAAACGGTGACCGTTCTATCCTCGGAAAACAAGGGGGCTATGGCACTTATACCCATATCGAGAGAATAATTCCTGCCCGCGGTGCTGATATATATTTTGTCTGAAATTTCTATTGCGAAATCGCCCTTGATGAGCGATATATCTGAGCAATCCGTGTATTCGTCGCACACCTTATTCACAGTGGCGGGGGCTTGCTCGCGAGAGGGCTCGGTGAGATTGAATTTCTTTATAAACGAGTAAAGCTCAAAATCCTCAAGAAGTCTGTACAGCCTGTCGTTTTCAATGCCGTTGTACGTAAGCTCCGAGAGATTTTTGCCGATAGGGGCATCGCGCACGATTCTCGCAAGGGTTTGCGACAGGTATGCGTTGTCCCTGTCCTTTTCAAGCTTTGCTCTAAGAGATGCCGAAATCGAGGGGGAGTCGAGGTTACCGTATACGCCGTCGAGCGAGCCGAACTCGTAAATCAGCTTAATCGCGGTTTTTTCGCCAACTCCCGAAACGCCGGGGATGTTGTCCGAGGAGTCGCCCATCAGTGCCTTCAGGTCAACGAACTGCGAGGGGGATATTATATATTTATCCTCAAATTCCTTGCGGTTTACGGTCAGAGTGTCGTTGTTTGAGGCGAGAAGGACGGTTACGTTCTCGTCTATGAGCTGGAGCAAATCCCTGTCGCCTGACAGAACGTAGGCGTGAGTGCCCTCGTCCGCATTTGCAAACGCAGATACCGTTCCAAGAATATCGTCCGCCTCGTAGCCCTCGAGAGTCATAACGTGTAGACCGAGTGCGCTCATGCACGCCTTCGCTCCGTCAAACTGAGCGAGCAGGTCCTCGGGGGTTTCGTGACGCCCTGCCTTGTAATCCTCATAAATCTTTTTTCTGAACGTGGGAGCATGAAGGTCAAAGGCAATAACGGCGTAATCGGGAGATAGTGCCGTTACGTGCTTCATTACGATGTTGATAAGACCGTATATTGCATTGGTCGGTCTTCCGTCCCTCGTTGACAGGGCTCGGATGCCGTAAAAGGCACGGTTGAGTATACTGTTTCCGTCTATGACGAGTATGTTTTTCACTTCGTATCCTCCTCGACATCGGTTGGAGCGTCGGATATAAACTCGGGCGGCGCGTCCTCGGTTGCATCGTTTATCTTCTCATTTATGCTTTCGTTGACGCTCGCGGTTTCGGTTGCTATCGCCCTTTGCTCGTTTAATTTCTCGTCGGAAATCGTGAAGCTCTCCTTCTCGGTGTGTGCCGCGTAAACAGTGCTTGAATGGTCAATGCTGCTCTTGGGCTCCTCCTCAACAAGACTCTTATAGCCAAGGAAGGAGTAAAGGCGTACCGCCGCGTAGAGAGAAAACGCGAATATTATGAAGTTTGACAGCGCAAAATAGTTTGATACGTCCCAGCCCATAAACATATAGACGAGATTTGAAGCGGAGAAGCATATTCCGACAATTATTGATATAAGGCCTGTCAATATGTGAAGCGCCCAGTTCTCGCGCCTGAGCGTGAGTCTGCAATCATATACCGTAAACAGCGTGATGAGCGAGAGGGAAATAAGCTCCGAGGCAATCATCGGGCTCGACGGTACAAAATCACTCGCGATGTAGCGGATAACCGTGAAGCAGAGAAGAAAGAGGGTGCAAGAGAGTCCGAACAGCGCGTGCCTCTCCTTCTTCTTCGGCATAAGAACGTTGTATACGAAATACGGAGTTGCAAGCAGGGCGAGCAGCACCGTTACAATGTAGAGGAAACGGTAGTAGGATAGATTTCCGAGGCTGATTGCAGTCATCAGCGCGTAAACCAACAGAACTATCATTGCAAATACAGAGGAAAATGCGATGTAAAGTCCGCCGTGCACAGGCTCAAGCTTCACCTTCCTGTAAATGCAGACGGAGTAAACGATAATTGCGAAAACCGCAAAAAGCTCGGTAACGGTAATTGCAGTTGATATGTCCGTTGTGAAAAAGCCGCTGTCGGCATCAAAGCTGCCAAAAAGGGCAAAGCTCCTCCACAGCGCGAGCACAACCGCGATAACCGAGGTCGCAATCAGAGCGGAAATGTATGAAATTCTCGTTTTGTTAGACATCTTTTCCTCCAAAATTCCTACCTTATTTATATAAATAGGTCCTGACAATTCTTATTATAAACCACTTTTGTTAACAAATTATTGACAATTTGGAATAAAGGAGGAAAAAAAACAAAAAACACAATTATTGTGAAAGTTGCACAAAAAATCAACAAAAAAACGCCAAAATTTCTACACAATTATTTTTGAAAGCCTATTGCATTTCATTAATATATATGATAAAATAGTAAAGCTTGATATGCGATGAAGCGGGAGATTGCCGTGAAAACGGGTAACTTCCGTGGAGTATGTCCGACAAACGGGCGAAAAACCTCAGCGCAAAACCGGTACAAGCAGTCGGTGCGCGTCCGTGTCACTTTCGGGATAACTATGCTGGTCTCCCGAATTTATTAAGGGATGTTTCTGGAACGCCCGACACGGTGTAAACTCGCCCTCCCTAAATAATATAAAATAAGGAGGAAAAACACATGGCAGGTAAGGAAAAGATCAGAGTAAAGCTGAAGAGCTACGACCACGCACTCATCGATGCAGCAGCAGCGAAGATTGTTGACGTCGCTAAGAGAAACGGCAGCGCCGTTTCGGGTCCTGTACCCCTTCCCACGGACAAGGAGATAATCACCATTCTCCGTGCGGTTCACAAGTACAAGGATAGCCGCGAGCAGTTCGAAATGAGAACTCACAAGAGATTAATCGACATCCTCAAGCCCCAGCAGAAGACCATCGAGGCACTCACGAACCTTGAGCTTCCCGCAGGCGTGGAAATCGAAATCAAGGCGTAAACCCAACTGCGCCGCATAACGCACGGGCAACCGTGCGCCACCAAAATCATGTTGACGTAATCGGGTAACCGAAAATTCAAAGGCGTCAACCAATAATTATGGAGGAAAAAATGAAAAAAGGTATTATCGGAAAGAAGCTGGGCATGACCCAGATATTCGATGAAATCGGCAACGTGATTCCCGTTACTCTTATTGAGGCAGGTCCCTGCGCGGTATCACAGAAGAAGACCGTTGACAACGACGGCTACGACGCTCTCCAGCTCGCATTCGAGGATGCGAAGGAAAAGAGCAAGACCAAGGCTGAGCTTGGTCACTTTAAGAAGGCAGGCATCTCTCCCAAGAAGCATCTGAAGGAGTTCCGCCTCGATGACACATCCGCATACAATGTCGGTGACGTAATCACCGTCGATACCTTCGCCGCAGGCGAGAAGGTCGACATCACAGGTCTTACAAAGGGTCACGGATACACCGGTTGTGTTAAGAGATGGGGACACCACATCCTCAGAATGACTCACGGTACAGGTCCTGTACACCGTCAGCCCGGCTCTATGGGTGCTAACTCTACGCCCTCGAGAATCTTCAAGAACAAGAAGATGCCCGGCCAGTACGGTAACGAGCAGGTTACTATCCTTAACCTGAGCGTAGCTAAAATCGACGCAGAAAAGAACCTTATCGCAGTTAAAGGTGCAGTTCCCGGCGCAAAGGGCGGCATCGTATTTATCCGTGATTCGGTTAAAGCATAACGGAAGGAGGAAATCACAATGCCAAATATGAAAGTTGTAGATATGGCGGGCAAGGAAGTCGGCGAAATCGCATTGTCCGAAAAAGTATTCGGTGCTGAGATCAAAGAAGCTGTCCTCCACACCGCAGTAAAGGCTTATCTGGCTAATCAGAGACAGGGCACTCAGTCCACTCTCACCCGTACCGAGGTTTCCGGCGGCGGCAAGAAGCCCTGGAAGCAGAAGGGTACAGGCAGAGCAAGACAGGGCTCAACCCGTGCTCCTCAGTGGACCCACGGTGGTATAGCTCTCGGTCCTAAGCCCAGAGAGTACCGCATGGACCTCAACAAGAAGGTCAAGAGAGCGGCTCTGTTCGGAGCTCTCTCCTCCAAGGTAGCTGACAACAGCATGATAGTTGTTGATGCAATCACCGCAGGAGAATACAAGACAAAAACCATGGTAGCTATGCTCGATGCACTCAAGGCTGAAAAGAAGACGCTCATCGTTCTTCCTGAGGTCGACTGCTACGTAGTAAAGAGCTGCGACAATATACCCGGTGTTAAGACCACGGTATACAATTCAATCAACACGTACGACATCCTTAATTGCGATACCCTTATCGTGAGCAAGGCTGCGGTTGAAAAAATCGAGGAGGTATACGCAAAGTGAAGGCATCAGAGATAATCATTAAGCCTATTATCACCGAGAAGAGCATGGACGGCGTTGCTAACAAGCGCTACACCTTCAAGGTAATGAAGAAGGCGACTAAGCCCGATATTGCAGCGGCTGTCGAAGAAATGTTCGGCGTTAAGGTTGCAAGCGTTAATACCATCGTTATGCCGGCTAAGCAGAAGAGACTCGGCGTACATGTAGGAAAAACAGGCGAGTGGAAGAAGGCAATCGTTACTCTCAAAGAGGGTTCAAAGAGCATTGCATTCTTTGACAGCCTGAACTAAGTGGGAGGTTAAAGGAATATGCCTACTATGAAGTATAAACCCACTACCCCGTCCAGAAGACACATGGTTGCTCCCTCATTCGAGGAAATCACCAAGTTCTCTCCTGAGAAGAGCCTTCTTGTAACAAAGAAGAAGAATTCCGGACGTAACAGCTACGGTAGAATAACCGTTCGTCATCAGGGTGGCGGTAACAAGCAGAAATACAGAATTATCGACTTCAAGCGCGACGTTGAGGGAGCTGCAAAGGTAATCGGCGTTGAGTACGATCCTAACAGAACCGCATACATTGCACTTGTAGAGCACGAGAACGGCAAGAGAGCATACACTATTGCTCCTGCAGGACTTACGGACGGAGACGTTATCTACTCCGGCGCTGATGCAGATATCAAGGTTGGTAACACCCTTCCTATCAGCTCGATTCCCGTAGGTACTATGATTTACAACATCGAGCTTTACCCCGGTAAGGGCGCACAGCTCGTTCGCTCCGCAGGCACGGCTGCTCAGCTGATGGCTAAGGAGAACGGTGTTGCACAGGTACGTCTTCCCTCAGGTGAGGTTAGAATTGTAAGACTTGACTGCAAGGCGACTATCGGTCAGGTTGGCAACATCGAGCATGACACTATTAAAATAGGTAAGGCCGGTAAGACCCGTCATAAGGGTATCCGTCCTACCGTTCGCGGTTCGGTTATGAACCCCTGCGATCACCCTCACGGTGGTGGTGAGGGCCGTGCTCCTATCGGACGCTCCGGTCCTGTAACGCCTTGGGGTAAACCTGCTCTCGGTTATAAGACGAGAAATAAGAAGGCAAGAACTAACAAGTTCATTGTCAAGCGCAGAAACAGCAAGTAAGGAGATACGGAAATGAGTAGAAGTTTGAAAAAAGCACCTTTCGTTGAACAGAAGCTCTTCGACAGAGTTGTAGCAATGAACGAGAAGGGCGAGAAGAAGGTCCTCAAGACCTGGTCCCGTGCGTCGACCATATACCCTGAATTCGTAGGTCACACTATTGCTGTTCATGATGGCAGAAAGCATGTACCTGTATACGTTACAGAGGATATGATAGGCCGCAAGCTCGGTGAGTTTGCACCTACCCGCACCTTCAAAGGCCACGCCGGTACAAAAACATCAAATAACGGTTAAGCAGGAGGAAAGTCCAAATAATGGAAGCTAAGGCATATCTTAAATATGTGCGTATTGCACCCCGCAAGGTTAAGATTGTTCTTGACCTTATCAGAGGAAAAGATACAAAAACAGCTATGGCTATTCTCAAGAATACTCCCAAGGCTGCTTCCCCTTACCTCATCAAGCTTTTGAAGAGCGCGGTTGCAAACGCTGAACACAACTTTAATATGGATGCATCTAATCTTTATGTATCCGAATGCTTCGTATGCCCCGGACCTACTCTCAAGAGAGTACAGCCCAGAGCACAGGGAAGAGCATTCAGCATTTTGAAGAGAACCAGCCACGTAACGATGGCGCTTAAAGAAAAGAATGAGAAGGAGGTTGGCTGATAATGGGACAGAAGGTTAATCCCCACGGTCTGCGCGTTGGCGTAATCAAGGACTGGGATTCCAGATGGTTCGAGAGCGACGAGAAGTTCGGTGATACACTCGTATCCGACTACAACGTAAGAGAATATCTTCTTAACAAGCTCCAGGGCGCTGGCGTTCCTAAGGTAGAAATTGAGAGAGACCGTTCTCGCGTTAGAGTTTTCATTCACTGCGCTAAGCCCGGTATGGTTATCGGACGCGGTGGCTCTGAAATTGAGAAGCTCAGAGTAGAGCTTGAAAAGCTCACAGGTCGTCCTGTGTTGGTCAACGTCGTTGAAATCAAGACACCTGATCTTAATGCTCAGCTCGTAGCAGAGAGCATCGCTACTCAGCTCGAGAAGAGAATTTCCTTCCGCCGTGCTATGAAGCAGGCTATAGGAAGAACTATGCGTCTTGGCGCTAAGGGAATCAAGGTTTCCTGCGGCGGACGCCTCGGCGGAGCAGAAATTGCTCGTACCGAGCACTACCATGAGGGTACTATTCCTCTTCAGACCATCCGTGCCGACATCGACTACGGATTCTATGAGGCTAATACCACCTACGGTAAAATCGGCGTAAAGGTATGGATTTACAAGGGTGAGGTTCTCGCTGACAACGGTAGAACCGCAGCTCCCGCTCAGAGAAACGAGCGCAACGAAAGACGTCCTCGCCGTAACAATGACAATCGCCGCGATAACAGAGCGCCCCGCCGTGACGGAGCACCTCGCCGCGATTTCAGAAATAAGGCAGAGGAGGGCAACAAATAATGTTAATGCCGAAGAGAGTTAAATACCGCCGTCAGCAGCGCGGTAGACTTAAGGGCAAGGCTACTCGCGGTAACGTTCTTTCCAACGGTACCTACGGACTTGTTGCTCTTGAGCCCGCTTGGATAACAAGCAATCAGATAGAGGCAGCCCGTATCGCTATGACCAGATATACGAAGCGTGGCGGTCAGGTCTGGATCAAGATATTCCCCGATAAGCCTATCACCGAGAAGCCCGCTGAAACCCGAATGGGTTCCGGTAAGGGTTCACCTGAGTACTGGGTTGCAGTTGTTAAGCCCGGTCGCATCATGTTCGAGATGAGCGGCGTATCCGTGGAGGTAGCCAGAGAGGCTATGCGTCTTGCAACACATAAGCTGCCTATCAAGTGCAAGTTTATATGCAAAGAAGAAGCAGAGGAGGAATAAGCCGTGAAAGCAAAAGAACTTAGAGAACTCAGCGTTGAGGCGCTCAACAAGAAGCTCGACGAGCTCAAGAGCGAGCTTTTCAATCTTCGTTTCCAGCTTGCTGTACATCAGCTTGAAAATCCTCACAAAATTACTGAAGTTAAGCACGACATCGCTCGCGTAATGACAGTTCTTCGTGAGAAGAATGCGTGAAGGAGGTAAAGAAGAATGACCGAAGCACGTAAACTCAGAAAAGTAAGAGTTGGTAAGGTAGTAAGCGACAAGATGGAAAAGACCATCGTAGTTGCAATAGAGGATAACGTTCGCCATCCTAAGTACGGCAAGATAATCAAGCGTACGGTAAAGATTCACGCTCACGACGAGAAGAACGAGTGCGGAATCGGCGATACAGTATCGGTTATGGAGACAAGACCGCTGTCCAAGACAAAGAGATGGCGTCTCGTCGAGATAGTCGAAAAGGCAAAATAATTTAGTTGCATTAATAATAGTAAGCAGGTCAAAAAGCTTGCTGAAAAGGAGGAAACGATAAGTGATTCAGCAACAATCTTTAATGAAGGTCGCCGACAACACCGGTGCAAAAGAGATGATGTGTATCCGCGTTCTCGGTGGCACAGGTCGCCGTTACGCTAACATCGGTGATATCGTTGTGTGTGCAGTTAAGAAGGCTGCTCCCGGCGGTATGGTTAAGAAGGGCGACGTTGTAAAAGCGGTTATCGTAAGAAGCGTTAAGGGACTCCGCCGTGCTGACGGCTCCTACATCAAGTTTGATGAGAACGCAGCGGTAATCATAAAGGAAGACAAGACCCCCAGAGGAACCCGTATATTTGGCCCAGTAGCAAGAGAGCTTCGTGATAAGGACTTCACAAAGATTCTCTCCCTTGCTCCCGAGGTACTTTAATCTAAGGAGGATATGACAGATGAAGCAGCTTCATGTTAAAACAGGCGATACCGTCGTTGTAATCTCCGGTAAGGATAAGGGCACCGTAGGAAAGGTTATAGCGGCAGCTCCCGAAGAGGGAAAGGTAATGGTAGAGAAGGTAAATATGGTTTCCAAGCACGTCAAGGCTCGCAAGCAGGGCGACGTGAGCTCTATCGTTAAGGCAGAGGGTGCAATTTACGCATCCAAGGTTCAGCTCTACTGCCCCAAGTGCGAAAAGGGTGTCAGAGTAAGGACCAACATCAGCACCGATAAGAACGGCAAGACCGTTAAGACCCGCGTTTGCGCTAAGTGCGGCGCGGAAATATAAGAGGAGGGTAACTGAATATGTCAAGACTCAGAGAACTTTACAAAAACGACGTTGCTCCTGCTCTTATGAAGAAATTTGAGTACAAGAGCGTAATGCAGATTCCTAAGTTTGATAAGATTGTTATCAACGTAGGTGCGGGCGACGCTAAGGACAACTCGAAGGTTATCGATACCATAATCGATGAAATCTCTCTCATCGCAGGACAGAAGGCAGTTCCTACTTTTGCAAAGAAGTCGGTTGCTAACTTCAAGCTCAGAGAGGGTATGAAGATAGGCGTTAAGGTAACGCTTCGCGGCGAGCGTATGTACGAATTCATGGACAGACTCTTCAACTTTGCTCTTCCCAGAGTTCGTGACTTCAAGGGTATCAACCCCAACGCATTCGACGGCAGAGGTAACTATTCCCTCGGACTCAAGGAGCAGCTCATATTCCCCGAAATCGAATATGACAAGGTTGACAAGATCCGCGGTATGGATATAGTTTTCGTTACTACCGCCAACACGGACGAGGAAGCTAAGGCTCTCCTCGAGGCAATGGGCGCTCCGTTCGCTAAATAATTCAGGAGGATAATGTAAAATGGCTAAGAAGTCAATGGTTCTTAAACAGCAGGCAGAGCCTAAGTTCTCTACCCGCGCTTACAACAGATGCAAAATCTGCGGCAGACCTCACGCATACCTCCGTAAGTACGGAATATGCCGTATCTGCTTCCGTGAGCTCGCATATAAGGGCGAGATTCCCGGCGTAAGAAAAGCAAGCTGGTAATAAAAATTCTCTAATCTATCGGCAGGAAAGCAAAACTATCGCTTTTACCACCGATATGCCACCGTAAAGACGGTAGCAAGATAATAATGAACTTGCATACAGGAGGATAAATAAATGCAAATTTCAGACGTAATTGCCGATATGCTCACACGCATAAGAAATGCCAACAATGCAAAGCATGAGACGGTTGACATTCCGGCATCCAATATGAAGAAGGCTATTGCTGAGATTCTTCTCTCTGAGGGCTACATCAAGGGCTATCAGGTAGTTGAGGACGGCAAGCAGGGCATCATCAGAGTAGCTCTCAAGTACGCTGCAGGCAAGCAGAAGGTTATCCACGGTCTTCGCCGTGTATCCAAGCCCGGTCTGCGTATCTACTCGAACTGCGAGGATATGCCCAAGGTTATGAATGGCCTTGGAATTGCAATAGTATCTACATCGAAAGGTATCATGACGGACAAGAAGGCCAGACAGGAAAATGTCGGCGGCGAAGTTCTTGCGTTCGTATGGTAATGAGGGAGGTATAAGGATATGTCAAGAATCGGAAGAAATCCTATAACTGTTCCCGCAGGTGTTACAGTTACTGTTGATAACGAGAACGTTGTTACGGTAAAGGGTCCTCTCGGAACTCTTACCGAGCAGTTCAGCAAAAGAATGACTATCGCTCAGGATAACGGTGTTATCACTGTATCCCGTCCCAGCGATGAAAACTCTGTCCGTGCTCTTCACGGACTGACCAGAACGCTCATCAGCAACATGGTTGAGGGTGTTACCAAGGGTTATTCCAAGAAGCTCGAGATTGTCGGTGTAGGTTACAGAACCGAGAAGCAGGGCAAGAAGCTCGTGCTCAACCTCGGCTACTCCCACCAGATTTTCTTCGAGGAGGAGAACGGTATCACATTTGAAGTTCCTGACAACACGACCATTATTGTTAAGGGTATTAACAAGCAGGTAGTTGGTCAGATAGCGGCTCAGATTCGTGAAAAGAGACCTCCCGAGCCCTACCTTGGTAAGGGTATCAAGTACGAGGGTGAGAAGATTCGCCGCAAGTCCGGTAAGACCGGTAAATAATTGAAAGGAGTGGACTGATATGGTTAAGAGAATCGACAGCAATAAGCAGCGTCTTAAGAGACATAAGAGAGTCAGAGGCAAGATCTATGGAACTGCACAGAGACCCCGTCTTGCTGTTTATCGTTCAAACGCAAATATAAGCGCACAGATTATCAACGACGAGACCGGTGTAACTCTGGTTTCTGCATCCACCCTTGAGGCATCCTTTGAGGGCATCGGCTCCAATAAGGAGGCAGCTAAGAAGATAGGCGGCATCATCGCTGCAAGAGCTATCGAAAAGGGTATTGATACGGTTGTATTCGACCGCGGCGGTTACATTTATCACGGACGTGTATCGGAATTGGCAGAGGCTGCTCGTGAGGGCGGATTGAAGTTCTAATCTCCGGTTTGTACACAGTTTCAAAGTATTTTTGAAATTTTAAGAATTATAAGGAGTCATAAAATGGCAAACAGAATTAACGCAGCAGAGCTCGACCTTCAGGAAAAGCTCGTTGTATTGAACCGTGTTTCCAAGACTGTTAAGGGTGGTCGTATCGCTCGCTTCGCTGCTATAATGGTAGTCGGTGACGGAAACGGTCACGTAGGCTTCGGTCTCGGAAAGGCAGCCGAGGTTCCCGATGCAATCCGCAAGGGAATTGAAGAGGCTAAGAAAAACATGATAGAGGTTTCGATTCACAACACGACGATTCCTCACGAAATAATCGGTGAGTTCGGCGCAGGCAGAGTTCTTCTCAAGCCCGC
>JAZNXN010000016.1:0-29957 GCA_045593885.1 Eubacteriales bacterium
TATTACAGTTTTTTGTTTACTACCGCCGTTTTCACTCTCTGCCGTACCGAGTACATCGACGACAGTGAAAGCGGCGGTTTCTACTCAAAATCAAGCGAGCCCGTGGGCTGCTTCATTTCGGCATAACCGCAAACAAAAAAAGTGAGGGACAAAAGGTTCCTCACTTTTAATTTTACTAAAATCTATACGCCGTTGACAATAAGGAAAAAATCTGCGATTTTTGGTTATTACAGTTTTTTGTTTACTACCGCCGTTTTCACTCTCTGCCGTACCGAGTACATCGACGACAGTGAAAGCGGCGGTTTCTACTCAAAATCAAGCGAGCCCGTGGGCTGCTTCATTTCGGCATAACCGCAAACAAAAAAGTGAGGGACAAAAGGTTCCTCACTTTTAATTTTACTAAAATCCATATCCTGTTGACAATAAGGAAAAAATCTGCGATTTTGGTTTATTACAGTTTTTTGTTTGCTACCGCCGTTTTCACTCTCTGCCGTACCCAGTACGCCGACGACAGCGAAAACGGCGTTTTCTGCTCAAAATTAAGCGAGCCCAGAAAGACGCTTCGCACTAAGAATTCAGTAATACGTGCGTTTTTTGCTTAATTTATCTGAATTTTACTGAATTCTTAATGACTCAGCCCTTTTCGTTTAGTTTTGAATTGTATCAACAAAGTCCGTGAATCTCTTGAAGGCTGCTCTGCCGTCGGGAGTACACTTGTAAACACCTGCGTCGGTGAGCACCTTGACGAAGGTTTTTCCTATCTCGCCCTTGAGCACCTCGAGTATTTTGTCCTCGCTCATAGGGGTAAGGTCATATTCGTCTATGAAGCTGTCAAGCCACTCCGCGTGCTTTGCCACACTCTCGTCCTTTGAGATGTTGCGCTCGCCGTTTGCGAGCATTTTTGCAATCGTCATCATTTCACTCTTTAAGCGAGAGGGCAGAACCGCGAGTCCCATTACCTCGATAAGCCCGATGTTTTCCTTCTTTATATTATGAAGCTCGCTGTGGGGATGATAAACGCCGAGAGGGTGCTCATCCGTCGTTATGTTATTGCGGAGCACAAGGTCAATCTGGAACATACCGTCAACAAATCTGGATATAGGGGTTATTGTGTTGTGCGGCTCGCCGTTTGTTTCTGCGAATATAAACGCCGCCTCGTCCGTATATCCCCGCCACGCGCCGAGAATCTTGTCGGAAAGCTCAATGAGCGCCTCCTTGTCATCGGATGAGAGGCGTATTACCGAGAGGGGCCAATGGACTATCTCCGCGCGCACGCTCTCAAAGCCCTTGAAGGTGAAGGTGCGCTCTGCACCCGCCCTCTCCATAGCGAAGGTATAGCAGCCGCCCTGCATATGGTCGTGCGTGAGAATTGAGCCGCCAACGATTGGAAGGTCTGCGTTAGAGCCTATCATATAGTGCGGAAGGTAGGTTATGAAATCGAGCATACGCGCAAAGGTTGTTCTGCTGATTTTCATAGGGGTATGCGCGCTCGACAAAAGAATACAGTGCTCGTTGTAGTAGACGTAGGGGGAGTATTGCATATACCACAGCTCGCCGCCAACGCTCATAGGTATCTGACGGAGCGTTTGCCTTGCAGGCTTGCTTATTGAGCCCGAAAAGCCCTCGTTTTCGTGGCAGAGCAGGCATTTCGGGTAGCCTGACTGTGCCGCACTCTTTGCGGCGGCTATTGCTCTCGGGTCCTTTTCGGGCTTTGAGAGGTTTACCGTTATGTCAATATCTCCAAACTCGCTTTGCACCTTCCATTTCATATCGCGCCTTACGCGGTATTCGCGTATATAATCCGAGTTAATGCAAAGCTCGTAGAACCAGTCGGTTGCCAGCTTGGGATTTTCCTTATAAATTTTCCAGAATTTGCGGATAACCTCGCTCGGACGCGGGGTGACAAGACCCATAAGAGAGGTATCGAAAAGGTCGCGCAAAACCGTCATATCCTCTGCAATTATACCTTTTTGGACAGCATAGTCGCAGAGCCCTCCGAGAATTTGCTCAAGGGGCATTTCCCCCTCGTAATCGGTGTCTTCATAGCAGTCAAGACCGAGGCGGTCAACAAGGGCGTTGATGATATAAGCCCTGTCGGCTTCTCCCGCCAGCCCCTTCTCAATTGCATAGTCACAGAGTCTTCTGATAAGTGCGTTAATATTTTTCATCATTTCCTCCAAAGAATATTACAACAGTTATTTTATCACAACTTTATTTTTATGTAAACCTCTTTTTTGAAATAAATATGCACTTTTTTCGGTTATTTAGAAATGTCGGAGCGCCTCACGAGCACGTATTCGGGATTTCGTATTAAAACGCCGTCGGGGGTGACCACCACCTCAACCCTTTTGCCGAGTCTGAGAAGCGTTCTCATCTCCTTCGGTATGCAGATTCTGCCTGAGTTATCGACGTCCTTGTTAATGCCTATATTATACTGGTTTTTCATTTTTGCTCCTTGAATGTTAAATATTTACGAAAAATTTGCTTTTGTCCTATGATAAGACAAAAAATACGTGAAGTTAGCATATCATATAAAGTGTCCTATGTCAAGACAAAAAACAGAAAAAGAGGGTTGCGTATGGCGCGTTTGATTGACGGAGAGAGAAAAAATCTTATAGGCAAAAACCTGAAAAGGCTCAGGAAAAATCTGAATATGAGTCAGCAGGAGCTCTCAAATAAGCTTGAGCTTTTGGGAGTATACGTGTGTCGCGGCTCGGTATCGCGTATTGAGGATTATTCGAGAACGGTCACCGATATTGAGCTCTATGCAATTGCAAGCGTGCTCGGCGTTGACACAAAGGAGCTGTATTCCGAATAAAGCATTAGCCGCATCTCTATAGGTGCGGGTTTTGTTATTTTGCGTATTCGGGCAGTTTATTTCAGTTAAATATTGACAAAGTGTTAATAATATCGTATAATGAATTTATAATAAAATGAAGGAGAATGGATATGACCTTTGTTCGCAAAAACAAAATAGGCATTGCTTTTCTTGCGGTACTTCTTATTTTCATCGTATTTGGAATAGTAACCGCAGTGAGCGGTCCCTACGCTACCTATGAGCGCACACTCACCGCACTTCTCCCCCCTGTAATCGCAATCGCGCTTGCCCTTATTACCAAGGAGGTTTATTCCTCACTGTTTATCGGAGTTCTTGCAGGCGGACTTCTGTACGCGCGCTTCAGCTTCGCCGGCACCGTTGATGCCGTTGTAAACGACGGACTTATCACTGCGGCGGCTGATACCGCAGGAATTTTCGTATTTCTCGTAATACTAGGTATACTCGTTGCCCTCGTCAACAAGGCGGGCGGCTCGCAGGCTTTCGGAAAATGGGCTAAAACTCATATCAAGAGCAGGGTTGGCGCAATCCTTGCCACCTTCGTTCTCGGAGTTCTTATATTCATCGACGACTATTTCAACTGTCTGACCGTTGGCTCGGTTATGCGCCCGGTTACCGATTCGCACAAGGTATCGCGTGCAAAGCTCTCCTACATAATCGATGCAACCGCGGCACCTATCTGTATGATAGCACCCGTATCCTCGTGGGCGGCAGCGGTTTCCGGCTCGGTTGAGAGTGATATGTATTCGGATATCGAGCTTTTCATCCGCGCAATACCCTTTAACTTCTATTCGCTTCTCACCATAGTATTCGTAATTGCTATAACTCTTATGGGCTTTGACTACGGAAAGATGGCAATGTTCGAGTTGAAGGCGCAGGAGGGCGACGTTCACGGTGACGGCGACGTTCACATAGAGGACGAAGAGGAGCCTATGACCTCAAACGGATCTGTATGGGACCTTCTGTTCCCGATAATCGTTCTGGTTGTTGCTTGTGTTATCGGTCTTATGTACGTCGGAGGCTTCTTTGATGCAGAGAGCGACTACTATCGCGATTTCGTTGGCTCATTCGGTAATACCGATGCCTACGTAGGACTCGCGTGGGGTGCAATAATTGCTCTCATAATTATAATTGCATACCTTCTTATCCGTCGCGTTATTGATTTCAAGGAGGCTATGGACGCTATTCCCAAGGGCTTTATCGCAATGGTTCCCGCAATACTCATTCTTACCTTCGCAACTGCTCTTAAGAATATGACTGTAATCCTCGGTGCTAAGTACTACGTTGCAGATCTTATGGAGGGTGCGGGAGCGCTCATGAACTTTTTGCCCGCTATAATCTTCCTCGTAGCGTGCTTCCTCTCCTTCTCGACAGGAACCTCGTGGGGTACGTTCGGAATACTCATTCCTATCGTCAGCGCAATATTCGTTGATCAGGCAGATCCCTTGTTCTTCATCGGAATCTCCGCCTGCCTTGCAGGTGCGGTATGCGGCGACCACTGCTCACCCATTTCGGATACTACCATTATGGCGAGCGCAGGCGCGCAGTGCAACCACGTCAATCACGTTTCAACTCAGCTGCCCTATGCAATTACGGTTGCGGCTGTGTCCTTCGTATCCTTCATAATTGCAGGATTTGTCAAGACCGCATGGCTCGCTCTGCCTATCGCAATAGCGCTTATGGTAGGCACACTGTTCGTTATTAAATATATCGTTCAGAGAAAAAAGTCGGTTGCGGCAGATGAAAATTAAATTAAGGTAAAAATATTCAAGGGACTGCGAGAGCAGTCCCTTTTTCATTTCAAAACCGTTGACACCGCGGCTGTTGTGTTGTATAATAATTATTAGAAAAATTAGAAAGGGGGCTTATCTTGAAGGCTATCGTTATATCAAGGGATAATGATATATCCGAGCTCATATCGCTCGAGCTGTCGGCTCATTTTGAGTGCGATACGAAGGAGAGTATGGAAAACTGCTCGGAATACGACCTCGTTGTTTGCGACGTAGACACGGCAGAGCCCCCCGCCTATATGAACGGACGGCTCGTGACCTTCTCACGCGTTCAGGGAAATGCTCAGCTTCTGCGCCCCTTTCTTCTGTCCGACCTTTTATCTCTGTGTCTTGATAAAAAAGAAAAGAGCATATCTCTCGATTTTGGGCGCGGGGCGGCTATTATTGACGGAGCAACCGTCACGCTTACGCATAGGGAGCTTCTTTTGCTTGACGCGCTGATTTCGGCTCGCGGAGAGGTTGTTTCCTGCGAGCGCCTGCTCGCACTCGCCTTTGACGGCTCTGATGACAGAAATCTTTTGGGTGTTTATATTCATTATCTCAGAAGCAAGCTTGAGCGCGAGCGCAGATTTATATATTCTCAGCGCGGCAAGGGCTATTATCTTGACCTGGAGGGCTATACGGTATGCTGAAAATAGTTATGGGCGACGTTGGCTCAGGCAAGAGCACGTACATAGGAGAGCAGATACGCGCTGACATAGAGAGGGGCGACACCGCCTACCTTATAGTACCCGAGCAGCAGACGGTTGAGCGCGAGCGCTCGATGGCGGATATACTGCCCCCGTCCGCGCCTCTGACGTTTGAGGTGACGAATTTTTCCCGACTTGCCAACACGGTATTCCGTGCGCTCGGCGGACTTTGCTACAACTATGCGGATAAAACGGTCAGAATGCTCATTATGTGGCGCACCCTCTCCGAGCTGTCCCCTATGCTCCACGAGTTTTCAAACCCGGATATAAGAAAGATAAACCGCGCGCTCGCCGCGGTCAACGAGCTTCGCTTTTCGAGGATAACCTCCTCAATGCTTGAGGATGCGGCAGAGAGGGTTGAGGGTGCTTCGCTCAAAAACCGTCTGTCCGACTTAGCTCTCATTACCTCGCTCTATACGGCGGTTGAGCATATCGAGTATTCGGACACCGCCGACGATCTTGACCGACTCTGCGAGCTTCTGGACAAAAATGCCTTTTTCAAGGGAAAAAAGATATATATTGATGCGTTTGTCAGCTTTACCGAGCAGCAGTATGCGGTGCTTAAACGCCTGATTGCTCACTCTGACGTTACGGTGTGCGTTTATAAGGATTTTACAGAGAAAAAGCTGTGCTTTGCCGAGAGTGAGGACCTTCTTTTGCGTCTTGACAGAATGGCAAATAGGCTCGGCGTGCCTGTTGAAAGGGTGGAGCTTTCCGACAACAAGAGAACGAAATCCCCCCTCATAAGGTTCGTTGCGGATAATATCTGGTCGCAGTCCTTCCACAGCGCAAGATATGAAAATGATAGTGACGGCTCGCTTACGGTCGCCTCTGCTCCCGATATATACGCCGAGGCGGATTTTGTTGCCGCCCACGTCTGCTCGCTCGTGCGAGAGGGAGCGCGCTATTCGGATATCGCGGTGGTTGCCGAGAGGTCGGAGAGCTACCTCGGAATACTCGACGAGGCGTTTGAGAGATACTCTGTTCCGTATTTTATGTCGCACAAGGAGGATATAACCTCACTTGAGCTTTTGAGATACATACAGTCCGCATACGCGGTAATCACGAGGGGCTTTCGCCTTGAGGACGTAATAACCTACATCAAGTGCGGCCTTTGCGGCATTAGCGACGACGAGGCTGACATATTTGAGCTGTACGCTCACCGCTGGAGCATAAGCGGACGGAAGATGTATCTGTCCGATACCGATTGGAATATGAATCCGCGCGGATACGTTGACGGATATACTGATGAGGACAACGCGCTTCTTGTCAGAATTAACGAAACGAGAAGGAAGATATTTGAGCCGCTGTCGCGCTTCTGTGAGGATAGCTCAAACGGACAAACAGTTACCGCGCACAGCAGAATACTGATGACCTTTCTGACCTCGCAGGATATGGAAAAAACACTCGTTGAGCGCTCAAGGGAAATGCTCGACAGAGGTGACACCCGCCGTGCCGAGTATTATGCAAGGCTGTGGGAGATAATCTGCGATTGCCTCGACACCCTCACGAAAACGGTGGGTGATATAGAGGTTAGTGCAGAGAGATACGCCGAGCTTTTACGCATGCTTTTCTCGGCAGTTGATATTGGCAGAATTCCGTCCTCGCGTGACGAGGTTACCGTTGGAGATGCCGACACCCTACGCATAGGAACGAAAAAGCATATTGTTATGATAGGGGCAAACGACGGAGTTTTCCCCGCCACAGTTAAGGATAACGGTCTGTTTGGCGAGACGGACAAAAAAATCCTTTCCTCGCTCGGAATAACCGTAGGCTCGGATAGACAAACCGAGTCGGAGAGAAAGCTGTTCAGCTTTATGCGGGCAATGCTGCTTTGCTCGGATACTCTCACCGTATGCTATCACACCCTTGATGCTCAGCTTTCGGCGGCACGTCCCTCTTTTGCGGTTTCGAGAATAAGAAGCATTGCCAACGGCAGAGAAAAATTCGTGGATATAAGGACACTGCCCCCTGAGTTTTTCGTATGCACGAGGGATAGCGCGGTGAGGACGCTTTCCCGCCTCGGCAGGACGCCTGAGGGCGAGGGTCTTCGCCACGCGCTGTCGGAGCTTGACGGCTATCGGGAGGAATGTGCGGAGCATAGCCCCGTGGCCGATAAAAAATGCCTGGTTTCCGAAAGAGAGGGGGTACACGGCAATAGCATTCACCTCTCTCAGTCGAGAATAGACAGGTTTATGAAATGTCCGTTTTCCTACTACTGTAAATACGTTCTGAAGCTCTCCGACAACGCCAAAAACGAGTTCAGGGTTGCCGACGTCGGCAGCTTCCTACACGCGTGCTTTGAGAGATTGTTCTTGCTGCTTGAGGAGAAAAATAAGGAGATAGGAGAGCTTTCCGTTGAGCAGCTTGACGAATGTATGAGCCGCGCCGCGAGAGAATATGCAAAGAGGGTATGTCCCCCCGAAAAGCGCTCGTCCGCGCGCCTCTCCCACCTGTTTTCGCGCCTCGAGCGCACGGCTCAGCTTGTGGCTCGGAATATGCGCGATGAGTTTATGCTGACTGGCTTCCGTCCTAAGCTCTTTGAGGCTAAAATTTTCGCAAACGGCGATATACCTCCCCTAAAATTCAGCCTTCCCGACGGCACGAGGCTGTCGGTTGGCGGCATTGCCGACAGAATAGATACACTTGAGGTTGACGGAAAAACCTATATCCGTGTCGTTGACTACAAGACAGGGGAAAGGAAATTTTCACTCGATAAAATCCGTAAGGGCGCACAGATACAGATGCTTTTATATCTTTTCTCGGCTGTTAAAAACGGCTCGCATCTGTTTTCGGGTGAAGCGGTGGCGGCGGGCGTCAGCTATATGATTGCAAGCACCTCGCCCGTGAGGGTTGAGCGCGCCCCCGAAAATCCCGAGGACGTAACGGGGGTGGCTATGAGCGCGTTTACGCGCAGCGGCGTTATGATTGACGACGAGTCCGTCGTGAATGCGCTATCCCCCGACGGAAGAAAGACCTATCTTACCCAGCTGGTCACGCGTGAAAGACTCGGTGAGGCATTTTCTGAGCTGGAGCAAACACTTGTTGAGATAGGCGAGCGTATGCGCGGCGGAGATGCGTCGGTACCGTCAGCACGGCACCTTGCGGCAGAGGATAGCTGCCGCTTCTGCGAGATGAAGGATGTTTGCCGTTCCAGAGTTGAAAGTAAATGAGGTCAACAAACGCAATGTTTGGTTTACTTTTTGCAATTGCATTAAGGGGCGACACAAAGTAAAATTGAATTAGAAAAATACATTTTGAAAGTGAGAATAAAAATGACCGATCTTGAAAAGAAAGTTTATGATTTAGGCGTTCTCCCTGTTATAAAAATTGACAACGCCAAGGATGCAGTTCCTCTTGCAAGGGCTCTCTGCGACGGCGGACTCCCCGCGGCTGAGATAACCTTCCGCACCGCTTGTGCGACAGAGGCTATCGCCAATATTAAGAAGGCTGTCCCCGAAATGCTCCTTATCGCAGGTACCGTTCTTACAACCGAGCAGGTTGACGCGGCAGTTGCGGCTGGTGCTGAGATAATAGTTGCTCCCGGTCTTAACCCCAAGGTAGTTAAGTACTGTGTTGATAAGGGTATACCCGTTATCCCCGGTATTGCAAATCCCTCGGATATCGAGATTGCTCTCGAGCTCGGTCTTAAAACCGTTAAGTTCTTCCCCGCAGAGGCGGCGGGCGGACTCAAGATGCTCAAGGCTATGAGCGCACCCTACGGCTCGCTCAAGTTTATGCCCACCGGCGGAATCAACGCCGACAATCTTGTTTCTTACCTTAAATTTAATAAAATTCTTTGCTGCGGCGGCAGCTTTATGGTTCCCGGCGACCTCATAAACGCAGGCGAGTTTGACAAGATAACCGAGCTTACCAAAAATGCGGTTACCTCAATGCTCGGTTTTGAGTTCAGACACCTCGGCATCAACACCGAAAACAAGGAGGAGGCAGATCGCACGGCGAAGCTTCTTTGCACGATGTTCGGCTTCTCAATGCGCGAAACGAGCAAGAGCTATTTCCCCTCCGAGAGCTTCGAGGTTATGTTCGGAAAGGGCCCCGGCAAGCACGGACATATAGCAATAGCAACCAATTTTGTTGACAGAGCAATAGCATACTTCGAGCGCAACGGCTTTGCAATAAACCCCGACAGCATTCAGTACGACGATAAGGGATATCCGAAATTCGCTTATCTGCGTGACGAAATATGCGGATTTGGGGTTCACCTCGTCCCCAAGAAATAATTCAGGGCTTCGTATTTTGGCGTCTTCCGCCGTTTCCTACCAATCTCGCAGTATTCTATACAGCTTCGGGTAGGAAAACGACGAAATCCATCCAAAATACGTGCGCCCTCGCATTAGGCGAGGCGTGATGACGCAATCTGACCTAAAATACGTGAGCCCCGCGGGCTTCGTTAGGCTTTTTCCGCCGTTTCCTACCAATCTCGCAGTATTCTATACAGCTTCGGGTAGGAAAACGACGAAATCCATCCAAAATACGTGCGCCCTCGCATTAGGCGAGGCGTGATGATGCAATCTGACCTAAAATACGTGAGCCCCGCGGGCTTCGTTAGGCTTTTTTTGCCGTTTCCCTCAGGCTCGGCACATTCCATACGCCTTTGTGGCGTAGAATGCAGAAAAAAGGCAGACACGGTTTGTGTTTGCCTTTTTTATACCCCCTCATTTGGTACATTTTGTTTATTATTCCTTTTTGTTGTTTGCGGCGTGGCGGTCTTTGTCACTTTTGCACAAAAAATGAATGGAAAAATTGTCACAATTAACACTTTACAAGAACGGTTTTCTTTGATATAATTATAACGAATTAAAATGTTTTTAATTTAATAATTATTTAGATGAGGAGATCCATCATGAAAAGATTTGGAAGAGTTCTGTTTCTTGTTCTTATGATCGCTATGCTGTCGGTATGTCTGATAGCTTGTGACGGCGATGATGCAGACACAGGAAGCACTACGACCACAGCAGGCGGAGAAACCACTACAACCGTAGAGGTGGACCCCAAGATTAAGCACACGGTTAAAATTGTTGACGGTATGACCGGTAACGTTCTTGAAACCCGTAAGATTTCTCAGGGTAACAGCGTTACCCCCCATAACGACTACCGTGACCTTCACTACGGCTACAAGATGAACGAGACCAAGTACAATGCTGATAAGGCTCAGAAGATCCTTAAGGACACCACTATCGTCATTGAGTACGAGCCTAAGGCGGAGTATACTATTCAGCTTCAGACCGGTAAGGGTGCATCCTACACCGGCTTTACCTATGAGTTCAAGCAGAGACTCACTCCTGAGCAGATAGCACAAGGCAAGGTTGTTGATGCCGAGGGAAATCAGGTACTCAGGGATGACGAGCCTATAGACCTCATATTCTCCAACAATGCAACTAATGCTAAGAAGCACAACGACTTCGCTACCGTAACTCTTACCGGCGTGGTTAAGGTGTATGAGGGCGACTCTATACTTGAGATACCCAAGGCCGAGGTTACAACCGACGGTGAGTTCGAGAAGTGGCTCGTTGTAACAGGTGCCACCAACGGTGTAGGCGGTGCAACCGGTACCGATATATTCACCGGCTCCGCAGTAGCTCAGAACTACGTTATCAGACCTCTGTACTACAAGGACGGTACTACCATATTCCTTAACACCTTCGCGGCTGGCGAGAATCCTCTGCTCAACCTCAATATTGCTGACAGATGGAACGCAGCTACGGGCGACTATACCAAGTATAACGATGAGGTTAAGGGTAACGAGTACGTAACCTACGGCACCGATTCAACTCGTATCGACAAGGATAACGGTGTGTTCAGACTTGCTCACGAGCTCGGCGACTTCATTTACAACCAGGGTAACAGCACTCACACTCCCGCAACCACCAACAAGTTTACGGGCAACAAGGATCTCGGAACCTGGGATATTCAGGCTGACGAGCATACCTTCGTAACCTGGGACGGCGAGAAGCTCTATCTGGCAGTAGTAATCCGCGACGATACGGTACATAACATCGCTGATTCCGACATTGCTCTCTGCGAGCAGTGGAATGAAGATGGAACTGCATACAACTTCTATCCCGCAGGCGATAATATCGAGTTCCGTTTCATGTTCGGTACTAAGGATGAGATTCCCAGAGTTTCACATAACCAGGATAACTTCTCCTATGCTTCAAGCACAACCGACGAGAACTGCCTGCGCTGCATCTCTGTTGACCGTCTCGGACGCGTAGAGAACAGAACCGCAGAGCCTCTGACAGATACTCAGCATGAGTTTATTAAGATAGTTGACCTCGACGGTGATGCTACTAACAAGATAAGGTCCAAGCAGCTCTACGATGCAAATAAAAAGAATGTTGGATACGTTATGGGCTTCGAGGTTGACGTTCTCGGTTACATCAACTACAAGTACGTTGGTACCGGTGCAGGTCAGTATGCTGATGCGGCTGAATACTGGGCAGCTAACAACGATCTGTTCAAGATGATTATGTCTGTTCAGATCAACGACCGTTTCAGCGCTCTTATGACTAATGCAGCTCAGGGTTCTGCATCTGTTGAGGCTGAGAGCTACTGGAACAGCGACGGAACCAAGCGCGACCTTCTCGGCGACGGTGTTACCGGAATGGTAGGCTGCGGCGGTCAGGGTAAGGTTGTTAACTACAGCACAATTACTGTAGCTAACTACGTTGAGCCCGGCGCAGACGAATAAACCTAATTAAATACTTAATCGGCACGCTTCGGCGTGCCGATTTTTTTATGAAAAGAAGAATGTAATAGACGGCGTGAGGAAGGAAATGTTCAGTGGTATACAAACTGCACAAAAAAAATCGGCGTCCGTAAAAGGATTGAACAAATAATTTGTGATTTATCTATGATTTATTTGTCCGATTTTATCAAGATTTCACAAAATTTGTCTATTTGTGTAAAATGCACGAAAATGTGTTGACATAAGTTCATTTTTTGTGTAAAATAAATATAAGGTTGGAAATATAATGAAAATATCAAGGTCTGACCGAGAATTCATCAAAGGAGGAAAAATAATGATGAAAACATTTTTGAGGTTGATGCTTGCGATGCTTATGGTATTTATCTTATCGCTTTCACTTATTGCTTGTGATTCGGATGATGATACAGGTGCAGCAACTACAACCACGGCAGCATCCGAAACAACAACTACGACGTCAGCCCAAAAGGCTAAATATGATGTTAAGGTAATTGACGGCTTAACAGGAGAAGTCCTCGAATCGCGCAAGATAACCGAGGGTGCAACCTTCAATCCTATCAACAATTACCGTGATCTGCATTACGGCTATAAGATGAATGAGGAAAAATTCAGCGCGGACAGAGCGCAGAAGGTAACCTCTGACAGAACGATAACGATAGAGTTTTTGCCGAAGGCGGAGTATACGGTTCAGCTTCAGGACATCAACGGCGCACTTTATACATCCTACCAATACACCTTCAAGCAGAGACTTACCCCCGAGCAGATAGCACAAGGCAAGGTTGTGGATGCTGACGGCAATCAGGTGCTGGAGGAGGGCGAGCCGATAGAGCTCGTATACGGAAGGGATAATAACGATTTCGTAGAGGTAACTCTTAGCGGAGAGGTTAAGGTTTATGAGGGCGACTCTATACTTGATATACCCGCGGCAAAGGCTACTGTAGAGGGTACGTTCTCCAAATGGATGGTAGTTACGGGTGCAGCAGAGGGCGTAGGCGGAAGTGCAGACGCCGACAGCAGCTTCACAGGCTCTGCTGTTGATAAGAGCTACGTTATCAGACCAAAGTACGTTTACGACGGCGCAGTTCTCTACATAAGCGAATTCGGAGCTACCAATCCCCTGCTCAACGTTACTCTGAAGGACAGATATAACGAGCAAACGGAAATGTACGATTTGTATAACGATGACGAAAAGGGCAACGAGTATCTCTATTACGGCACCGATGACAGCATTCGCTGCGATGCAACCACCGGTGTGTTCAGGCTGGCGCACAGATTCGGCAACGAGCCCGTATGGGATCCAAACGGTATAAAGACGGAAAATACGAACAAGTTTACGGGTAACGTGCAGTCGTCGCCCATACAGATTGACGCTCACACCTATGCCGCATACGACGGCAGCAAGGTTTACGTGTATACGGTTATCCGCGACGATACTCCTTACTTCATCTCCGATCACGATATGACTCTTATACAACAGATGCTTGCGGAAGATCCTACCGCTATAAACATATGGAATATAGCCGACAATGCTGAGATACGCTTCTTCTTCGGAGCAAGGGATGATCTGGCAAAGAACACTAAAGAAACAAATTATCTGCAATGCGACACTAATGCCAACGGACTTCGTTATATGGGTGTGGACCGCCTCGGCAGATGTGCAACACAGCTTGTCGAGCAGGGCGATATAAACATGTATCAGTACATCTCGCTCGTTGACCTTGACGGTGATGCAACCAACGGACAGATGGCAAAGCAGCTGTACGATTCCAGCAATAGAAACGTGGGCTATGCGATAGGCTTTGAGTTTGATATCGAGAGTTACATTCAGGATAACTTCGTTGATAGCGGCGCTTACACCTCCGTTGATGAGTATTGGGCATCAAACGAGCAGATACTAAGGCTTGTAATCAATATGCAGATAAATGACCGTTATGCACCGCTTATGACTGCGGCTACAGAGGATTCCGATTCGGTTGAAACTCAAAACTTCCTCGACGATGACGGAAAAGCGAGAACCGACCTGCTTAAAAACGGTAACTACGGACTTATGGCATCAGGCGGACAGACGCAGATTTCAACGTGTAAAACGCTCACCATCGTAAACAGCAAAGAGGGCGAATGAAGCTAAATAAAATGGTTAAAAGCGGTCAAAAACCGCGGCTTCCTGTATAAAAAAGGGGGCGTGGCGCTGAATATGCGCCACGCCCCTATCTCGTTCACGGATTTATACGTGCAACGGAAAAAGCCCTGCTGTACAGGGCTTTTCATGATATCCGGGATATCTTTTATTTTGCGGGAGCTGTGCTCTCCGCTTTTCTTTTTCTTCTGTACGGGCGGCGCTTCCTCTGCGACGAAGCCTTGCGGTATTCCTCCGCCTCTGAAAGCTTGGTCTTGTAGGACTTAATCTTTTCGTCCTCTGCCGCTTCCGTCGTGAATTTGATTCTGTAGGTTGAATCCATATTGTGTGAAAGACGTGCCGTTACGAACATATTTCCGTGCTCGGCGCAATTCATAAGGGTTAGGTATCTCTGCCCCTTCATATGCAGGGTTTTATCAATCTGCTGCATCTTCCTCTTGCAATGCGGGCAGGATATAACCCCAAAGCTCTCAAATTCCGAGAGCCCCGAAAATCCCGCGTACCCCTTCTCGCCAACGTCTGCGTCGCCGAGCGTGAGAGTAAACAGCACCTTACCGATATTGGGGTTGTATTGGGCAATCCCTCCTGCAATATCCAGCCGTTTTGCCACAAGCGCTGTGAAGTACGCATCGTTGAGCGCATCGTGTGCGGGGAGCGTCTGCTCAATTCCGAGTGCTGTCATCGCATCCTCAAGTGACACCTGCCGTTTCTCGCTATGCAATTCCTTTGCATATATCGTCTGTAAATCGTACACACGGTCCAGCCAATCGGTAGATAGGGAATTTACGTTGAAATTCTCCTTCAGCATCGGGATATCGTCGGGCCCCCACGTGAGAAACGCAAAATCATCTCCGCAAAATCTCCGAAAGCTCTCTGCCGCATCGGGCAGAGAAACACCAGCGTCCATTTTCTGCTGGGTTATTCCTGTGAGGAGCATTACGTGTCTGTGAATTTTGGTAAAATATTTCGGCTTTACTATTATACTGTAGCTTCCGCATATATCCAATCGCTCATCCAGCTTGACTGCGCCTATCTGTATTACCTCGCCGCGCAATCGGGCGCACAGGCGCTTCTGAACTGCCATCGCCTTCTGCATATATGCCTGATTCCATTCCAGGTCTAAGACTATGTAATTCATATTTTTCCTTTTTTTATTTTGTCAATGTATATTGTACCATCTTTGCTCGGTGAAATCAATACCTTTTTGAATTTTTGTTCCTTTTCGTTATAACACATTATCTTATTGACAAAAACGCGCGTATGCGGTATAATAATATATATGTGACTAAAACGGAGGAAAATATAGATGAAAAAAATACTTTCCCTTATGCTCGCCCTTATGCTTGTGCTGGTGCCTTGCCTGCTTGCATCCTGCTCGGATGACGATGGGGACGGTGTTGAGGTAACTCTTGACAACGTGGCAACGCTGGCAGAGGAATATTACAATTCGCTCTCGCTCTCTGACGCGACTAAGGAGGGTAAGGCGGAGTTTGCCGAGTATTACAGACTCCAGCTCCAGCTTCTTGACGAGGCTACCACCGACGACGAGGCGGCTGCCAAGTACGCTGAGGTTAAGGCAAATCTTGATGCTAAATACAAGGAGATGTTTGTCGACGTAGGAGATTACAGGGTTTCCGCGCAGAGAGCTGCGTTCAAGGCGGAGATCGACACCTTCGCGGCATCAAAGAATATAAATGCAGACGTATTCGGAGAAACCCAGAGAGGTATCTTTTACGGTAAGGTTGAGGCAGAGAAGACGAAGATTGATGCCATCGACTCAACCATTGATATGCGGGCGCAGCTTACCGCATCCAAGAACACGATAAACATAGCTGTGCAGTACGCAATTGACAATGCGGGAATATCCTCCGACTCGCCGATTTACGCGGCTCTGCAGGCGGCGAAGGATAGATGGCTCGCATACGCAAACGGAAATGTTGCGGACAAGTCTCTTTCGGGTATGCTCAGTGAGGACAGAACCGATATGGAGAGCATTTACACCGCGACCACCGTTGCTATCTGCGGCGAGAGCACCCCTGAAATGCTCGACATCGAAAACCCAGAGGGGCACGTAAAGCTGCTTGAGGCAGCCCTCGCCGAATTCTATGAGGGTAATAAGGACTCAATCAGCATTGCGAAGGCGAAGGCTCTCGAAAATCTTGAAAAATTCGTCAACGGCGAGCTTGAAGGCCCCGGCGGCGAGAAGCTTGATAAATCTCTGCTTACAAATTCGGGCAAGGTTCAGCTTCAGGAGAAATACGAGCTTGAGAGAGATTACATAATAGGAAAGACGGGTACTGATATAGATTCCAAGTCCAAGCTGGAGCAGCTTCAGTGGACGGCGGCTCTGTCAATTTACGGCAAGTATCTTGATATACTCGCTTCCCCCGATGCGCCCGAATGGACACCCGTTTCATAATACCTTAATTTATTAAAGGCAGATTACAGTATGATAGAAGCAAAAAGGATTCCTGAAATCTTCGGCACTATGGTGTTCGGAGATAAAGAAATGAAAAAGCGCCTTTCCCCTGAGGTTTATGCCAAGCTGCATAAGACCATTGACGACGGAGAGCCGCTCAGTCCCGAGATAGCAGGCTCGGTTGCCGATGCGATGAAGGAGTGGGCAATGGAGCGCGGAGCAACGCATTACACGCATTGGTTCCAGCCTATGACGGGCATTACTGCGGAGAAGCACGACAGCTTCATCGAGCCTGACGGAAACGGCGGGCTGATAATGAAGTTTTCGGGCAAGGCTCTTATAAAGGGCGAGCCCGACGCATCCTCATTCCCCTCAGGTGGACTTCGCGCTACCTTCGAGGCGCGCGGATATACCGCGTGGGACCCCACGTCCCCTGCGTTTGTGAAGCAGAATACTCTCTGTATTCCTACGGCATTTTGCTCGTACAGCGGAGAGGTGCTTGATAAGAAAACGCCGCTTCTGCGCTCGATGGAGATAATCAACGTATCCGCGAAAAGAATACTGAAGCTTTTCGGAAAGAGCGTTGACCGCGTCATAACCACCGCGGGAGCAGAGCAGGAGTATTTCCTTATTCCTAAGGATATGTACGACAAGCGACTTGACTTGAAGCTCTGCGGCAGAACTCTGTTCGGAGCGAAGCCCCCCAAGGGACAACAGCTCGACGACCACTATTTCGGTGCAATCAGGGTGAAGGTCAAGGAGTTTATGGACGAGCTCGACGAGGAGCTCTGGAAGCTCGGTATACTCGCAAAAACCGAGCACAACGAGGTTGCTCCCTCGCAGCACGAGTTAGCTCCGATATTCACGACCACGAATATCGCGTGTGACCACAACCAGCTCACAATGGAGCTGATGAAGCGCATAGCGGAGAAGCACGGACTTGTGTGCCTTTTGCACGAGAAGCCCTTTGCGGGTGTTAACGGCTCGGGTAAGCACAATAACTGGTCGCTTTCCACCTCGGACGGAGTAAATCTTTTAGAGCCGGGTGATTCTCCCTCGGATAACGCACAGTTCCTTCTTTTCCTCACCGCAGTTATCAGCGCGGTTGACGAGTATGCAGACCTGCTTCGTATTTCGGTTGCCTCGATAAGCAACGACCACCGACTCGGCGCGAGCGAAGCGCCCCCTGCGATAGTTTCTATATTCCTCGGCGAGGAGCTCAACGACATATATAAGTCAATTGAGAGCTCTACCCCCTATAACAGGAAGGATAGCACCTATATGGACGTCGGCGCGAGCGTTCTGCCCGTATTCCCGAAGGATAATACCGACAGAAACAGAACCTCGCCCTTTGCCTTCACGGGTAACAAGTTTGAGTTCCGTATGCTCGGCGCAAACGACTCTATCGCCTGCGCGAATATAATGCTCAACACGATAGTTTCCGACACTCTTGACAGGTACGCAGATGCGCTTGAGGGTGTGAAGGCTGAGGAGTTCAACTCCGCGGTTACCGAACTCATCCGCTCGGAATACAAGGCTCACAAGAGAGTTATATTCAACGGAAACGGCTACTCTCACGAATGGGAAAGGGAGGCTATGGCACGCGGTCTTCATAACTACAAGACCACGGTTGACGCAGTTCCTCACTACTCGGACGAGAAGAACGTGGCGGTTCTCGAGCGCAAGGGTATATTCACTGCAACCGAGATTGCATCACGCCGTGATATTTTGCTCGAAAACTATTCGAATATGATGTCGATTGAGGCGGCGGCTATGGTTGATATAGCTCGCAAATTCATCGTGCCCGCTTCGCTCTCCTACGTCAGTGAGCTGGCAAAGACTCTCGTTGACAAGAAGACGTGCGGAGTGAAGGCGTGCAAGACGGAAAAGGCTCTTTTGGACAAGCTCTCGGAGTACACCGACCTCACCTACGACTACGCCTGTGAGCTTTCTTGCAAGCTGGCAGAATCGGGTAAGACTGAGCACGGAATCGAGCGTGCTCGCTACTTTGCCGACGTGATAAAGCCGTGCATGGAGAAGCTCCGCGAGGTTGCGGACGAGCTTGAGCCTCTGACCGCGAAGAAATATTGGCCCTACCCCTCATACTCCGACCTTTTGTTCGGTGTATAATTAAATAAAATAGGAGCAGTCCGAAAGGACTGCTCCTTTTATGTTGACTAAAAAAGTGAGGAATTTTCTGCCTCACCTTTGGTTAAGTCTTCTGCTGAGCTTTTTTCAAAAGGTGACCTCAGTTTCTTCCTTTTATAATAACGCGGGCGCATGCGCGCAGGCGTTTGTACATTCTGCGAAGCGGCAGACGGCGAAGGTATCTTCTGTATTTTTTGCTGTCGAGCTCGTCGCGCTCATCGTTTTTTATAACCGCAGAAAGCTTGGCTATAATTTGCTCCATTTTTATTCCGCGCTCGAGTCTGAACTGATTGTCGCCGCACATTACGAATCCGTCCGAGCGCACCTTCACTATTCGGTGTAAAACGTAGGTGCCGTCTGCCCTTTTGTAAAGAACGGTATCGTTTTTTCTCGGCTCGCCCGGGGCGATCAGTGCCGCAGCGGTTTCATTTTCACGAAGGAAGGGAAGCATGCTCGTTCCGCGGGTGTAGAGGATAAATTCCCCACCCTCAGCAACCGTTGCCTCTATCAGCGGAGCGATTTCTGACATACGCAAAACGTCAATCAACAACTCCTGCTCCCTTCAGCATTTCGATAAAGTCAAGCACGTCTGCCATAGCCTCGTCTTCGGATATGCCGTATTCCTCTCCGAGCAGCTCCGAGAGCTTCTTTTCATCGGCACCGCCAATGAGCTTGCCAAAAAGAAATGCCGCGCTGTCATTGAGCCTTATCATTCCGCCCGTGGTGTTCTTTCCAAGGGGGATAGCAAAAAATTCAGTTCCTATTTTTCGTATTGCAAACGGCGAATTAAGCTTCATTTCTCCATCTCCTTACAGGCGACCAACGCCGCCTCATTATCCATATTACAGCCGAGCGAATAAAAGCTGACCGATTCAACGGTTTTCTGCACGAGGTCGATAACCCTCTGCGATGCCTCGGGGTGTGTGGGCATATATGCCTGACCGATAGCTCTGATAAACGCCTCGGATACCGTCATTTTTTCAATTTTATTTTCCTGTGCGCGGTGAAGAAAGCATATTGCGTGTAGCGGAGCCTGCACGTTTCTCTGCCAGCCCTCCTTGCCGCACCACGGTGTTCCGTATGCGTACGCTATGCCGTCCTTTATCCTCACAAGAGGCTTGTCTCCGTTGACGATATTCACTGTGTCGCCGAACACCCGCCGCCAGAGCAAAATATGCGTGCTCTTGCCAGTGCCGCTGGGAGCAGAGAAGCCGTAGCCCCTGCCGTCCTTCTCGATAACCGAGGCATGAAGCATATATACACCGTACTCATGTATTCTGTCGCATATCTGTCGGTAGACCGAAACCAGCTCGAGATATTCGGGCGAGCGGTCTGCCTCCGCGCCAAGCTCGTCGGCGTATTTTAATTCAAGTGCGAGGTCGCCGTCGCTCGCCGCCACGGTGAAGGCAGGTGCCTCGTCGGTGAGGTAATCGTTACATATATTTCTGACAGCGCCGTATCGGTTGTATATTCCGACAGCGACGTCTGCGATTTTTATGCAGAACACGCGCTCACCTCCGCTAAAGATTATACATATAAATTATAGCATAAGACAAATGCTTTGTCAATGAGATTGCCACTAATATAAAAAGGTAATTTTTCAAAAAGAAGGGGCGCGGACAAACGGAGCGGAAAAGCTTTTCGGTCGCAGCAAGGCAGTTGAGGTCGACGTAAAGAAAAAGGATGGCGAAACGCCATCCTTTATGTAGTTAAATTAAAAGCTTACTCAGCTGCTACCTCAGCAGAGATAACGTCAGCGGGAATCTCAACAACGGTGTCGTTGACTGCAGAGTACTTAGTTTCGTATACATCGGTCTCGCCATCGCGGATTCTCTGCTGCTTAGAGGTGAGGACATCATCTGCTACGGAGAGAGAATACTTAACCTTGTAGGAATCGTACTCGATCTCGTAGGAGTAAACGCCATCATTCTCGTCAAGAAGGTCAATGAACTTCAAGTAAACCTGGAAGCTGGCGGTGTCTGCATACTCAGCCATTGTCATAAGGAATTCGCCCTTGGTGAGCTCTTCCTTCTCAATGGTGTTCTCTACCTTGGTAGCCTCGTAGTACTTGCCGTTCTCAGCATCAGCCCAAATCCAGCGCTCGCGAGTCTTATCGCCAACGGAGTCCTCGTCGGGAGTGTACTTGATGTAAACCATGCGATTCTCTACGTCTACCTTGTAGATGTAGTTATCGCTCTCACGGGTGTAGCTTTCTGCATCTGAGAGCTTGTTGATTGCCTTCTCAACGTCGCTGGCAAAGAGGCCGCACGAGGAGAGGACGAGCATAGTTGCAACGAGCATTACAACTGTGCAAAGAGTGAGTAAACGCTTCATGTTCTTCATAAAATGTCTCCTTGAAAAAATTTCGTAGATTACTTGTGTAATCCCGTACCTATATTATACTGCGTTTTTTCAATATTGTCAATACCTTTAACGAAAAATGAATAGAAAATGTGTGGAAAACATGTAATTTTATATATTAAAATATTTTTTAGAAAATTTGGAAAAAACTCTTGACAAGCCCCCTTGTGAGTGATATAATATTAAACTGCATTACAATCGCTTTTTTGTCGGCGGCATAAGGAAAAAATAGTGTTTTTTATAGATTTTTCTTATAGCGGACATAAGCGAAACTTATTGTGAAAATACAATTTTGAAGGAGCAAATTATCTATGCTTAAACTCCAGAAGCTCGGCACAAATGAAAGAATGAGTTTCTCGAAGCTCAGCGACGTTTGCGAGATGCCTAACCTCATAGAGGTTCAGCGCAAATCCTACGAGTGGTTTCTTCGCGAAGGACTGTTGGAGGTTCTTCACGACGTATCCCCTATCGTTGACTTTTCGGGTAATCTCATTATCGAGTTTGTAGGCTACAGCCTTGACAGTGCGGCTGCCAAGTATCCCGTTGAAGAGTGCAAGGACAGGGATACCACCTACGAAGCTCCGCTCAGAGTAGAGGTCAGACTCACCAACAAGGAAACGGGTGAGGTAAAACAGTCGGAGGTATTCATGGGCAACTTCCCGCTCATGACCGATAGCGGTACCTTCGTTATTAACGGCGCGGAGCGTGTCGTTGTATCCCAGCTCGTCCGTTCCCCCGGAATGTACTACGACTGCAATATTGACAAGGCAGGCGAGCACAGCTACACCGCTCAGGTTATTCCTTACAGAGGTGAGTGGCTCGAGTACGAAACCGATTCTAACGGTGTATTCTACGTAAAGATTGCAAAGACGAGAAAGCTTCCTATTACTGTCCTCATCCGCGCGCTCGGTATCGAGAGCGACGAGGCAATAGAGAGAATGTTCGGCAGCGAGAGAATGCTTGATGCAACTATCGCTAAGGACGAGTGCGCGAAGCTCGCGCTCGAGAACGGCACCTCTCTCGGTGACGAGGCTCTCAAGGAAATATATAAGAAGCTGCGTCCCGGCGACCCTGCTATCGTCGAGAGTGCAAAGCAGCTGGTCAGCAACACCTTCTTCGATCATAAGAGATACGATCTCGCGCCCGTTGGACGCTATAAGTTTGATAAGAAGGTATCTCTGCCCGCACGTATAGCGGGACTCGTTCTCGACGAGGACGTTGTCAGCCCCGTAACCGGCGAGGTTGTTGCAGAGGCAGGTCAGTATATCAGCCGCGAGCTCGCTGAGAGCATTGAGCGCGCTTGCGTAAACGAGGTTTACGTTAAGGCTGAGAGTGGCGCAAGAGTCAAGGTGTTCTCCAACAGCACCGTGCGCCCCGAGGACTTCCTCGGCTTTGACCTTTCCGACTGCGGCGTAAGAGCAGGAGAGAAGGTTGACTTTGAGCTTCTTAAGGAAATCGCTGAGAGCGCACAGGGCGACGTTGACGCGATAAAGGAGCAGGTGAGAGCAAGAATAGACGAGCTCTCTCCCAAGCATATAACTAAAAACGATATTTTCGCATCTATAAACTACTTACTCAACCTTGCACACGGAGTAGGTCAGTTTGACGATATCGACCACCTCGGCAACAGACGTCTTCGCTGTGTCGGAGAGCTTCTCCAGAACCAGCTCAGAATCGGTATGTCGAGAATGGAGAAGAACGTAAAGGAGCGTATGTCCATTCACGACAACGACGAGCTCACTCCTCAGTCGCTTGTTAATACGCGTCCCGTTTCTACCGCAATCAGAGAGTTCTTCGGCTCCTCGCCGCTCTCTCAGTTTATGGACCAGAACAACCCTCTGGCAGAGCTCACTCACAAGAGAAGGCTTTCAGCTCTCGGTCCCGGAGGTCTTTCAAGAGACCGTGCGTCCTTCGACGTCCGTGACGTTCACTATACCCAGTACGGCAGAATGTGTCCTGTTGAAACGCCTGAAGGTCCTAACATCGGTCTTATTACCTATCTTTCTACCTACGCGTGCGTAAACGAATACGGCTTCCTTGAAACGCCCTACCGCAAGGTTGAGCATTTTGAGAAGGACGGAAAGACCTATACCAAGGTTACCGATACCGTAGAGTATATGACAGCTGACGTTGAGGATTCCTACGTTATTGCTCAGGCAAACGAGCCTGTTGACGAAAACGGCGTATTCCTAAACGAGAAGGTTATTGCAAGAGATAAATCAGAAATCGTTCAGGTTGACGCATCCCTTGTTGATTATATGGATGCTTCGCCGAAGATGGTCGTTTCGGTTGCTACCGCATGTATTCCGTTCCTCGAGAACGACGATAACACCCGTGCACTCATGGGCTCGAACATGCAGAAGCAGGCAGTTCCTCTTATGAAAACAGATTCTCCTATCGTTGCAACCGGTATGGAGTACAAGGCGGCGGTTGACTCCGGCGTTGTCGTTATCGCAAGAGAAGGCGGCGTTGTAGAGCGCTCTACCGCTGACGAAATAGTAGTTCTTACCGATGAGGGACGTAAGGACGTTTATCACCTCGTTAAGTTCAAGCGCTCCAACCAGGGCACCTGCGTAAATCAGAGGCCCATAGTTGACGAGGGTGAGAGGGTTGAGAAGGGACAGGTTATTGCAGACGGCCCCGCAACCCACAACGGCGAGATATCCCTCGGAAAGAACGCGCTCGTTGGATTTATGACCTGGGAGGGTTATAACTACGAGGACGCGGTTCTTCTTAATGAAAGACTCGTGCGCGAGGATATGTATACCTCTATTCATATCGAGGAGTACTCGATTGAGGCAAGAGATACCAAGCTCGGCGCACAGGAAATCACACGCGAAATCCCCAACGTCGGTGAGGATGCGCTCAAGGACCTCGACGCTGACGGTATTGTCAGAATAGGTACAGAGGTACGCGCAGGCGATATCCTCGTCGGTAAGGTAACGCCTAAGGGTGAAACCGAGCTCACTCCTGAGGAAAGACTGCTCCGCGCAATCTTCGGCGAGAAGGCAAGAGAGGTCAGAGATTCCTCGCTCAAGCTTCCTCACGGTGAATCGGGTGTCGTAGTTGACGTTAAGGTTTACACGCGTGAAAACGCAGAGGAGCTCGCTCCCGGCGTAAATAAAGTGGTTCGTGTATTCATTGCACAGAAGAGAAAGATATCCGTCGGAGATAAGATGGCGGGACGTCACGGAAACAAGGGTGTCGTTTCACGCATTCTTCCCCCTGAGGATATGCCCTTCCTTCCTGACGGTACACCTCTTGATATTGTGCTTAACCCTCTGGGCGTTCCTTCCCGAATGAACATAGGACAGGTGCTTGAGGTTCACCTCGGTATCGCGGCTAAGAAGAACGGCTACAAGATAATGACTCCCGTGTTCGACGGCGCAAACGAGAAGGATATTCTCGAGGAGATGCGTAAGGCAGGCTATGCCCGTGAGATTCGCCCCGGTGAATCTGTGAAGGGTAAGGCGGTGTTCAAGGACGTTGTTCTTGAGGACGGCAGACGCGACCTCCAGCGCGTTGATGACGCGATAGTTTCGGACTCCGAGGCGCTCTCAAAGCTCATGGAAACCGAAACCCTCAGAGTTATAGACGGAAAAACGACTGTATATGACGGAAGAACGGGTGAGCCCTTCGACAACCCCGTAACCGTAGGTATAATGTACTACCTCAAGCTGCACCATCTCGTTGACGATAAGGTGCACGCGCGCTCCAACGGTCCGTACTCCCTCGTAACGCAGCAGCCTCTGGGCGGTAAGGCTCAGTTCGGCGGCCAGCGCTTCGGAGAGATGGAGGTTTGGGCACTCGAGGCATACGGTGCCGCATATACGCTTCAGGAAATACTCACGGTCAAGAGTGACGACGTTCTCGGAAGAACGAAGTCCTACGAGGCAATCGTTAAGGGTCAGAACATTCCTACTCCCGGTATTCCCGAGTCCTTTAAGGTTCTTGTTAAGGAGCTTCAGGCTCTCTGCCTTGACGTCAAGTGCCTTGACGATGAGGGCAACGAAATCGAGCTTTCTCAGCTTGTTGACGATTCAAACGCACCCGCTGTTGAGAATCTTGATGAGCTTGAGAGCAAGATAGACAGCGAATCCGACGAGGACTACTCGGACGAGGAGGGCGAGGACGACTACATTGAGAGCGAGGGCGACCTTGATTTTGATGCAGACGACGATGAGTTTGACGACGCCGAGTTCGAGAAGTTCGCGAGCAAATTCAGCGATTCCGACGAGGACTACGAGTAAACCGAAAAAACTTTAATTGAGAGGGGATAGACTTCCTCGCTTATGCGGGGAAGCACATATAAATATGGCAAATTTTGATTCAATAAAAATCGGTCTTGCATCTCCCGAAATGATTCGCAGCTGGTCCCACGGTGAGGTAACGAAGGGTGAAACCATAAATTACCGTACCCTGAAGGCCGAGCGCGACGGACTTTTCTGTGAGAGGATTTTTGGCCCAACCAAGGACGGCGAATGTATGTGCGGAAAGTACAAGAGGATTCGTGTCAACGGTTCAAAGCCGAAGATTTGCGAGAAGTGCGGAGTTGAGGTCACCTCTAAGAAGGTACGCCGTGAGCGCCTCGGACATATCGAGCTTGCAGCTCCCGTATCTCATATATGGTACTTCCGTGCAATTCCGTCAAGAATGGGACTCCTTCTTGACATAACACCAAGACACCTTGAAAGAGTTCTTTATTTCTCAAGGTACATCGTAATCGATCCGGGCGTGACTCCGCTTGAAAAGAAGCAGCTGCTCACCAACGACGAGTACAACGATGCACGCGAGAAGTACGGCGACGATTTCCGTGCGGGAATGGGCGCAGAGGCTGTAAGGGAGCTTCTTTCCGAGCTTGACGTTGAGGCTCTGTTCAACGAGCTCAAGGCTGAGCTTCCCACCGCTTCCGCACAGAAGAAGGTAAAGCTTATAAAGAGACTTGAGGTGGTTGAGGCGTTCAAGCGCTCGGGCAACCGCCCCGAGTGGATGATACTCGACGTAATACCGGTGCTTCCGCCCGATATTCGTCCTATGGTACAGCTTGACGGCGGACGCTTTGCGACCTCCGACCTTAACGAGCTTTACCGCAGAGTTATCAACAGAAACAACCGTCTGAAGAAGATGATGGAGCTCAACACTCCCGAAATCATTATCAGAAACGAGAAAAGAATGCTCCAGGAGTTCGTTGACGCACTTATTGACAACGGCAGAAGGGGCAAGGCAGTTACCGGCGCATCCAACCGCGCACTGAAATCTCTGTCCGAAATGCTCAGAGGTAAGCAGGGACGCTTCCGTCAGAACCTTTTGGGTAAGCGTGTTGACTATTCAGGACGTTCGGTTATCGTCGTAGGACCTGAGCTGAAGATATTCCAGTGCGGTGTTCCTAAGGAGATGGCTATTGAGCTTTTCAAGCCCTTCGTTATGAAAAGGCTTATCGAAACTCAGCAGGCTAACAGCATAAAGGACGCAAAGAAGAAGATAGAGAAGCTCGACCCGATTATCTGGGACGCGCTTGAGTACGTTATCAAGGACCACCCTGTTCTTCTTAACCGTGCGCCTACGCTTCACCGTCTTTCGATTCAGGCATTCGAGCCTGTGCTCGTAGAGGGCAGAGCTATCAAGCTTCATCCTCTGGTTTGTACGGCGTTCAACGCCGACTTCGACGGCGACCAGATGCCTATACACCTGCCTCTCTCCGCAGAGGCTCAGGCAGAGGCAAGATTCCTTATGCTCTCTGCAAACAACCTTTTGAAGCCCATGAACGGTCACGCAGTTGCTGTTCCCTCGCAGGATATGGTACTCGGCTCGTATTATCTCACTATGGATAAGGCAGGCGAGATCGGTGAGGGTAGCATTTTCAGAAACTTCAACGAGGCTATGATGGCTTACGTTGGCGGCAACCTCGGACTCCACGCTCCTATTGCTATAAGAGTTGAGCGCGAGATTGACGGCGAAATGCAGTCCAAGATTATCGGTCTTGATATGGAAAAGGGCGAGGTTATCAAGGGCGCGAGCAGCGTAACCCTTGGACGTGTTATTTTCAACAATAACATTCCTCAGGACCTCGGCTTCCGTACCGACAGAACCAACCCCTTCGAGCTTGAGGTTGAGAAGACTCTCACGAGCAAGGACCTCAAGAAGATAGTAGACCTTACTATTCTTCGCCACGGCTTCAAGGAGGCTGCAACCGTTCTTGATAACATCAAGGCTCTCGGTTACAGGTTCTCAACCAAGAGCGGTATCTCGATATCGGTTTACGATATGACCATTCCTAACGAGAAGAAGGATCTTCTTGCAGAGGGTCAGCGCCGTGTTGACGAGATTCACGATTGCTTTGACATGGGTGAGCTCTCCGACGACGAGAGATACGAGAGAGTTATCAAGGTCTGGGAGGATATCACCGAGCGTGTTGCTAAGGCGCTTACCCAGAATCTTGATAAGTACAACTCGGTAAATATGATTGCAACCTCGGGAGCTCGAGGAAGCATAAAGCAGATGCGTCAGCTCGCAGGTATGCGCGGACTCATGTTTGCAACCAGCGGTAAGACCATCGAAATTCCGATTAAGTCCAACTTCCGTGAGGGTATCACGATGCTGGAGTACTTTACGGGAGCAAAGAGCTCGCGTAAATCTCTGTCTGATACGGCTCTGCGTACCGCAGACTCGGGTTACCTTACCCGCCGTCTTGTTGACGTATCTCAGGACGTTATCGTACGTGATGACGATTGCGGCTCAACAGAGGGAATCGTTGTCAGCGATATCATAAACGGAAAGAACGTTCTTGAGCCGTTCAAGGAGAGAATTATAGGCAGATATCCTGTAAACGACGTTGTTGCTGACGGCGAGCTTATCTGCTCGGCAAACGATATCATTTCCGAGGAGATTGCCGACAGAATCGTTGATGCGGGCATTACCTCACTCGAGATACGTACAATTCTCCGTTGCCGTTCCAAGAGAGGCGTTTGCGCTAAGTGCTACGGACGTGACCTGGCAACAGGCAACCCCGTATCCGTCGGTGAGTCCGTCGGAGTTATCGCGGCGCAGGCAATCGGTGAGCCCGGTACACAGCTCACGATGCGTACCTTCCATACGGGAGGTGTCGCAGGCTCGGATATCACGCAGGGTCTTCCCCGAATCGAGGAAATCTTCGAGGCGCGTAAGCCGAAGAAGTCCGCTATCGTTACCGAGTACACAGGTACGGCTCATATAATTTCCGATAAGAAGATAAATAAGGTAATCGTTCGCGGCGACGACGTTCCGAACGGCGAGATAATCTACGAAATACCCTTCGGTATGCGCCTCATTATTGAGGACGGCGAGCAGGTATTCCGCGGAAACGAGCTCACCGAGGGTTACGTAAGTCCTACCGAGGTGCTTCGCATCAAGGGCATCAACGCGGCATACGATTATATTATCCGCGAGGTACAGAAGGTATATCGCGGTGAGGACGTTGAGATTAACGACAAGCACGTTGAGGTTATCGCACGTCAGATGACGCGCCGCTTCCGTATCACCGATCCCGGTGACACCCGTCTGCTTGAGGGTACTACTGCCGATATGCTCGAAATCCGTGACGAGAACGAGCAGATTCAGAAGAGAATCGAGGCAGGTGAGGCAGAGCTTCGTCCTGCAGTTACCGAGCCTATGCTTCTCGGTATCACGAAGGCATCGCTCCTAACCGAGTCCTTCCTCTCCGCCGCTTCCTTCCAGGAAACGACCAGAGTTCTCACCGATGCGGCAATTAAGGGCAAGAGCGATAAGCTCCTCGGTCTTAAGGAAAACGTTATTATCGGTAAGCTTATTCCCGCAGGTACGGGACTTGACAGATATCGTAATATCGACGTCAAGAAGATTTCATCCGAGGCAGCAGTTGACGCTGTTGCTGAATAAAAATTCAAACGGTGTCCCTCGGGGCACCGTTTTTTCTGTTTTTTCAAATGACATTTGGATATGAATAGAGCGACTTTCCTTGGGAAAAATAGAAATAAAAGGAAGGTGGCTGTTATGAGAGTATTGGGCGTACGGATAGATTCGGTTGATATGAATGAGGCGGTGGAAATCGCGCTCAATATGGACGGCGGCGCTATATTCACGCCAAACGCGGTTATGCTCGAGAGGGCAAGAAAAAGTCCCGACCTCAAAAAAATCCTGAACGAGTCAAATCTCAATCTGCCCGACAGCGCGGGCGCGGTGCTCGCCGTGCGTATCCTTTATGGGCGCAAAATCGAGAAGGTGTCGGGCGTTGATTTTGGAATTGAGCTTGCGCGCGCGTGCGCGGCGAGCGGAAGAAGTATATTTTTGCTTGGCGGCGAGGAAGGGGTAGCCGATACAGCGGGGGCGCGACTGACCGAAAGAATAAACGGTCTGAAAATAGCGGGGACGGCTAACGGATTTTCCGAGCTTGACGGCGCGGCGGAGAGGATAAAGGAGAGCGGAGCAGATTTTGTTTTCGTCTGTCTTGGCTCGCCTATGCAGGAAAATTGGATAACGGAGAATATGCAAAGGCTTCGGGAGTGCGTTTTTATAGGGCTTGGCGGCAGCCTTGATGTTTATGCAGGGCGGGTGCACCGTGCGCCGAGGCTTATATCAAGGATAGGACTTGAATGGGCGTGGAGAATGCTGCTTCAGCCGAGGCGGCTCAAAAATCTTTCCTATCTCATACGGTTTTTCCTCTCCGTTTTTGTAGAAAGACATTCAAAAAAGGCAAAAAGAGCACGGAAAAATAGAAAAATTAAACAAAATTGATAAATTTTTCTCAATCCACTTGATAATTTTGAAATAGTGTGCTACAATATTACATTGGTAAATACTAAAAATAATTTTTATATTTTGGAGGAAAACAAAATG
>JAZNXN010000017.1:0-34159 GCA_045593885.1 Eubacteriales bacterium
CCCCGAATTTTCCACGGATGAGGATTATACAACGAACAACGCAGGCGTAACCTTCGCCTGCATCTGACACAACAAGGGGCTGCTTCATTTCGGCATAACCGCAAACAAAAAAAATGAGGAACAAAAAGTTCCTCACTTTTAATTTTACTAAAACATATATCTTATCGAAGATAAGGAAAAAATCTGTGATCTTTGATTTATTACAGTTTTTTGTTTGCTACCGCCGTTTTCACTCTCTGCCGTACCGAAGTACATCGACGACAGTGAAAGCGGCGGTTTCTGCTCAAAATCAAGCGAGCCCCGAAAGACGCTTCGCGCTAAGAATTCAGTAATCCGTGCGTTTTTTTGCTTAATTTATCTGATTTTACTGAATTCTTAATGACTCATCCCCTTCTATTTCTTGCTTATATCAAGCCGTTTCTCTTGTTCTGTATGAGTCTGATAAACTCGTCCTCATCGTCCTCGTCGGTATTGTAGCGGGGCTGGGCGGTAATGGGCACCTCCTCCTTCTGCTCGGATACCGCGTCTGCGATGAGCTGGGCCTTCTCGCTCGAGGCTCTCGCTATTGATGCAAATGCCGCCTCGTCATTCTCCTTGGTAGCAAAGCCGGTGGCAATTATCGTTATCTGCATCTCGTCGTGAAGCTCGGCGGAGAAGTTTGCGCCCCAAATAATGTTTGCGTTGGGGTCTGCCTCCTCGCTAATGATGGTGGATGCAATGTCCACCTCCTCAAGTCCTACATCGTTTGATACGGTTATGCTGACCAGCATTCCCGTAGCGCCGAGTATAGAGGTTTCGAGCAGGGGCGAGGATATAGCGGTTTTAGCCGCCAGTGTTGCTTTGTCAGGGCCGTTTGCTATGCCGACACCCATGTGTGCGTAGCCCGCATCCTTCATAACCGAGGTGACGTCGGCGAAGTCGAGGTTTACAAAGCCGGGAACGTTGATAAGCTCGGACACACTCTTAACACCGAGAAGCAGCACGTCGTCTGCTATCTTGAACGCGTTTGCAAGAGTTACCTTTTCAGCGCTCACCTGCTTGAGCCTTTCATTAGGGATAGTGATGAGCGAGTCAACGTATTCGCGAAGGCAGGCAATACCCGCCTCAGCCTGAATAGTTCTGCGCTTGCCCTCAAATACGAAGGGCTTGGTAACTATACCGATTGTGAGTATTCCCATCTCGCGAGCAACACGCGCAACGACAGGGGCAGCTCCCGTACCTGTACCGCCGCCCATTCCCGCGGTTATGAATACCATATCGGCGCCGTTAATCGCCGCCTTGATTTCCTCAATGCTTTCCTCAGCGGATTGACGTCCGATTTCGGGGTTGGCGCCTGCGCCGAAGCGGTGAGTGATGCTCTCGCCGAGCAGAACCTTCTTCGATGCGCGTGAGGCGTTGAGCGCCATTCCGTCGGTGTTCATTGCGATAAACTCAACGTCGCGGATGTTTGACTCAACCATTCGGTTGATTGCGTTTCCGCCGCCTCCGCCGACACCGATTACCTAAATCCTGACACCGCTCTTGTATTCATCCTTATAATCAAAGCTCATTTTTAACATCTCCGTATAAAGAATTATAATTATCCATATATAATAATACTAAAAAAATCGGATAATTTCAAGAGCTTTTTGATAAAAAATAGTTATTTTTTACGCTTTTTTCTTAATAAGTGATGAAATGACCTCAAAAATCTGTTTGGCGGTATCGTTTTTTGCAAGCAAGGCTATGCTTTCTATCATTTTTCCTTGCTTTTCTTTATCCTCTGCAAGCGAGCGTATATGCTCACACAGGGTATCGGTTGAAAGCTCGCTCTCTGCCAGAAGCTCTGCCGCCCCCTTGTCGTATAGGGCGCGAGCATTTTTGTATTGATGATTGTTAGTTACATTTGGAGAGGGAATCAAAATCGCGCATTTCTTCATGGCGGCAAGCTCGGAGAGAGTCATAGCACCCGCCCGACACACTATTATATCTGCTGCGGACATATATTTGGGCATATTTTCGATGTAGGGAAGAATTATTCCCCTGCCGCCTATTTTCTGCTCGTCAAACATCCTTTTACATACGTCAAAATTTCTCTCTCCGCATGAATGAAGATGGCAATAACCCTTCTTTGCCGTCAAATTTGCCATCGCGCCGATACACGCCTCATTAACTCTCTCAGCTCCGAGACTGCCGCCGAAGGAAAGAACGAATATATCCCCCTTAGGTATTCCCATCTCGCGCCTTGCGCTCTCGCGGTCCGGGGCAGAGAAGCCCTGCCTCAGCGGATTTCCCGTTACAGTTATATTGTCCTTCCTTTTCAGGCCTTTTTCGCTCTCGGGAAAGTTCAGCATTACGGCATTTGCGTGCTTTGCGAGCATTTTAACGGCAAGTCCCGGTGTGGCGTTTGATTCGTGAAGGGCGGTTTTTATACCCATTTTCTGCGCCGCACGAAGCACGGGATAGCATACAAAGCCGCCCGTGCCTATAACTACGTCGGGACGAAGCTCTGAGAGCAGCCTTTTAGCCTCCTTTACCGCCCGCAAGGTCATAAAGGCGGTTTTTATATTTTTGACAGACAGAGAGCGTGTAAGACCGCGCACGTCAAGGTAGCTCATAGAGTACCCCGCATCAAGAACGAGCCTTTCCTCAAGGGAGTTTTTCCGTCCGACAAAGTATATACTCGCATCCGAAATGCTGTTTTCAATAATGGATGCTATCGAAAGTGCAGGATTAATATGACCGGCAGTCCCACCCGCCGCAAGCAGAAATCGCATAGGCTACTCCTATTTTCTGATATTTGAAAGTCTTGATACCGAGAGCATTATTCCCATCTCGGTAAGTAAAATAATGAGCGACGTACCGCCGTAGCTGAAGAACGGTAAAGCAATTCCCGTGTTGGGGAAAACGTTGGTAACAACCGCTATGTTAAGTATGACCTGAATTGCCGTTTTCGATGCAATTCCGAGTGCCACGAGCCGAAGAAAGCTGTCGTCGCAGCGCAGGGCGATTACAAAGCCCCTGTATACGAGAAGCGCAAAAAGCACGATTATAATAAGAGCGCCGAAAAAGCCAAGCTCCTCGCAGGTTACAGTAAATATAAAATCGTTTGCAGGCTCGGATACATAGCTGTATTTGAGGCGACTGTTGCCGAGCCCCAAGCCCCAAAGACCGCCCGAGCCTATCGCCATTTTTCCCTGTATCGTCTGCCAGCCGCCGTCACGGGGATATAGCTCGGGATTTCTCCATATATCAATTCTTTTCTTTGTATAATCGGTAAATAGGGCGAAGGCGGCAACACCGGAAATTCCAACAGAGCCCACCGAAACGAGATTTTTTATCCTCGCACCCGAGAGAAATATCATAGAGCAGCCTATCATTCCGATAATAATTATGCCCGACAGATGCTTCTCGAGTGCGATGAGAGCGCAAAAAACGCCTATATAGCAAAAGGGTATCAGTGTGTCCGCGATAAATCGCGAAAATCCGCGTTTGCTGACCGTTTTCGGCTCTGCATCCGTGAAGTATTTTGCGAGCATCATAACTATCGATAGCTTTGCCAGCTCGGATGGCTGAAAGGTTGCAAAGCCGAGGTTTATCCATCGCCTCGCGCCGTTGAGGTTGACGCCGATTATAAGCACCAAAACGAGAAGTATCACGGTTAAGGCGTACAGGTACGGAGTGTATCTATGCAGCATATCCCGTGAGGCATAGGACACAGTCAGCATAACGAGAAAGCCGATAGCGGCAAACATAATCTGCCGCGATATAAAATGAAAGCTGTCGCCGTACTGCGCCAGCGCATACGCCGAGCCTGCACTGCCTATCATAACAGTACCCGTTACGGTAAGTATTATTACAAGTAGAAGGAAAATGCGGTCTATTCTGCCCCTCGTATTTACTTTAACCTCCGGCTTTACCGTGACGGTATCTGACACTTTTTCCTTTCGTGCGCCGAAGTGATATGAGATATTATCCATAAGTCCTCCTATGCGAAGAGAGCAATGGCGGAGAACAGAGCAGTGGCTATAACGAATATAAAAACAACTGTGTTCTCGGTAAGCCCGCACTTTTCGAGATGATGGTGTATCGGTGCCATTTTGAATACACGCCTTTTGCATATTTTATAAACCGTCACCTGAATTATAACCGATGCGCCCTCGATAACGTATGCTATTCCGAAAATGAGGATTACAAGCGGCTTTCCTATCAGAAACGCACCGCCGACAAGTATAGCGCCCAAAAACAGCGAGCCTGTATCGCCCATAAAAATTTTTGCGGGATTCAGATTGTAGAAAAGGAAGGCAAGAGCACCTCCGCATACCGCCGAGCAGATTATGACCAGAGGGGCGTTTTTTGTAACCATAGAATAGCAGAGAATAAAAAAGGCGATAGTTGTCGCAACCGCGCCCGCGAGCCCGTCTACTCCGTCGGTGAGATTTGCACAGTTAACAACGCCGAGAATCAGCGTTAGTGCGAGAATATAATAGAATATACCTAAATCAAGTCGGATTTTGAAAAACGGTATATAGATTTCTGTGCTGATAAAGCCGATAAGAGAGAGCGCGAGCAGATACAGAGCACCTGCCGTTAATTGCAGAAGTATTTTTTGCCGTGGGGTTAACCCCTCGTTCTGCTTTCTTAGTATCTTCGTCATATCGTCGATAAGACCGATAAGAGCATTGAGAAGCGCAAACCCCAGCGTTATGATATAGGGCAGAGCAGATGCAAGGTCGTTTCGCAGCATAATAATTATAGACAAAGCTGAGATTGTTGCTATTACCGATGAAAAGACTATACCCCCCATTGTGGGCGTGCCCTCCTTTTCCTTATGCCAGCGAGGACCGATTTCGAGTATTTTCTGTCCCATTTTCATTCTCTTTAATATGGGAATAATGTATCCTGTAAGGCAAAGGGTTAGCACGAGCGCCGATAGAAAGGATATCAAAAATAACGAGAGCATCAGTATATTTCTTCCTTTATATATTCAATAATCTTTTCGCATCGCATTTCTCTGGATGCCTTGAACAGTAAAATGTCGTCTTTTTTTATAACCGAGAGGGCAATTTCTGAAATCGCTCGGTGATTTTTTCCTCTGAGAAAGAAAACCTTATCCTGCCTCATCCCAGAGGCGAGCGCGGCTGCCGCCGTGTAAACGCTGTCCTCGCCGAAGGCTATGAGGGTATCGAGTCCGTGTCTTGCACACAAAATTCCAAGTGTCTCGTGAATTTTTTTGGCATATGCCCCGCATTCGAGAATATCTCCTATAACCGCAATTTTGCGAAGTTTCTTTTCATCTGCGAAGGAATCGGTAAGAGCAAGGGCAGATTCTACAGATTCAAGCGAGGAATTGTAGCAGTCGTCGATAATCCACACGCCGTTATGACAATATATATTCTGCCTCATTTTTGGCATATCAACACGTGATGCAAAGGAGAAATTTTGCTCAATAGAGATATTCATAGCCTCGCACACCGCAATTGCCAGTGCGGATGCGGTAATTATATGCTCGCTTCGCGAAAAAACGCTGATTTTGTGCCCGTTGAGTGTATATTCGGATATTTCGCCAAGAGATACCTTGTCAATGCAAAAATCGCATTTTTCTGGCGTGTGTCCTACCGTTAGCTCCCGCTGTGAAACCGTCTGCCCGTTGGGTATAGGTAAATTTTCGGAGTGAATGAAAAAACCGTCGGGGCGCGTGTGGGTAAGAATCGTCAGCTTTTCCTTTGCTATATTCTCTCGGGAGCCGAATGCGCCGATATGTGAAGTGCCTATGTTTGTTATTATTGCTATGTCGGGCTTGCAAATGCTTGACAGATACTCAATTTCCCCCTTGTGATTTGTGCCTAATTCCAAAACAAGTGCGCGGGTGCTTGGCGGCATTGTAAGTATGCTTATAGGAACGCCTATATCATTGTTGTTGTTTTCGTCGGATTTATGAGTGCTGATTTTGTCCTTTATGGCGGCGTATACGTATTCCTTTACGGTGGTTTTTCCGACACTTCCCGTAACGGCGATTACGGTTGGCGCGGTCTTCTCGCGAATATAGCCTGCAAGAACGCCGAGTGCCACCCGTCCGCCTGCATAAACGGCTCCGCGCGCCACGGCTTCCCTTATGTGCTCCTTGTCGTTTATGAGAGAGAAAAAGAGGTCGCGGGGCTCGGCGGTTCTTGAATCGAGAGATACGTGTGTGATTTCTCCTATGATAGCTATGCCGAATAGGGTGAAGACCTCCTCGGCGCTTATCGGTGTTGGAAGTGAAATTCTCAAGTGCTGCCTCGCTCTCTGAGAGCCGCCCTGACTATTTCCCTTTCGGAGAACGGACGGATATCCTCTCCGTTTATCTCATATTCCTCGTGTCCCTTGCCGACGAGTAATATAATGTCCCCCGCGCTTGCAGAGAGAATTGCGTGACGGATAGCGCTTGCTCTGTCCTCTATCACTGTCACCTTGTCTTTATCGTCAATGCCCGACATAATATCCGAGATTATTGCTTCTGCGTTTTCTGTGCGGCAGTTGTCCGAGGTAACTATCACCGCATCAGACAAATCAGAGGCGACCCTGCCCATAGGCGCGCGCTTGCTTCTGTCGCGGTCACCGCCGCAGCCGAATAGTGTTACTATCCTTCTTTTCTCCGCAAATTTTCTGACCGTCTGCAATAGCGAGGCGATCGCCCGCTCGGTGTGCGCGTAATCTATTATTACTGAAAAATCGCTATCCGTAGCAATGCTTTCCATTCTTCCTCTTGGGGCTTCTATGTTTCTCATAACCTCTCTCGTTATCACGGCAGACACGCCGATATGCGTTACTGCGGCACACGCAAGCAGAGTATTGTATACCGTAAACATTCCGGGGATTTTAGTTTTCATACCGAATTTCAAATGCCGTGATATATAGGTATATTCTGTTCCCGACGCAGATTGCGCTATATCTATGGCCACCGCATCCCCTTTTTTCGTTGAGCACCGTATAACCCGACATTCAGCGCCGCTGAGGATTTTTTCGGTATAAGGGTCGTCTGCGTTGACTACGGCGGTTCTGCACCGTGAAAAGAGCCGCGCCTTCGCCGCCGCATATTCATCCATGCTTTTATGAAAGTCAAGATGCTCGGGGGATAGGTTTGTAAACACACCTACGTCAAAATATATAGGGGCTACCTTGTCAAGCGCAAGTGCGTGTGAGGAAACCTCCATAACGGCGTATTTTGCGCCCATATTACGCACCCTTGCCAGAGTTTTATAAAGGGTTTTCGGGTCGGGCGTTGTCATCGTGAGCGCGCTTTTGTCGGCGACAAGCTCACGTCCGTCGAGAAATACTCCTGTCGTGCCTATCACCGCACAGCTCTGTCCTGCCGCCGTGAGAATAGAGGATATGTAGTGACATACGCTGGTTTTTCCGTTAGTGCCTGTCACACCTATCATTCTTAACTGACGGTGGGGGCTCTGATAAAATCTGCTCCACATTTTGGAGAGGGTAAGGCGGCTGTTTTTTACCGTGAATACGGCGATTTCACTGACTGTCGAATATATTTGGCCCTCCTCACAGATTATGGCAACAGCCCCCTTTGCCGCTGCCTCGCGCACGTCGTTGTGAGTGTTGTGCCGCATCCCTGCGATACAAACAAACACGCAGCCGAGGGTTATTTCTCTTGTGTCGCTGACTATATCGGTAATGATTATTTCGTCCGCCCTCGCATCAGAGCGGTATTCGTTTTCGTATAAAAGTTTTGATAGCTTCATATCTCTATTCCTCTCCGTCCTTATATAGCGGTGTCAGGGTGATGAGCGTACCCGCCTCGACCTCAGTGCCTGCGGCTATCGACTGTGCGCCAACGGTCACGCTGCCCGCAGCTGTGCCAAGACCGCTTATTCTTATGTTAAGTCCTGCATTGGTGAGAAGCGTGTTTGCCTCGCTCAGCGTTTTGCCGATTACATTTGGCACGGTAAGCGTCTTGTAGATGTTGTAATCGTCGGTGTAAAGGTAAACGGTGGCGGGCTGTATCTGTATCTCGGATGTCGCTACGGGCGTTTGCGCCCTTACTGTACCGTAAACCGAGTTCGCGTCCTTACATTCCTTGCCGTTTACGTAGCAGAGAAGTCCCTCGGACAGAATTTCACAAACCGCCTCGGATACGTTTCTTCCTATATAATCCTTTATTGTGACGGTGGGAATTTGTGTTCCCTCATCATAGCTCGGCTCGTATCCGAGATACGGAAGAACGTCGGACAGTATTCGGCTGATGTAGGGGGCGGCAACAACGCTTCCGTACTTACTGAAGGTTTGCGGCTCGTCAACTATGAATATTACAGCGATTTTTGCATCGTCTGACGGTGCGTAGGCAATGCACGAGCCTATTCGCTCGCCCGTGTCGTTTCCCGTTGCATCGTCAAACTTCTGGCTCGTTCCCGTTTTTGCCGCAACCTTGTAGCCGAGAACGCCTGCGTTTCTCGCTCCGCCGTCGCCCGAAACGCCCTGTTCGAGTATTTTGCTGACTGTTTCGCTCGTTTTTGAGGATATAATCTGCGTTTTATTTGCGGTGTCGTACTTGTAAACCGTGCTTCCGTCGGCGGCAACCACTCTGTCAACGAGGTGAGGGGTTACGAGGTATCCGCCGTTTGCCGCCGCTGCTATCGCGCGCAGATGTGCTATTGGGGATACCTTGAAGCGCTGACCGAAGGATGCGGTTGCAAGCTCGGTTGTTCCGAGTCCCTCGTAGGTATGGAATATTCCCTTTGCCTCGCTTGGCAGGTCTATTCCCGTCTTTTCCGTATATCCGAATTTTGTGTAGTATTCGTAAAAGGATTTTGCGCCTATTCTCGCAACCGTCTGCATCATCGTAGGGTTACAGGACTGCTGAAGTCCCGTGGCGAAGGTTATTCCCGAGCCGTGCCCCGTCTTTTTATGGCAGGAAATCCTGTATCCACCGATTTTGTAATATCCTATACAGTCGAAGCGGTCGTTTTCCGTTATAGAGCCGCTGTCAATGCCGATTGAAGCGGTTATTACCTTGAAGGTCGAGCCGGGCTCGTATATTTCGCTGATTATTTTGTTGTTCCACATAGTGTAGAGCAGGGTGGACTTGAGAGAATTATATTCGGCAGATCCGACCTCATATCCCGAGCCGTCAAGAGTCGCCTGAGATGCCGCATCAAGAACAAACGGCGTATTGAGGTCGTACGAGGGCGCAGTTGCCATTCCGAGAATAGCTCCCGTGTTTACCTCCATAATTGCGGCACAAACCCTGTTCGTCGCTCCCGTTTCCGATAGGGCGAGAGAAACGTTTTCCTCCAAAACTCTTTGTATGTAGACGTCGAGTGTCGTTGTTATGCTTGCGCCGTCTATTGCCTCCTCGTAGCTTATATACTCAAGCGGTAGCTGATTTCCCTTTGCATCCTTGGTATAAACGTATCTGCCGTCTGTTCCGGTGAGAAATTCGTTCATTGAAGACTCAATTCCGAACAGTCCCTGATTGTCTGAGCCTGTGAAGCCTATTACGTGAGAGGCGAGCGTGCCAAACGGATAATAGCGTGTGCTCTCAGCCTCGATATGCACCATATCCTCAAGGGAATTTTCAGATATAAATTCAAGAACCCTTGCCTTTTTTTCCTCGTCAATACCCTTTTTTACCGTCTGGTCAAGCGTGGAGCCCTTTTGCGTTTTATCGTAAAGCGCGTAATAATCAACACCGAGAATCTCCGAAAGCCCCTTTGCTATCAGCTCGCTCTTATCCTCACCGGTTTTCTTTTTGTGGTTTTTTATATCTACAGGTGAGAGAAATACGCGCCAAACGGTTTTGTTGGTGGCGAGCAAGGTGCCGTTAGCATCGTAGAGAGCTCCTCTGTTTGCCTTCATCGCAGAGCCGACGGTTATCTGGTCAATAACCCTTTGCTGATACGACTCGTAGTCGAAAAACTGCATTTTGAACAGAACGCAAATGAGTAAAACCGCAACGGAAAAGAAAAAGACGAGAATGTAAAGTCCCCTCTTTGATATGTTGAAATTGTGACCGTACTGTACCCATCTTCCGTTTCTCACGATACACTCCCGAAAATAAAAAAATATAGCGAGGGAAAAATCCTTCGCTATAATTCTATTTGTTATTTCGTTTTATTATTCCGCTATTTCGTCGGAGAGGAGCATGGTTGCGTTTTCGTCAACCTCGGTGATTGCACTTGCATCCTCTGCATTATTTTCCTTGACGTAGTTTATGCGGTTGAGAACGAGGTATGTGAGCATAACGCTACAGAGCATAAAAAGCGCAACTATGCCGATAAGGCCGTTTCTGTGCTTCCTTTGGCTCTCTGTCTTCTTCTCGCTCTCCTCAGAGGGCAGAGAATTGCCGCGCGTTATATAGTACTCGCTTGTCTTGCTGAAGTTGGACCTTGCGCGCACGCTCGACGACACATTGGCAGAGCATTTGAAGCCATCATTTTCTGCCTTTTTGAGCATTATCTCGCCGATGGTGCAGTTTTCTGAATCTATAAAACGATTGCGAAGCTTCGCAAACAGAGGATTTGCGGATATATCCTGATTGGTGTAATCAAATGCACGTGTCATTGTAGTTCTCCTTATTATGTTAAAATTTCAGAGCTTTTCCGCCACCCTGAGCTTTGCGCTTCGGGAGCGGGGGTTTTCGGACAGCTCATATTGTCCGGGTAAAATAGGTTTTTTGGTTAAAATCTTGATTTTTGCTTTATTTCCGCATACGCATACGGGGAAATCGGGTGGGCAGGTGCAGCCGCCTGTTTCGTCCTTGAAGCCCTGTTTTACCAGCCTGTCCTCAAGAGAGTGAAAGGAGATTACCGCTATCCTTCCCGTAGGGCAAAGATGCTTTACTGCGCCCTTGAGCATCGGGGGAATACCCGAAAGCTCGGAGTTTACCTCTATTCTTATTGCCTGAAAGGTTCTTTTTGCGGGGTGCGAGCCCTCGTTTTTAGCCGATGCAGGCATAGAAGACTTGATTATTTCGACGAGCTCGCCCGTCGTTTTTATGGGTGCTTTTTCTCTCGTAAGCACTATGCTTTTGGCGATTTTCGCAGCAAATTTCTCCTCGCCATACTCGAAAATTATGCGTCGAAGCTCGTTTTCCGAGTATGTATTCACCACAGCATAGGCGTCAAGCTCTGCACTCTCGTCCATTCTCATATCGAGAGGTGCGTCGTGCATATAGGAAAATCCGCGCGACGGTGTATCAAACTGATAAGAGGAGCAGCCAAGGTCGGCAAGAACTCCGCCGAGATTTTTTATTTCAAGCTCGGAAAGCACGCTGTCAATATCCGAATAGTTGGCGTGAACGAATGTGACCTTGTCAAGATAATCTGAAAGCCTTTCCCTTGCTGCCGAAAGAGCAGTGGTATCTCTGTCAATACATACGAGGCGCGAGCCCTCGCCAAGCCTTTTTGCTATTTCGAGAGAATGTCCGCCGCCGCCGGTAGTGCAGTCAACGTAGGTGAAACCGTTTCTTATATCAAGAGCCTGTATGCATTCGTCAAGCAGCACCGATACGTGCTTAAAGCCCACACTTTCCATAGATTAAAATTCCGAATAAAGCTCGCGCAGGTCCTCGAGGTCGATGGAGGATATCTTGTCCTGCCATTCCTCCTCAGCCCATATCTCTGCGTAATCTCCCATACCTGCTATAATAGCGCCTTTCTTGATATGAGCATACGCAACCAGCTCTGCGGAGAGCATAATTCTGCCGTGTGAATCGAAGGTAACGTCGATGCTGTTGGAGAAAATGAAGCGGCGAAGCCCCTCAACCTTGGCATCGGGATAGGAATTGAGCTTTTCAATCAGCTTGTTCCATTTTTCCTGAGTGTAAATTGCGAGGTGGGAATCAAGACGGGGGACTATGTAAAACGCTTCGCCAAGCTCAGGACGGTACTTTGCGGGTATAAAAAGCCTGTTTTTTGCATCAAGAGTATGCGTGTGTCTTCCGTAAAATGCCATTGATTCTCCTCCTTTCCGATGAAAGAGTGCTCTTTTTGCGCCACAAGCAGCACATTTTGCAACACTTTGCATCACAATTCACCACTTTGATACCACAATTATAAACCCATTTTTTCTAATAATCAACCCCTAAATAAATAAAAATGTGGATTTTTACCCTCAAAATGCCTGAAAATGCCGATAAAATAAGGGGAAAATGAAATTGTAAACTTTCTGTTAACAAAAACTTTTCCTTAAAAAATCAGCTTTTCTATTCCATTTTTGCTTTTTATATGATATAATATCTGCGTATATAATTGCTCATCGGTATTTTTCCTCATAAGAGGATTTTTATACCGGGAGTATTCGGATAATGAAGGACGGTTTTTGATTTGTTTTTCTTAAGCAGGATAGGACAGAATAAATACGGCACGGTGGCATTCCGTCGCAAGAGGGCGAAGGAAATAGCAGGTCTCGCCGTCAAATACGTCACGCAGAAGGTTGACGATAACGATAACGTGGTGGGCCGCGGCGGTTCACTCGCTATCAACAAAAACGAGTTTATTCTCAACACCTCGAAGGGTGTTTTGTTCCGCGCAAAGATTGATAAAATGGATGCGAGCTTCCTTCTCTCGAACGACGGTGTCATACTGACAGGACCTAATCTGGAGAAGGACGGACTCGAGGAATCGCTCACCGTTCATTTCGTATATTACAGAAAATGAGGTTTCTATGAGTATTACTTACAGGATAAATCAGGCGCTTCGCCTGCTCACGCTCAGGGGCAGACCGAAAACTGCGGCAGTCATTTTGGCGGCAGGCAGCGGTTCAAGGATGAATTCTGATACCACAAAGCAGCTGATGACGGTTTGCGATCTTCCGCTGTTCGTTCATTCCGTGCTCGCCTTTGAGAAATGTAAATATATTGACGAGATTGTTCTTGTGTGCAAAAAGGACGAGCGCGAGTGCGTTAAGGAAATTCTTTCTGCTTATAAGGTAGACAAGCTGAAGTGTGTGGTGGCGGGCGGAAAAACCCGTCAGCTATCCGCACTCGCCGGCTTTGAGGCTATATCGGGGAAAATGGACTACGTGGCGATACACGATGCGGCGCGCGCCTGCGTTACCGCTGAGATGATATCCGACGTTGTTGCTATGGCTCACGCATACGGCGCGGCGAGCGCGGTAGGCAAGGTCACGGATACCGTAAAGAATTTTGATTCCGACGGATTTATTTCCTCAACGCTTGACCGTGAGAGGCTGATGGGCGCGCAGACACCGCAGGTTTTTTCCGTCAGCATGTACCGCGCAGGCGCGTATCTCGCGCTTAAGGACAAGTCTGAGGTCACAGACGATAATATGCTGGTTGAGCGCCTCGGATTTCGGGTGAAGGCTGTTGATTGCGGCCCTGATAACTTCAAGGTTACGACTCACCACGATATCGAGAGAGCAGAGGCAATTCTGATGGCGAGAGGTGAGAAAAATGGCTGATATGAGGATAGGGCACGGATACGACGTACACAGACTCGCAGAGGACAGAGCTCTCGTTATCGGCGGAGTGAGGATAGAGCACACCCTCGGACTTCTCGGACATTCGGATGCCGACGTGCTTTTACACGCAATAATGGACTCGGTGCTAGGCGCACTTGGCGAGGGTGATATCGGCAGACATTTTCCCGATACGTCGAAGGAATACGAGGGAATTTCCAGCATCCTTCTGTGCGAGCGCGTGGCACAGATTATGAAATCGAAGGGATACGAGATATCAAATATTGATGCAACCGTAGTGGCACAAAGGCCGAAGCTTTTGCCTCATATTCCCCTCATGCGTGAGAATATAGCGAGGGCGTTTGGCACGGATACCGACCGTGTTAACGTGAAGGCGACCACTGAGGAGCACCTCGGGTTCACAGGTGAGGAGCTTGGAATTTCTGCTCACGCAGTATGCCTTATCACTAAAAAATAATGACTGCCGCATTTCTGCGGCAGCCGATAGCATTTCACCGTCCTTGGCACTTACCGCACATCCTTCATTTTCCACATCATAAAGGACGGCTACGATGCTTAACACGTGCCTTTTATTATGATATGGAACATTTTTCAGCCCGCTACATAAAAGTGTTACCGACATATCGGGCTGTTTTCAAAAAAGCGCAAACGGCAATGAAAAAATACAACTTTTGGGGGTAAAACCGATGATAAAAATTTCTCCCTCGCTTCTCTCGTGCGACTTTTCGCGTATGGGTGAGGAGCTTGAGGAAATCAAGAGAGCAGGCGCAGATTACGCGCACCTTGACGTTATGGACGGAGATTTCGTGAATAACATCAGCTTTGGTATTCCCGTTATTGCGGGTATTCGCAAGACGAGCGATATTTTCTTCGACGTTCATCTTATGATAACCGAGCCTATAAGATACGTGGAACGCTTTGCATCTGCGGGTGCAGACCTCATCACTTTTCACTACGAGGCTGCGGATGATGTCAGTGCAACGATAGATGCGATAGTAAAAACAGGGAAGAAGGTTGGCCTTTCAATAAATCCGAATACTCCCGCAGAGGTTGTATACCCCTATCTCGACAGATGCGACCTTATTCTCGTTATGACGGTAGAGCCGGGCTTTGGCGGTCAGGCGCTTATCCCCGAAACTCTTGACAAGGTTGCTCTTATCCGAGCAGAGATAGAGAGGCGCGGGCTTTCGGTTGAGCTTCAGGTTGACGGCGGTATCACTGAGGATAATGCGAAGAATGCGATAGCGGCAGGCGCTGACGTTTTAGTTGCGGGCTCTGCTGTATTCAAATCGGCTGATAAGGCAAAGACAATCGAGAAGCTGAGAATCGGCTGATAATCAGGTGGGCTGTCCAAACGGACAGCCCAAAAAAATTCTCTCATTTTGTAAAAAAGTATTGAAATGCTCAAAAGTGTGTGCTATAATATATGCGTAAATTAAATAACCTTATCAAGAGAGGCGGAGGGACTGGCCCTATGAAACCCGGCAACCTGACTTACGTCAAGGTGCTAATTCCAAGGAGATGAGATTCATAACTTGGACTCTCTGGCTTGCCTATGAGTCTTTTTTTTAAGGAAAAGGAGTAAAAATGAGTAAAAAATATCTGTTTACGTCGGAGTCCGTAACCGAGGGACATCCCGACAAAATGTGTGACAAGATTTCCGATGCGATACTTGACGAAATGCTCCGTCAGGACCCTATGTCGCGCGTTGCGTGCGAAACCTTTGCAACTACGGGTGTAATAACCGTTATGGGTGAAATAACAACGGAGGGCTACGTCGATATTCCCGAGGTGGTCAGAAAAACCGTCGAGAAAATAGGCTACGACAGAGCAAAGTACGGCTTTGACTGCCATACCTGCGCGGTTATGACCTCTATCCACGAGCAGTCCCCCGACATCGCTATGGGTGTTGATAAGTGTATTGAGGCGAAGGACGGAACGATGACCGACGAGCTTGACACGGGTGCGGGTGACCAGGGACTTATGTCCGGATACGCCTGCAACGAAACCGCTGAGCTTATGCCTCTGCCTATTTCTCTGGCACATAAGCTTGCTATGAGGCTGACTGAGGTCAGAAAAACCGGAGTTCTCGATTATCTTCGTCCTGACGGAAAGAGTCAGGTTACCGTTGAGTATGAGGATGACAAGCCTGTGCGCGTTGAGTGCGTGGTAATATCCTCTCAGCACAGCCCTGATGTAGAGCTTTCCACAATCCGTGCGGACGTTATAAGAGAGGTAATAACACCTGTAATTCCCAAAGAGCTTATCGATGAGAATACCAAGATATTTGTAAACCCCACAGGACGTTTCGTTGTCGGAGGACCTCAGGGTGACACAGGACTTACCGGCAGAAAGATAATAGTTGATACATACGGCGGATATTCAAGACACGGCGGCGGTGCCTTCTCCGGCAAGGATCCCACGAAGGTTGACAGATCCGCATCCTATGCGGCGCGTTACGTGGCGAAGAATATAGTCAAGGCAGGACTTGCCGATAAGTGTGAGGTGCAGATTGCGTATGCTATCGGAGTTGCGCGTCCTGTTTCGGTTATGATTGAAACCTTCGGCACGGCAAAGGTGGATGAGACGAAAATTTCCGAGAAAATATCCGAGCTTGTTGACCTTCGCCCTGCGGCTATAATCAAGAGATTTGATTTGCGACGTCCTATCTATGCGCCCCTGGCGGCATACGGACATATGGGCAGAGAGGACCTTGACGCTCCGTGGGAGCGTTGCGATATAGCGAAGGAGCTTTCCGCATTGCTCGGATAAGAACCTTTTATAAAAATCAGCATATACTGCCGTGAGGTAGATTATGCTTACAGTTATTTTGTCAATAATAATCTCGGCGCTTGCGTTATTCGGGCTTTTTTGCTCGCTTTCGCTCGTCATGGGATTGAGAGTAAAGGAAAAATACAGAATAGCCGTTTGGGTGCGCTCTGATGCTTACGGTACGCACCTCGCGGCAAAACGGGCGGAAATGGTTTTGGACGGTAACCGTCATATGAAATCACCGCCCGTTATTTTGGCAAATAAGGGCGATGACAGGGCGGTTTTGCACACCCTTGCGCTCGAATACGGATATGAAATATACATAAGAGAGGAGGCAAACGGGAACGGATATGGAAAAGGTGACGGTGTCGGGAACGGTTGAGGATATAGTTTACAGAAACAAGGAAAATGACTATACCGTAATTGACGTTGCAACAGAGGAAAACGAGCTGGTTACCGCGGTTGGAATAATGCCGTATCTGGGCGAGGGCGAAGAGGTAACGCTTGTCGGCGAGTGGGTGAGCCACAGCGAATACGGTAAGCAGCTGTCCGTTCATAGCTTTGAGAAGCGTTTGCCGACAGACCTCTCGTCAATACTTCGCTATCTTACTTCCCGGCAGATAAAGGGAATAGGCTCTGCAACCGCGGTGAAAATTGTCAACAAGTACGGCAAGGATACCTTTGACGTAATAGAAAATCACCCCGAGTGGCTCGCCACCATCAACGGAATAACGCTGAAAAAGGCGGCTGAAATATCAAAATCCTTCTCGGATATGAGCGGTATGCGCGAGCTTACAATGCTGGTCGGCGAGGGTGTCGGCTCGGCTACACTCAATAAAATATACAAAAAGTTCGGCGCGGGCGCCGTGGGAATAATCAGGGACAACCCGTACAGGCTCTGCTCGGAAATGAGCGGCGTGAGCTTTGCGAGGGCTGACAGTATTGCTATGTCGCTCGGAATAGCGAAAAATTCACCCGTGAGGATAGAAAGCGCCATTAGGCACGCGCTCAACAGCTCAATGAGCCTAAACGGTCACACCTGTCTGCCTATTGACACCCTGCTTTCCGACACCTCGAGAATGGCAGAGGCATCAAGGGCGGATATAGAGCCGATACTGCTTGATATGCTGAACAGAGCTGTGCTGGTTGAAAAGGTCAGGGACGGTGTAAAATTCATATATCTTCCCGAGACTTACAATGCGGAGCGATATATAGCGAGAAAGCTACTTGATATAGACCGCGCTACTGATACATTTTCAAGGGCGGATATTGAGATAATGACCTCTCGCCTTGAAAGCGAATGGAAAATAGATTACGCGAGCATGCAGAGACGCGCTATATTCGAGGCACTCGGCGGCGGTGTCCTCATTATCACGGGCGGCCCCGGAACGGGCAAGACGACGGTTGTGCGCGCCTTGATAAGAATATGCCGCTCCGTTGGACTTAAGACCGCACTCGCAGCCCCCACAGGACGCGCGGCAAAGAGACTCTCCGAGGCAACGAGTGAGGAGGCAAAAACGGTGCACAGAATGCTCGAAATGGAGCGCACCGACAGTGATGTTCCGAAATACAACAGAAATGAGAGAATGCCGCTTGACGAAAACGTGGTTATTCTTGATGAGGCTTCAATGCTTGACGTATTTCTCACGTCGGCGCTGCTTCGCGCGATGAAGAATGGCACGCGCCTGATACTCATAGGCGACTGTGACCAGCTTCCGTCGGTTGGGGCAGGTAATGTTTTATCAGACCTCATTGCTTCAAAGATGTTTAATACCGTTGAGCTGGACAAGGTGTTCCGTCAGAGCGACGACAGCCTCATAATTGACAACGCACATAAGATAAATCACGCAGAGATGCCTGTGCTTGACAGTAAAAACTCGGATTTCTTCTTTCTTCCGAGGGAGGAGAGTAAAATTGCGGATACCGTGATTTCTCTCGTGTCGTCACGCCTGCCCAAGAGCTACGGTGAGGATATCCGCGAGGATATTCAGGTAATAACACCGTCAAAGAAGGGGGCGTCGGGCACCGACGTTCTCAACGTGCGTCTTCAGGAAACGGTAAATCCCGCCGACATCTCAAAAAAAGAGGTAAGGATAGGCTTAAAAACCTTCCGTGAGGGTGACAGAATAATGCAAACGCGCAATAATTACGATGCTGAATGGGAGCGCGATTTCGGCGACGGAAGCGGAATATTCAACGGCGATATCGGTGTTATTGAGGAAATTGACAGAGATAGGGAGCGCGTGCGCCTTCGCTTTGACGACAGAGTTACCGTCTACGACTATCAGAAGATGGAGGATATAGACCTTGCGTATGCGATAACCGTACATAAGAGTCAGGGCAGCGAATATCCGATAGTTATAATTCCTCTTTATTCAGCACCGTCAATTCTTTTGACAAGAAATATGATATATACGGCACTCACACGAGCGAGAAAAATGGTAATTCTCGTTGGACGAATAGATATCCTTTCGAGAATGGTTGAGAACGGAACAAGGATTCACCGTTATACCGGTCTTATCCAAGAGCTTTCTGAAGCTAAAAATTGATAATATTTATAACTACACTACTATATATAATGTAATATTTTTTACAAGGGAGTTTGAAAATGACTAAAATTGATATAATATCGGGCTTTCTGGGAGCAGGAAAAACAACCCTGATAAAGCATCTGATTGCAGAGGCATACAGGGGCGAGAGGGTAGTTCTTATCGAAAACGAGTTCGGACAGATAGGAATAGACAGCGGCTTTCTGCGTGATACAGGAATAGAAATAACCGAGATGAACTCGGGCTGTATTTGCTGTAGCCTCGTTGGAGATTTCGGCAAGGCGCTTCTTGAGGTTCTGGAAAAATTTGCGCCCGACAGAATAGTTATCGAGCCGTCGGGAGTCGGCAAGCTCAGCGACGTTATCGGCGCGGTAAGGGAGCTTGATACGGAAAAGGCGGTGCTCAATTCCGCAACCGCCGTGGTTGATGCGGTCAAGTGCAAAATGTATATTAAAAACTTCGGTGAGTTTTTCAACAACCAGATTGAGAGTGCCGACGCGATAATTCTCAGCCACACCGATACTGCGAGCGAGGCGAAGATTTCCGAGGCGGTAGCTCTCATAAGAGAGCACAACACGGATGCGGTAATAGTAACAACCCCCATATCCGAGCTTGACGGAGAGCAGCTTCTGTTCGCTATGGAGCGCAAAAACGGAGTTATGGCGGAGCTTTCCCTTCTTGAAAAGGAAGAAATTTGTCCCGAATGCGGTCACCACCACGAGCATCACCATCATCACGGCGAGGACTGCGACTGCCACGAGCATCATCACCATCATCATGACGAGGACTGCGACCGCCACGAGCATCACCATCATCACGGCGAGGACTGTGACTGCCACGAGCATCATCACCATCACGCCGACGAGGTGTTCACAAGCATCGGCAGAGAAACTGTCAGAAAATATTCAAGGGACGAGCTTTCCGCGATTCTTTGCGCGCTTGACGATTCCGAAAAATATGGCGTGATACTGAGGGCTAAGGGCGTGGTTTCGGCTTCCGATTCGGATAGCTGGATACATTTTGACTACGTTTCGGGAGATACCGATATCAGAAGGGGAGCATCGGACATAATCGGTAAAATATGTGTTATCGGCTCGAATATAAACGAGGCGGCTCTGCTTGAGCTGTTTATGCTGTAAAGGAGAATACTATGCAGATACCTGTTTATCTCTTCACGGGCTTTCTCGAGGCGGGAAAAACCCGACTCATTCAGGAGTCTATGACAGACCCTAAATTCAATGCGGGCGAGAATACCCTCATTCTGCTTTGCGAGGAGGGCGTTGAGGAATATAACGTTGACGCTTATCCCTGCAAAAACATATTCATACAAACGGTAAATCAGGAAAGCGACCTCACACCCGAATACTTCACCGAAATATGCGATCAGTACGATTTTGAGAGGGTTGTCGTTGAGTATAACGGAATGTGGTCTATCGACACGCTTTACCGCAATATGCCTGAAAGCTGGATGGTATATCAGGAGGTGCTTTTGTTCGACAGCACAACCTTTGGAATTTACAATCAGAATATGCGTCAGCTCGTAGTGGACAAGCTCACGAGTGCTGAGCTGGTTATATTTAACCGGGTTAACGAGAGCACCGATAAAATGACGCTTCACAAGGCGGTGAGAGGCACAACCACGCAGGCGAGCATCGTATACGAATATACCGACGGAAGCGTAGAGAACGATACTATTGAGGATCCCTTGCCCTTCGATATAGAAGCAGATGCTATTGATATTTCTGATAAGGATTACGCTATATGGTACCGTGACCTTGTTGAGCACCGCGATAGGTACGAGGAAAAAACGGTAAGGTTCAAGGGTATTATTGCAAAGGACCCCTCAGGCAAGAATAAGATAAGTGTTATAGGCAGACACGTAATGACCTGCTGTGCTGACGATATCGTATATAACGGTTTGGTTTTCAAATCGGATAACGAGGGCGATTTTTCCACTCGCGATTGGGCTGTGATTGAGGGGAAAATCAAGAGCGAGCCTTGCCCCCTTTACGACGGTGTAGGCCCGGTCATATACGCGACAAGGGTTGAGAGGACGGAAAAGCCTTTGTCCGAGGTAGCAACCTTCTATTGATAAGATGCTTAAAAATTTCATCAAACGCGCAGTCGCTCTTTCTCAATCACTCGTTTTCGTGCCGAAATGTGTAGGCTGCGGAGAGCGACTGCCCAAAAAAGACCTCTTTTGCCCCGATTGCTACAAGCAGTATATAGAGGCGCGTGACGAGGAATGTATAGTCTGTCACCGGAGAATAGATAGCTGTACCTGCTCAACGGAAAGCCTTAAAAGACAGGGAATCTCAAGGTATATAAAGCTTATGCGGTACAGAAAAGGTGAGAGTGCTGCCGTAAGCCGTATGCTGTACGAGCTGAAGGAAGCGCACAACGTCGAGCTTGTCCGTTTTCTCGCACTTCAGATGGCAGCTCCCATCAGGAAATACGTTGTAAAGAGAAAAATAACCCCTGCAATTACATACGCCCCGCGCACAAAGCAGGCAATAAGGCGGTTTGGGTATGACCATTCCTATCTTTTGGCTAAGGAATTGGCAAGGATTCTGGGGCTTCCGTTTGTTAGAGCAATCAAACGGAGCGGCGGCAGAATTCAAAAGGAAGCGAATGCCGCTATGAGAAGGGAAAATGCGAGCCGAAGCTTTAAGGCAAATACGGACGTCAGAATAAGCGGAAGGCACTTTATTCTTATCGACGACGTTATAACTACCGGCGCTACAGTCGTTGCCTGCAAGAACGTTTTGAGGAAAAACGGAGCAAAATCCGTAACCGTTGCATCACTTTATCAGTCAATTGTTAAATAAAATTGTTAACAAATTGTAACTTTTTGTTGTTTTTTGTCAAAACAGTTTACTTTAATAAAAATATATGTTATATTTAAGTAAATATTTCACTTAAATATTTATTACGGAGGGTAGAATTATGCCGGCAGCAGAGCTCAAATACGAGATTGTAGAGAACTTCGGTACTATTTCCGAGGACGGCAGCGCATGGAAGAAGGAGCTTAACCTCATCAGCTGGAATGAGTACGAGCCTAAGTATGACCTGCGCGTATGGAATGATGACCACACGAAGATGGGCAAGGGCATCACTCTTTCCAAGGAAGAGGTTGCAAACCTCAAGGAACTTCTTAACAAAATCGAGCTTTAATTCAGCGAGAAAGCAAGGGCAATCGCCCTTGCTTTTCTTTTGGTCTGATACTTTTTCAGGGCTTTTGAGATAATAAAAACTTGTTCTAAAAAGTTGAAAAATGCCTTGAAAAAAGTATTTTTGTGTGTTATAATAATAAACAGTTTTATTTTGAGGAGCAGAGAGTTAAAATGGGCAGAATTGGATTTGACAATCAAAAATATCTCGAATTGCAATCTAAGCATATAAGGGAGAGAATTGCTAAGTTCGGGGGTAAGCTCTACCTCGAATTCGGAGGCAAGCTCTTTGACGATTTCCACGCATCCCGTGTACTGCCCGGCTTCAAGCCTGACAGCAAGCTTCAAATGCTCCTTCAGCTCAAGGATGAGGCGGAGATTATAATCGCTATAAACGCCTCGGATATCGAGAAAAATAAGGTGCGCGGAGACCTCGGAATTACCTATGACCTTGACGTTATGCGCTTGATAGATGCTTTCCGCAGCGTAGGCCTTTATGTTGGAAGCGTGGTGCTCACCCGCTTCGCTGAGCAGAGCAGCGCGCAGATTTTTGCGAAGAAGCTGGAGCAGCTCGGTGTCAAGGTGTACAAGCATTATTCGATAGACGGATACCCTTATAACGTTGAGAGAATAGTCAGTGACGACGGCTACGGCAAAAATGAGTATATAGAAACACAGCGCGAGCTGGTTATAATCACCGCCCCCGGCCCCGGAAGCGGAAAAATGGCAACCTGCCTCTCACAGCTTTACCATGAAAACAAGCGTGGAATTAAGGCGGGATATGCAAAATTCGAAACCTTCCCTATATGGAATATTCCCTTAAAGCACCCCGTAAATCTTGCGTATGAGGCGGCAACCGCTGACCTCAACGACGTTAATATGATAGATCCGTTCCATCTTGAAGCGTACGGTGAAACCGCAGTTAACTATAACCGCGACGTGGAGATTTTCCCCGTCGTTGACGCGATGTTCAAGAAAATATACGGCACGTCCCCCTACAAATCTCCTACCGATATGGGAGTAAATATGGTGGGCAACTGCATAATCGACGATGAGGCGACCTGTATTGCATCGAAGCAGGAGATTATCCGCAGATACTATACGGCACTCTGCGAGCAGAGAGAGAATATGACCTCGTCTGATACTGTTAACAAGCTTGACCTTCTGATGAAGCAGGCGGGAATATCTGCGAAGGACAGACCTGTAATAGAGGTGGCAAATGCGAAGGCAGAGAGTAGCTCGGCACCCGCCGCGGCACTCGAATTGCCAAACGGAAAGATAATAACGGGCAAGACCTCGGCACTTCTCGGAGCATCTGCGGCGATACTTCTCAATGCATTAAAGGAGCTGGCAGGAATAAATGACGATATCAAGCTCATTTCTCCCGCAATAATCGAGCCTGTGCAGAGGTTAAAGACAGGACATCTCGGAAACCATAACCCAAGGCTTCATACCGACGAGATACTGATAGCACTCGCTATATGTGCGGCAACCTCGGACACCGCCGCCCTCGCCCTAAAGCAGCTCGAAAAGCTGAAGGGGTGCGAGCTTCATTCCTCGGTAATTCTCGCGCAGGTAGACTCCAAGACTCTCAAGAAGCTCGGAATCAACGTAACGTGCGAGCCGAAATATCAGGTTAAAAAGCTCTATCACTCCAAATGATTTTGTAAATATTTAATGAATAAGAAGCGCAGGCGATTATTGCTTGCGCTATTTTTTTCGGTCACAACAGGTAGAAAAAAGCAGATTTTTTGTATATTTTGCACAAAAACGCCCCTTGAATTTCTACAACCGTCGTGCAAAAACCTTAAAAATACTATTGAATATTGTGGAAAAATATAGTATAATTGAGTAAAGATTTAATTTCGCCGCTCCTTGCGTGCGGGCTTTATCTTATAAATTTCCGAATTGGAGGGATTATACTATGTCAATCGAAACCAAAAAAATAAGAAACGTTGCGCTTCTCGGTCACGGCAGAAGCGGTAAAACGTCGCTTGCGGAGGCCATGCTTTACATATCCTCGGCAACCGACCGTCTCGGAAAAATTTCCGACGGAAATACCGTCTGCGATTATGACTCTGAGGAGATAGCGAGAGGCTTCTCACTTTCCTCTTCGATAGCTCCTATAATGTGGAAGGATGCGAAGATAAACGTTATAGATACCCCCGGTTACCTCGATTTTACGGCTGAGGTAAATCAGGCGCTGGCAGTTGCCGATAGCGCAATAATTGTAATGGATGCAAGAGCCGGAATAGAGGTTGGTACAGAGCTTGCGTGGGAGTCGGCTGTCGCTGCGTCGATTCCGCGTGCGTTCTTTATAAATAAATTTGACGATAACGAGGCAAGATTCGCAAAGGTGCTCGATGCCCTTCACGATAAATTCGGTAAGATGATATGCCCGATAACCATACCTATGGTAAAGGACGGAGCAGTGGTAGGTGCTATCGACCTTGTCGGTCTTGAGGCGCACGTATTTGACAACGACGGCAGGCACAGCATCGAAACGATTCCTGAGGAGTCGCTCGAGGCAACTGAGAAGTACAGAGATATGCTTCTCGAGGCTATTGCGGGAACGGACGAGCACCTCATGAACAAGTATTTTGAGGGCGAGGATATAACCTATATGGAAGCGGTTAACGCGATACATGAGGGTATCATCCACGGCGATATAGTGCCTGTTTTCTGTGGCGCAGCTACGAAGCTCTGGGGTGTATGGACGCTTATGGATAAGATCAGCGAGTCCTTCCCCCGCCATACCGCGAAAAAGCAGATGCTGCTTGAAAACGGCGATGCTATGGATATTGCTCCTGAGGGAGAGCCTGCAATCTTTGTTTTCAAAACCGTTGCAGACCCATTTGTTGGAAAAATGTCGTTTTTCAAGGTTATGAACGGAACTGTCAAGCGCGATATGACTCTCACTAATGCGCGCACAGGCGACAACGAGAAGCTGGCGCACATTTACACGGTAAGAGGTAAGAAGCAAACCGAGGTCGAGGAGCTTTGCTGTGGAGATATCGGTATGATACCCAAGCTCACCTCTACGAATACCAATGATACGCTCACATGGAATACTGCGTTTGAGTATGCAAAAATAACCTTCCCGACACCGTATTTTGCAAAGTCGGTTACCCCCGCATCAAAGGGCGATGAGAGCAAGATTTCCCAGGCAATATCGAAGCTTCTTGAGGAAGATTATACGATAGCATATGAGAATAATGGCGAAACCAAGCAGCAGGTCGTTTACGGACTCGGAGAAATGCACCTTGCGGTTATGGCAGCGAAGATGAAGGCACGCTTTGGCGTCAGCGTTAATTTCGGTGACGTGAAGATTGCATACCGCGAAAAGATAACCAAGTCAGCGGATGTTGAAGGAAAGCACAAGAAGCAGAACGGCGGATCAGGTCAGTACGGCCACGTTAAAATCAGATTTTCACCGTCAGACACAGAGGGGCTAACCTTTAACGTGTCAGTAGTCGGCGGTACTGTACCGAAGAATTTCTATCCCGCAGTAGAGAAGGGAATACTCGATGCGATGGCAAAGGGGGCGGCAGGCTTCCCCCTCACCTTCCTCACGGCAGACCTGTACGACGGCTCATATCACGCGGTTGATTCGGATGAAATATCCTTCAAGAGCGCGGCGGCAATAGCATACAAAAAGTGTCTTGAGAGTGCATCCCCTGTGATTCTTGAGCCTGTTGGCGAGCTTTCTGTTACCGTTCCCGATTCCTTAGTGGGAGATATAATCGGCGACCTCAACAAGCGCCGCGGAAGCATTATGGGCATGGACCCCTCGGATAAAAAGAAATATACCGTTCTTAAAGCATACGTTCCGAAATCCGAGCTCACCGATTACCCGACTGTTCTGCGTGCAATTTCTCAGGGCAGAGGCAGCTTTGAGTTCTCGGAAACGGGATACGACACTGTTCCTGAGAATATAGCCTGCAAGATTCGCGAGCAATACAAGCCCGAATAAAATTAATTACATGGCGTACCGCGCAACAGCGGTACGCTTTTTTGTCAAAAAGTCAAAATGTAGAGAAAAATAGGAAAAATCTATTGACTTGCAGACAAGCGTGTGATATAATAACTATTATCTTTATATTATACGTAATTATTAAGGGCGCTCGCGCCCGTACGGAGGATACGGAATATGGAAATCAAAATCACAAAAACAACTCAACCCAAATCTATGGTAAGTGATGACAAGCTCGGCTTCGGCAAATATTTTTCCGACCATATGTTTGTTATGGATTACGACAGCGATATTGGCTGGCATGACGCACGCATAGTGCCCTTTGCCTACCTCACTCTGCATCCTGCGTCAACCGTTCTTCATTACGGCGCAGAAATTTTCGAGGGACTCAAGGCGTATCGCAGAGCAGACGGAGGCGTACAGCTTTTCCGTCCCATGGAGAATATAAGGAGAATGAACACCTCGGCTGAGCGTATGTGTCTGCCTCTGATCGACGAGAACGACGCTCTTGAGATTCTCACTACCTTCGTTGAGCTGGAGAAGGATTGGGTTCCCAATTCCTTTGGAACCTCGCTCTACCTTCGTCCCTTTATGTTCGGTAACGACGAAACTCTCGGAGTACATACCGTTCACAGAGCAACCTTTATGATAATCGCATCTCCCAGCGGCAGCTATTATGCCGAGGGAATCAACCCGGTAAAGATTATGATTGAGGACGAGGACGTCCGTGCGGTGCGTGGAGGTACAGGCTATGCCAAGTGTGGCGGTAACTACGCAGCATCCACCAGAGCCGGCGAGAAGGCAAGCCGCAGGGGATATTCTCAGGTGCTTTGGCTCGACGGTGTTGAGCGCAAGTACATTGAGGAGGTTGGAGCTATGAACGTTATGTTCAAGATTGATGGTGAGATAGTAACTCCCGCGCTCACAGGCTCTATCCTTCCCGGAATCACCAGAAAGTCCTGCATTGAGGTTCTCAAGAACAAGGGCTACAAGGTTAGCGAGAGACTTCTCTCAATAGACGAGCTCACCGACGCTCTCGAAAACGGCAAGCTCGAGGAGGCGTGGGGCTGCGGTACTGCGGCTGTCGTTTCTCCTATCGGAATGCTCAGCTATAAGGATAAGGAGTATTCTGTAAACGGCGGCAAGATAGGCGCGGTTACTCAGGAGCTTTACGATACTCTCACGGGTATTCAGTGGGGTAAAATTGAGGACAGCTACGGCTGGGTATACAAGATAGACAACTGATTTGTGCAAAATGCCCAACAAGTATGTGATAATTTTGTGCTTGTTGGGCAAAAAGGCGAAAAACCAATTTAATATTGACAAAACAGCAAAAAAGGTATAAAATACATACAAGGACTGTGAAGGGAAATAAAGTCACTTACGCTTTTCAGAGAGCCGTCGGTTGGTGCGAGATGGCAGGCTGCGTGATATAACTCATCCCGGAGTCGTCGATCGAAAGGCTTTTTTGCCGAGTAGAATCGGACGGGTTCTCCCGTTATAGAGAAGTTCTGTTGGCTGACGGAACACGAGTGGGTGAATTATTTCATCAAATAGAGTGGTACCACGGAGAATATCTTCGTCTCTTTTATGCAATGTAGTGCTGTTGCGTAAAGGGGATTTTTTGTTTTTTACCCACAAGAGGTCAACAGCGGAAAGGAAGAATGATGAAAAACTATCAAAAATACGAAAAGCAATTTTTCGCACCGAGCGGTGTGAGCATGGATTGGGTGAAGAAAACCTCAATCGAGAAGCCACCGAGGTGGTGCAGCGTCGATTTGCGCGACGGAAATCAGGCGCTCATAATTCCGATGAGCCTTGAGGAGAAGCTGGAGTTCTTCAAGCTTTTGTGTAAGGTTGGATTCAAGGAGATTGAGGTGGGATTCCCTGCCGCATCCGAAACCGAGTATGAATTCTGCCGCACCATAATAGAGAATAATCTCATTCCCGACGACGTGACTATACAGGTGCTCACTCAGTCGAGAGAGCATATAATTGCAAAAACCTTTGAGGCGATAAGGGGAGCGAAGCACGCAATAGTGCATCTCTACAACTCGACCTCGGTTGCTCAGCGCGAGCAGGTGTTCCGTAAGAGCAAAAAGGAAATCATAGATATTGCTACCTTCGGCGCGCGTCTGTGCAAGCAGTATCGTGAGAATGCCGAGGGCAAGATAACCTTCGAGTACTCACCCGAGAGCTTTACAGGAACTGAGCCCGAGTACGCGGCAGAGATATGCAACGAGGTTATCTCTATATGGGAGCCCACTCCCGACGATAAGGTTATAATCAATCTGCCCGTAACCGTGTCGCACTCGATGCCTCACGTTTACGCAAATCAGGTTGAGTACATGTGCAAGAATCTTAAAAACAGAGAAAATCTTGTGATATCGCTTCACCCTCACAATGACCGCGGATGCGCCGTGGCAGACAGTGAAATGGGACTTCTCGCAGGCGGCGACAGAATAGAGGGAACTCTGTTCGGTAACGGCGAGCGCACAGGCAACGTTGATATCATAACGCTGGCACTCAATATGTTCTCACAGGGAATAGACCCCGAGCTTGATTTCTCGAATTTGCCCGAAATCACGGCAGTATACGAGAAGGTAACTCGTATGCACGTTTATGAAAGGCAGCCGTACAGCGGCCAGCTTGTGTTTGCGGCATTCAGCGGCTCGCATCAGGATGCTATTGCCAAGGGTATGAAGTTCCGCGAGGGCACAGACCGAGTGTGGAACGTGCCGTACCTTCCTATTGACCCCTCCGACGTCGGACGAGTGTACGAGGCGGACGTCATTCGTATCAACTCGCAGTCGGGCAAGGGCGGTATCGGATATATCATGGAAACGCAGTTCAAGCACGTGCTGCCGCCCAAGATGCGCGAGGCATTCGGCTATCACGTGAAGAGTATATCCGACCACCAGCACAGAGAGCTTCAGCCCAAGGAGGTCTACGATATTTTTGTGCGCGACTTCGTCAATATCAAGACAAACGTTGACGTGGTCAAGGCAATGTACTTTGAAGAAAACGGCAGTATTCGCGCCGTGTGCGATATCAACTGTAACGGCGAGATGAAGAGCGTCATTTCCGTGGGTAACGGACGCCTCGACGCAGTCAGCAACGCCGTGAAGCAGATAATCGGTATAGACTATGCGCTTGATACCTACACTCAGCACGCGCTCGACGAGAAAACCACGTCGGAGGCGGCATCCTACGTGAGCATCAAGCACGACGGCAAGACCTATTGGGGCACGGGAATCGACAGCGATATCATCGCATCCTCGGTCAAGGCTCTGATAAGTGCCGTAAACATAATGTTAAGCGACAGGAGTAAATAATATGAAATTGACAGGTGCAGAAATCATCGTAAGCACCCTCATAGAGCAGGGGGCAACTGATGTTTTCGGATATCCGGGCGGTCAGGTTATAAACATTTACGACGCCCTCTACAAATATAAGGATAAGATAAATCACGTTCTCACCGCTCACGAGCAGGGCGCGGCACACGCAGCTGACGGCTACTCGAGAGTTACGGGCAAGGTTGGCGTTGTTATTGCAACCTCCGGCCCCGGTGCGACAAATCTGGTAACAGGTATTGCGACAGCAATGCTCGATTCAATTCCTATGGTTGCTATAACCGGTAACGTTCCTTGCAGCCTTGTCGGCAAGGATAGCTTCCAGGAGATAGACATAACGGGAATTACCCTTCCTATTACAAAGCATAATTTCTTTGTCAACAAAATTGAGGAGCTGGCAGACACAATCCGCCTTGCCTTTCAGATAGCAAAATCGGGAAGGCCCGGCCCCGTACTCATTGACGTACCTAAGGACGTTCAGTGTGCGGTTTATGAGTACAGCGAGATGCCCGCGGTTGAGAAGACTCCGCTTCCGAAGGCAGACGATTCTGAAATCGAGGCAGCAGTCAAGCTCATTTCCGAGGCTAAGCGCCCGTACATTTACATAGGCGGCGGTGCTGCAGGTCTTGGAATGGGTGACAAGGTTCTCGCTCTCGCAGATAAGATAGATGCGTATATCGGATGCACCTTTATGGGACTCTCCGCTATATCCGACGACGAGCCGAGATTTCTCGGTATGCAGGGAATGCACGGTCACTATGCGTCATCAATGGCGCAGAAGGATGCCGACCTCATTCTCGGTATCGGTGTCCGCTTCAGTGACAGAGCAACGGGTAACGTTTCCAAGTATGCCAAGAACACCAAGATAATTCAGATCGACCCCGATTTTGCGGAGATAAACAAGAACGTAAAGGTTGAGCTTGGTGTAGTTGCGGACGTTGAGGATGCCTTCGACAGAATAGCGGCGGCACTCGAGCCTGCAAGCCACAGCGAGTGGAACGACATTGTAAATGCCTATAAGGCAAAGGAAAAAGAGCTTGATGCCGAGGCGGCTTTAGCGGCAGGTGAGGCTCTTACCCCCAGAAAGATATTCAACATTATAAACAAAACGAAAACAGAGGATACGATAATTGCAACCGACGTCGGTCAGCATCAGATGTGGACGGCTCAGCTCACTCATTTTGATAAGCCCAGGCGCTTTGCTTCAAGCGGCGGTCTTGGTACTATGGGATTCGGTATGGGCGCGGCAATAGGTGCACAGGTTGCGTCAGGCGACCCGACGGTGCTCATCACGGGCGACGGAAGCTTCGGTATGAACTTAAACGAGCTGGCAACGGCAGTTAAGTATAATATACCCTTGGTTATCGTTCTTCTCAACAACGGCGTTCTCGGTATGGTACGTCAGTGGCAGACACTTTTCTTTGACAGGCGCTACTCGAACACCGTGCTCGACAGACAGACCGATTTCGTTAAGCTGGCAGAGGCATTCGGTGCAGTTGGCTACCGTGCAACGACGGAGAAGGAATTTGAGGATGCCTTCAACAAGGCATTCACTCTCGGACGTCCCGTAGTCATCGACACGCTCATAGACAAGGACGAGTTCGTTCTTCCTATGCTTCCTCCCGGCGGCTCGATTGAGGACATTATCACTGCGGTGCAGAAATGAGGTGGCAGGTATGAATGAGCATAGCAATAATTTCGTAATTGCGGTTTACGTTGAAAACAAATTCGGCGTTCTGACTCGAGTTACGAGCATGTTTACACGCCGCGGCTTCAACATTGACGCATTGACAGTTGGAGAAACCGAGAGCCCCGAGTACTCGAGAATCACGATTTCTCTCAGCGGTGACGGATATGCGCGTGAGCAGCTTATAAATCAGCTTCGCAAGCTCTATAACGTGAAGAAGGTTGAGGTGCTCGACACCGATTCGATTAAGCGTGAGCTTATGCTGATAAAGGTTAAGAATTCAACCGACAGCAGAGCAGACGTTATGTCAGCAGTTGAGGTTTATCGCGCAAAGGTTATTGATTACACAACCGACAGCATGTGTATAGAGATAACCGGTGACCCGACAAAGATTGATGCTTTCGTAAAGCTTATGCAGCCCTACGGAATCATTGAGATGTGCCGCACGGGTGTTGTGGCACTTGAAAGAGGCAATTCAACGCTTCTCGATAAATGAGTAAAAAATTAAAATAAATTATACATAATTAAGGAGATTTTCATTATGGCAAACATTTACTATCAGCAGGATTGCGACCTCGGCAAGCTCAACGGCAAGACCGTTGCTATCATCGGCTACGGCTCTCAGGGACACGCTCACGCGCTCAACCTCAAGGACTCAGGCGTTAATGTTATCGTCGGTCTTTACGAGGGAAGCAAGAGCTGGGCAAAGGCAGAGGCAGCAGGCCTTAAGGTTATGACCGCAGCAGATGCTGCAAAGAACGCAGACATCATTATGATTCTCATCAACGACGAGAAGCAGGCAAAGCTCTACCGCGACAGCATCGCTCCCAACCTCACCGAGGGCAAGACTCTTGCATTCGCACACGGCTTTAACATTCACTTCGGCTGCATCAAGCCCCCGAAGAACGTAAACGTAATCATGGTAGCGCCCAAGGGCCCCGGACACACTGTTCGCAGTGAGTATCAGGCAGGCAAGGGTGTTCCCTGTCTTATCGCAATAGAGCAGGACGCTACGGGCGATGCTCTTGAAATCGGTCTTGCATATGCTCTCGGCATCGGCGGCGCACGCGCAGGCGTTCTCGAAACGACCTTCAGAACTGAGACCGAAACCGACCTCTTTGGCGAGCAGGCAGTTCTCTGTGGCGGTGTTTGTGCACTTATGCAGGCTGGCTTTGAAACTCTCGTTGAGGCAGGCTATGACCCCAGAAACGCATACTTTGAGTGCATCCACGAGATGAAGCTCATAGTTGACCTTATCTATCAGAGCGGCTTTGAGGGTATGAGATACTCTATCTCCAACACCGCTGAGTACGGCGATTACATCACCGGTCCCAAGATCATAACCGAGGACACAAGGAAGGCAATGAAGAAGGTTCTTGCCGACATTCAGGACGGAACCTTTGCTAAAGACTTCCTTCTCGATATGTCCGATGCAGGCGCTCAGGTACATTTCAATGCTATGCGTAAGATAGCTGCTGAGCATCCCTCCGAGGTTGTTGGAAAGGATATCAGAAAGCTCTACAGCTGGAGCGATGAGGATAAGCTCATAAACAACTGATAAAAACGCTTTGAAGGAGCGAAAAATGATTAAAGATACTATTGTAAACGGATTTCAGAATGCCCCCCACCGTTCTCTTTATCACGCGCTCGGACTTACCGACGAGGAGATGCAAAGACCTCTCATTGGTATTGTCAGCTCGTATAACGAGATAGTGCCGGGACACGTAAATCTTGATAAAATAGCGCAGGCGGTCAAGCTCGGAGTCGCTATGGCAGGGGGAACACCGATAATGTTCCCCGCTATAACCGTCTGTGACGGAATTGCCATGGGACACACGGGTATGAAATATTCGCTCGTAACCCGTGACCTCATTGCCGATTCTACCGAGGCTATGGTTATGGCTCACGGCTTTGACGGACTGGTAATGATACCTAACTGCGACAAGAATGTCCCCGGACTTCTGATGGCAGCGGCAAGGCTCAATATTCCTACCGTATTCGTCAGCGGCGGACCTATGCTCGCGGGCAGGGTAGGCGGTGAGAAGCGCAGTCTTTCGAGTATGTTCGAGGCTGTCGGCGCGTATAATGCGGGAAAAATAGACTGCAATAAGCTCTGTGAGTTTGAGCAGAAGGTTTGTCCTACCTGCGGCTCCTGCTCGGGTATGTACACGGCAAATTCGATGAACTGTCTTACCGAGGTTCTCGGTATGGGACTCAAGGGTAACGGAACTATTCCTGCGGTTTATTCCGCACGTATCGAGCTTGCAAAGCATGCAGGTATGCAGGTGATGGAGCTTGTGAAGAAGAATATCCGCCCCAGAGATATAATGACGAAGGCGGCTATTACAAACGCAATAACCGCGGATATGGCGCTCGGATGCTCGACCAACAGTATGCTTCATCTGCCCGCAATAGCAAATGAATGCGGAGTTGAGTTCGATCTCGACGAGGTTAACCGTATCAGCGAGAGAACGCCCAACTTCTGCCATCTTGCTCCCGCAGGTCCTACGTATATGGAGGATCTCAACGAGGCAGGCGGAGTATACGCAGTTCTCAAGCAGCTCGAGAAGATGAATCTAATCGACACCGACGTTATGACTTGCACAGGTAAACCGATGGCTGAAAATATCAAGGATGCGGAAAATCTCGACGAGAGCGTTATCCGCACCCCCGAAAACCCGTACAGCAGAACGGGCGGTATTGCCGTTTTGCGCGGAAATCTCGCACCTGACGGCTGCGTTGTCAAGCGTAGCGCAGTTGCTCCCGAAATGCTCGTTCACGAGGGTCCTGCGAAGGTCTACGAGAGCGAGGAGGAGGCTATTGCCGCAATTTACGCAGGCAAGATAGTCAAGGGCGACGTGGTTGTAATTCGCTACGAGGGACCCAGCGGAGGCCCCGGTATGAGAGAGATGCTTTCCCCCACCTCTGCGATTGCAGGTATGGGACTTGACAAGGATGTTGCTCTCATAACCGACGGACGCTTCTCGGGTGCTACTCGCGGAGCATCAATAGGACACGTTTCTCCCGAGGCGGTAAGCGGCGGTACTATCGCATACGTCAAGGACGGAGATATCATTTCCATAAACATTCCCGAATACAGAATAGAGCTTAAGGTTTCCGATGAGGAAATCGAGCAGAGAAAGGCGCAGATGCCCATAAAGAAGAAGGAAAACATCACGGGATATCTGAAGCGCTATGCGGCTATGGAAGTCGGATCGTAGCCATGTCGTTCTGTGAGCCAA
>JAZNXN010000018.1:0-11011 GCA_045593885.1 Eubacteriales bacterium
TCTGCGATTTTCATTTTTACAGTTTTTTGTTTACTTCCGCCGTTTTCGCTCTCTGCCGTACTCAGTACGGCGACGAGCTCGAAAGCGACGGTTTCTGTCCAAAATCCGTTCGCCCGGGCTTTGTTTTGGTTTTCTCGGTATATTAATTCCCGCTTTTGTAAATAACTATAAAGGAAAGCGAGGTATAATATGGACAAAGAGGAATATAAAAACCTGGTCAAGCAAAGGGAGCGTCGCTCGCCCACACTGAAAAATTGCCTTCACGCCTTCTGGACGGGAGGGCTCATCTGCGTTATAGGACAGCTTTTAACCGAGCTGTTCTCTACTCTGGGAATGAACGGAAAGGATGCGTCAACTACCGCAACGGTGGCTCTCATTTTTGCCGCCGCGCTTCTCACCGGTATCGGAATTTTTGACAGAATTGCACGCTTTGCGGGGGCGGGAACGCTCGTGCCCGTTACGGGCTTTGCAAACTCGGTGGTATCGCCTGCAATAGATACAAAATCCGAGGGGCTGATACTCGGAGTCGGGGCAAAAATATTCACGGTGGCAGGCCCCGTATTGCTATATGCCACCCTCAGCGGAGCGGTATACGGGGTAATATACTATACCGTATCACTTTTTTTGTGAGGTAGAAATGTCGATAATAAAGCTTAACAGCCCCGCCTATATATTCGAAACCGCCTCAGCCGTTGGATGCGAGGAGCACAAGGGCCCCTTGGGCGATAAATTTGATTTTCACGACGAAACCGACAAATTCGGGGCAAAAACCTGGGAAATGGCAGAGGGGGAGCTCGGGCGCACGGCGCTGGCGCTTGCTCTTTCGAAGGCAAAGCTTGCCCCCGAGGAAATTGATATGCTTTTTGCAGGGGACTTGCAGAATCAATGCGTTGCCTCGTCAGGCGGGCTGTATTCCTTCAAGATTCCGTACGTCGGACTATACGGTGCGTGCTCTACTCTCGGCGAGGGGCTGATGAGCGCATCCCTTGCCCTTAGCGCGTGCAGATCGCTTCGCAGGGTTGCCGCAGTTACCACCTCTCACAACTGTGCCGCCGAAAGACAGTTTCGTCTGCCAATAGAATACGGCGGTCAAAGGCCGCCGACAGCTCAGTGGACTGCCACGGCGGGCGGTGCTTTTCTGCTCGGGCGCGAGGGCTTTGCGAAAATAGACACGGTTATGCCGGGAACGATAATAGACGGCGGTGTTGCCGATGCGAATAATATGGGGGCGGCTATGGCGCCCGCCGCCGCAGACACGATAGTAAAGTATTTTAAGGAAAGCGGTGAGACACCCGAGGATTTTGATGCGATAATAACGGGAGATTTGGCCAAGGAAGGCTCGGTTTTGCTCGGAAAAATACTCGAAAAAAGCGATATAAGACTGAAAAATCATTACGACTGCGGCATGATGATATATGACTACGAAAGGCAGGACGTGCATAGCGGCGGCAGCGGATGCGGATGTAGCGCATCGGTATTTTCCGCGCATTTTCTGCCACTCATAAAAGAGGGAAAAATGCGTAGGGTGCTTATGATACCGACAGGTGCGCTTATGAGCACGGGCAGTATTCAGCAGGGAAATAATATTTTGGGAATTGCTCCGCTCGTTTGCGTAGAGGGGGTGAGGTGATGGAGCTGCTTCTCTTGTGCGTACGCGCTTTTGTTGTCGGCGGGCTATTCTGTGTTATAGCTCAGATTCTAATAGACTATACCAAGCTCACGCCGGCACGAATTTTGGTTATCTACGTTTCCTTCGGCGTTTTCCTCGGCGCTGTGGGGCTTTTTGAGCCGTTAAAGGAATTTGCGGGCGCGGGCGCGAGCGTTCCGCTTGTCGGCTTTGGCGGTAACGTGGCAATGGGTGTGCGAGAGGCGGTTGACAAGCAGGGGCTTTTGGGCGCACTGACAGGCGGTCTGACCGCCGCCGCAGGCGGAACTGCCGCCGCGCTATGCTTTGGATATCTCGCTGCCCTGATTTTTAACGGAAAGCCAAAAAAATTATAAATGTAAACAACTGTTTACGCGCAAAAAGGCTATTGCGATTGTGCAATAGCCTTTTATTATTCTCCGCCAGAACTCATAGGGTTTCGGGTGGATTTCGTCATCCCTAGCTCCGAAGCTGTATAGAATACAGCAAGCTTGAGGGAAAACGGCGGAAGCTACCAAAATACGAAGCCCCAAGTTAATCGAGCTCTTTTTTGCCGGTATACAGCTCGTAGTATCTGCCACCCATCTCCAACAGCTGCTCATGGCTTCCGCGCTCTATTATTACGCCGTTTTCAAGAACCATTATTGCATCTGAATTTCTTACGGTTGAGAGACGGTGGGCTATAACGAAGGTTGTTCTGTCCTTCATAAGCCTATCCATTCCGTGCTCTATGTGACGCTCGGTTCTCGTATCTACCGAGCTCGTCGCCTCGTCAAGAACGAGAATGGGGGCTTTGCTTATTGCCGCGCGCGCAATGTTGAGAAGCTGGCGCTGTCCCTGCGAAAGATTTGCACCGTCACCCTCAATTATTGTGTCGTAGCCGTTTTCAAGTCGCATTATAAAGCTATGCGCGCTCGCTGTCTTCGCCGCAAGCTCAACCTCCTCGTCGGTGGCATCAAGCCTTCCATAGCGGATATTCTCGCGCACAGTACCCGTAAACAGATGCGTGTCCTGCAAAACCATTGCTATGTTTTTACGCAGGCTATCGCGCTTTATATCCTTTATATCGACTCCGTCTATTGTAATTTTCCCCTCGTTTATATCATAAAAACGGTTGAGAAGATTGGTAACGGTGGTTTTTCCCGCACCCGTAGAGCCGACGAAGGCTATCTTCTGCCCGGGGTGAGCATACAGTGAGATATTTTTAAGAACAGTCTTTTCGGGCGAGTAGCCAAACGACACGTTTTCAAGCACCACGTCGCCGCGCATATTTGTCATATCGACGCTGCCCTCTCTGTCCTTTTCCTCGGGCACCTCATCCATAAGCTCAAATACACGCTCCGCACCTGCAAGCGCGGCGAACACCGTGGTCATCTGCTGGGACAGCTGATTTATCGGCATTGAAAAATGACGCGAATAGTTTGCAAATACGGTGAGTCCGCCGGGAGTGAGGGTGGACGTGCACATCAGAACGCCGCCAACGCCAACAGTAACGGCGTAGGATATCTGTGAGGTGTTGCCCATAATCGGGCCCATAACGCCTCCCCAGAACTGCGCCCTGAACTGCTTATCCCTCATATCGTCGTTGAGTATATTAAATTCCTCAATACATTCGCTCTCGTGGTTAAATACCTTGACGGTTTTTGCGCCGGTTACGGTTTCCTCGAGGTATCCGTTGGTCGCGCCGAGCGCAGCCTGCTGAGCTCCGAAATACTTGCCCGAGCGTTTACCTATTGCCGCACCGCCGAAGGCGAATATCGGGATAAACACCACAGTTATTACAGTTAATATCCAGCTGGTCGATACCATAAAGGTAAATGTACCGAGTATCGTAACAACACTGTTTATTATAGAGGTAAAGGAGTTGTTGAGCATAACGTCGATGTTATCGACGTCATTGGTATAACGGCTCATAACCTCACCCGTGGGGTGCGAATCGAAATACCGCACGGGGAGCCTTTGCATATTTACAAACAAATCGTTTCTGATTTTTTCAACCGCGCCCTGCGATACTCCGAGCATTATTCTGCTCTGCACGTATGCGGTAACGACACCGACAAGGTATATTGATGCAAGCAAAGCAAGCGCGGACAATACGTACGTCAGCACAGGGCTTTCCACTATTCCCATGAGGGGGTCGGTCAGATTGCTTATCACCCTGTCTGCCGCGCGCTCGAGTGCGCTCATTTCAATATTCGCATCCGGCTTTATCGCCAGCGTCAATCTGTTTATAATAGGCGCGAGCATATACGAGCCGAGAAGTGATGCCACAGTGTTTGCCAGCATACAGAACAAAACGAATATTATCCTGAATTTGTAGGGGGACAGGTAGGATAGCATACGCTTCACGGTTTTGCCCATATTCTTCGGCTTGCCGCCGCCGACAATTCCGCCGCCGCGTCCACCGGGGCCGCGCCTCATCATACCGCCCTTGGGCGATGCGCTATTGTACTGCTTTCTCAGCTGTTCTAAATTTCTTGCCATTACTTATTACCCTCCTTTTCCATCTGAGAGTAATATATCTCGCCGTATTCGGCGTTATCGCACAGAAGCTGGGCGTGAGTTCCGATTCCCGTTATTTTTCCGTCATCCATAACAATTATCATATCGGAATCCATAACCGAGCTGATTCTCTGCGCTATAATTATCTTCGTACAGTAGGACAGCTCATTTGCAAACGCCCTTCGGATCTCTGCCTCCGTTGCAGTGTCAACCGCACTGGTCGAGTCGTCAAGAATGATTATTTTAGGCCGCTTCAGGAGCGCGCGGGCAATACACAGCCTCTGGCGCTGTCCGCCAGAAACGTTTGCTCCGCCCTTCTCTATCATACAGTCATATCCGTCCTTGAACGAGGTAATGAAGCCGTGAGCCTGCGAGCTTTTAGAGGCTGTCTCCATTTCCTCGTCACTCGCATTTATATCGCCCCAACGCAGATTTTCGGCAATACTGCCCGAAAAGAGCGTATTTTTCTGGAGCACCATACTGATTCCCTCACGAAGATTGTAGAGCGAGTAGTCCTTTACGTTAATTCCGTCAACCAGAACCTCGCCCTCACTCGCCTCGTACAGTCGGGGAATGAGAGAAACGAGCGTTGTTTTACCGCTACCCGTCGAGCCTATTATGCCAACGGTTGAGCCTGCCTTTATTTTCAGATTTATATCCGAGAGTACCTTGTCGTGACTGTTCTCAAAATAACGGAAGGACACGTTTTTGAACTCAACCTCGCCGCTTGCAACCGCCAACTCCTTATGCTCTGCGCTCTCGTCGGAGATATCGGGCTGTTCGAGCAACACCTCCTTGATTCTCCTTGCCGATGCGATAGCGCGCGCGGAAAACATAAGAAGGAAGGTTATCATCATAAGCGACATCAGTATCTGGTTTACGTAGGTGATGAAGGCGGACAGGTCACCTATCAACATTCCACCCTCAAGCACTATGTTACCGCCAATCCATACAACCGCCAGAGTTGTGATATTCATAAAGAGCGTAAGAACGGGCTGCATGAAAATCATTATCCTCATCGCTTCCATTCCGCTTTCCTTCAGCTCTCGGTTGGCTTTTTTGAATTTGCCCTCCTCGTGCTCCTCGCGCACGAAGCTCTTGACAACCCTTATATTCGTGATATTCTCACCCACGGCGGAGTTGACGTTATCTATCCTCTTCTGCCTTCTTGAAAATCTGCCGAAGCCAATGAAGATTATCGAGCCTATAACCAAAAACAGCATAGGAACGGTCACCGCAAACACTACGGAAAGCGAGGGGTTGAGTGTTATTGCCATAATAAGACCTGCAATCAGCATACCCGGCGAGCGAAGCGCCATTCTCATGAGCATTGAGATAAAATTCTGCACCTGCGTTACGTCGTTTGTCAGCCTTGTGACGAGCGAGCCCGTTGAAAACTTATCAACGTTGGCAAATGAAAACTTCTGTATTTTAACGTATGCATCCGCGCGCAGATCCGAGGCATAATTTACGGATGCCTTCGTCGCAAAATACGCGCCGCCGATACCGCCCGCCATCATCAGAACCGCGACGAGTATCATCAAAAGCATTACGCCGAGGCTGTTGCCGACGGTGAGAGTGCCCTCTGCCGCACGGTTTATTATTATTGCGAACAGACGCGGCATTACAACCTCTCCGACAACCTCGATTATCATACAGAGAGGTCCTATTATAAAGAACGGAATGTAGGGCTTTGCGTATTTGAGCCACAGCTTCATATATCTTCCCCCTCTTTATCGTTTCTTTCAATATATTCGAGCACGTTGTTGCGCATAACCGTTATCGCATCGGCAAGGAGCCTTCGCGACTGCTCGGATATCCCAGAGAACATAACGTCCTCCGCCTTCCGAAACGCGTCCTTCAGGCGAGCATTAAGCGCCCTGCCCCTGTCGGTTATGGATACCAGTATTGTTCTTGCATCGTTTTCGCTGTGTTTGCGTGCAATTAGTCCGATTTTTTCCATATCCGAAAGCTCCGCGCTTATCGTCGGGGCACTCATACGGCAGTATTTTGCTATGTCCTGCTGAGATGATTCGTCGTTTTTGTCAAGATAGCGCAGTATTCCCATTCGGGAAAACCTCATCAGCGAGGTGTCGCTCACCGTCTGCTTCACCGCTATGATAAAGAGGCGCGATATTTCATTCATAACCGCAGATACAGGGGGGCGGATGCTCGATTCGAGCTCACGGGATATATGCTCTCGCCCGAGCCGTACCGCGTGCCTTTCCTCCTCGGTCAAAAATACCTTTTTCATAATTCACTCCCAAAATTTAGTTAGTTAACTAAACAATATTATAATCACATCCTACCGTTTGTCAAGTTAACATTTTATGAATTTAATTTCCCCTTCACGCCCAGGCATCATTATTAATACAAAAGTATATGAGAAAGTAAAAATCCCCAACCGAAGTTGAGGATTAATGCCTAACTTTAGAGGCGAGCACTCCCAATGGAGCTGTACATAGTATACACCATTTTAATTAAAAAGTCAACAAAATAAAAAATCGGGGGGGTTCTCCCCCATCTATCCAACATATGTTGGCGCTTGAAAATCAAGCTCAATATTATTATAACACAAAAAAATAAAAAGTCAACAAAAAAACAAAGCCTAACCACGAGGATTAGGCATCGCTCAATCAAAGGATTGGCAAGTGTTCCTAACGGAACTATATATAGTATACACTATTAAATTGAAAAAGTCAATACTTTTAGAAAGGAAATAAAAGATAATGCCAAGAATGAGCAAACTTGAACGTAGCCAAAGAGCTCATGAACGCCTTGCTGATTATCATGAGAAGAAGGGAAAAAGCAACAGGAGCAGACGGTTACGAAATTACCATGTAAATGTTTTCAATGAACAAAATATACGTGGCGTAGTGCTTTCAAAGAAAGAGCGAAAGGAATTATATAATTTTTGGTTTGATAAATAAATGAAACACAGAAACAGAAAAGCAAAGAAAGCTTTTCCTGTTCGGCAGAGAAAAAGGCAGAAAAGCTCTCAATAAGAGCTTTGAGGGCTATAAGTGGTAAAAGAAATCCCCTCCAGCAGAGTTCGGAGGGGAGAAAAAAACAACCGCTTTAAGGCGGTTGATAAAATTGAGCGACTAACAATTTTTTTAGGTTCACAGCGAAAGCTCAACCTTGTTGCCATGCAACTCTGTTATAGTCGTTATGCTTATTATACAGGAGGAATTATTAAATGTCAAGAGTTTTTAGAAAGAAAAAAGAAACGGCGCGAATACTCGACATGACTCACATCCACTAGGGCAGGTCTACCGTTTCTACAATTATTATATCACAAAAAACAAAAAAGTCAATACCAAAAATAACCATATGTGATTAAAATTTGTGTTGGCACGTGCATTATTCGACCTTCATCTTGTTTTTTCGCGCTCTTTGTTGTATAATAGCAAGTAATTTTACAAAATGAGGTTTTTATGAAAAGACTTATTGCTTTGATCCTTTTACTGTGCTTTATACTGGTATCCTGCTCAGATGACGGAGCTTGGACAGCAAGCTTTCTCAATGAGGCGGATATTGTGCTTGTTGGTATTGATGAAGAGGAAAGCTGTTGGCTATCCGTGAGCGGTGGCGAAATTTCCTCGGAGCAAATCGAATTCATCAGCGAGGACGAGAGCGTTGTAACGGTAGAGCACGAATTCACAGCCTTGAACGGATATTTCTCATGTAAAATCAAATCCGTGGGTGAGGGCGAAGCCTTTATATACGCCAAGATAAAGGATACCGACGTAAAAACAAAGAAAATAAAGGTCAAGGTGGTTATTCCCGACGACGGCATTGAAAACGAGCACCCGGATAACGCAAGCACCAACATATCGCTTATATATCTCAGCTCCCCTGTGAAAAGAGGGAAAAGTGCCAACTTAAAAATCAAGGGACTCGCTGACACCGTGTACACAATGACGGTTTTTGACACCCTGTACGGCGAGCCAATGGCAACATTCGAGGGAAAGGCGTCGGACTCTGAGGGCATAGTAGAATGGAAATGGACTGTTCCAGACACGGCTCCGATGGGTGTATATAAGATTGCAGTATCGGCAATAGATGAAACCGCATATTACTATTTTGCAGTAATGTAATTCTTCGCGCGTATGCGCTATAGATACTAATACTTGACTTTTGCGGATATAAGTGCTAAAATAGTGTTTGTTGATAAAGAATAATCAAGGCTGACAGGAAGGGGGCATACACAATGAAAAAAATTCTGATTGAATACAAGGGCGGACTCGGAAATCAGATGTTTCAGCATGCTCTGCGCCTCGCTATCGGCGCAAGAGGCGGAGTTGTCGTTTACGACGACCTTTCCTATTATAGCGAGCACCCTCTCGATATGCCCTTCAACCTTGACAGAGCGTTTGGGAATATAGAGCTAAAGCCCGCCACGGCGGAAATGAGGGACGAGCTCCTCTCGGCTCAAAAAAGCAGGAGCTTTCTCTGCAAGGTGAAAAACCGTCTTTTCCCCTCGACCAAGCTCCTTTACAATGACAACACGGAGTTCTCCTTCGACAAAACCGTTTTGGAGCTGAAAAACTCACTGATTACGGGATATTGGCAGTCCTATAAATATTTCGAAAAGCATTCCGACGCGGTGAAAAAGAGCTTTCGATTCAGAGAGTGCGCCGACACGCGTGTTCTCGGACTTATAGAGGAAATCGAGAGCTCGTGCTCGGTATCCCTGCACATTCGGGCAGGCGACTATCTCCTTCCGCAAAACTCGGGGATATTCGGTGGAATATGCACGGCTGAATACTACAGGCGGGCTATTGAATATATGAAGGAAAAGCTCGGTGCACCGAAATTCTTCGTATTCTCAAACGATATTGATTGGTGTCAAAAAAACATGGCGCTCGATGACGTCGTCTGGGTTGATGACCGCTACCTCAAGGGACTTGAGGATTGGGTCAGTATGATGCTGATGTCAAAATGCAAGAATAATATTATTGCCAACAGCTCCTTCAGCTGGTGGAGTGCTTGGCTCAATGAAAATAAGGAAAAAACCGTCGTTATGCCCAAGAAATGGGTAAACACCGTGGCAAACGACGATATGTGCGTGCCCGGCTGGATACGCATTTAGAGGTATTTAATGTTCAACTCAAGCTCTCACACTGAAAATTCCTACAAGACCTCGATGATAAGCACGGCGAGCCACCTCGTAGGAATAATCATGTCATTCGTATACAGAACGGTTTTTCTGTATTTTCTGGGCAAGGAATATCTGGGTATAAACGGACTGTTTTCGAATATACTCCAATTTTTCTCGCTCGTCGAGCTGGGAATGACCACGATAATTTCTTACCGTCTTTACAAGCCTATTGCGGAAAACGACGTAAGAAAGGTTGCGGCATTTCTCAACTTCTACAGAAAAATATATCTCTTTATCGGACTGTTCGTAATTTTTGCGGGCGCGTGCTTTATGCCGTTCATCTCCGCATTTGTTAATCTCAACGAAATCCCGTCCGATATAAATCCGTATTTCGTATTCTTCCTGTTCACCCTGCAGAGCGCGTCCTCATATTTCTTCGCGTACAAGCAGGTGCTGATCAGCGCAGACCAGAGGGGCTATATATCCTATTCCTTCTATGCCGTGGTGAACATCATCAGCAACATAGCGAAAATCGCCGTTCTGGCAATAACACGCAAATTCACGCTCATACTCATAGTTGGAATTGCGGTGCAGCTGCTGTCGAATATGATATACAGCTTCTATATAACTAAAAAATACCGCGAGGTATTCAAAATAAAGGCTAAAATAACGCCCGCCGAGCGCTCCTCGATATTCAAGGATACGCGCGCAGGACTTTGCCACAGAATAGGCGCAACCGTCGTTACCAGCACCGACAATATAATCCTTACCAAATTCGTGTCGCTGGCGGTTACGGGAATCTACTCGAATTACAGCCTTCTGACGAGCTCGGTTCTCGGTGTATGCACGGCTCTTTTCAACGGACTTTCCCCCTCAATCGGCGACTATTGCGTTACCGCAAGCGAGGATGAGAGCGAGGATTTGTACCTCAAAATCTTCTTCATAAATCTCTGGATATCCTCATTCTGCACTATTTGTCTGTTTATGCTCGCCAATCCGTTTATCTATCTGTGGCAGGACAGCTCGTTTTTGCTGGATAACGGCGTCGTTTTCGTTTTGATAATTCAGTTCTTTATGCAATCAACGAATCTGGCTAACGGCGTATTTATCAACGCAACAGGACTCTTCAACCGTGACAAATTCCGTCCGCTGATAGAGTCGGCGTTGAACCTCACGATTTCAATAATTTTCGTAAAGCTCTTCGGTGTCATCGGTGTGTTTATCGGCACTATTGCGTCAGGTCTTCTCACTTATTATTGGAGAAATTACTACCTGCTTTACAAAAACGTTTTCAAGCGCGGACCTGTGAGAATTATAGCAATGATATCTCTGTGGATTGCCGTGTCGGTTGGTATATCTGCTCTGCTTTCGTGGCTATTCAGCTTTGTCCCTGAGGGCTGGCTGGGCTTTGCTGCCAAGGTGATAATGTGCGCGGTTATTCCCAACATTATATTCCTGCTGGTGTTCCATCAGAGCAAGTATTTTGAGTATTACAAGAGCAAGGTCGTCTTGCTTCTCAGCAAGCTCAGGAGAAATCCGAAAGCTTAATTAAAACAAAGGGGCTGAGTCATTAAGAATTCAGTAAAATTCAGATAAATTAAGCAAAAAACGCACGTATTACTGAATTCTTAGTGCGAAGCGTCTTTCTGGGCTCGCTTAATTTTGAGCAGAAACCGTCGTTTTCGCTGTCGTCGGCGTACTGGGTACGGCAGAGAGTGAAAACGGCGGTAGCAAACAAAAAACTGTAATAAACCAAAAAT
>JAZNXN010000019.1:0-19554 GCA_045593885.1 Eubacteriales bacterium
AGAGCTGTGCAAAAATTCGAAAACTATATAAAATCGCTCCCAGCGCCGAATACCGCAGAGGAGCAGAAAATCATTACGGAGGATTATCAGGATGAGCACAAAGCCGAAAACCAATGAAAACGAGGAGCTTTCCCTTCTCGATAAGAATTACAATATCGCAAAGGATTCGCTCGATGCCAGCAAGCAACGTTCTCAGCAGAACGCCAACGTTACTCTCGAGAAGCTGAAAAAGTATCTTCCCGAGTACGTGAAATCTCAGGGTATGGGCGGAACAGGAATGAGTGAAACCTCGCTCTTGCAGGCGTACAGCGATTATTCCCGTAATATGAGCGATATTGAGAGCAGTTACCAACAGCAGCACAACGAGCTTCTTTCTAACTATAACACAACAAAACTCGAAAAGGAAACGGCGGCGCAGGATAATCTCTATCAGGTTGAGATGACTAATCTTAGCAATCTGTACGACAGTCTGAAAGGTACTGATGGTAAGATATCTGAAGATGATTATAATAAGCTCTCAACTTACGTTGATGACATAAAAGGTTCAATAGGCGACGATAATTACAACCTCGCAAAAACTGTCCTGAAGGGATATAAACAAAACCAGAGGACCACGGATGAACAAACTTCATTCGATGCATTGAAACCGTCTATAGTTCAAAATATAGATTTCACAGATAAAATTAGTGATTGTGACGGTGGCGAGGGAGATAACTTCTCCTTTAATAATAATGGTGTGAGGCAATATTATGAGAAAGGTTATGTTGCGACTGAAGATATTATTAATGCGCTTTCATCTGCGCTCGGCCGTCCGGCACAGCTGGGTGATATGATGACATATAACGGAGTGGAGTATATGTACCTTCCTGCTGATGGCGGCGGTAGCCTTTGCTGGTGGTCTGTTGAAAACCGCAAAACAGCAACAGATGTTGCAAACACACAAAAGAAGGTTTCAGATGTTAAATGGGTGGGGGCAAGCTGAGCTGATAAGAAAAGGAGTAAAAAATGGCAAGTACATATAAATTAACGCCGGTGGATAGAAGAAATATCGCCCTGAGGGCTTTGGAAAAAAAGAACTCTCTGCAGAGCGGATATAAAAAAACAACCCCGACGGGGTATCAGACGGCGCAGAGTGCGCCATCGGTAAATACTGTCGAGGATACGGAAAAGGATGATGCTAATTTCTTTGTCCGCACGCTTGCAACTATCGGAGATTTTATAGCTAACGTTAACACAGGCGTTGTAAAAGGACTCGAGGGAATCGTTGACCTCGGAATATCCGCAGTTGGTGCCGTCGGTGGATTGTTTAGTGACGATTTTCAGGATTCTGTTAAGGATGTAGTTGCATACGATTTCGCAGGCGAGGTTGTAGGCAAACCCTTGCAGGAGGCTTTACAATATTCATACCTTGAGGACGGCGGCATAGTCGAGCAGATAGCGGGAGGATTCGGACAAATGCTCCCCGCCGTTGCCGTTTCTGTACTCACGGCAGGAACAGCAACTCCGGCTGTGATAGCTTCTATTGGCGGTTACGGTGCTCTCACTATGGGTGCATCCGCCGCAGGTAATGCAACCGAGGAAGCCTTCAATGACGGCGCAGGCTATTATCAGGGCTTAGGCTACGGACTTGCAAGCGGCACAACAGAGATGGCTGTTGAGCGCATAGGTGGTTTTATTCCCGGCGGCGGTCTCTCCGCATCGGGCAAGGCTCTTGCGGGAACAGCAGTAGGAGAAGCAACCAAGAAGGGCGTTGGCAAGCTCGCGGCAAATTTCGTTGCAGAAGGCGCGGAGGAAGTATTCTCCGATGCCGTAAATCCCGCACTAAAATCCATATACAAGGGCAAGGAAGCATTTTCCGAATATACCGACCCCGAATTTTATAAACAGCTCCCTGAGACCTTTGTTGTCGGCGGTACGGTAGGCTCTGTTATGACACCTGCGCAAAATCTCGTGATGAGCAAGAAAAAGTCCGTGAAGCAGATGGGTGGTAGCAAAGCCCTCAAAGCCAACGAGGCTATGTCCTACATAAACGAGGTAGCGGGCAATTTCGGTAGTAACGAAACAAAAAACGCCCGCTATGCGAAGGCGATAGATACCAGTCTTGATACAATGTCGGAGAATATGAAGAAGATGACCGACGACCAGCGCAAGAATTATCTGAAAAGCATCGAGCGCACACCTATGCGCCTTGCCTTTGACGATGCGGGTAATAAGATAGCAACGCCCGCCGATTCTTCCGTTTCCTTTGATGCTATGTCGGGCTCGGTAAGAGCAGTCGGCGGTAATATAAAATACGCTGTCACAAAGAATAAGGTATCTGATAGTGCTAAAGACGTCAAGAATACTATCGAGAGGGTATTCAGAAACAACGGTGGCGTAGTGGTAACGGACAAGCTCAAAGGCCAGAACGCTGCCTACGACCCTGATAGCGGTATATTCTACGTAAACAATAACGGAAAGTTTACAAAGGACTTCACCGAGAAGATGACCGCAATACATGAGGTTATGCACTCCGCCGAGGGAACGAAGGAATATAATGAGACGGTCAAGGCTCTCCAAGAGTTTCTCAACGCATCTCCCGAGACAGCAAAATCCGTTATGGCTGGCACTTTTGACACGGCTGTTCAATACTATAACGAAAACGCTTCTGAGACAGAAAATGCTTATGTTATATCTACCGAGATAAACGCCGATGCAATGGGTAAGCTCCTCGGAAGCGAGGAATACGTATCCCGTCTGGCGCTCAGGAACGAGGGCCTTGTAAAGAAGCTGTACGGTTATTTCACAACCGCACACGACAAAGCCACCTCGAAGGAAGTAAGACGTGCTCTCAAAAAGATATGCGATACCTTCGGCAAAGCGATAGATAAATCCGTCGGCGGCGTGAAGCTATCCTCTATCAGAGAAAAAGAGAAAGAGGAGCTGCTCGCCGCAAAAGAGGAATATCTCTCCCTTCCCGAAAGTGAGCGTGCTGCATGGCTCGAAGAAAACGGCTACACCGCCGAGGACTTCAACGATGACGTTCTTGAAGATGACGATACCTCTGAGATCGTAAACAACGAAAGAGCTGCGCTTGCTAAAGAATTCAACAACGAGTTGCAGGAATGGTTTGAATCTACCAATGAACAAGAACGAGCGAAAAGCGGAAAACGCTTCCTTGTAGGGACAACCACTGATGTTTTGAAGAGTATTGATGTTAAAGATACCGATATTTATTTTGGTGGCTCAAAAATAAACAAAATTCTAAAAGAAAACGAATCTATGACTTTAGATACCATAAAACAGTCTGTTCATTTATTAGAAGATCCTGTTTTAATCATGGCGTCTCAAACCGTGGATGACAGTATAGTTATATTCGGTGAGGTTTTTACAACTAGCAATAAACCAGTTATGATTTCTTTGCTTTTGGATCCAAAAAATAAAAATGGCGAGATTCTTGATTATTCCGTTATAACAAGCGCTTATGGTAGAAGAGTTAGCAATCTGCAGAACTTAGTCAACAATTCAAGAATATACTTCATAAATGATAATAAAGAAAGAACCGATACCTGGTTAAAGGCGCTCGGGCTACAATTGCCGTCAGCGATAACCAAATACGGTTCTATAGATAGTATACTCCAAAATCCTCCCAAAAGCAATAGTTTTTCTGAAAAAACTTTGGAAAATTCTTCCGAGAGGGCAAAAAATGGCGAAAATTCCAATATGCGTTCCTCTTATAGTAAGGTTGATGCTGATAAATATAGTTACGATACTCTTGCAAAGAAACCGGATCTTAAAGTTGTTACCTTATCCGATAGCGTTCCTCTAAAATCTGACGGATCAATTGATAAAAAAGAAATCATTCGTGCAGCAAGAGAGAATTCTAAAAAAGAGGGGAATCAAAACAATACAGATCTTCTTACTTTTGTCTATGTTCCTGATATTGAAACAAATGTTCTCATCAAAAAAGATGGACTTCAGCACGGTCTTGCAAGAAACGAGGATACAGCTTTGGCAACAATGGCAGTTGGAGATCTTTTGCGAAACAGTATAGCTGTTAATGAGCTTGCCGAAAGAGAAACAAATAAAAAAGCTACAGATATGTCTTATGTTTTGCTCGCCGTCGGGCAAAACAAAAATAGCTCGTATCTTGTGCGAATAATAGTGGACAAGGATACGAACGCAGTATCTGAAATAAGCACCTACGGTCTATATGCAATAAGGGCAAAAAAAGATGGAGATCTTTTTTTGCCCAAGGGCAACGAGGGATTGGAAGAAAAAACTTCCGCCCCATACCTGATCTCCACTATTAGTATAACCGATTTGCTGGAAAATGTCAAGAACTTAAATTTGGCAAATGAGGTTTTTTCTGAGGATGTAGCTGAAAAATTGAATGTAGAGCGAGTGAAAGGATCCTTGTCATCAGATTTGCGTTACTCAAAAATTAAGGTTGACAAACCGAACAATGTAGATTATCATACATATGTAACAAAATTATTGCACAAGAATTTCCCGCCAGAAACAGAAGTACAGAGCGAGGCGCATAGACTTGCTGTTTGGTGGGCGAGCCGTAAAGATATTATTGCCGGTGATCAAACACTCATATCTATGAATTATCAATGGTATATTGTTGAAAAATTCGATGATGCAGATAGCGGTTACCAAATAGAAGGATTTGTGAATGACGATGAATTTAAAATAATACTTGAGGAGATAAAGAAGTATGGCAGGAGTGGACAAATCGAGTCCGTACAGGGCGGTTTTGATGCGTATGATAAACTCGATAAATCAAGTGATTCCTTTGGAGGAAAAGAATCAGGTGTTGATAGTTATAAAACTCAACACGGAAGAGAAGATTCAGAAGTGGTTCGAATGGCTTCGCCCGAGATTGAAAGGGGAGAACGATCTGGAAGCGACGGAGGCAGAGATAGTTCGAGCAGCAGTGCAGATCGACAAGGGGATAATTTAAGATTTTCTCTTGCTAAGTCTGATAAGGTCACAATGACCGAGGGCGAGATGCAAAAGCGCAGAGCTGAGTATTCTCAGGATAAGGTCTACAACAAAAAAGAAGTGCAGGATGCCTTTTCAAAAATCGGGGCATTGGCAGACGTTCCACCTAAAGTCAAGAACGAGCTGATAAACGGCGCATGGAAATACCTCAATCAAATCCAGGGCTCGCATCAGAAGGATGTTTTCCTAAAAATAATGACCGATAAGATATGCTATAACATTATCGGTAAAGTTTCTTTTTATGAAAGAGCAACGGATTATGATCTCGATTCAGAGATTACGATGATAGAGAACAATGTCAAGGCTGTTTTGCTCAATTTAGTTCAAGACGGCGGACATGATTCTGTGAAAACGAAAATGCGTCAAGGCATAGAGGCGGAGTATCCCACCGATATGAAGGCTCTCAAAAAAGAAGCTGCATATTGGAGAAATGCCTACTACGATGCAAAGAACCGGGTGAGAGTAGAGAATGAATTACTCGAAGCACTCAGGACCTTCAGAGGCTTGGAGATGGGAGCGCTGTTCAATGCAACGCAGTACGTCACAAATGATTTCAAAAACACTCTCGGTGAGCTGAAGCGTATACAGACACGTGGAAATATCCGCCTGAACGAAAGCGGTATGAAATACAGTGTCATAAAGGACGGCAGTCAACGTGCGTCAAGGACGTTTGACAAGAGAGCTGAAGCGGAAGCATACGCAAAAGAAAAGGGCGACGGTTACTCTATAAAAGAGGAAAAGGTCAGAGGCATAAGGACAATAGCTGAGAATTTGCTCCTTTGGTATCATGAGGGTAACGGTATATTCGGTTACGAGAACGAAAGACATCCCGGAGACTTTGATCCTAAAATACGGTACATGCTTAAAGAAATAGCCGAAGCAGACGGACAGCTCTCTGTGAGTGAGCTGAGAATGCTGATAAATATAGTCCGGCATTTTTCTCATTTCGTTAAAAATTATCATAAGCTGCTCCAAAACGGCGAACTCATTGACGCTATGCCCGTTGTTAAGGGCGATATTGATATCATTCGTGAGAATGAAAAGATATCGAGAGGGCTTTCCGATAAAATAGTGGACAGCGCTTGGGGACGGACTTATTTGGAATCCGTAGATTTGGCAGCTCATTATGACGGCTATCAATACGGCTTCAACACCGCCATGCACGACGAGATAACGGATGCCGAGATATTAAGCAAGGATATTCAAAACAACACGTCAAGGACAGTTAATGAATTTGACAAGGAGCATAAGTATAGCAAGAGGATAAAAAAGCAGACCGTAGAATTTAACGGAGCTTCTATACCGAAGGCAGAGGCGCTTGCGTTGGCGTTGACTCTTAAAAGCGAGCATGCGCATCCTTCTCTTGTACTGTCAGGATTTGAATGCTATGATATAAAAGGACGGGTTATACAGATACCGGGAATAAATCCCGATCTGCTTCAAGGAGAATTTTACGACCCTGATAATGCAGAAATGAAGCGTAAGCTTGCAAGCGCTTGCAAGTCTGCCGAGAGGGAGCTGTATTCTCGGTTTACTGAGCAGGATAAGAAATTTTTATCAATCGTTGAGCTGCTTTTCAATAAGGAGCTTCGAGAATTAAAAATAAAGGGTGACGAGCAATCTAAGGGTTATTCCTCGGTTATTAAAGGATTTTATTTCCCCGAATACCGAGCAGACACAGCTCACTCGGTAGACAGCGCCTTCGGCTTCGAGGAGTCCGACAGGGCGAGCCATCAATCATTTAATAAGCATAGGGTAAAGGGAACGCAGTCCCCGTTGTTTGTACTCGATATATTCGATATTATAAACAAGCACGTAAAAGGGCTTGCAAACTATGTGGCATTTTCCCCGGTGTGCCGTAATTATAATGTCAGGGCTAATCTTGATATAAGCGGCAATCCGAATAACCCTGTCACAGTTCGCAAGCTGTCTAAGAACTCCTGGGGAAATCCCAACAGAGTTAAGTCAACAGGCAAGAGCACGAAGGTGGCAATGGACGAGCATTACGAAAGACTGCTCGAGCATGCACAAGGCATTAAGAGAGGGGAAAAACATCCCGTTATTGAAAAGCTCAGGGCAGGCACTGTTAAGGCTATACTTGCGCTCAATCCCAAAACGTGGTTTACACAGCTTACCTCTATCTGCTCGTCATGGAGCATACTTACTCCGTCAGATACGTTCAGAGGGTTTAAGTATGTGAACAATGGCGATATGGATAAATATTGCACTCTTGCTAAGGTCCGCAATGACGATAACGCCGCATTTCTTGCACAGGCAAACCTCGATAAAGCAAAAATTGTTGACGGTGCTGACAAGTTGAGTGATTTACTGATGGCTCCCATCGGAAAAATGGATCGCTTTGTTGTCCGACTGAACTGGGGCGCATGTCAGGTTCACGTAGAGGACGTGTACGGCTATAAGATAGGCACTGAGGAAAACATGGTAAAGGCGGGAGAGTTGCTTAAAAAGGTTTTGCTAAAAACACAGCAAAACGACTTGGCTACTATACGCTCAAGTGCTATGCGCTCTGACAATATTATTCTTAAAGGTCAGACCACATTTAGAGCTGACGCAACTAACGTTGTAGGCAGAGTGTTGCATGCTGGTGGCAAGATGCTTTTCCTCAAGCGTAAAATTCAATACAAAAAATCCTTAGGTATGGACACGGCTTCCGAGGAGCAATTACTGAATGAAGCAAAAAGAGACTTCGCAAGGAGTGTTGGTTCGCTCGCCGCAACGGCGGTAGCAGGAGCTCTGATAACCGCACTGTTTAATTTCCTGTATCACAGATACGACGAGGAAGATGATATCATCAGAGAAATCTCTGTGGATTCCTTTGGAAACATGCTTGCAGGACTTCCTGTGCTCGGAGATTTGTATTCGCTGTGCGCAGAGGGATACGGCAACGAGGATTTGAGTATGACTGCAATCAATGACCTTATGGAATCTGTAAGCTCTGTTTATAACCTGATTAATTCTTGGAGCGGCGGGAATGCCGATGAACGTCAGGTTGCTCGCTCGATAAGAAACGTTATATATTCATCAGGACACGCTCTCGGCATCCCGGTGCGTAATATGTATAACATTACGTATTCTATAATCGGTTTCAACGGCACGCTAAAATATAAGATGGATGATATCTTCTACAAGCAGTCCTACAATTCCGATTTGGAAAAGGCTATCGAGAATGACGATGACGATATGATAGCGACCATAACAGGCCTTATGCTGGATGAGAATATCGGAGGCATAGAGGACTCTGCATCGAGAAAGGCGCTTGACAGTCTCGTGGAGAAGGGCCATAAGGTAATTCCAAGCAGCGCTCCTCAGAAGCTCGTTATAGACGGCGAGGAAAAGGCGCTGACCTCTGCACAGAGAAAATCGTTCGAGAGGGTATATAGCATTTCAAACGAGGCTCTTGCAAGGCTCGTCAGAATGTCGCAATTCAGCTCTGCCGAAGATAAGGTAAAGGCTAAGGCAGTAAATTTCATCTACGACGTTTATTACGACCTTGCCCTTCAGGAGATTATCGGAGAGGAGCTTAACGACAAGGACGTGCTGTTCGCTGAGGCTCTGGATATTGAGAAGCTGGCTATCATCATCTCGATGGCGAGGTCTATAACGGCCGACACCGACAAGAACGGAAAGGCGGTCAGCGGCTCAAAGAAGGCGAAGGTACAGCAGCTTGTAAATTCATTACAGCTGTCGGCGGCAGAGAAATATATGATAATGGGTTACCTCGGATACACTAACGTCAAAGGCGAGAGTCAGGTAAAATCTTATATCAACCGCTTAAATCTCACAAAGGCAGAAAAACAAAAACTTTTTGAGTACAGCGGTTACGCAAGCTGAAATAAAAATGAGGCAGGGAATTTTCCTTGCCTCGTTTCTATTTTGATGCAAAATGCGAGAGGGAATATGCTTGACGAGAATTTGACGAGAATTTGACGAGAATTTTTTGCAGTTTTTCTCAAAATTGACGAGATTTTTGACGAGAGAAAGAGTAGGTAAAAAATATATAAAAAGTCCCAAAACCCCTGTAATTAAAGGAAAAAGACTATGTAAAGCACCCACTTTTTTATGAGTTTTTACATAGTCTTTTTGGCGGAGAAGGAGAGATTTGAACTCTCGCGCCGGTATACCCGACCTACACCCTTAGCAGGGGCGCCTCTTCGGCCTCTTGAGTACTTCTCCGAATAATAATATTAAATTGTGATGTTTTTTGCCTTTCAGCCTTTATATTATATATGATTTTTTACGCCTTGTCAATAGTTTTTCTCAAAATTTAGATTTTAGAAATAAAGGAACGAATTTTCCGAAATTGTCGCGCGTATTTACGTATCTGTTATTGACTTTTTTAGATAATATGATAAAATATATATGTCAGGTAAATGGGAGGGGCGGAATTATGAAAAACAGGGCAGATATGCTTAGAGTAACCAAAATAATTCTTTCCATTCTCGAAAAAGGTGATATGAGCTACGAGGCGCTCAAGCGCGAGGTGCTTTTGCAGTACAGGCTGTCCGTGGAGGAGCTTAGCGATTTTGACGTCAACAGCCGACAGAGTGTTATCCGCAGTATGTGCGGAACTGCGATTTCAACCCTTCTCCGCGAAAAGAGCATAACGGAAATCGAGGGAGCTCTGCGTATCGCGAAGGAGCGCCCGATAGTTATCGACGAGATGATTATAGAAAATATAATTACCTCAATGCTCGAAAACGGTGCGATTGCATACAACGCAATAATTGACCGCCTGACCGAGTATTTCAACGTACATAAAACAAAAACCGTCACCGATGACCGTATACTCAGAAAAACGGCAGGGCTCTTACTTTCGCGTATGTGTGAGCGCGGCGAGATTGTTCAGGAAAACGGAAAATACGAAATTGCTCCGGGAACTGACGACCTGAAAACGCAGCTGCTGTCCCGCCTGTACCGTATGGGTGGCGAGTTCTTTGAGAGGTATTTTGTAAATCTTCTGTCACGGCATTTCACAATGCAGGGAAAAACCGTTACACGCGCAACCGTCAGCGGCGGCAGCAGCGACGGCGGAATTGACGGCATTGTGGAAACGGTTGATTGGCTCGGCTTTAGCGATACCGTAATGACGCAAATGAAATGCCGCCGTTCGATACATGTGACCGAGAAGGAAATACGCGAGTTTTACGGCGCGCTCTGCGCCAAGGGCGGCAGCCGAGGAATATTTGCGACCACCTCGACCTTTCATAAGGGGGCGGCTGCGCTACTCGACACTCTCGACAACTGCGTGGGTGTTGACGGTCAGCGCATTTTTGAAATGGCGTGCCGCACAAAATACGGTATAAGGGAAAAGGACGGTACCCTCGCCCTCGACGAGAGGGTATTCAACAGATAATAATTGTCAGGAGGACATATAAATGATAAAGGAAAATATTGAAAGACTTTCTGCGTTTGACGCTGAAATCGGCGATGCGGTAATGAAGGAGTATGACCGTCAGCGCGGCGGTATCGAGCTTATTGCATCGGAAAACGTAGTATCGGAGGCGGTGCTTCTTGCCGCAGGCACGGTGCTCACGAATAAGTATGCGGAGGGCTATCCCGCGCGCAGATACTACGGCGGCTGCAAGTGCGTTGACGTGGTAGAGAATATCGCTATCGACAGGGCAAAGAAGCTTTTTGGTGCTGAGCACGCAAACGTTCAGCCTCACAGCGGCTCGCAGGCAAATGCGGCTGTATATTTCGCACTTCTCAATCCCGGGGACACCGTTCTCGGTCTAAGCCTTGCGTGCGGTGGACACCTCACCCACGGAGCGAAGGTAAATATGTCGGGTAAATACTATAACTTCGTTCCCTATGGCGTTGACGACGAAACGGGCTATATTGATTATGACGAGCTTGAAAGACTTGCTAAGGAAAATCAGCCCAAGCTAATAGTTACCGGTGCATCAGCGTATCCGAGAGCAATTGATTTCAAGAGAATTGCCGAGATTGCAAAATCGGTTGGCGCATACTTTATGGTAGATATGGCGCATATCGCAGGTCTGGTTGCCGCAGGCGAGCACGAGAGCCCTGTTCCCTATGCGGATATCGTAACCTCGACCACGCACAAGACGCTTCGCGGTCCTCGCGGAGGCCTTATTCTCTGCAAGGAGGAGCTGGCGCAGAAGATTGACAAGGCTATATTCCCCGGCATTCAGGGCGGCCCGCTGCTCCACATAATCGCGGCGAAGGCGGTATGCTTCGGCGAGGCTCTCACCGACGAATACAAGGAATATCAGCGCCAGATAGTTAAAAACTCGAAGGCATTTGCGAAGGCTCTTATAGAGGAGGGCTTTGACCTCGTATCAGGCGGTACTGACAACCACCTTTGCCTCATTGACCTGCGTCCTATGAACGTAACGGGTAAGGAAATGGAAACCCGTCTTGATGAGGTAGGAATCACGGTTAATAAGAATGCTATTCCCGGCGACCCTCAGAAGCCCACAATTACCAGCGGTATCCGCGTAGGAACGCCCGCAGTAACGACCAGAGGCTTCAAGGAGGAGGATATGGTAAATCTCGCACACCTCATGGCTCTCGTGGCGAAGGACTTTGATGCCAACGCCGATTATGTCAGGGCAGAGGTTGATAAGCTTTGCGAAAAATACCCCCTCTTTAACTGAACGCGGCGCATTTCGGCATCTATCTCCGTTTTCTCCCTATCTCGACGTAGGTATACTACGCCTTCGGGGAGAAGAACGAAGATATCCATCCAAAATTCCCACGCGTTCTTATCACGCCGCAGGCGTGCATATCATCAAGGCGAAAGCCTTGTATATCACCAACACGAAGTGTTGTATATCATCATTGCGAAAGAGTATACAGCCTTTGGCTGATGATATGCACCTTAGGTGATGATATACACGCTAAAGCGTGATGATATGCCATTGCTTTCGCAATGAATAAAAAAATACTGCAGAAAATGATACTTTCTGCAGTATTTTTTGGTGCGGGAAATGTTGCGCGTTAATAAAACGCGGATGAGCGTTTTTAGCGCAAAGTTTGAAGGCTGTGCCTGAAAGCTGTCCCGTTTTCCCCGCAGGCACTAATAAAACAAAAAAGCACTACGAGAAATCGTAGTGCCTGTGGTGCGGGAAACGGGACTTGAACCCGTACGGAGAATCCACACGCCCCTCAAACGTGCGCGTCTGCCAGTTCCGCCACTCCCGCAGCAACATTCATTATTATACACAAACAATCCGCGTTTGTCAATACCTTTTTCCAAAAAAGTTTTATTTTTTCTCTTTTATTTCCGTGCGCTTAAAAAACAGTAAGTTATATGGCAGTGCAATTCACTTCACGAGTGGGGTTAATCGGAAAAAATGTGTATTTTTTTGAAATTCCGCTTCCATTTTATTGACATTATATTTCTCTGATGGTATACTGTAAACAGAGAATTATAAGGCAAACGGAGGTGCTTTTTTATGATATGGTTATGGGTATGGATAGCGGTTCTGGTTACTGCCATTACCGTTGAGGCGCTGACGAGTGATTTGTTCGCTATATGGTTTTTCCCTGCGGCTCTCATGTCGATGATACTGTCGCTGTTCGATGTTTCACCGTGGATACAGCTTGTTGTATTTTTCGTGATAGGCGTTATGCTGGTAATTGCCACCCGTCCGCTGTGCAAGAAGTTTTTGAAGGGCAAGGAGGTCAAGACCAACGCCGAATCTCTCATTGGCAGAGAATGTATCGTTACAGAAGAAATCTGTAACATAAAGGAAGAAGGCGAGGTCAAGGTTGGGGGCCTGTGCTGGTCGGCTCGCGCTGAGGACGAAAAGCGTATTATAAGCGTTGGCGAGCAGGTTGAAATAGTTAAAATACAGGGCGTAAAGCTCATTGTAAAATAAAATTCCGAAGGGAGAAAAATGATGGTAGGTGTTATAATAGCTATCGTAGCAGTTTTAGTGGTTTTGCTTATCGTTCTTATAAGCAATATTCACATCGTTCCGCAGGCAAATGCGTACGTGGTAGAGCGACTTGGCTCTTACTTCGTCACGTGGAGCAACGGACTTCATTTCAAGGTTCCCTTCATTGACCGCATAAGCAAGAAGGTAAACCTCATGGAGCAGGTCGTTGATTTCCCGCCTCAGTCGGTTATTACGAAGGATAACGTCCGTATGCAGATTGATACCGTCGTGTATTTCCAGATTACCGATTGCAAGCTCTATGCGTACGGTGTAACCAACCCGATATTCGCTATTGAAAATCTCACCGCGACGACGCTTCGTAATATGATAGGCGAGCTCGACCTTGACGGAACGCTCACCTCACGCGATACTATTAATACGAAGATGCGCTCGATACTCGACCAGGCGACAGACGCATGGGGTATCAAGGTTAACCGCGTTGAGCTCAAAAACATAATTCCGCCCCGTGAAATTCAGGACGCGATGGAGAAGCAGATGAAGGCAGAGCGCGAGCGCCGTGAGGCAATTCTGCGTGCTGAGGGTGAGAAGAACTCCGCTATCCTCGTTGCAGAGGGACGCAAGCAGTCGGCAATCCTTGATGCTGAGGCAGAGAAGCAGGCGGCAATTCTGCGCGCAGAGGCAGTCCGTGAGGCTCATATCCGCGAGGCAGAGGGTGAGGCTGAGGCAATTATCAAGGTTCAGGAGGCGACTGCCGCCGGCCTTAAAATGCTAAACGAAGCAAAGCCCACGAAGGAGGTACTTACTCTCAAGAGCTATGAGGCTCTTACGAAGGTAGCTGACGGTCAGGCAACGAAGCTGATAATTCCATCGGATTTGCAGTCTATTGCAGGGCTGGCAACCACTATTGCCGAGAGTGCTAAGAAATAATCCTAAGTCGGTAAAATAAAATCAGGGCGACCTCTACGGTCGCCCTTTTGTTAAATTAAAGATGAGAAATAGAGAGGGCTCCTCAAAGGGAATCCTCTTTTTATTACGCCAAGGCGCCAAGCTTTTACATATTTTTTGCCACGAAATCACGTACGAGAGACTCGTAGCGCTCGGTGTCGTACATATAGCTTAAGGCGTGACCTGCGTCCTTGAAGGTATGCTTGACGATTTTTGGGTTAGCGGCAACCGCCTCGTCACTCATATATGACGGAACGAAGCTATCGCCCTCGCCGTGAATAATCATCAAGGGAATTTTCGCGTTAACAACCGCGCGGGCGGCATCTGTTTCAGAAAGATTGAAGCCACCGAAAATTCTCGCGCCGAGCCATATAAACGGATAAACCAGCCACGAAGGGTAGTGCATATCGCGCGCAACCTTCCTGATTATTTCCACGGGCGAGGAATAAGGACAGTCGGCAATACCGAGACGCACGTTGTCGGGCAATTCGAGCCCCGATACCATAAGCACCGTCGCCGCGCCCATAGATAGACCGTACAGCGCGATAGGCGTATCCTTGCCAAAGCGCTCGCACGCCCACTCTATCCATTTAAGGCAGTCGCGACGCTCGTTAATGCCGAAGGTTATCGCGTGTCCCTCGCTGTTTCCGTGTGCGCGCTGGTCGATGAGCAGAAGATTGAAGCCCATATCCATTGCCAACCGTCCGCCGCCGCAGAAATCGCGTATCGAGGTTGACCGATAGCCGTGAAGCCCGATGGCAAGCGGTGCGCCGTCCCTCTTATGATAATACCTTGCCGACAGGGTAAGACCGTCGTGAGATTTTATTTCCACGCGCTCGCAGGAAAGAGAGAGCAGCTCCTCGACCATATTATAGGTTCTGTCGCGAAGGTGCTCGTATTCAGCCCTGTCGGGAAACTCGTGGGGGTCGCCCTGATTTTTGCGCGGTGAGCGGAAGGCTATGCGGTAGCATATATACGGTATTAGCAGTAAAAGCACTGCTAAGGTCAATATGGCTATGAGTGTTATAATAATAGCAGTCATCATATTTTGGTGAGCAGGCTCTTGCCCGTAAACTCGCACTCGCCGAGCAGTCTGTCAACCAGTGCCTTCACCGTTGCGGGCGAGGGCTTGCAGTTTGTTTCGACAAGGGTGGGGTCCTCGGGGAAGTATTCGGGTGCAAAATAGGGCGAGCCGTGATTTATTATCAGCTTTTTCTTCTTGTCAAAGAGGTGCGATGCCCAAATGAGCATATGAGGAACGCTCCACTCGGCTACGAAAAACGCGTTGACATTGAAGATAACGAGGTCGTAGTCAGCCGCGAGCTTATCAATATCAGCCTGCCAGCATACGCGTGAGGGCACGTCGTAAATATCGCGCTTTACCTCTGCGAAAAAGCCGCGGCTGATGAGCTCGTCACGGATGAGCTTAGAGGATTTTTCATCCTCGTCGGTTACGTCAACGATAAGCACACGCTTGTATTTTTCCTTCGAAAGAGGCAAAAGCCCGATTTCGTTACGCAAAAGGCAGATTCCGTTGCCCGCAATTCTTTGAGATTCGCTGTCAGCCCACTCGGCACTGGGGGTATCGTATGCCTTTTCTGCGAGAGCCTTGTTCCTGAAGCTCTCCATTTTTTCTATGCGTGCGAGTGCATCGTCAAGGCGGCTCATAGGTATATCTTTGTCAAGAATTGCCTTCTCAATAGCCTCAGCCGCCTCAACGGGAGGCCAGAGCAGAAGGTCTGCGCCTGCCTTGAATGCCTGAACGGTTTCAGCAACGAGGTCGCCCGTCGCCATACCGCCCATTATAAGAGCGTCGGTAACAACCGCACCCTCAAAGCCCAGCTCACCTTTAAGAAGGTCGGTGGTCAGCTTCTTCGAGAAGGTAGCAATGGGGTAGTAGCCGTTATCTCCCTCGCTGTCGTAGGATTTGAGCGAGGTGTGCGTGGTCATAACCGACATAACGCCCTCATCAAACATTTCCTTATAGGTGTAGCCGTAGGTCTTCATCCACTCATCATACGAAAGCTTGTTAGAGCCGGGGGCTATGTGCATATTTACAAAGTATGTGCCAAGTCCGGGGAAATGCTTGACCGTAGCGCAAACACCCTGGTCCTGAATACCGCGTACTGCCTGACGGTAAAGACGCGCGATTGTTTTCGGGTCATCGCTGATTGCCGTAAGATACATAAGGGGGTCAAGGCACATATCAATCGAGGGCTGAAGCACCCAGTCAATGCCCTTGTCATTCATCTGCATACCTATTATCTTGCCGAAATTGTATGCATCCTCATCTGACATAGATGCGCCGATAGAGCGTTGGATATTGATATGGGTTTTCTGTCCGCGCACCTTTGCGTCGTCGGCACAGACGAGCAGCTTCCTTTTCGAGTATTTCTTGCACTCGCAGAGCTTGTCGTAATCAAACTGCGTTCCCATTTCAAGACCGTTTTCGTCGCGCAGAGCAGCCGCCTCGCCGTAATAGAGTCCGCCTACGGGGTATTTCTCGAAAAACTCCTTCGGTCCGCCGTGAGTGTTGATTTCGCGAATGGTTACTACAAAGGTTTTTAATATTTTTTCTCTCAGGTTCATTTTCAATCTCTCCTTATTTATTTTCCTCAAAATCAAATTCTTTTTGTGACATGGCATAAAGTCGGAAGGCTGTCACCCATGCAGGCAGAAAGTCAACGAAATGTCCGCGCTCCTCGCAGGTGGGGCGGTATTTTGTCCAACGGCATGGGAAGGTTGCCTCGCTCTGCGAGCCGACGGGGCGGTGCTGACCGCGCATTTCGTAGCTCTCGTGGGGGGTTATTCCCAGCATACCGTTTTTCCACATCATATCCGCAATTATCTTCCATTTTTTATCTCCCGTCAGCCGCGTAAGCTCGTATAGCTCGGGCACGGTGATAACTCCGTAGGGGTCGGTTGCGGGATGCTCCGCGCCGACGAAGGTTGCGCCCTGAGTTGAATAGCCGTATTTTGTAAATTCACTGTCGGCAGGGTAGAGCGCATCGTAGAAAACCGTAAACGAGGTGAAGAATACCGCCGCCATTTTTGCGCGCTCAAGGTATTTTTCATCCTTCGTTATTTTATAAAGTGACATTGAGGAGCGAAGGAAGGGGTACGCGCTCTCGCGGTCAACGCTCTGGCAGTCGATAGCGCCGCCTGAGCAGGTGAAGCGGTCAAGGAAGTGTGTGTAATAGAAATCGCTCGCCCTGATAGCAGCGGTGAGGTATTTTTCCTCACCTGTGGCAAGATACAGCTCGCTCATTGCCGCGAGCACGAATCCGCCCGTCGCGTTGTAAACGTAGCGCAAGCCGTGTCTCTCGGGTATCCAGGGGGCAAAGGAGCGCATTTCCCCGTCCCACGACAGCCGCGCGCCGCTGATAACGTCAAAGCAAACGCCAAAGCCAAGGGAATCGTCGTATTTTTCAATCATCGCATCCGCCATTTTTTTGGCGTAACCGAGGTATTTCTGATATCCGAGCCCTGCGTTTTTCAGCATTACCGCAACGCCTGTCATTTCGTAAATCTGCTGACCGATAACGCAGGTGTTTGTCACCGCAACCGAGCCGCGAGGGCTCTCGGGTATGCGTGAAAAGGCAAGCCCTGACGGAGTCATAAGCTCAATCCAGCAGTCGAGCATTTCAAGCGCTCTTTTGATATCCTTTTCATCGCCGCGATTTATCGCGTCGAGCAAAAGCATACGCTCGGACAAAATACCCTGACTTGAAAAGCCTGCGGCGGCGTGGTCGGCGAGGAAAAATTCAAGATTCTTCGGCTCCTTTGCCATCTCTATCATCTCGTCTGGTGTTATCGGCTTGCCGCGCCCTGCCTGCCGTGCGGCAAGGGGGGTATCGTAATATGCCGCCACGAAGGGCTTTCCCCCGTGGGAGCTGACAAGAGAGTTGAGATATTTTATCTGACTGTCATAAAGCTCCTTTTGGGTGAATATCGGCTTTTTTCTGTCGGGAAAGACCTTAACCGCGCAGTCGAGCAGGTTCTCGTACGCATAATGCTCGCGCACGGGCACGCCCGTCAGCACGTAGAGCGAGGCAGAAAAGACCTCGCCCTTGCCGAGAGTTAAGTATTCCTCATACCTTTCGGTAAATTTTCTCTTGTTTGAGTAGGTGTAGGGCGCTTCGGTCACGGGATAGTAGATTCTCTGCTCAAACGCGCCTCTCTCCAGCCTTATCATCGAGCAGGACGAGCGCAGGCTCGCCTCGTTTTCATCCGAGGCAAAGAGGGCGCAGAAGCTATCCCTGTTCTGTGTGAGGGTGCAGGACGGAAGCGATACTCGGTCGTATGCGAATATCCAGCTCTCGCCGTCGCGCACAAGCCCTGTCGGGATGCCTCTGTCCGCGTTGTCATTTCCGTTATAAAGCACGCTCGGAACAGTATAATCGACAACCTCAAAGGCGGTGGTCAGAGAATATATGACCTTGATTTTCCTTTCTCTGTCACTTTCGTTTTTAACGCTGATACGGACAAGGGTAAGACCGCCGCCCATATCGGTATAGCTCGATTCGGACGAAAAATCGGTATCGAAAATTTTGCTTTCCCTTCCGTCTTCATATATCAGAATATTCTTTTCCGATATAAAATTTTTCATGGTAAATCTCCTTTTCGGGTCAGCTCGTTTTATCGTTGAGGACTTATCCTATTTTCTCAAATACTGGGATGCTTTCGGTAGCAATATGATGAGTGCCCGAGGAATAAACCTTTCCCGTCCACCAGTCGCGCCATTCTCCTGCGGGCAGATATACGTCGCGCTCGTCGGGGTCTGTGTCAGCGAGAGGTGCGACCAGCAGACTGTCGCAGAACAGATACTCGTCGTCGATGTTGTAGGTGTTTTCGTCGTCCGTGTAGTCCATAACGAGCGCGCGCACAGGGGGCTTGCCCGTATCTCTGTACTCGTCAAAGGCACGCTTGAGCATAGGAATGAGCTTCTCGCGCTCCTTTAGCAGTGCGCGCACCTCGTCCTCGCAGTCGAGGCTTTCCCAAGGAATAGTGGGGCAGTACCACGCATTGATTATAGACTGTACCGAGAATACTACGGTCTGGAGCCTTCTTATGAGTGATTTTTTAGTTCTCGCATCGCGCAGCTCAGGGGTCCAGAGTATTCCGGAAAAGCCCGAGTTTACGACTCCGCGAATGAAGTCCTTGTGATTGTAAAGGTCGCTGTAAAGCACGAAGGGGTACGGTGCGGCGAGCGCGCCCGCGTTTCTGACCTCGGAGAGAGTTTTTGTTTCACCGAGTGCCTTCATAATAGCCTGCATATAGAGTGTTCCGAACATCTGATGGTACTGCTCGCCGTCCATTCCCGAGGGGAACTGCGTGCAGTTGGGGAAGCTCCAATCGTGAACAAAATCGCTGTTGTCGCACTCGTCGAGCTTGAATCCGTCAATGCCAAGCTCCACAAGAGCCCTTCTGTGATAGTCGGCAAAAATCTCTTGTGCCTCGTCAGTGGCGAAGTCGGGGATTATACCCTTCCATACCTCATAGTCGCCCGAATAGTCGTGAAGCGCCTCGTATATCGGCGAGGTCGAGTTGACGAAGGCGTGCTCCCAGAGATTTAAGTGATATCCCTTGCCCCTTACGTATTTAACCATTTTTTCGTAGTTGGGAAACCTCTCCTTGTCCCAAAGGTATGAGCAGGAATAGGAGCTTGACTGCCAGCCGGGCTCAAGGCCGATGATGCCGACGGGTATATCATTTTCTTCAAAGTAATCAA
>JAZNXN010000020.1:0-3264 GCA_045593885.1 Eubacteriales bacterium
CGAGATAACCTCGCCGATAAATACGGTCAGGAAGAAAAATGGCAGAGCGCCCTCAGTGCCGTAGGCATACCTCAAAACGAATGGAATTATTACCGAATTTGCGATTACCGTCGGAACAGGCACGAGCCATTTATTCTTTCTTAACAGCCATCCGCCGACAGCGCCTAAGAACGTTGCCAGAGAGCCGAACAACACGTCCCAAAGAACCGCTCCTGTCAAAAGATTTGCGATAATGCATCCGACGAATAGTCCGGGGATGGCCGCGGGCGTAAATGCCACGGCGGCAATAAGAGCCTCTGAAATTCTTAACTGAATTACTCCGTTGCTGAGTCCGAGCATTGCCGACATCATTGTGAAAACGACGTAGAGTGCCGCTACCGTAGCGGCGGTGAGTAGGAATTTAATCCTTTTTTGCTGGGCACTTTGCATTTTGAAAAATCTCCTTAGTTTTGTTTTACGTGAGGATGGTTTCGAACTCACGTTTATATTAAAGCAGCTTAATACCTGCCGCCTTACATATTTCTTGTGTATCCTTTGGCCAATAGGAGCACTGAACCTCTCCTATATGCGCCTTACGCAAAAAGAACATGCAAAGGCGTGACTGACCGATACCTCCGCCTATTGTGTATGGAAGCTCGCCGTCAAGAAGCGCCTTGTGGAAGGGGAGCGCCATTCTGTCCTCACAGCCCGATATCGCGAGCTGTCGCTTCATAGCATCCTCATCAACGCGTATTCCCATAGAGGAAAGCTCAAGAGGAATATCGAGCACGGGATAATACACGATAATATCGCCGTTGAGCGTCCAATCGTCGTAATCGGGGGCACGTCCGTCGTGCTTCTCTCCGCTTTTGAGCGTATCGCCGATCTGCATAATGAAAACTGCGCCCTTGTCCTTAGCAATTCTGTATTCGCGCTCCTTGGGTGAAAGCTCGGGGTACATATCCTCAAGCTGCTGTGCAGTTATGAAGAATATCTCGGGGGGAAGAAGCCTCTCGATGAAATTATAATCGTCAGCAATTTGCTTTTCGGTGTGGCGCATTGCGCGGTAGATGTTGATAACTGTGTTTTTCAGCGTATCAACAGTGCGCTCGCTCTTATCAATAATCTTTTCCCAATCCCACTGGTCAACGAACATTGAGTGAATGTTGTCGGTTTCCTCGTCGCGACGGATAGCGTTCATATCGGTATACAGTCCCTCGCCGTGAGTAAAGCCGTAGTCCTTGAGTGCCATTCTCTTCCATTTCGCAAGGGAATGCACGATTTCCATTCTCTCTCCTGACAAAAGATCGAAATCGACAGGGCGCTCGGTTCCGTTGAGGTTATCGTTAAGACCGCTGGTAGAATCAACGAAAATAGGCGCGGACACACGCGTCAGATTGAGCATCGTTGCCAGGTCCTTCTGGAAAAAGTCCTTGATTTTTTTGATGGCTATTTCGGTTTGTCTTGTATTCAACAGGGATTTGTAGCCTGTCGGTACCGTTGTTTTTGACATAGAATCGACCTCAAATAATAAATTACAAATAATTATAACATTATATTGCCCTAAAATCAAGCATTTTCAAAAGTTTTCTTGTTTATTTGCCTTTTTTGTGCTACAATTATCAAAAGGGCGGTGAATAGCTTGACGGAATATACACTTACAAGAAGCAACAGAAAAACCATATCAATCAAAATAACGCATGATTTGAAGGTGCGTGTTCTTGCACCGAGTAATGCCCCTATCGGCGTTATCGAAGACTTTGTCAAAAGGAGTGAGGGCTGGATTGAAAAGCACAAGAGGGGTGTTATGGAGCACAGCTCGCGCTTTCCCGACCTCTCAGCCGAAGAAATGAGGCAAAAAAAGCAAGAGGCACTTACGTATCTTTGCGAGCGCACGCAATTTTTTTCCGAGATGACAGGCTTAGCTCCCTCAAATATAAGAATTTCCACCGCAAAAACGCGTTTTGGAAGCTGCTCGCCCAAAAATTCCATCTCGTACAGCGTATATCTTATGAACTATCCGAAGACGGCGATTGATTACGTCGTTCTTCACGAGCTTTGCCATATAAAATACAAAGATCACGGCGCAAAATTTTACGCCCTGATTGAAAAATATATGCCTGATTACAAGCAGAGAATAAAGCTTTTGAGGACTTGACAAAATTCCATCACAATGATAAAATCATAGTGAAAGCAAGAAAGGAGAGTAAAATGCCCAGATTTAGCATAATCGTTCCCGTCTACAAGGCGGAAGAATATCTAAATGACTGTGTCGATAGTATACTGTCACAGACCTACACCGATTTTGAGTTGATATTGGTTGATGACGGATCTCCCGATGGATGCCCCGAGATTTGCGATATATACGCAAACAACGATGGCAGGGTGTCTGTTATTCACAAGGAAAACGGGGGGCACACCAGCGCCCGCACCGCAGGGCTTGACAGGGCGAGCGGAGATTACGTGATTTACGTTGATTCTGACGATTACATCGAGCACGGACTCCTTTCCCGTATCAATGAGATAATCGAGGCCGATAATGTGGACATTGTTGCCTTTGACTACGTTGAGCGTTACAGCGACAGAACTCGCTATATGAAAAATTTTGCCGACACAGGACTTTATACAGGCGATAAGCTTGTTGACCTTTCCTCGCGTATAATATACGAGCCCGAGGCTGAAAATGGCGGAGCGCTTATCTTTTCGATATGGTCTAAGGCGATAAGGCGCACCCTTATAAAAGAAATTCAGGCTAAAATTCCTCGCACCGTCGTTATAGGAGAGGACCTTCTTGCCGTGCTGATTGCGGTCGGTCGGGCGCGCTCGCTCTATATTCTCGATTACTGCGGATACAATTATCGTATTCTTGAAAACTCGGTTTCGCGCAGCTTCCGACGCTCTGACCTTCAGGGACTTGTGGATTTTGTTAAGGTTGCCTACGACGAGCTTCCCGAGCATATGAAGGGACAGGTGGACTATTATATCTATACAACACTCTATGCAATAGCCTTCAATAACGCCGCCGTCTTTTCTTCCGCAAAGGATTACAGTGATTATATGAAGGGTGGCATTACGAAGAAGCTGCTAAAGGGCTTTGCGGCGGTGTGTGGCGAAATGTCGGACGGATCGTTCAAGGACAGGGTTAAAGCATTTCTATTAACTCACCGACTGTACAAAATGATATATCGACTTTTAGATAAATAGAGCTTGTGGATTTTTCTTTATTCTCTGCAAGGTATACACTTAAGTAAAATTAAAGGTGAGGAGCTTTTTGTCCCTCACCTT
>JAZNXN010000021.1:0-15688 GCA_045593885.1 Eubacteriales bacterium
CCAAGTGGTAAGGCAGAGGTCTGCAACACCTTTACCCCCAGTTCAAGTCTGGGTGGCGCCTCCAACACAAAAGGACACCTTTACGGTGTCCTTTTTGCGTTGCGCCATTCGTTTGACTTGAACTGCTCTGCGAGATATGCGGGCGTTGGGATAAAAAATTTTAGCATTTATGAACAAAATGTTATAAATGTATTGACATATAGCATAGAATGCTGATATAATTAAGGTGTGCATCGGATGCTGTAACACTACATTTTTAGGAGGAACTTCTATGGAATCCAAATTTACAGGTGGGCTTCTCGGCCTTATAGGTATCGGAATTTTGCAGTTCATTATCACTGTTATCACGCTCGGACTCGGTGCTCCCTGGGCTATATGCCTCAAGGAATCCTGGTACGCAAAACACACGATAATTGACGGCCAGCCCCTTACCTTCAACGGTAACGGCATGCAGCTTTTCGGCAATTACATCAAGTGGTTCTTGCTCACCATCATTACCTTCGGTATTTACTCCTTCTGGCTTAATATCAAGATGAAGCAGTGGGTAACCAAGCACACTCACACAATAGCTGCACTTTATCAGCAGTAATATCAATTACCGACACCGCAAAGGCGGTGTCGGTTTTTTATTTTTCACCTGTAAACAAGGCGATTTTGGGTTGACATCGAGGCTTCTGCTTCATATTTGCCTACGGCAAGTCCTCATTCGGTGCTTGACGTATGCCTGAAAAGATTAGGTATATTTGAGCTGCTTACAAACGTGTGGTCCTGCGACGACTTCCACACAACAAAATCAGATACGGAAATTTACAGAATGGCGGCAGAAAAAATCGGAAAGCCGATTGCTGAAATACTTTTTCTTGACGACAACTATAACGCTGACATGACTGCCGTGATGGCGGGCATGAAGGTCTGCGGAGTTTACGACAGCTCCTCTGCGGAATACACCGAGCAATTAAATGCAGTATCGCATTACTACATAAACGATTTTTGCGAGCTGCTCGATTTGTAAACCGGAGCCACCCCCGAAAGAAAGGGACACTGAGGTGCCCATTTTTGTCAGAACGAATTATTTATACATTTTTTTCAAAAAGATTGACAACAAAAGACGATTAATGTATAATTGCGTCAAGAGCATAATGATAAGGAGATTACTGATATGGCAATTCCAAAACCGCAGAGGTATATTGCTGATTTTGAAAAAATGGGACTCGGAATGTTCGTGCATTGGGGACTTTATTCCCAGCTCGGTAAGGGCGAGTGGATATATTCGGCTCAGAATATGAATATGGACGATTACAAGCTCTTGAAGGATAGCTTCACCGCAGAGGATTTTGACGCAGAGGAGATTGTTTTGGTTGCAAAGAACGCAGGCTGCAGGTACATAACGCTGACCACCCGACATCATGAGGGCTTCTCCCTCTACGACACCTGCGGTCTTAGCGATTTTGACGCACCTCACAGTCCCGCAAACAGGGATCTTGTACGCGAGTTCGTTGATGCCTGCAACAAGCACGGAATAGTTCCCTTCTTCTATCATACGACGCTTGACTGGTACAACAAGGATTTCAATGAGAATTTTGACGAATACCTTGAGTATCTTCGAAAGAGCGTTGAGGTGCTGTGCAAGAATTACGGTAAAATCGGCGGACTCTGGTTTGACGGAAACTGGAGCAAGGCGGATGCGGACTGGAAAGAGGATGCGCTGTACGCAACGATAAGAAAATATCAGCCCGAGGCAATTATCGTTAACAACACCGGACTTTTCGCGAGGGGTGCGGTTGGTAATCCCGAAATAGACTCGGTAACCTTCGAGCAGGGCAGGCCGACACCTATGAATCGCGAGGGTATGCCTAAATATCTTGCGGCAGAGATGTGCCACACCTTAAACGACCATTGGGGTATCGGTGAAAACGATTTCAATTACCAGTCGCCGCGTTCGATAATCGAGCACCTCTGCGCGTGCAGAAGGGTGGGGGCTAACTACCTTCTCAACATCGGACCTACCGCGCAGGGCGGAATCGAGCCTATGCAAAGAGAGCTTATGCGTATACTTGGCAAGTGGATGGCACTCTACGGCGAGGCTATCTACGAGGGCAAGCCTCATCCTGCCAAATGCGGCGCTGATAAAAACTTTATCCTCTCGGGTGACGGATATCTCTACGTATTCATTCACGACCTCGGCAGGGGCGGAGACAAAAACGTTACGGTTGACCTTTTCTCAAACGGTTCATTTACCTTTGACGGTGTGAATGAGAGTATAGAGAGTGTTGAGTGGATGGACAACGGTGAGGTGCTGGAATTTGCACAGAGGGATGGCGCGCTTTCCATTAACGCAACAAGCTATGACTATGGCACGTCAACCTGCGTGCGCGTGGCGAGGGCAAGGATACGGAAGTAAAAAGGGAAAATTTTAAGTGACTAAAGAAATAATTACACTCGAAAATGTGAAGAAGGACCTATTAAGGTCGGAAAAAAGCCGTCGTGCTAAAATTGCTCTTGGAATATGGACATTAATACTCCTCACATTACCTGTACTGTTTGTATCGTGGGCATTTTGGGATTTCAATTTAATCACTATTATGCTCTGCTTCTTCGTTAGTGTTTTACTTATATGTATAATCATTCTTAACTGCCGTACTTATATACAAATACATAGTGTGCGTAAAGGAGAGTTCGCCATTCATACCGATAAGCTGGTTCGCTTTGGCGAAAGGCGCTCGGTGAAGCTGGCAAGAGATACGGACTTTACCCCCATTATGTATTTTAGTCACGGAAGCTGGTGTGTCTTGGACGATACCTATTACAGATGGAGCAAGGAATTCAATTTGAGCAAAGAAGGAATTAAAAACACCTCTATTGTGGGTGATGAGTTTTACATCGCTACGTGTAGAGGTGCATCTGAAATAGGGTGTGCATACAACAAAAAATTCTTTGAGCTTGATGAAATATGCAACCGGTATTTGCACAAGCCGGGAAATTAAAATCGGGGCGGCTGAGTCATTAAAAAATCAGTAAAGCTCGGATAAATTAATCAAAAAAACGCACAGCCTACTGAATTCTTAGTGCAAATCACCTTTCGGGGCTCGCTTGATTTTGAGCAGAAACCGTCGTTTTCGCTGTCGTCGGCGTACTGAGTACGGCAGAGAGTGAAAACGGCGGTAGCAAACAAAAAACTGTAATAAACCAAAAATCGCAGATTTTTTCCTTATCTTCGATAAGATATATGTTTTAGTAAAATTAAAAGTGAGGAACCTTTTGTCCCTCACTTTTTTTGTTTGCGGTTATGCCGAAATGAAGCGGCCCCTTTGATTTTTTAGAGGAATTAATCCTCAATCTTTTCCTCTTCCTCCTCGCCTTCCTCAACGATAGGAGTAAAGACGACGGTCAGCTCGTGAGTCATCAGGTCATCCGCCTTCGACACAGTTACCGACACATTCTTGTACTCAACGACATGTCCCTCAGGCGGAATAATTCCGCACAGCTCAGTGATCCAGCCGTTGACGGTTGTGGACTCGATATCCTCGTCCCATTCGAGCGAGAAAAATTCGAAAAATTCCTCGATAGACATACCCGAAAGAACCCTGTAGGTGTTTTCGGAAAGCTCTACGATATTATGTATTTCCTCGTCCTGCTCATCCCATATCTCACCGACAAGCTCCTCAAGGATATCTTCCATTGTGACAATACCTGCGGTAGAGCCGTACTCGTCGATAACGACAACCATATGGTTATGCTCATCCTGCATTTCCTTAAGAAGTGAATCAAGATGCGCGGTTTCGGGAATATAAACCGGCTTATACATCATATCGGATATATTGAACTCACCCTCAGTGCGATTGAGAAGGTAGTCACGGATATGTATGATACCCACTATCTTATCAATGCTCTCCGAATATACGGGCAGACGGGAATAGCGCTCGTTTTTGATAAGCTCAAGAAGCTCCTCCTCGCCGATATCCTCAGGAATAGCCACGAGCGCGCTCCTGCTCGTCATAATATCGACGGCAGTCATCTTATCAAGCTTGAATACGTTCTTTATATATTCAATATCGTCGTGGTTGAGAGTTCCCTCGTCGGCACCCGCATCGAGCATTATAACTATATCCTCCTCGGACACCGTTTCCTCCTTCTCCTTCGGGTCTATTCCGAAAAGACGGAGCATAAGATTGGTGGAGGCGGAGAGAAACCATATAACCGGCTTCAGCACCGTAGTAAGAGCTGATACAATTCCGCATACACCGTTAGCCAGCTTCTCCTTATACTTCATTGCCAGTCGCTTGGGCACAAGCTCACCGAGCACAAGAGTAAAATAGGAGAGTATTATAGTTATGATTATGACGGAGATGTTGTCTATCGCGGAAATCAGAGTCTGGGACTGTATTGCGAATTTTCTGACAAGGAAATCCGAGAGCCTCTGGGCAAAGTTATCGGCTGCAAACGCCGAGCCCAAAAATCCGGCAAGCGTTATACCGACCTGAATGGTTGAGAGAAACCTCGTGGGGTCCTCTATAATTTTAAGCATCTTGCGCGCCTTCTTGTCGCCCTCGTCTGCCAAAGCCCTCACCTTCTTCTCATTGAGGGAAATGACAGCTATCTCAGTCGCGGCAAAGAATGCGTTGAGCAAAATGAGTACTAACTGTAATAATAACTGTTTGAACATTGAAAACCTCTTTTTATGTAAATTAAATTTTTATTTTTCCTTCTGATGCTTCGTATCAGCAACGCATAAAAAGGCGGGATGCCTCGGAAAAATGAAAATCGCATTTACGGCTTTCAACTCTGTCTGCAATCGGTGCACGGCTCACAACGGGCACGGCGTTAACGATTACAGTGCAACTTCGGGGTAACGGATCCATTAGTTTGACCATCTCCTTCCTTATTCATTATCGCATACGCACAATAGAAATATATACGTAGACAATCTATATTCTAACATAAAATTATAAATAAATCAAGTATTAATATTATTTTATGTAATTTGGTCGCGGTTATGGAAGAAGCAGTCGGCTTTTCTGCCCCGCTTTTTGAAGCCTTGTGGGCGTTTTTTTGTATGGAAAAAATTTTTTTAATTTTTTTGAAAAAAAGTATTGACAAGCGATTTTTTATCTGTTATAATGGTATCACAAAACGATAATGATTATCGTTATTGATTTCAAGGAGGTAGCTTATGGATACAGTATTAAAGCACTCAAAGCAGCGAGATGCGATATCGCAGCTATTAAAAAGTGTCAAGTGCCATCCGAGTGCCGAATGGGTTTATAATGAAATCAAAAGGGACTTTCCGAAAATCAGTCTGGCGACGGTTTACAGAAATCTGAATCTGCTCTGCGATTTGGGCGAGGCGATGCGGATAGATGTAGGCGACGGTACGGTCAGATACGACGGATACGTCAAAAATCATTATCATTTTTTGTGCAGCTTTTGCAACAAGGTTATCGACGTCAGCGAGGATGAGATAGGGTATATAAACTCGGAAATTGAGAAAAATCACAACATCACGGTTGACAGACATTCGATAGTTTTCTATGGCAGATGCGACAAATGCAAAAATAATTAAAAAATAAAAACATATTTTCAGAGGAGTATTTTATTATGAAAAAGTTTGTATGTTCTGTATGCGGTTATATCCACGAGGGTGACAGCGCACCCGAAAGATGCCCTCAGTGCAACGTTCCTGCATCAAAGTTCAATGAGATGAAGGACGACACTCTTAACTACGCGTGCGAGCACGTTATCGGTGTTGGCGCGAAGGGCACTGTTGACGATGAGGTCTATATGGGGCTCAAGGCTAACTTTGAGGGCGAGTGCACCGAGGTAGGCATGTACATAGCTATGAGCCGTCAGGCTATCCGCGAGGGATATCCCGAAATTGGCGCATTCTATCTTCAGGCAGCACTTGAGGAGGCTGAGCACGCAGCTAAATTTGCGGAGCTTCTCGGTGAGGTAGTTTATGCTGATACCAAGAAGAATCTTCAGCTCAGAGCTGAGGCTGAGTGCGGTGCTACCGCAGGCAAGTTTGAGCTTGCCAAGAGAGCGAAGGAGCTCGGATACGATGCTATCCACGACACCGTTCACGAGATGGCAAAGGATGAGGCTCGTCACGGCAAGGGATTTGAGGGTATGCTCAAGAGATATTTCAAATAATAACCGAAAACTAAATATAAACCAAAAAATTTAATAGTCATATAACAAGGGGGACAGATATAACATCTGTCCCTTTACTTTTTGCACAAAACGCTTGACACGTCAAGACCTTGGGAGTATAATAAAGCCATTAAAACGAGGGGGATTTGCTATGAATACCATCAAAAAAACCATACCGATAGGCTGTGACATCAAAATGCTCTACGACGTGTTAGGCATACATACCAAGGAGGAGTACGTAGGCTGGATACGCGAGCTTATGGATTGCGGTTTTTCCAACTTCAACTTTGATTTCGGCTATCATACCGACAATGCGCCGGTAAAAACGGGCGAGCACGTAAGGTGGGCAAATATCGTCAGAGAGGCATTTGACGAAACGGGCGCAAAAAGCGTTATCGTTCACGAGCCGCAGAATAACTTTTTTGAGATGGACGATGACCTCAGGAAAATAAGGAAGAATTGCTACGAGGCATACTCTATAATCGATATGGGCTGGATGATTGCACACCCCAAAAGCATTGCGGGCAATTTCAACCGTGAGGAATACAAAAAGTGTCTTGAGGAAAACTACGAATACTTTGCACGCGCGGCAGAGGAGCTTGAAAAATACAACGTGCGCGTGGCTATTGAAACGCTTGCCAGCGTTTTTGCGGTAAAGTGGAACGGCTCGAAAAGGATGTTTGGCGATAACCCCTACGACCTTATTGAGATAGTTGACCGTGTTGGAAGCGACAAGCTCCAGCTCTGCATTGACACAGGACACCTTCACCTCAATCATCAGTTTGATATGGGCGATGTCGTGAGAGATATGGGCTCTCGCCTGAAGGCACTCCACGTTCACGATAACGACGGAATCGACGACCTTCACACCCTTCCCTATATGGGTCATATAGATTGGAAGAATTTTGTTGATGCGCTCTACGACATAGGCTACGACGGCGTGTTCACCTACGAGGCGTCAAAAATACCGATGAAATACCCGCGCGAGCTTCGCCCGTCCTGCATCAAATTTATGCACGATATCGCAGAGTATATAGTAAATCTTTAATTCATACAAAAAACGCAGGCAGCGCCTGCGTTTTGTTTTTTGTTTTTCAAAAAAGCCCATAGTCGCACTCTTTTTGATGCAGATTCATCATCACGCCCCGACGGTGTGCAGAACACAGCGAGCTTGAGGAAAAACGGCGGAAGATACAAAATACGAAGTCCATCACCAGAGGTGCTTGTATATGTCGATAACCTCTTCCTTCGTGGGCACTCTGGGATTGGTCGCGGTACACGCGTCACGCAGAGCCGCCTCTGCCATAAATTCCACCTTTGCCATGTACTCGGCTTCGGTTATTGTGCCTATCGAGGAGATGTTGAGGGGGATGTTCATTTCCTTGTTCATAAACTGTATGTAGGAAACAAAGGCTCTTATCGTCGTTATTTCGTTTAAGTTATAAACACCAAGCGTTCTTGCCATATTACAGTACTTGCGGACGCAGGGAGCGTACTCCTTTTTACTCTTGGAGTGCATATTTATGTCTGCGTTGAACTCAATTATATGGGGCAAAAGCATTGCGTTTGCACGTCCGTGAGGGATATGGAAGGTCGCGCCGAGCTGATGCGCCATACCGTGACAGAGTCCGAGAGATGCGGAATTGAACGCCAAACCTGCAAGGCAGGATGCAATGTGCATTTTCCTTCTCGCGTGGGTGTCGTTGTTGTCGTTATAGGAGCGAAGCAAAAACTGTCCGCAGATTTCAACTGCCTTTTCGGCGAGAGCCGCAGAAAATTCGTTGTTATTGAGTGACACGTATGCCTCAATTGCGTGAGTCATAACGTCCATTCCCGTATCGGCGGTAACCGCAGGGGGTACGCTCTTTACCAATTCCTCATCGAGAATTGCCTCGTTCGGTATCATTGAATACTCGGACAGGGGGTATTTCACGCCTGCCTTGGGGTCAGTGATTACCGAGAATGAGGTAACCTCGCTACCTGTTCCCGAGGTCGTGGGAATTGCTATCAGCCAGGGGTCGAAGGACTTGTCAAGCTCGGTTGCAAACTTCCTTATTGATTTAGACAGGTCAATTGCAGAGCCGCCGCCAACTGCGACGATACATTCGGGACGTGCCTTCATTATTGCGGTAACGCCGTCAATGACCTTATCAACAGGGGGGTCGGGTATAACGTCGGTATATACGGTGTATTTTACTCCGCCGCGATCGAGGGGATCGGTTATCAGCTTGATCATACCGCTGTTCTTTACAAATGGGTCGGCAATAACCACCGCACTCTTGTAGGGGAGCTGCGAGAGCCTTTCAAGTGCCCTCTCGCCGAAGCATATTTTTGTTTTTACCTCAAAATTTTTCATTTTTATCTCCAAAAGGGTTTCTCTTACACGGATAATTATATCACCTTTTGCCTTATATTTCAATACAAAAGACAAATTTTGTGCCCGATATCCTAAAAAATTGAAAACCCTCTTGAAAAAGCGATAATAATGTGCTAAAATATAAGGGCAATCAAATCCGCCTGCATAGTTAAATGGATATAATAAGCCCCTCCTAAGGGTTAGTTATAGGTTCGATTCCTATTGCGGGTGCCACAACAAAAGGGCTCCTTGTGGGCCCTTTTGTTTTGCCGTCCGCATATCGAACCTCTCCGCGAGCAATGCGAAGCGGAATTGGATTGGTGCCCGCCGATGAGCGAAGCGAGGTCGAATTCATATTGCGAGTGCTAAAAAGTCTTCTGCCCTCTCGGGCAGGGGGCTTTTGTTGCCTATGGGCGCGTGGACGCGCGATTTACTATTGACAGCAAGGGGGTTTTATGCTAAAATTGAAATGGTGAATTTTGGAGTGCAATTCTGCCGCGAATGCGGTTTTAATACAGAAAGGAAAGTAAATGGATTTTTTTGACGTGCTCACCCTTATTGGCGGTTTGTGCCTGTTTTTGTTCGGAATGAACGTTATGGGACAGGCACTCGAGCGCAGTGCCGGCAACAAGCTGGAGCTTATGCTCGGACGCCTGACCACAGGAAAAATGACAGGCTTTGCAACAGGTCTTGGAGTTACTGCGGTCATTCAGTCATCCTCGGCAACGACGGTTATGGTCGTCGGCTTCGTTAACTCGGGCCTTATGACCTTACGGCAGGCAATAAATGTAATCATGGGAGCTAACGTCGGTACTACGGTTACCGCGTGGATTCTCAGCCTTGGCGGCATTTCGGGCGATAATATCGTTTTGAAGCTGTTAAAGCCTATGTCCTTCACCCCTGTGCTTGCTCTTATCGGAATTATCCTTTATATGTTCTCTAAGAGCAATAAGAAAAAGGATATCGGCGTTATTCTGCTCGGCTTTGCTGTTCTTATGTTCGGTATGGATATAATGACAGGCTCGGTTGAGGGGCTCAAGGACGTGCCTGCATTCACACAGCTGTTTGTGGCGTTCAAAAACCCGATACTCGGCGTGCTTGCGGGAGCGATACTCACCGCTATAATTCAGTCATCGTCTGCATCCGTCGGTATTCTTCAGGCACTTGCAGCGACAGGCGCCGTTTCCTACGGTGCGGCAATTCCTATCATAATGGGACAGAATATCGGTACATGTATCACGGCTATTCTTTCCACCTTCGGAGCTAATAAGAATGCAAAGAGGGCGGCACTTGTTCACCTATCCTTCAATATTATAGGAACTATAATCTGGCTTTCGGTATTCAGTATTGTTAAGGGTATATTCGACCCAGCGATACTCAACGACTCAGCATCCCTTGCGGGAATAGCGGTGGCTCACTCCGCATTCAACATTTTGTGCACTGCTATACTGCTTCCCGCTTCTGCTCTGCTCGAGAAGCTGGCATATGCACTCATTCCCGAAACGAAATCGCCCGACAAAATCGAGGAGCTCGACGAGCGCTTGCTTGCAACCCCAAACGTTGCTCTTGAACGCTGCCACACGCTCACGACGGTTATGGCAAACGACGCAGTCAGCGCACTGTGCGACGGTATTGATTCTATATATAACTACTCGGATGATAAGGTTGAGGACATCCGCAGAAAAGAGGACGTTACCGACCACTACGAGGATATCATCGGCACGTATCTTGTCAAGCTCAGCAGCCGTCAGATAGGTGACCGCGTCAGCGACGAGGCGGCGAAGCACCTTCGTCTTATCGGAGATTTCGAGCGCATATCCGACCATGCGGTAAACATTCTCGAATCGTCAGAGGAAATGCGCGAGAAGGGTATTCACTTCTCCGAGTCGGCTGACAGGGAAATGCATATTCTTATGGATAGCGTTAAGGAAATCCTTGACCTCTCACTCCGTGCCTTCGTTGACAACGACTTGGAGGCGGCGCGCCAGGTCGAGCCGCTTGAGCAGGTTATTGACGACCTCAAGGAGCAGCTTCGTGCTCGGCATATTTTAAGACTCCAGCGCGGAGATTGCAGCATCGGCGCGGGATTTGTCTGGTCGGATATACTGACCAACATCGAGCGCACGGCTGACCATTGCTCTAACATTGCGGCGTGCGTGATTGATACGGCAAGCCTCAATCTCAGCCTGCACGAGACGGTTCGTACTGTACGTGAGGGTGACGGCGATTACAAAAATCTTTACGGCGAGTATTCGAAGAAATACGCACTCCCAACAACATAATTCAAGAAAGGCAATCAAATGGCAAACTCAAAATTTTGTATTCACTGTGGCACACAGCTTCCGAAGGAAGCGCAATTCTGTTTTAACTGCGGAAAGGAGCAGTCATTAGTTTTTTCTGATAACAGCACTCCCACCGCCACCGCTGACGCAGTTCAGCCAAAGGAAACGGCGGCTCCTGAAGCAGAGCCTGTAGCTTCTGTTGCACAGTCAAATCAACCGATAGCTCCCTATATTCCCGCCTACATCAAGAAAAAGATGAATAAATCAAGCAAAAGCGCGGGTGAGGTTAACAAAAACATCTTTTTGTACGGCAAGGCTATTGCTACCATGGTAATTGCCTTCATTATGCTCATCATGGTTTTCCTTCCTACTATCAAGTACGAATATTCAATTTCCTCTTATGAGGTAGATGTAAAGCTCAGCACAATTGACCAGCTGTCGTTTACCTTCAGCTCCTTTGAATCTCTCGACGATGGCGGTCTTGAGTATACCGACGAATATGATGAGATGCTGGAGCTGAGAGATGAGCTTATTGACGAAATCGAGGATAGTGAAATAACCGACGAGGGCGAAGAAATCATTGCTAAGATAGCGAAGATTGCTATGCACCTTGAGCTGATGTATGAGAAAACCAATCTTGGCATCAGCTTCTACATCGCTTCCTTGCTATCGGTATTATACATACTTTCTGCAATTGCATTCTTCGTGTTTGCCCTGCTTAACCTTCTTCACGTGCTGGGAGTTTTGAAAATCAGCGTTGCGATGGGTGATGTAGCCACTCTGTCAGCATTGGTTCCTGCGTTGGCGTTGGCACTGTATATTTCAATGTATTTCTGCTATGGATTTGCCAGCAATGCAAGAATAGGCGGCTCGTGCATCGTTGTATTCATTCTTGCTCTGCTCATGCCCGTGATTAATTACCTGGCAGCTTTCTTTGCAAAGGAAAAAACCGTTAAGCTGTCCTACACAAGAATAGCTTCGTTTGCCGTGTCGTTTTTGCTCGTAATAATGCTCTTCACACCCGTTATGACCTCGTCTGTTGAAGCGGTTTTTGACGGACGCACTACCGAGAAGGAGGCTAAGCTTTCGATGGACGCCTCTTACTTTGAAACTCTCAATATAGACGACGATGCGGTTGATTACTACAAAAAATTCGCAAAGGAAGGCACAAAAGAGGCCAAGCAGGACATCCTGAACGGAAGCTTTGGAGATTTTGAAGACCTCCCCTACTCCGCGGTATCAAGGGAAACGCTCGATGCTGTGCTCGTTAACACCGAGCTCTTGCACATATTAGGGGCAACTCGCGGTCTTAGCAGCTACGGATTCTCGTTCTCGCTTATAAGCACTGCGTATATAATGGTAGGAATTGCCGCTTGCTCGATAATGTGGCTCAATCTTTCCTACTATTCAGGCGGTAAATACTCCCGTGCGGCAGTTAACGTATGCAAAATTCTCGCCGTTCTGTTTATGATAGCGGCAGTTGCTTTGCTGATAACATACCTTGTCTTCATCAACGCATATATAAGCATATATGAGCTTAGCGGCTACAGCGTTGGAATCAGCGCAGGACTTGTATTTACCATTCTGTTCGTGATAGCTCAGGCGTGCCTGCCTGCAAAGCGCTTTGATTTGGACGGTACCAACGGTTTTTCATTCAAGCGCAAGAATAAATACGCGTATGAGTGGGCTATGGCAGCTGACCGCGCAGAGAACGCCTATGCAGACGCTATGCAGAATGGCGTAATTGAAAAACCTTTTCAATAACAATTCAGGGGCTGCTTCATTTCGGCATAACCACAAACAAAAAGGTGAGGGACAAAAGTTCCTCACTTTTAATTTTGCTAAAATCTATATCGCGTTGACAATAAGGAAAAAATCTGCGATTTTTAGTTTATTACAGTTTTTTGTTTACTACCGCCGTTTTCACCCTCTGCCGTACCGAGTACGCCGACGACAGTGAAAGCAGCGGTTTCTGCTCAAAATCAAGCGAGCCCCGAAAGGTGCTTTGCACTAAGAATTCAGTAATACGTGCGTTTTTTGCTTAATTTATCTGAATTTTACTGAATTTTTAATGACTCAGCCCCTTTGTTTTTTATTTTACAAGCTTGAATTCAGCGCAGGCGTTGCCCGAGTGGCAGATCAGCGTTGCGGGCAGGGATATCACGCCCTGCTTTATGATGCCGAGAGGGGAGATAGCGCCCTCAAGCTTTTTTCCGTCCTTATATACCGCAAAATCAACGCGGGTATCGCTTGCATTCAGGGGGAGAGCAAACGGTGAAAGGAATACGGAGCCTTCGTGCTCCGCACCCTCGTATCCGTCGCAGTGAAGGTTTGCGGACAGGGATATTTCGTCACCGCTTCGGTAATGGGTGTTGCCGTCGGCGGAGATTATCCGTATTTCCTTAACCTCGCCGCCCTTGCCGAGTGCGCGGGTGTATATATTTCTTGCCGCCTCTATTCCCATTATATTATACGCCTTCTGCGCGTAGTGTATATCGGTGAACATTAAATCGTCATGGCAATAGGTTATACCGTCGAAGAAGAATTTTGTGTCCTTATCCTTCCACATTTCAGTAGCAGAGGAAGCAATGAAGACGTTTTCCATACCTGCCGCCGCGGCATACTGAGCAATTCGTGCAGACGTGAGGTAGAGAAGTGCGGGCTTTTTTGATACACTGCGTGCCCTGACAGGCATTATTGCGTGGTATTCAACCCCTGTGCGCTCGCCGATGCGGCGAAGCATTTCGGTAAAGTCCTTGTAGTAATTTTCGGGGGAGCATACGCCGTTTTCGTCGCATCCGCCCTCGCCCTGAAGCCAGACGTGACCGAAGCGTACGACCTCGTATTTGTCTGAGTTCTGACGGAAAAATTCAAACGCGCTCTTAACCCTCTGCACTGCCTGCTCGATGAGGTCCCCCTCAACGCCGTCGCTTCTCATCCAATCGCTTATCGGTGCGCCGCCGCGGCAGGAGTGTATTATAACCGTTTTTTCGGGTGATTTATTTCTGAGCGAGAGGTTGTAAAGCTCGTCGCACATAGGGGCATAGAAGCCCTCCTTAACAGATTTTTTGTTAGGCTCGCCGCCCTTCGCAAAATTCACCTCCCACATAGGTATAGGATGTGAGAAATCACCGTCAAGGCGTTTGTTGTTCCAATCCCACATATACGCGCATCCGCGAGGGGGAGCTATTGCATCCTTTTCATTGAAAAATCCGAACTCGCCCGATGCGTTTGACTGGCCGTCTAAGAGTATAAGGTTTATTTTAGCCTTTTCCACCACAATGTCAAATTCCGCATGCTCGCCCTTTACGGTGTATGAAATTTTTGCTTTTCCAACCTGTTCAAATACACATTCGCCGTTTTCGTCGAATTTGGCGATTTCGGGAACGAGTGAGAGATTTGTCACCTGACTTGGCAGCTTATAGTAATCTCCAACCTGAAAATTCATATCAAATCACACAATCCTGCTGATGAGAGCAATAACCTTTCCTTTAATTTCAACCTCGTATTTATTATATACGAGGGGCTCGTGCTTCGGGTTTGAGGCGTGCAGCACCACGTTGTTGCCGCTGAACAGAACGCGGCGGATGAGCGCCCTTCTGCCCTTGACCGCGATAAGAGCTATATCAGAGCTTTCAACCCTTGCCGATTTTGATATCAAGAGTATATCCGACGCAAGTATGCGGTCACCGCTCATGCTGTCGTCGTCTGCCACTACGCACATATCAGAGCTCGGTATTGATATTACGTTGTCGGTTACCGAGAGCGTTTCCGTATCGAAAATGGGAAATTCGGTGCTAATGCTGTCATTCCAGCCGAGCAGCACCGACGGAACAGTTCCGAGAGCATCGGCAATTGCCTCAACTCTCTCGGCGGGTATGTTTGAGATTGTTCCGTTCTCGTAACGGTGTATCGTTTGCTTGCTCGTGCCTACTGCGCCTGCCAGCTCATCCATCGAGTAGCCGCGCTCCTTGCGAAATTTTCGTATTCTTTCTCCGGTAGTCATATAAGCCTCCTGGTAGTTTGTCACATATAGTGTAACACATAATCACGCAATATGCAACAAAAAAACGAAAAAAATATTAAAAATCACTTGACAAGTGACCAAATATAGTGTATAATGTCACTTGGTAGGTGACAAAGCAAAGAAAAGTCACGCATTTGTAACAAGGAGGCAGTAAAAATGATTTACATTGACAACGATTATTTCAGCGAGCCTGTATTGCTTCGCTCGATTTCAAGCATAAGGGAGGAGATGGCACATATCGAATCTCTTTTAGCAATGGCGGGGGCAAAGCTGTGTGAGCTGAACGGAGCCCGTGAGGAGATGGAAGGTATGATTTGTGTGACGGGTGAGGGCGAGATGAGCCAGGCACTCTCGGATATAGTGGAGAGAGCAGACGATTTGAGACTGCAAACCGAGGCACTCTGCGAAAGGCTGTGCGAGTTACGCGAGGAGCTGTCGGATACCCTATGGTATATGAGGGGGGATAGCGTATGAAGCAGGGGAGAATTCCCGACGAGGTTGAAAAAATAATAATTGCTATATGCAACGACTATCCGAGAAGAAAAAGGGCACTCGACAGAGGCGAAGCCCACGGACAGACGAAGCGGTATTTTCTGCGCCTGAATAATGCGATAGACGAGGCGTTGAGTGAGGAATGTGACGAATGGGTGAGGCAGGATATGCTGACCGATATAGCAGAAAACCGCGGCTTTCGCAAAACACGCTCCTGCTACTTAACGCAGAGGGGGTACTATGACAGCAAGCGCCGCGTCAAGCACGCCCTTGCGCGCAAGCTGCATCTGCTGTAAAAAGGGACCGCTTCATTTCGGCATAACCGCAAACAAAAAAGTGAGGGACAAAAGGTTCCTCACTTTTAATTTTATTGAATTCTTAATG
>JAZNXN010000022.1:0-98994 GCA_045593885.1 Eubacteriales bacterium
AGGTTCTTTACCGTATAATGCCTGTAATTTTAGGTGTAATTGCGGTCTTCTCTATGTTCTGCCTGATAACTCCAAGCTCGTCGGGCAAGGTGGGAATGGCTCTGTCGGCATTTTTGCGCGGTACGCTGTCAGTCGGTGCATTTCTCGTTCCTATATTTATCGGAATTGCGGCGTTCTTCTGGCGCTCTGATACCAGAAGCTCGAAGAGATTGGCACGCGCGCTTCTGTCCTTTGTGTCAATTGCGTTCTTCTCGGCAATCGTTTTTCTCATAACCGTCCCCTCTGCCGAAAGAGTATTCAACGCGAGGGAGTTTTATGATATGGGTAAGGATTTGTCGGGCGGCGGCTTCTTCGGCTCGATGATAGGCTACGGACTCTACAAGGGTGTCGGAAACTTCGGTGCGTGGATGCTCTCGCTTGCCGCATTTTTGCTTTACGCAATAACCTTTTTGAGAATAAATTTCAACATTCATAAGATAGGCGAAAGCATTAAGAGCAGAGTCAAGAGCTCGGCAAAGAGCTATTCGGAAAAGAGAAAAAAGGCGCTCGAGGACTACGGACGCGAGCTTGAAAAGGAGGAAAAGGCAAGAGAGGAGGAGAGCGAGCTTGAAAGAGCACGCAGACGTGCTCTATACGAGCAGTCCGCAGGCTCGGCTAAGGGCTCCGCTGCTCTGCCCGACCCCGAAAGAGGAAGGAAGCTTTTGTTTGAGCTGGACGACGACCGTCTGCTCGATGACAATATAAATGCGCCCTCACGCCCATCTATGCTCCCTCATCAGTCTGCAACCATACGCTTCAACGGTGGTAGAATACAGCTCGACGACGATGACGATTCAATGCCGACCATAACCGACGACGATTTTGATATTGCAGAGATAGACCAGCTTCTCTCACCCCTGAGAATTCCCGAAAAGAAAAAGCCAGTGAAGGAAAAGGAATACACCATAACCACCGATGCCGTAACGGCAGAGCTTCGCTCGCTCGACGATTTTGAGAATATCACAGAATATTCCGAGGGCGCGAGCGCCGAGGGTGCTGACGAGAAGATAACCGACGAGAGCTATTACAATGCCCCCGCGTTCAGCGCGCGCGAGCGCGTGTCGGTGTTTGACGAGAAATATGACGACGAGGGCGACGGTAGACCCTACACCGACAACCCCTCAGTTCCTAACGGAACGAGCTTTGGCAGGGATAATATAATGAGCTTTCTGTCCGACGGAGAGGACGACGGCGACGACGGATATACCGATGACAGTGACGAGCCCTCCTATACCCAGGACAAGCCTCTACGCGCATTTGATGACGAGCCTTCTTATACAGAGGGCAACCGATTCGGCACATTTGACGATGACTCGGATAGCTTATCCAACGTCCTTGACAGTGATGCCAATGACGAGGTATACGGTGATGATGAATACAAGGGTGATAACGGTTCATTCAACAGTTACGGACAAGAGAGAACCTCATCGCCGTTTGAGCGCGTCGCGAGCGAGCGCGCCGAGCCGATAAGCGTTAAGGTGACGAAGCCCTTTGCAGAGCCGAAGGCACCTGCGCCCGAATATCAGATGCCGCCCCTTTCTCTGCTTGAGGCGAGCAAGCCCCCGATTAACGATAACTCAGAATATGAAATCCGTCAGAAATCCGAGATTCTCGAAAGAACCTTTGAAAACCTGCGTCTGCCCGCAAAGGTGGTAAATATTTCAAAGGGCCCGAGAATAACGAGATACGAGCTGACCACCGACCAGACCATTGACGTAAAGAAATATGCAAGAGCGATAAGCAATATCTCAATGAACCTCGAGAGCGCGGGAATAAGAATGGAAACGCCTATCCCCGGCAAGAGCACGGTTGGAGTTGAGGTGCCGAACAAGATTTCCTCGCTCGTATACCTGCGCGATATGCTTGATACCGAGCAATTCCGCGAGGCAAAATCAACCACGACTATATGTGTCGGCGCCGATGTAACAGGAAGACCTGTGTACGGTGATATTGCGAAAATGCCCCATATGCTCATAGCGGGTGCTACGGGTATGGGTAAATCGGTTTGCATCAATATTATAATAACCAGTATTCTCTATAAGGCAAGGCCCGACGAGGTCAAGCTGATACTCATAGACCCCAAAAAGGTCGAGTTTATACCTTACAGAGGAATACCTCATCTGCTCGTTCCCGTCGTCACCGACGCGAAGAAGGCGGCAGGTGCGCTCTCGTGGGCTGTAAACGAAATGGAGCGCCGCTACGACCTCATAGAGGAAGCGGGAGTGCGTAACATTGAGGGCTATAACGAGTATGCAAAAAAACACTCAGGCTTTGAGCTTTTGCCCAAGCTCGTAATTATCATAGACGAGCTCAACGACCTGATGATGATGGCGCGCGACACCGTTGAGGGCTCTATTATGAGAATAACCCAGAAGGCGCGCGCGGCAGGTATTCACCTTATAATCGGTACTCAAAGACCGTCGGTTAACGTCATTACAGGTGTTATCAAGGCGAATATTCCCTCGCGTATTGCGTTCAAGGTTACGAGCAACGTTGACTCAAGAACGATATTTGACTCGGTTGAGGTTGGTGCTGAGAAGCTGCTCAGCAAGGGTGATATGATTTATTTCCCCGTAACCGAAACCTCGCCCCGACGTGTTCAGGGTGCGTTTATGAGTGATTCCGAGGTTGACGCGGTTGTCAGCTTCTTGCGCGACCACTCGCCCGAAAACGCATACGACAGCGACGTTTGGGACGATATCGAGAACGAGGCGAGAAAGTGCGATGCATCGAGCAAGCGCTCGGCAGGCGACAGCGAAAACACCGCAGCATCCAAAAACGACCTTGACACCATGCTGGCAAACGAGCAATTCCGCCGCGCAGTAGAGCTTGCGGTAAACAACGGCGAAATATCCGCCTCGAAGATAATAACCGAGCTGGAAATAGGCTTCCAGAAGGCATCGAGATTTGTTACCTATATGCAAAACTTCGGTATAGTCAGCGAGCCTAACGGACAAAAGCCGAGGAAAACGCTCATTGACCACAACCAATTTATTGAAATGCTCAACAATATGGAGACATAAGAATGATTTATATAATTCTTGCCGAGGGCTTTGAGGAAATCGAGGCTCTCACACCCCTTGATATTCTCCGTCGCGGAAAGGCGGAGGTTAAAACCGCCGCTATAACGGGCGACGGACTGACCGTTTGCGGCTCGCACGGAATACCTGTTGTTGCAGATATTCGCGCAGAGGATATCGGCGACGATATCGAAATGCTCATATTCCCCGGCGGACTTCCCGGAGCTACGAATATTGATGAAAGTCCGCTGACCGACACGCTCATTCAGAAGGCTCAAAAGAAGCGTGCTCACCTCGCTGCTATATGCGCGGCACCTATGATTCTCGGCAAACGCGGAATCCTTAACGGCAAAAAGGCAGTATGCTACCCCGGCTTTGAGGAGCATCTTCACGGTGCGAAGGTGGCAAAGAAGCGTGTCGTTACAGACAAAAACGTAACCACCGCAATAGGAATGGGCGCATCACTTGAATTTTCCGAGCAGCTGCTCGCCGCGGTTAAGGACAAAAAAACTGCGAAAACGATAGTAGGCGCAACCTTCCCGAAATGATAGCAGCTGTTAAAACCGATTTATCGGTAAGGAATTTTTTACCCCTGTTTTGCGAGGTGTTCGGCGCGGATTACGCGAGTGCCGAGCGCGAGCTTTTATCAATCTGGGACGAGATAATTCCGTTTGCAATTGAAAAAAACGGAGTAGCAGTATCTGAGCTATTGGCATTTCCCCTCTCGCATAACGGCACTCGCGCTCTTTACCTCTACGCAATTGCAACTGATGCTGAAATGAGGGGTAAGGGATATATGAGCGCGCTTCTTGAGAATGTTGAGGAGTGGGCGGCTGATAACGGGTACTCATATACCCTTCTTATTCCCGCAAGCGAGAGGTTAGCACAAAGCTACGCGCGACTCGGCTATGCCGAAAAAATCATCATAACCGCGGGCGCATACCCCGACACACCCGGCAAAATTTCGGCGAGCGCCGATATACCGCTATATGACTTTGACGGAGATTTTTCCCGTCTTTGCAAGGATTGCGCGCTTATGCCCCGCTCGCTCGAATATGCAATTAACAGCTACCCTGCCTCCCGACTTTACCTGACCGACGGTGGCTGGGTGCTCACCAATGAAAGCAACAGCAAAAAAATTCTCGCCGCCTGCGGTATTAATCACAAAATAAGCACGAGCGGCGCACATTATGCGCTGGCAAAAAGCCTTGACGGCTCCAAAATCCCCGACAAAATCTACTATCCCCTGCCAAGATAGAGGAAGGACAGTTTTATGAAAAAAATAAAAACCGTTTACGAATTTATCAGCAAAAGCTCTGTATACATTCCGATAACGGTTCTTATATCTGCTCTGATTTACAAGCTGCTCGGACTCTGCTCCGAGCTTTTCGGCTCGCCCTGGGCCTTTGCGACACTCTCGGCGGTTATTGCTCTTGTTTTGCCTATGATGGTGCTTTTGAGAGCCGTCGCACCGCGCAAAATATCCCTTGGCAGCAACAGCCTGTCCCCGTCGCATCTGTTCGTGGTTCTTATGGCATCGGTATTCGTGTGCGTTGCATACGTTGCCTTTGCCGTTATTTCCGACAGATACACCCTTATATCCTTCCCTGTGCGCTATCTTTCTCTGCCTGCGGGTGAGGCGGCAGGATTCTTGGAAATAATCTTTACAGCACTTATTCCCATAATATGCGAGGAGCTTTTCTTCCGCGGAGTTATTATCAGCGAATATCTGAAATACTCAAGCGGTGTTGCACTCATCGCATCAACCCTTCTTTCTGCGCTTTTCGCGCTCGATTTGTATTCTCTGCCCTTTTACCTAATTCTCGGGCTTGCGCTCGGCGCTATGAGAATATATACCGACTCAACGCTCGTTACCGTAGTTATGAGGTCGATAGGAGCGACAGTCCTTCTGCTCATAAGGGGGCGCGGCTTCTACACGGTTATCAATGAAAATGCGGTTATCTACGCAATTCTGGCACTGACTCTGCTTTTCTTCTGCACACTTGTAACGGTTATGGCTATGGCGAAGGATATGCCGAGCTTTACCACCTACGCCGACGGCGATTACGGAAAGCAGGAAAAGAGGCTGGCAATATTCTCGCCCGCCACAATAATACTGATAGTTCTTATACTTCTGATGAGGTAAATTATGATACTGAACCAAAAGAAAGCACATATTGCATACAGATGTCCGAGCTGCTCCTCGGCGGCTACGGGACTTGTCGCATCATTTGCTCTTGAGGCGAGCATGCTCAAGCTCAAATGCCCCTGCGGCATCAGCGAAATGAAAATCACCTACACGAAGGATAAGAGCAAAATACGTCTGTCCGTTCCCTGTCTTTTCTGCGGAAACGACCATAATTACGTCGTGTCCAGAGAGGTGTTTTTCTCGGGTGACGTATTTATGCTCTGCTGTCCCTACACCAATATCGACATTTGCTTTATCGGTGATGATGAGAAGGTATCGGGCGCGATAGCGCAGTCGGATATTGCCCTCAACCGAATTTTTGCAGAGGCAGGGCTGAAATCGCCCGAGGAGCTACGCGCCCTTGCAAAGAGTAATGAGGACACAGATAAGCCCAATATGCCCGACGCGCAGGTTTACGATATAATACGCTTCCTCGTTGCAGATATGTGCGAGGAGGGCAGTATAGACTGCCCCTGCCACAGTAAAAGCTACGGCTTTGACATAGTTGACGGCGGAATACGCCTGTTCTGCACCGAGTGCGGTGCCGAATACGTCTTTGCCGCAACCAGCGTTACCGAGGCGGAGCGTTTCCTCAACTGTGACCGCATAGAGCTGAAAAAGCCCTAAAAGCCGTAGTAGGCGTTAAGTCCGTTATATATACCCCTCGCAAATAGCTGCGGCGAGTTTGCCATGAGGTTTGCATCGTTTGCGTTGGTTATAAATCCAAGCTCGACCAAAACCGCGGGCATTGCCGTTCTGCGTAACACGTATAGCCCCGGGCGCAGCTTGACACCTCGGTTGCGAAGTCCTGTCAGACTCGTCATTTCCCTTAATATATTCTCGCCTATCGTATATGCGGGCGAGGACTGTGAATAGACGAGTGCCTCGCTTCCCGTTGCCGACGGATTCTCCGATGCGTTTGTGTGAAGGCTGATGAACAGGTTTGCACCCCAGCTGTTTGCATCCTGAACGCGAAGGCGCAGACTGCTCGCGTTGCTCGTGCCTATTACGGTATCGGGCGAGGGGCGCGAAAGCCTTGCGGTATAGTTAGGGTCTGCCTGTAACAGATTGTAAAGCTCAACACCTATTCTGTAAACAAGGTCCTGCTCGCGATACCCGCTTCCCTCCGCGCCTGCGTTGGGATTTTGCGGATTGTGCCCCTGGTCTACGTATACTCTTATAGCCATAAAAAGCTCCTTTCCGTTTTGAAAGCCAATAAAAAGCCATTTATTATATGATATGAAAATCAAAGAAAGTTTGACATGAAAGAATTACAGAGAATTTTAAGCTTCACTCGCCGTGCCATTGACGATTACAAAATGATAGAGGACGGCGATAAAATAGCCGTCGGCATTTCGGGCGGCAAGGATTCGATGACTCTGCTCTACGCCCTCTCGGAGCTAAGAAGGTTTTATCCAAAAAAATACGAGCTCTGCGCGATAACCGTCGATATGGGCTTTCCCGATTCGGATTTCTCAGAAATCGAGCGCTTCTGTCGCGAGATTGAGGTTGAATACCGAGTCGTCAAAACCGATATTGCGAAAATAATCTTTGATATCAGAAAAGAGCCTAACCCCTGCTCACTCTGCTCTAAGATGCGGCGCGGAGTGCTCCACTCAACCGCGAAGGAGATGGGCTGTAACAAGGTAGCCCTCGGTCATCATTTTGACGACGTGGTTGATACATTTATGCTAAATCTTTTCTTTGAGGGAAGGCTCGGCTGCTTTTCGCCCGTCACATATCTCTCGAACACCGATTTGTACCTGATTCGTCCTTTATTGTACGCGCAGGAGAAAACGGTAAAATACTTTGCCTCGCACGCACCCGAAATGCCTGTTTTGAAAAGCTCCTGCCCGGAAAATCACAACACCGAGCGCGAGAACATGAAAAACCTGCTCGCCGAGCTTGAGAGAAATAACAAGGGACTTCGCTGGAGAATATTCGGCGCTATCTGCCGTTCTAAAATCGACGGCTTCGACACCTTTTCGGGAAAAATTGATAAGGACTGATTTTCAAAAGGACGGTTTTTTAACCGTCCCTTTTCTTTTACATAAAATATTTTCAAAATATATTGATTTTTACAAAATCAAGTGCTATAATACTTGCTTGTGTGAGTAACATTTTTTATCTGTGGGAGAGCTATATGACACATCATACAGGCGTAAAAAATCACGGACACCGCCATCATATTCACGATGCTATGTCCTTGGTTTATCATTTTATACAAAAAAACACCGTTTTCGCAATCGCGGCTCTACTCGCGCTGATAACCTCACTTATTGTGCCCCCCGACGCCGAGTACGTCGGATATTTTGATTTCAAAACACTCACCTGTCTTTTCTGCACGCTGGCGGTTATCTGTGCACTCAAAAACGTACGCTTCTTCACCAAGCTTTCGGAGAGAATCGTTGTCATATCGGGAAATTCCAAAACCGCCGTTTTGTTACTCGTTTACATAACCTTTATCGGCTCGATGGTGCTGGCAAACGATATGGCGCTCATAACCTTTTTACCCCTTGGATACTACGTTTTGTCCTCTGCGGGCAAGGAAAAATATATGGCGTTCACCTTCATAATGCAGAATATCGCGGCAAATCTCGGCGGAATGCTGACGCCCTTCGGAAACCCCCAGAATCTCTATCTTTACGAGAGGTTCTCGATTGGGAATCTTGAGTTTATGAAAATAATGCTCTTTCCGTTTCTGCTCTCGGTTTTGCTGATAACGCTCATCTGCCTTATTTTTGTAAAAAGTGAAAAAATGCAGCTCAAGACACGCGATTTTGCCCCGCTGCCAAGGGTAAAGACAGCTGTTTATCTTTTGCTCTTTATCTTCTCAATGCTTCTCGTTTTCAGAATATTCCCATATTGGATAGGACTTGTTGCAATACCGCTTGTTCTGTTTTTTATGGACAAAAATGCTCTCAGACAGGTTGATTATTGCCTGCTTCTGACCTTCGTGTGCTTTTTTATCTTTGCAGGCAACATGGCTCGAATAGGCGCAGTGGAGCATGCAGTTGAGGACCTCTTATCAAAAAACGCATTGGTGGTATCCTCTCTTTTCTGTCAGGTTATAAGTAACGTCCCCTCCGCAATTCTTTTGTCGAGCTTCACAACCGACTACCGTGCACTTCTCATAGGTGTTAATATAGGCGGAGTCGGAACACTCATTGCCTCACTCGCCAGCCTTATTACTCTACGTGAGTTTACATCCCGCTATCCCGAGAAAACGAAAAGGTATATTATTCTTTTCTCAATAATCAATTTCTCATTCCTTATAGTTCTCGCACTGTTTTCAACGCTTGTGCTGAAAACCGACAATTTAGGTCTGGGATTTTAATAAAACACACGCATTTTATATTAAAATATAGAATAAGCATTGACAAAACAAATAAAAAATGATAAAATATTTTATTATATTTCGTCGCAAGACCATGAAGGAGGAACACGGAAATGAAGTGCTCGAAAAAAATCAGTAACGTCACGTCCGATATAAGAGGACCGCTATACGTGGAGGCGATGAAAATGGAGGCCGCGGGAGCGAAGATACTCAAAATTAATTCGGGCAACCCCGCAATTTTCGGACACAAGGCACCTGACAGCGTTAAGAAAACTATACTTGAAAATCTCGACTCAGCCGTTGCTTACTGCGATTTCCGCGGTATGCCCAAGGCGCGCGCCGCAATACGCGATTACTATCTGTCGCACGGTGTAGAGTTAAGCGATACCGACGTTTACGTAGGAAACGGTGTCAGCGAGCTCGCGGACATTTCCTGCGCGGTTCTGCTCAATGACGGCGACGAGCTGCTCGTTCCTACGCCCTGCTACCCCCTCTGGTCAAACTGTGCCAAGAAGGTGGGCGCAACCCCCGTATACTATACCTGCGACGAACAGGCAAATTGGTACCCCGACCTTGACGATATGAGGCGCAAGGTTACGCCAAGGACCAAGGCTATCGTCGTTATCAACCCCAACAACCCCACGGGTGCTCTCTACCCCGACGAGCTTCTTTACGGAATAGCGGATATAGCGAGAGAGAACAACCTCATGGTGCTGACCGATGAGATTTACGACCGTCTTATATTCGACAACCTACCCCACACACCGTTTGCAAAAATCGCACCCGACCTTCCCGTAGTAACCTACAACGGATTGTCGAAGTCACACATAATCTGCGGCTTCCGCGCGGCATGGCTGACCATCACCGGTCCTCGTGCAGCGAGCGAGGAGTTCAGACAGGGAGTTGAGAAGCTGATGTCGCTCAGGCTCTGCTCGGGCGCAATACCCCAGCTCATTATTCCCGAGGCTCTCAAGGACGACGAGAGCACGAGAAGGATGTTCGCCCCCGGCGGCTCTCTCTACGAGAGGCGTAAGGCAACTATGGACGCAATTAATGCGTGCGAGTCGCTCACCTGCGTGAAGAACAGCGGTGCGCTCTACGTATTCCCGAAGATTGATAAGAGATTCAAGGTCACCGATGACCGTATATTTGCAAGCAAGCTTTTGACCGAGAAACATATCCTGCTCGTTCCCGGTAGCGGCTTTTCACACACCGCACCCGACCATTTCAGAGTGGTCATGCTCCCTTCACCCGAGGAGCTTTCGGGCGCAATCAAGGCAATTGATGAGGTGCTCTGCGAGCATTTCCTGTAATGAAAGGCATTCTGCCGCCGTCACGGCGGCGGCAGAATTAGTACAACCGAGGTGCTTATGGAAAATTTACATAAGGTTTTAGAGGCAAACAAGCGCGTTTTCGACCTTCTGAGAAGGACAAAGCTCGAGGGACTTACCGAAAACGAGCTGAAAAAAATAATACTCTGTGAATACAGAAGCTTTCTTGGCAGCTTCACCTTCAACGGCGACATAGTTGCGGGGAAAAACAGCGCGATAGGTGAGGGAACCGGCACCGACTACGTTATCAGGAGTGGTGATTCGGTTATCTTAGACCTTCTGCCCTACAAAAACAAGAAATGCGCCGATACCACGAGAACCTTTTTCGTAGGCGAGCCGAGCGCACTGCAACGAGATGTGTACAACACCGTAAAGCACGCACTGTGCGAGGTCGAGAAAATTCTGAAGCCGGGCATAAGGGCGTGTGATATATACCGTGAAATGAGGGAAAGGCTAAAGCCCTACGAGGACACCTTCTTCCATCATGCAGGACACCTGATTAAAGCCCGACGGCTGTGCCAGCCGCAGTTTTTACCGAACAAAAGTGCAAGACTGCGAGTGGGTGACGTCGTCACTCTCGAGCCGGGAATTTATATTAAGGATGAATTCGGTGTCAGGCTCGAAAACAACTATCTCATAACCGAAAACGGATGCAAAAACCTTTTTGAATACCCACTTGACATAGAAAATTTTATATCTCAAAAGGAGTAACAATCATGAAAATTACCGACGTAAAAACATTTATTCTCAGACAGGGAAAAATCGAAATAATCGGTGACGGAAGTCAGGATACCATCGTCGTCGTGGTTGAAACCGACGAGGGCATTAACGGTATCGGTGAAATAGATTCCTCGCCCTACATAATGGATGCGATAATCAAATCTCCCGCATCGCACATGGCGTGCTTCGGACTTCGCGAGGTGCTCATCGGCGAGGACCCGCTGGACGTTGAAAGGCTCTGGAGAAAGATGTACGATAAGAGCATTTACTACGGCAGACGCGGCGCGGCTATTCAGGCGATAAGCGGCATTGATATAGCGCTTTGGGATATAATCGGTAAGAAATACGGCGTTCCGACTGCGAAGGCACTCGGCGGTGTTTACAGAGATAAGGTTGAGGCATACTGCTCTGTTCTCATGCCCGGCACGCAGAAGGAAATCAACGAGCTGGTTGAAAAGCATATGAAGAACGGCAACTACAAGGGCATTAAGCTCGGTTGGGGCGCGCTCGGCGAGAGCTTTGAGAAGGATATTCAGCTCGTTAAATGGACGCGCGAGGCTCTTGGTGACGATAAGGAGCTGATGATTGATATCGCTATGAGATGGAAGGACGTCAAGGGCGCTATCAAGACCGTCAAGGCATTTGAGGAATACAACGTATATTGGGTAGAGGAGCCCTTCCACCCCGACAACATCGACGGATACGCAAGGCTCAACAGAGAAACCACCACGAGAATTTCGGGCGGTGAGGAAATCGGTACTCTCCATGAATTCCGCGAGCTTCTTGAAAACAAGTGTGTTGATATAGTTCAACCCGACCTCAGCCGTTGCGGCGGACTCACGGTTGCGCGCAAGCTTGTTGACCTCGCTGAGCAGCACAACGCGATAATCATTCCTCACGCATTCAAGACCAACATTCTTATGAGTGCAACCCTTCAGTACATAGCATCGCTTCCTACCTGCTGGTATCAGGAGTTCTGCGAGCAGGAAACCATCCTTCGCAAGACTCTTACCTACCCCATTCTCAGAATCGACGAGGAAGCAAGAGTTGTTATTCCTATGGACAAGGGACTCGGTATAAACCTCAACTACGAAACAGTAGAAAAATATCTTGTAAAATAATCGGGGGAGTATATGAAAAAGCTTACAGGCGCGATAGGCGTTACGGTAACCCCTCTTGTTGAGGGTGACAAACCTAATTATGATGAGATAATAAGGCAGGCGGACGAGCTTGCCAACAGTCCGATAGACGGCTTCTTCCCCTGCTCATCCACAGGCGGATATGCAAGGCTCACCGTTGAGGATAAGCTGAAAATTATGGAAGTGGTTGCAAAAACCAACAATGGCAGAAAGGTGCTGATAGCAGGCGCTTGCGCCGTTTCACTCGACGAAATAAAGCTTTATATTGATAAAGCGAAGGAGTTCGGCTACGACGCGTGCCTCTCCTGCCCGCCCTATTACTATCCGCTTTCACAGGGCGAGGTGTTAAGCTTCTACAGAGAAATCTGCGAGTACGCGGGCGATATGCCGATAATTGCATACAACGTGCCCTTCTTCACCACCGCGATAGAGCTTGACACCTTCAAGGAAATGCTCAAAATCAACAATCTTGTCGGTATGAAGGACTCGTCGGGAAATATGAAAAAAATCTCGCACGAGTGCGACCTTGCACGAGAGATAAACCCCGACTTTATTATGTATACGGGAACCGATGACTGCCTTCTTCCTGCACTGGTTGCGGGCTGCAGGGGCAGCATGACCGCCTTTGGCGCTATATTCCCCGAGATTATTAAGAATATCTACGGATACTACGAAAGCGGCGATATTACGAAGGCGCAAAATGAGCAGTGCAAAATTCTTCCCATGCTCCGCCTCGCAGACGGTCTCATGTTCCCCGAGGGGTACAAGCTCGTGGCTAAGGCACGCGGACTCAAAACCGGAGATTTGTCCCCCATGTGCGACGCAAAGAAGGCAGACGTTCTTTATGAAGCAATGACCAAGGAATTAGAGAGGATTTTCTAATGAAAGCAGTTTTATGGAAGGGAAAAAGAGACATTTCCTACACCGATATTCCCGAGCCCTCGCCCAAAGAGGGTCAGGTAAAGCTCAAGGTTTTAGCCTGTGGGTACTGTGCAACCGATTATCACATAATGACGGCTCAGCTCGACATATGCGAGCCCCCTCACGTGCTCGGTCACGAAATCTGCGGTAAAATCATCGAGGTCGGCGAGGGTATTGACGAAAAGAATCTCGGAAAGAGAGTCGTCGTTGAAACCTACGTTGGCTGTGACGATTGCGAATACTGTAAAAATAATATGAAGCATCTGTGCGATGCAGGCGAGATAGGCTATCCCCCTCATCAGGGCGGTGAGGCTGAATACGTTTGCGTTCCCTATTCCTGCGTTCATTTCCTACCCGACGAGGTCAGCGATGACGAAGCGGGAATTATGGAAGCAGTGGTTTGCCCCTTCGGTGCAATTATGACCTCTGACGTTACAGGCAAAACCGTTCTCGTTATCGGTGCAGGCGTTGCAGGGCTTTCCTTTATTCAGGCATCCAAGGCGTACGGTGCAAAAAAGGTTATCTGCGTTGTCCGCAATGACGTAAAGAAGGAACAGGCGTACCACTTTGGCGCCGACGTGGTGATAGATACGAGAGTCGAGAATCTCCTTGACAGAGTAAAGGAGGAGACCGACGGCTACGGCGTTGATTTCTTCGCCGATGCTACCGGCTCTATACAGGTTATTGAGGAGGGCTTCACCTGTCTTAAGAAGGGGGGAAAGGTTATTCTATACGGCCTGCCCGAAAAGAGCGCAAAAATTTCCCTCTCGGTATTCGACCTCGTTCTCAATCAAATCAGCTTATGCGGATACACGGGCAATTCGGATGCGTGGGACAAGGTTATCGAGCTCACCGCAAAGGGTGTTCTCAACCTCAAGGATATGATTACCTGTAAATTTGACCTGAAGGACACCGAGAAGGCGATGAATATGCTCGACACAAAGCCGAAGGATATGATTAAAATCGTCCTTCACCCTTAATACTAAAAATAGGGGCTGAGTCATTAAGAATTCAGTAAAATTCAGATAAATTAAGCAAAAAACGCACGTATTACTGAATTCTTAGCGCGAAGCGTCTTTCTGGGCTCGCTTAATTTTGAGCAGAAACCGTCGTTTTCGCTGTCGTCGGCGTACTGGGTACGGCAGAGAGTGAAAACGGCGGTAGCAAACAAAAAACTGTAATAAACCAAAAATCGCAGATTTTTTCCTTATTGTCAACAGGATATGGATTTTAGTAAAATTAAAAGTGAGGAACCTTTTGTCCCTCACTTTTTTGTTTGCGGTTATACCGAAATGAAGCAGCCCCTTGTTGTCCGCGAAGAATCGCGGATTATTTGTTCGCCCACGCCCTTGGGCTGAGCATTATGATTATCGGGAAAATCTCAAGTCTGCCTGCCAGCATATCGAAAATCAGCACGCACTTTGAGAATGCTCCGTACGCCGCAAAATTACATGACGGACCTACCGCCTCAAAGCCGGGGCCTACATTGTTGAAGCAGGTCACAACCGCTGAGAAATTTGTTCCGACGGAGAAATTGTTATCTATTGATACTAAAACAAAGCTGATTATCATAATCAGAATATAGGTTGCAAAGTACGCGTTGGTGTTGGAAAGAATCTTTTCGTCAACGGTGCGCTCGTTTACTCTTACCGTCTTTATTTTATTTGGCCTCAGCATCTGGGATACGCTTCGTCTGAGTCCCTTGAACAGAAGGAGCGCACGCGCGCATTTGAGTCCTCCGCCAGTGCTGCCCGCAGAGGCACCAACTATCATCAGCATAAACAAAATTGCCTTCGAAAAGCTCGGCCACAAATCAAAGTCCGCCGTGGCGTAGCCCGTGGTGGTAATTATGCTCGAAACCTGAAATGCTGCGTGGCGTATTGCATCGTTCCAGGGGAACAGATGGCGTATGTTTATAGCTATGAGCACGGTGCTGCCGACTATAAGTCCCAGATAGAGCCTTAACTCCTCGTCCTTCAGCACCGACGTAAAGTTTCTGAGGAGTAAAAGATAATAACAGCTGAAGTTTATACCGCACAGCGTCATAAAGACCGTTGTGACATTCTGTATATAGGGGCTGTAGCTTGCCATACTGTCAACCTTGGTGCCAAAGCCACCCGTTCCTGCCGTTCCGAATGCCGTGCATACCGCCTCGAAAAGCGGCATTTTTCCAAAAAGAAGGAAAATTATATTAAGAACGGTAAGGGTTATATAAACCGCATAAAGAACGGCTGCCGTCTGTCGCATCTTCGGCACGAGCTTTCCTACCTCAGGGCCGGGGCTCTCCGCACGCAGAAGGTGCATGGTAAAGCCCTGATTTCCGTTTCCGAGCGGAACTATCGCGAGCAAAAACACCAAAACTCCCATACCGCCTATCCAATGCGTGAAGCTGCGCCAATAAATAATGGATTTGGACAAAAGCTCGGGATTAGGCAGTATAGACGAGCCCGTGGTGGTAAAGCCCGAAACTGTTTCGAAAAGCGCGTCAATAAAATGGGGTATCTCGCCCGATATAAAGAAGGGGAGAGTGCCGCCAAGGCTCATCATCAGCCAGCCAAGACCAACGCACACGAAGCCGTCGCGGGCGGAAAAGCGCCTTTGTGATTTTCTGCCGAGCAGATAAAGCGGCAGAGCAACCGCGACTATGATGCCTATGCTTATAAGGAAGGCTGTCGCCGAATCCTCGCCAAGACATAAGCCTATAATGAGCGCGGGAATCATAAAAAGCGCCTCTGCCATGAGGATAAGGGACGTAAATTTCCCTATCATCTTATAATTCATTTCAAGTGCCTCTGTTATTCAAAAATATCGTTTAGCTGCATTATAACCCCGTTTGCCGTACTGATTACAAGCAGTGTATCACCCACGTTAAAGCAGCTGTCACCGTTGGGGATATGCGTTTCGTGTCCGCGGCTGATGCAGGCAATAAGAATGTTTTTCTTCAGCCTTATGCTCTTCAGGGGCTTGTTGCAATTGAGGGTTGTGCCATCCACTCTGAATTCCATAGCCTCGGCAAGACCGTCGGCGATAGAGTGAATAGAGGTTGCCGCGCCCGCCTGGTTTTTCATAGCACGCACGTAGCGCACTACCGTATTACAGCACAGCTTTCTCGGGCATATAACACTGCCTAAGGGCAAGGAGTCCATTATTCTGTTCTCGCTGTCCTTATCAATCTTGGTTATTATCTGAGATACCCCTCTGCCGCTTGCGTAGAGAGAAACTATAATGTTGAGCTCGTCCATTCCCGTGAGCGAAACGACAGCATCGCTGCTGTCAAAATCCTCTTGGTCAAGGATGTGCTGCTCTCTTGCGTCACCGTGAATAATAGACGCCTTTGGCAACAGAGAGGCGAGCTGAACACATCTTTCCTTATTCTCCTCGATTATAGTAACGTCAATTCTGCTGTCTATCAGATTCTCGGCAAGATAATAGCTGATGGCGCCGCCGCCGATAAGGGTTACCTTACGCGCCTTTTTCGTCACTATTCCGAGATTTTTGAGAAGAATCGAGAGGTTTTTCGAGGGAGCAGTTACGAATATTCTGTCGCCCTCGCGCAGCACGAAATTACCGTCGGGAGTTATTGCCTCTCCGCCGCGCAGAACCGAGCATATCAGCACCTGACACTTCACTATCGAGTATATCGAGTTGAGCGCCACGTCCTTAAGCTTGCTCCTTGCGTCTATGCGAAGCTCTACTATTTCAACCTGTCCGCGCGCAAACAAATCACGCTTCAGAAATCCGGGATATTTTATCAGGCGTTCAATCTCGTTTGCCGCCTGCTTCTCGGGATTGAAGCTCATGGAAAGTCCGAAGGTGTCGCGCATAGAATAGGTCTGCTCGATATATTCGGGCGTGCGTATTCTTGCAATCGTATGGAGCTTCGGATTCATTCCGTGTGCCGTCATACAGCACAAAAGATTGAGCTCATCGGTTCCCGTCGTAGCTATAAGAAGGTCCGCGCTCTGCACGTCCGCGCTCCTGAGCGTGTCCATAGAGGCGCAGTTGCCCTGCACCGCCATAACATCGTATCTGTCAAGCTCGTATTCAAGAACTCTCGGGTCTGAATCAATGAGAGTTATGTCGTAGCCCTCGGAGGAGAGCTGCTTTACGAGGGTTTCACCTACCTTGCCGTTTCCGGCAACCAGAATTTTCACTTACCTTTTCCCTGCCTTTTAATGTTATATAAACGTATTGTATCACTTTTTTCAAAACATGTCAACAATACCTCTGCGAGTTTATTTTTTTCCCTGCCTGCTGCACCCCTCGGGAAAAACCGAAAAAATGTGCAAAAGCGCCTTGTTTTTTGAGAAAAGAAGTAAAAGCAAGGCTCCGACAACAGCTCCTATAGCCCCCTGTATGAGATTTGCGGGAAGAGCGCCGATTGCTCCCACCCCGTATCCCAAAATCAGCGACTCGTAGGCTAAATACCCGAAGGTCATAACCAGCTCCGAGCACACAGCCGCCAGGATTGAGGGGAAAATCCGTCCCGAGCTGATTCTGCACGATGCCTTGAAAACAATAACGAAGATTATTGCCATGAGTGCCTTTATTACAAAGGTCGCAGGCGCGTAAGCCGCATACCCCGACAAAATATCGGCGAGCGCAGAGCCGATACCTGCCGCGCCTGCTCCCCATACCCCTCCGAGCAGATAGGCTGATGCTATAACAAATGCGTCACCGAGGTTTACATATCCGCTTGTGGCGGGCGACGGTATCTGTATTATCATAGTGGCAACACAGGTGAGCGATGCGAGCATTGCCGACAAGGCAATTTTCAGTGTTGCATTACCTTTCATTTTATAAGCCTCCCCGATTTGAATACCTGTTATTATAGAACTTTTGCACACCGATGTCAACACATTTTACTCAAATTTTGGTACTATTTTTTTGAATTGTTAAAATATTGTAAACAAAATATTTTTAATATTGTAAAGATTTTGAATACATATTATAATAAGATGGATTAAATTTGAATGATAAATATTTAACAAATTAAAATCGCAAAAATCATGAATGGGGGAAGAAAAAAGAATGGAAAAAATCCTGATCACCTGCCTGCTCGGCATAGGAACGGAATTTGTAGGACTTATCTGCATTATACTGCTCGTCGAGCTTATGCACTACGTGATGAACAGAAAGGCTGACGGAAACGCAAGCGCAAACGAAGCCCACGCGCCCGCCGCACCCGCACCTGTTGCATCCGCAAACGCACCCATCGCCAACAGAGGCGAGGTTGTTGCGGCTATATCGGCTGCTATTGCCGAGGATCTCGGTAAGGACGCTAAGGCTATTCGCATAACGTCAATCAAAGGAATATAAAAGGAAAATAATTTTTAAGAGGTATATCATCATGAAAAATTACAAGGTAAACGTAAACGGCACAATGTACGAGGTATCCATCGAGCTCATCGATGAGAAGGACGTTGTTATGAATAAGCCTGCGGCAGCTCCCGCTCCCGCAGCAGCACCTGCACCTGCAGCGGCTCCCGCAGGCGGACAGGCAATCACCGCTCCCATGCCCGGCACTATCCTTGACGTCAAGGTTTCTAACGGTCAGGCTGTTAAGAAGGGCGACCTTCTCTTCATTCTTGAGGCTATGAAGATGGAAAATGAAATTCTCGCTCCCTGCGACGGTATCGCTCAGGGCGTATCCGCTGTCAAGGGTGCAACCGTATCCACCGGCGAGGCTCTCTGCTCTATCGCATAATCGGAGGTATCCTTTATGCAAGCTCTCAACGATTTTCTGAAGCAGACGGGCTTTTACCTGTTCAGCGACGGAAACTGGAAATGTCTTATTATGATAGGCATTGCGTTCGTTCTTTGCTATCTTGCGATAGTCAAGAAGTTCGAGCCTATGCTTCTCTTACCGATAGCATTCGGTATGCTTCTCACTAATCTTCCCGGTGCTGAAATGTTCCACGAGCAGATTTTTGCGGGCGGAAAAATCGACTGGGCTTCCCTCGGACACGCAGAGGGTGCACTCTATGATGCCGGTCTTATCGACTATCTCTATCTCGGAGTCAAGCTCGGAATTTACCCCTGCCTTATATTCCTCGGAATCGGCGCAATGACCGACTTCGGTCCGCTGATTGCCAACCCCAAGAGCCTTTTGCTCGGCGCAGCAGCGCAGGTCGGTATTTTCGTAACCTTCGCCGTTGCGGGTGTGCTCCCCAATATGTTCTCACTTGAGGAAGCGGCTTCCATCGGTATTATCGGCGGAGCTGACGGTCCGACGGCAATATACGTAACGACCAAGCTCGCGCCTCACCTTCTCGGTCCCATCGCTGTTGCGGCGTACTCATACATGGCACTCGTGCCTGTTATTCAGCCCCCGATTATGCGCCTGCTCACCACCAAGCAGGAGCGCTCTATAGTTATGAAGGAGCTTCGCTCTGTAACCAAGTCGGAAAAGATAGTTTTCCCCATTATAGTTACCGCCTTCGTTGCGCTTCTCGTTCCCAGCGCAACGGCGCTTGTCGGATGCCTTATGCTCGGAAACCTCTTCCGTGAAACAGGCGTTGTTGACAGACTCAGCAAGACGGCGCAGAATGAGCTCATCAATATAGTAACCATTCTTCTCGGCACGTCGGTAGGCGCTACCGCTACTGCAGCTACCTTCCTCAGTGCAAAAACACTTCTCATAGTAGTTATGGGTGTAGTTGCATTCGGTGTTGCTACCGCAGGCGGCGTGCTTTTAGCGAAGCTTATGAACGTATTTCTCAAGAATAAAATCAACCCCCTCATCGGCTCTGCGGGCGTTTCCGCCGTTCCTATGGCGGCACGCGTGTCGCAGGTTGAGGGACAGAGAGAGAACCCCGGAAACTTCTTGCTTATGCACGCAATGGGTCCCAACGTTGCAGGCGTTATCGGCTCTGCAATAGCGGCAGGTGTTCTCATCGCTATGTTCGGTTAAGATAGGAGATAAAAATGGCAAATAAACTTTTTATTACAGACACTATCCTTCGTGACGCACATCAGTCGCAGGCGGCTACACGTATGCGTCTTGAGGATATGCTCCCCGCCTGCGAGGCACTTGACAAGGCAGGCTACTGGTCACTCGAATGCTGGGGCGGTGCAACCTTCGATTCCTGCATGAGATTTCTCGGCGAGGACCCGTGGGTAAGGCTGCGCGCGCTCAAGGAGGCAATGCCCAACACCAAGCTTCAGATGCTTTTCCGCGGACAGAACATTCTCGGATATAAGCATTATGCTGACGACGTCGTTGAGGCTTTCGTTAAAAAGAGTATTGAAAACGGTATTCAGGTAATCAGAATTTTCGACGCACTCAACGATCCTAGAAATCTTGAGCAGGCTATCAAGGCGACGAAGAAGTATCAGGATAAGTACGATGCTATCTGCGAGCCTGCAATCAGCTTCACCACCAGCCCCGTTCACAACGACGATTATTTCGTTGATCTGGCAGTTCAGCTCGAGAAGATGGGCGCTGACGTTATCTGTATCAAGGATATGGCTAACCTTCTTCTCCCCTACAACGCATACGAGCTTGTGAAGAAGATGAAGCAGGCGGTAAACGTTCCCATTCACCTTCATACCCACAATACCACGGGTACGGGCGATATGGTATATCTCAAGGCGGCAGAGGCAGGCGTAGATATCATTGATACCGCACTTTCCCCCCTTGCAAACGGAACGGCTCAGCCCGCAACCGAGTCTATCGTTGCAACCCTTCAGGGCACCGAGCGCGACACGGGCATAAACCTTGAAACTCTCGCCGAGGCGGCTAACCATTTCAAGAAAATTGCGGATAAGCTCAAGGCTGAAAAAATCCTTGACCCGAAGGTTCTTAACGTAGACCCCAAAACCCTTCTTTATCAGGTACCGGGCGGAATGCTCTCCAACCTTCTCTCGCAGCTCAAGCAGGCTAACGCAGAGGATAAGTACTTTGACGTTCTTGCCGAGGTTCCGAGGGTAAGAAAGGATTTCGGTTATCCCCCCCTCGTAACTCCCACCAGCCAGATTGTCGGAACTCAGGCAGTTTTCAACATCCTCATGGGTGAGAGATACAAGATGGTAACCAAGGAGTCGAAGGCCCTTCTGCGTGGCGAGTACGGAAAGCTCCCTGCTCCCGTAAATGAGGATGTAAGGAAAAAGGCAATAGGCGACGATGAGGTTATCACCTGCCGTCCCGCCGACCTTATCGAGCCCGAGCTTGACAAGTACCGCGAGCAGTACAAGGATATTGCGAAGTCTGACGAGGACGTTCTGAGCCTTGCACTCTTCCCTCAGGTTGCGGAGAAGTTTATCACCCAGCGTGATATGCCCGCACCCGCAGAGGACGAGGTTCGCACGATTTACGTTGACGACGCGGCTATTTAACTAAATTAAAATGAGGTACATTCCGTACCTCATTTTTTCTGTTTTTTTGCTAAGGTCAAGCACTGTTCGAAATGCGCGCTTTCGCAGATCGCACGTATTTTGAGCAGATTTTTGTGCTTTCCGACTCAAATCCGTCAGCCGAGATCCGTAGAACGCACGTATTTTGAGGCAGATTGCGTCATCACGCCCCGACGGTGTATAAAATACTCCGAGGGAAGTGAGGGCGTGATATGCCCAAAATACGAAGTTATCATTTGAAGAGGGGACGGTGCTGCTTCCCCTCCAACGCAAGGGCAAGGTGAGAGGGAATGGCCTCAAAATCACATACAAGAGAGTGAGGCTTCTTCTCGGGATCGTCCTGAACTAACGGGGTGAAGTAAACCTGCTTTCTCATAAGCATTGTGGATATGTTTTTCATGTTTGCGGACAGCGAATCGTTAGAGGCGAGGGAAATTAATAGCGGCCTGTCGGTGCGGAGATGTGCCTTCGCCGCCATAGTGACCGCGGTATCGGTAATTCCGAGCGCCATTTTTGCAAGGGTGTTGCCCGTACACGGCGCGATAATCATGGCATCAAGCGCCACCTTCGGCCCAAGCGGCTCTGCCTCAACTATGGTATGAATAATCTCTTTGCCAGTCAGGCGCTCGACCTCACGGCGAAAATCGTCCGCTATCCAGAAGCGCGTGTCAAGGGTGTAGACGTTCTCGCTCATTATAGGCAGTATCTCATACCCCTCATCAATCAGGGCGCGCATAGCCGACAGAGAACGAGAGAGCGTACAGAACGAGCCACAGAATGCGTAGCCTATCATATTTATACCTCCGAGAGTTTATCTTTTATACTGTTGAAAAGAGCAAGTGCCGCGCTGGCAGGCGAGTACCTTGCGGGCAGGGCGAGGGCACTTATTATTTCTCCGTCGTATTCCGACATACACCCACCTCCTGCAAGGTCGATGGCTGGCGCACCCAACAGAAGCTCACACGCCGATCTGTCTATGATTTTTGCAGGAGCTGTGTTGAATATCACGTCAGGCGCGCTCGGCAGCGGCTCGCAAAAGCCACCCGAAATATCATAAACCGAATACCCCTCTGCGTTTGCGAGGGCTAAATCTGACGCCCTTCTTGCACATACGGTTACGTCAGCACCCATAGCCAAGAGGTATTTTGAAAGAAATTTTGCAATTCTGCCAAACCCCACAACAAGTGCTTTCATACCGAACAATGCTATCGGGAAGCGCTCGATTGCGATAGCTATTGCCGCCTCTGCGGTAATTCTCGCATTTTCATAGAGGAAGCGCTCGTCGCTGTTGTAATCGAACGCCAGCTCTGCCACACGACGGATTTCCCTGTCAAAATCGGGCGTGCCCTTTCCGTAGAACACACGCCTTCCGCAGAGGGCGGATATCACCCCGTCGAGAGCAAGCTCGGGCACGGTATTCACCGTCACGCCGTCGCGTGTCAGCGGCAGCGGCAGTATAACCGCTTCCCCATCGAAAAGGTCGCCCTTATATTCCCTCACGTCATACCCCTCACGCAAAAGAAGGGTATAAAGCTGCTTTTGCCTATCGTCGTTACCTACAATCAGAATACTCATCATTTACCTCTTATAACAGTATATTAGTATTATATTCCCACAAAAAAGGGGGTGAGCACATGCTTGGGTGCCACCCCTTCTTCTTTTTTCCGCTACAGCCCAAAAAAGTAAAAAAACGGCTGAATATCAGCCGCTTTTCAGGTCATTTTATATTTTCTGTATTCTTATATCCTCACCCTCGAACAAAAACGGAGTGTAGCTGCCGAACAGGCGGCTGGTTATACGCGAATCATACTCCTTTTGAAGCTCGGTCTCGCCAAGATTTGTGTTAATCACGGTGGGCTTGCCCTTATTGAGCCTTGTATTGATTACGTTATATATGTACATCTGAGTAACTTGAGTTGACCTCTCTGTTCCGAGATCGTCAATTATAAGAAGGTCGCAGTCAAAATACTTGTCGGTGCGCGATTCTCTGTCCCCACTTCCGAATCTATCCGCGTCAAAATCGCTTATCAGATTGAGCGCGCTCTCATAGAAAACGTCGTAGCCGCGCTCGATAACAACCTTCGCTATTGCACTGGCAATATGTGTTTTTCCGAGTCCTGTGCCACCGAGCAGAAGCAGATTTTCGGAATTTTCCGAGAAGGTTTTGGCGTAGCTCTTGAAATAATTGATATTATTTATCATCATATCCTCGTTTTTACCGTAGTACGAGGTATCTATGTTGTCAAAGGTCTGCTTCTCGATAAGGTAGCCGAGCCCCGAGGTCATAAAGCCGCGCTTAATCAGCCTTTTTCTCATACAGTCGCACATTTTCGTATCAACGTAGCCCGTGTCCTTGCACTCGTCGCACTCGTAATGAATGTCGGTATAATCCGCGGGGTATCCGAGCATAACGAGTATCTCGCGCCTGTCCTCGAGCATTGCTCCGTTCTCCCGACGCAGCTCGTTTATTTTGTCGTCAACATCCTCGCCCGTGCAGGCAATTCCGAATATTTTAAGACCTGTTTTGGCAAGTGCCTCGTCTATCTGTCTTATTTCGGGAGAAACCGCCCACACCTCGCGCTTGCGCCTGTCGGCGTCAGCCATTGCCCTGTTGCGCTTCAGGTTATATTCTTCCTTTACCTTGCGGAAATTTTCTGCATTATACATTCTTGTCTTCCTTTTCGTTTCCTACCATTTTCGCGCTTCTCTTGAGCGCTCTCTGAAATGCGGATTTAGGGTCAAAGGTGTTGTTCTTGAAGTTGGATTTTGCCGTTCTCGATACGTGCGTAGGGCTCGCAGCAGTCATCCTCTCCTTCTTTTCCTTTTCAATCAAGGCGATAACATCATCAAGAGTTTTGCAGCCGCCCTCATGCCATCTGCTGATTATTTTGTCAAGATAGTTAAATGAACGGCGCGTAGCGGTTTCTGCCATTATATCGTAGGCAAGACCGAAAATATCCTTGCCGTATCCGAATTTGGCAGTCCATTTATCAATAAGCTTCTTCTGGTTTTCCGAGAAGGCAGAGGAGCCTATACCGAACAGCCTGCGGGCCTCGCCCGAAACGCTTTCCCTATCCTCTGCGTAGCGCGCAAAATCCTCTGCGCTCCTTATGCCCTTGCCCTCAAGGTCCTTTGCTACGGTTTTTATGTAGGAAAACGAAAAGGTCTTGTCCTTCACGTCGCCGTAGTACTTGACGAGTGCGGCAATATAGTCACTCTCGTATTTTTCCAGCATTTCGCGAAGGTCGCTCATCTGATAGTCATTGAGATTAACGTCGCTTCTGCCTATCACGTCGGCATAAATCTCCACTATCTCGGCGATACGCATGTCGAGGTTCGGCATTTCCTTGCCCTCTTTTTCGAGGTCGTCAGCAACGCTTTTTATTATTCTGTGCTTTTCCCAGAATTTGAGTGCCGCCGCCACCTCGTCCGCCGTGCAGTCGCAGTCGGTTGCTATTCTGTCGAGGTCAAGCCCCTCTGTCTGCGAAAGACAGATTAGCACCCGAAGCTCAACCGCGCTTGCCTTACACAGCGCGAGCGTTCCGCACAGTCGGGGGAGTGGCACTCCGTATCCGTTGGCGAGTAAATATTTCATACTCCCGCGTCTTCCTTCTTCTTTATTTCATAGCACAAGGTCATCAGTGAATCGCCCATGTGCATATTGAGTATAGTTCTGTCCTTGTTCTCGGTTCTGAGCTCGGTGTTGGAGAAATTCCACACACCCTTAATTCCACACGCAAACAGTCTGTCAAGAACCTCTGCCGCACATTCCTTCGGCGTGGTGAGAACGGCAATATCAACGTTATGAATACCGCAAAAATCCTCAAGCTCGTCCATAGATAGCACCTTGATTCCCGCAACCGTAGTTCCGATAACACTCTCGCTTACGTCAAACATGGCGAGGCGCGTCACGCCGCGACGCTCGAACATATGGCTCGAAACCAGAGCCTTGCCGAGATTGCCCGCACCGACGATAATCGCGTTGTAGCTCTCCTCAACGCCGAGCAGCTCGCTGATTTTTCCGTGAAGATATTTTACGTTATAGCCGTAGCCCTGCTGACCGAATCCGCCAAAGCAGTTGAGGTCCTGACGAATCTGCGAGGCAGTAACGTCCATCAGCTTCGACAGCTCCGATGAGCTGATTCTGAGTATATTCTGATTGAGCAGCTCGCCCAGGTATCTATGATAACGGGGGAGTCTGTTTATTACTGCCCACGATACCTTTTCGGGCGAGGGCCTTGCGCCCTTTCTTCTTGTCACTTTCTTTTCCATCTCTTCATTCTCTCTTTACAAAATTGAGTTTCTTATATTCCGTCGCTTGCCGAGGCGTTTAGCGATATATCCGCCCTCTCGCCGTTTCGGTATGCAAAATAGCCCGCCACGGCAATCATAGCCGCATTGTCACCGCACAGAGAGGGCGGCGGCACGAACAACGGTATTTTGTGCTTATCCGCTACCTCACGCACAAGATATCTCAAATGAGAATTTGCGGCAACGCCGCCCGATAGCACGAGGCTCTTCGCCTCGGTGCGCGAGAGCGCCATATTCAGCTTCGACACTATTGCCGACACCGCCTCGTAGGTATATAGGGCGGCAAATTCCTCGTTGGGAAAGCTCTCGCCCCTCTGCTCGTACTTGTGCAGAAGATTTACAGCCGCGGTCTTGAGTCCCGAAAACGAGAAATCGAGGCTGCCGCCCGCTATCGCAGGGCTGGGGAGCTTCAGCTCGGAGAGCTTTTCTTTCTTTATTTTCTCAAAGCCGCGGTAGAGGTTTTCCCTCTCGCCCATGAGCTTTTCAAAGCCCCTTCGCGCTATCTTGTCAAAGCCGGCTCCCGCAGGATAGGGGATACCGAGTATACGCCCCACCTTATCAAACGCCTCGCCTGCCGCGTCATCGCGCGTGGTGCCTAAAATTTCGTAATCAAAATGGTTTTTCGCGTGATATATCGCGGTATGTCCGCCCGAAACGACCAAAGCCACAAACGGCGGCTCGGGTGTTTTTTCAAGGTCAAGATACGCCGCCCCCACGTGCCCTTTAATATGGTCAACCGCGACAAGCGGTATGCCGTTCGCGTACGCCAGCGCCTTCGCAAAATTAACGCCGACGAGCAGAGCGCCGATGAGTCCGGGGTTAGCGGTCACGGCAACCAGCTCTATATCCGAAAGCGTAACGCCTGCGGTGTCGAGCGCCTCGTAGGTTATGCGCGATATCGCCTCGGTATGAGCGCGGCTCGCTATCTCGGGCACAACGCCGCCGTACAGACGGTGCGTGTCCACCTGCGACGCAATTATATTCGATTTTACGGTAAATTGACCGCCCTCTGCCAGCACGACGGCGGCGGAGGTTTCGTCACAGGAGCTTTCAAAAGCAAGAATTAACATAAATCCCTCGGGGCTTTTCTCAGAATTATCGCGTTTTCACGCGGATTTTTGTAGTAGCTTTTTCTCACGGCTATTTCCTCATAGCCGCACTTGTTGTATAGCGCACGCGCGGCGGCGTTTGTTTCGCGCACCTCGATAAAATAGGTGCTTTTACCCTCACCGTCGGCGGTTTTTTCAAAATAGCCGAGCATTTTTTCGCCAATACCCCTGCGCCTGACTGATGGCGCGGTAGCAACGCGGAAAACCTCACATTCGGGAGCTATAACCTGCCCCAGAACGCACCCGACGACCTCGCCGTCAAGCTCAGCAACAATGCTAAGAGAAATCGCGCTGTCCAAATGCGCCCTCACCATTGACTCGTTCCAAAAATCCGTGAAGCACTGCGCCTCGATTTTCGCTATCGAAACGGCGTCATGGGGTGTGGCTATTCGCAAAATTACATCGGTCTGCATCAGAAAATCCTCGCACACGCATACTATTACATCGTAATTATACACCATAACGCGCATTTAGTCAAGAGAAATAATTTTACACAGTTTTCAAAATTACCTTGCAAGAGGGCGTATTTTGTGATAAACTAACATTATAAGAAAATTCATCGGAGCGCATTATGGAGCTGAGAGCAAAAGTAGCGGTAATAGGAGCAGGACACGCGGGAATTGAGGCTGCCCTTGCCTCTGCGCGCCTTGGGCTCGATACCGTTCTGTTCACCATAAATCTCGATTCGGTTGGAAATATGCCCTGCAACCCCTCTATCGGCGGCAGCGGAAAGGGGCATCTGGTATTCGAGATAGATGCGCTCGGCGGCGAAATGGGCGCGGCGGCTGATGCGGTTACTCTGCAATCGCGCACCTTAAATCTTGGCAAGGGCGCGGCAGTGCACTCTAAGAGAGTGCAGGCAGACAGAATGCTCTACCGCGCAAAAATGAAGGAAACTATTGAAAAGACCGAAAACCTGCGCCTCATTCAGTCGGAGATAGTCAAAATAATCACCGAGGCCGACGAAAACGGAAAAAAGCGCGTGACGGGACTCGTCACCCATCTTGATGAGTTATGGCAGGTCAACCGTATCATAATATGCTCGGGTACCTACCTTAACGGTGAGATTTTCATAGGGGATAAGGTGTTTTCCAGCGGTCCCGACGGACTTATGCCCGCAAAGGGTTTGTCGGAATCTCTGCTTGCCGAGGGTATTCGACTGATGAGGTTCAAAACGGGAACGCCCGCCAGAGTTGCGAAGCGCTCGATAGACCTATCCCGCCTCGAAATCCAAGGTGGCGAGGAATATATAACCCCCTATTCAGAAAACACAGATGCAGCAGCGCTCAACTCAATTGAGCAGATACCCTGCCACATCGTCTATACAAATGCGCGCACGCACAAAATTATACTCGACAACATTGACAGAAGCGCAATGTATTCGGGCAACATTCACGGCACAGGTCCGCGCTACTGTCCCTCGATAGAAACCAAGCTTGTCAGGTTCGCCGACAAGGAGCGTCACCAGCTCTTTATCGAGCCGACGGGCAGGGATAGCGAGGAAATGTATATTCAGGGCTTCAGTACCTCGATGCCCACCGACGTTCAGTACGATATGCTCCGCTCGCTTGACGGCTTTGAAAACGCAGAAATAATGCGCTACGCCTATGCAATAGAGTACGATTGCATAGATCCCACCCAGCTTCTGCCCACTCTCGAATTCAAAAACATCGGGGGACTTTACGGCGCAGGACAGTTCAACGGAACCTCGGGCTATGAGGAGGCGGCGGCGCAGGGACTGGTTGCGGGAATTAACGCCGCACTCGCCGAAAAGGGCGAGTCCCCTATGGTTTTAACCCGAAATTCCTCGTATACGGGAACGCTGATTGACGACCTCGTGACCAAGGGCACGGACGAGCCGTACAGGATAATGACCTCGCGCTCGGAATACCGCCTGCTTCTGCGACAGGACAACTGCGATTTGCGCCTGTCGGATATCGGCTACCGTGTCGGACTTCTGTCCGAGGAAAGATACGCGCGCTTCTGTAAGAAGCGTGATATGATAAATAAGGAAATCGAGAGGATAAAGGGAACGAACATAGCCCCCACCGACAAGGTCAACGCGCTTTTGAGGGAGCACGGCTCCTCACCGATTACCAGCGGAATCAAGCTATCCGAGCTTTTGAAGCGCCCCGAGCTTGACTACGAAACCCTTTCGCCCATAGACGAAAAAAGAGAGCCGCTTCCAAGGGCGGTTGCAAACACCGCGTATATCGAAATAAAGTACGAGGGGTATATCAAACGGCAGCTTCTGGACGTTGAACGCCTTGAAAAGCTGGAGAGCCGCACCCTCCCCCCCGACCTTGACTACACCTCGATAACAGGGCTTCGTATCGAGGCGGCGGAAAAGCTCAACGCCATACGCCCCGTCAGCATCGGTCAGGCATCGCGAATCAGCGGTGTCAGCCCCGCCGACATCAGCGTTCTGCTAATCTATTTCTCAAGGGGATAGCGCAGGTCGCTTTTTGAAAAAAGCTCGGCAAAGCCTCTTTCGGGGCTCGCTTGATTTTGAGCAGAAACCGTCGCTTTCGCTGCCGTCGCCGTACTCAGTACGGCAGAGAGTGAAAACGGCGGTAGTAAACAAAAAAACTGTAATAAATCAAAAATCGCAGATTTTTTCCTTATTCTTGACAAGATATAAGCTTTAATAAAATTAAAAGTGAGGAACCTTTTGTCCCTCACTTTTTTGTTTGCGGTTATGGCGAAATGAAGCAGCCCAGGGGCTCGCTTGATTTTGAGCAAAAACCGCCGCTTTCACTGTCGTCGATGTACTCGGTACGGCAGAGAGTGAAAACGGCGGTAGCAAACAAAAAAATGTAATAACCAAAAATCGCAGATTTTTTCCTTATTGTCAACGGGATATAGTTTTTAGTAAAATTAAAAGTGAGGAACCTTTTGTCCCTCACTTTTTTGTTTGCGGTTATGCCGAAATGAAGCAGCCCCTTCAATTTCCCAAATAACCTTTTACTCATTGTAATCTGCGAGATTTATAATCTCCTTGCCCCTATGCCTTGCGTACTTATAAGAAGCATAAGCACCACCGTAGCAGTGAGTGATATACGCGATAATGAGGTCAGAGCGCTCCATCATCCACCTATTTCTTTGCACTATCGCAAATTTCGGAATAGAATTTTCAATTTCGGGGTATACCGTAAAATCAAAATCCTGTCTTATATACTCCATTCGCTCATTTGAATAACCGAAAAGATAGGGGGTTACGAAAATGAGGCTTGCGCTTAGATGCCTTTCCTTAAATTCTCTGGCGCATACACGGGCAAATCTGTCAAACGCTCCGTATTCACCGAGATAAAAGTCCACCCTTCTGTCGCCTATTCTTTTCTCAAAAATATCAATCAGTTTTTGCCTATGCACATTACTGCTTGAAAAGCTCGAATGACCGCAAAAGGAAACAATCATAATCAGAATCCCTCACATTTTTGTTTATCAACATTTTAGCACAGTGCGACAAGGATGTCAAGTGTAAATTGCACTTATATATTATAGTGCTAAAATAGAGTGTATATTTTTGTAAAAACATAGTGTAAAATATAGGTGTAGGGAGTGATGTAATATGTTTAAGGTAAAGAAATCGGAGCATAAAAACAAAACATTTAGAATGCCCGTTGACCTTTTGGAAAAACTCGAAACCATTGCTCAGGAGCAAGGAATATCACTGAACAACCTTGTTATTCAATGTTGCGAATATGCTGTTGAGCATTTGGATAAACAAGACAAAAATTGAGAAAAGGTCGCTTTTTGAAAAAAGCTCGGCAAAAACTTCATAATACGAATAACGGATGCGGCTGCATCCGTTTTTTGTAACCCCTTGGGGTGTTTTTGCATATAATCATATCAAGAACATTTTACTCTCGGAGGTTTTTGTATGAGGTCAAGGCTGTGCTGGAAGGCGGCAATCGGTATAGGCGTGTTTTCCTTCGGGCTCGGGGTGCTCATATCCTTTTTTCTTCCGGAGGCGGTGCTCGTGGTTCTGGAGGCTATCGTTCTGATTGCGCTCGGTATAATCTGCTATGCTCAAAGGTGACTGTATGAAAATTGTTTTGGTTCGTTCCCCGAGGTTTCTATCCCCCATTCTACGCAGGCTGTTCAAAATCAAAAAGTCAAAAAGGTGATAAAGGCCGCCCGATAAAAAGGGCGGTTTTTTTCTGAATACAAGCAACGCGGGCGGTCAAAAATGATTTTGTTGACATATCGCGCGTTTTTTGGTAAAATATAGGTGTTTATTAAAACAAGGAGATATTAAAATGAAGCTGAATTACAAAAGAACAATCCTCGTTGGATTTGCATTCTTTCTCATCTCTGCCTTCTGGCAGGCGTACGACACGGTAGTTCCCCTCATCCTGACAGACAAATTCCATATGAAGCAGGCGTATTCGGGTATAATTATGGCGCTGGATAACATATTCGCGCTGGTTATGCTGCCGATATTCGGCGCTCTGTCCGACAAAACGAGAACAAAATGGGGCAGACGTACACCCTATATAACAATAGGTGCTGTTTGCGCGTCGGTTGCCTTCTCCTTCCTCGGAATTATAGACAACCTCACCCTTTTCATAATCGTTTTGCTTCTGGCGCTGACCTCGATGGCAACCTTCCGTTCACCTGCGGTTGCGCTCATGCCTGACGTAACGATAAAGCCGTTGCGCTCAAAGGGCAACGCGGTAATCAACCTCATGGGCACAGCGGGCGGTATACTTGTTTTGCTTCTCACGAAGGTTTTTGGAACGGACAAGGCTGACAACACCGAGTTCGCAGGTTACATCCTCACCGTTGCGGCGGTTATGATTGGCGCGCTCATCATATTCCTTTTAACCGTCAGAGAGCCCCTTTGGGTGAAGGAAATGGAGGAAAAGACCGAGGAGCTCGGCTGCGACGAGGAGGTCAAGGAGCGCGAGCACGAGGGCGGCAAGCTTTCGCGCGCGCAGATGATATCCTTCATCTTCATTCTTCTGTCTGTATTCCTTTGGTTCTTCGGCTACAACGCAGTAACGACAAAATACTCGGTATACGCAAAGGACTTTCTGAAGGTTTCCTATTCCACAACCCTGCTGATAGCTCAGGCGGCGGCAATAATCTCCTACCTGCCTGTCGGTATGATAGCGAGCAAAATAGGCAGAAAGAAAACCATTCTTGCAGGTGTGGTTATGCTCTTTGCAGCATTCTTCGGCGCGGCGTTTATCCGTGAGGGCACGGCAACCTTCCTGATGTACCCCCTCTTTGCTCTTGCCGGAATTGCGTGGGCAACTATAAACGTAAACAGCTTCCCTATGGTCGTTGAGCTGGCGAAGGATTCCGACTGCGGAAGATACACTGGCTTCTACTACACAGCATCAATGACGGCGCAGATACTCACCCCTGTTATTTCGGGCTTCCTTATGGATAATCTCGGCTTCTCGTCGCTGTTCCCCTACGCCGCAGTATTCGCAGGTCTTGCCTTCTTCACAATGCTTATGGTCAAGCACGGCGATTCAAGGCCGGGGGTAAAGCAGAGTGTTCTCGAAAGCCTTGATGTAGAGGATTAAAAATGATTGCCCTTATAATAACACTTTCTTCAATTATCGCATTTTTCCTTATCCTTTCCCTTCTCTATATTCTCTCGCTTCGGTGTGGCAAGCGCCGTGAGGGTGCAGCCTACTTTGCCTCGCAGGTTTACGCACACAGAGGATATCATAGCAAGGACGGGGGTATTCCCGAAAACTCGATAGCGGCATTTACGCGCGCAATCGAGAGAGGATGCGGCATTGAGCTTGACGTTCAGCTATCGAAGGATGACAAGGTCGTGGTTTTTCACGACACAACCCTCAACCGCGTTTGCGGTGTCGATGCGCGCGTGCGCGATTTAACCCTTGAGGAGCTGAAAAAGCTAACCCTTTCGGGCATAGAGGGCGAGTGTATACCCACGCTTGACGAGGTTTTGGCACTCGTTAACGGCAGGGTGCCGCTTCTCGTTGAGATAAAGGCGGAGAGCCTCGCTATTGCGACCACCGAGGCGGCGCAGAAAATACTCGACGGCTATTCGGGCAAATACTGCGTTGAGAGCTTCAACCCCTTTGTTATTTCCTGGTATAAAAAGAATCGCCCAGAAATTATCCGAGGCAATCTTTCGGATATGTTTTTGAGGGATAAAACGAAAAATTATACCTTAAAGCACCGCCTTCTCCAGACGATGTTTCTCAATTTTCTCAGCAAGCCTGATTTTATCGCATATAATTTTGAAAACAGAGATTCACTTCCCTTCCGCCTCGTAAAAAAGCTGTACAGGCCCTACACGTTTGCCTGGACGCCGAGAAGCGAGGGTGAGGTCGCGGAGTGCATAGAATTTGACAGCGTAATTTTTGAAAACGCAGAGCTTTAATATGAAAACTGAATTAGTGGCAACCTGCCTTTTTGGGCTCGAGCATCTTCTCGGCAAGGAGATTGACGAGCTTGGCTACAACAGAATATCAACAATTGACGGACGCGTAACCTTCCTCGGCGACGGGGAGGCAATAGCGGTTTGCAACATAAACCTGCGCTACGCAGAGAGGGTTTTTATCAAGCTCGGCGAATTTCACGCCGACACCTTCGATATGCTTTTCGAGGGCACAAAAGCGCTTCCGTGGGAGCAGTGGATAGGCGAAAGCGACCAATTTCCCGTCAAGGGACACTGCATCCAGAGCACCCTTTTCTCCGTCCCCGACTGTCAGGCTATATGCAAAAAGGCGATAGTCAGCCGCCTGTCCGAAAAATACGGCGTCCGCTGGTTTTGTGAGGAGGGTGTCAAGTATCAGGTCGAGTTTTTTATATTCAAAAACACTGCAACCCTTATGATAGACACCTCAGGCACCGCCCTGCACAAGAGGGGCTACCGCCCGACCTCAAACGCAGCACCGATACGCGAAACGCTGGCGGCTGCGATAGCGGCAACCTCGCGCCCTCGCGAGAACGTTCTGACGTGGGACCCTATGTGCGGCAGCGGAACTATTGCTATCGAGACGGCAATGCTCATGCGTAACATCGCACCGGGCGTAAAAAGACATTTTATAGCCGAGAGCTTCCCCCAAATCTCGCGCACCCTATGGGAAAACGCGCGCGAGGAAGCACTTGATAACGAGATAAGGGACAGTGCCTTCCGCGTTTACGCATCGGATATTGACGAGAAGTGCATAGCCCTCACGCGCGAAAACGCAAAAAGGGCGGGTGTCAACGACTGCATTCGTTCCTTCCGTGCCGACGCGAGAAATATCGGCGAGGACGGCGTGCGCGCAACGATAGTCTGTAATCCCCCGTACGGCGAGCGCATAGGCACACAGCGCGAGGCTGAAGAGCTTTACCGTGAGATAGGCGCGCATTTCCGCTCGCTTTCACCCTGGCAGGCGTATATCATCACCTCATGCAAGAGCTTTGAGAAATTCTACGGCAAGCGCGCTGACAAGGTCCGCAAGCTCTACAACGGAATGATAGAATGTTACCTATATCAGTACTTCAAAAACGACACCAAAAAACAATAATTTGAGTCAAAATAAGGGCGGTTGCCATATCGGCAACCGCCCTTTTGCTGTATTCACCTTGAAAAAAACTCTGTTATAGAGAAATTGCGCGCGCGGATGAGGTCAATTATCTCCCTCTCGCCACTCGGCACGTTATCAAAAACAAGGCCGCAGAATGCGTGCATTCTGTCCGCGTGATAGTCAGAGCCCGCTATTCCTATAAGGTCATACGCCTCGGCATATACCTCTGCCATCTTATCTGCCCTCTCGGTCAGGTTGTGCGTATTGACCGTCTCAACACCGTCAACGTTTGCGGGGTACAGGGTTATATTCTTAATCCACCTTGCCTCGCGGAAGGGGTGTGCCTGAATTACAAGACCGCCGTCACGCCTGAATGTATCGAGCAGCTCGTGTATATCCATATTTTCAAGCTCGGGATGAGCCGTAAGATAATCGGTATCTATTCCGTATATGAGAAAATCACTTCTCCCCTCTGCAAGCTCAAAGCCGAAGAAAACGTCAACCCCCACGCTTTTTCCGTATTCCCTCGCACTCTCGTGACACTCCTTATAAATTCTTACCCTCTCCTGCCATTCCAAGTCACGAATCTTGCAGTTCCCGCGCCAGAAATGGTCGGTAAAGAATACACCGTTGTAGCCGAGCCCTTTATAAAAATCTATCTGCTCTTTTCGGTCAACCTTTCCACACATACTCACATCGGAGCTGTGAAGATGCATTTCGCACAAATAACCCATACTGTACCTCTGATAAATAAGCCCCTCATTTTACCGAAGGGCTTTCGTTTTTATAATTTTGAAACTATATCCTTCGCGAGCGCGAGCGCACCGTCAATCTTATCAAGGTCGCGTCCGCCACTCATTGCGCTGTCGGCACGTCCGCCGCCCTTACCGCCGCATACCGCGCAAACCTCGCGCAGAATGTTGCCTGCGTGCGCGCCTGCGCTGACCGCCTTCTCGCCTGCACAGGTGATAAAGTTGAGCTTGCCGTCATTTACAATAGCAAACACTGCTATCATATCGGGGTAATCGCACTTTATACTGTCGCAAAGAGCCCTTGCGCTGTCAATCTTCATTTCAAGACGGGCGGTGAGCAGTCTTACCTTGCCCATATCAACAGCCGAGCCGATGAGCTCGCCAAGCTTCATCGCGGAGATTTTCGAGTTGAGCGAATCTATCTCGCGCCTTGCCTCGCGCAGCTCACCCTGAAGCTGCACTGCCTTCTTTGCTATATCGTTTACGTTGTTTGCCTTCAGCTCACGTGCGGTATCGAGGATGAGCGCATCCTTCTCCGCCATAAGCTCAAGAACGCCGAGTCCCGTGGTCGCCTCTATTCTGCGGATTCCTGCCGCAACCGAGCTCTCGGATATAATCCTGCAAAGACCTATTTTGCCCGTGTTATCAACGTGCGTACCGCCGCAGAATTCGGTTGAGAAATCGCCCATCTTAACAACTCTTACAGTCTTTCCGTACTTCTCACCGAACAGAGCCATAGCACCCATTTTCTTCGCGCTTTCTATGTCGGTAACAACCGTGAGAACGTCAGCAGCGGAAAGAATATGCGCGTTCACAATACTCTCGATTTTTGCTATTTCGTCTGCGGTTATTGCGGAGAAATGCGAGAAATCGAAGCGTAAACGGCGCTCGTCAACGTATGAGCCTGACTGCTCGACGTGATTTCCAAGAACCTCTCGGAGCGCAGACTGAAGAATATGAGTTGCGCTGTGATTGCGCCTTATCGCGTTGCGGCGCGCAACGTCAATTGAGAGGGTAACGGTATCACCAACCCTCACTGCGCCCTCGTTTACTGTAGCGACGTGTATATAAACGCCGTCGTTTTTCTTAGTATCGGTAACAGTTATGTCAAGACCGTCTGCGGTTATAGCTCCGCTGTCGCCTACCTGACCGCCGCCCTCGCCGTAGAATACGGTTTTGTCGCATACGATAAGGCAGTCGCCCTCGCTTATCTCTTCCACGTCCTCGCCGTCAACGATTATTGCCAGAACCTTGGCACTCACGGTGTCGTTTTCGTAGCCGACAAACTCGGTCTTATCAACACTCGACAGAGAGTTTTTAGAGCCCTCGCTCCAGCCGCTGATGCTTGCGCGTGCCGCACGTGCGCGAGTGCGCTGCTCGTTCATAAGAACAGAAAACTCAGCCTCGTCAACCGAAACGCCACTCTCGTCGGCAATCTCGCGCGTGAGGTCTATCGGGAAGCCAAAGGTGTCGTAGAGACGGAAGGCATCAGCGCCGCTGATAACCGTCCTTCCGCTCGCCTTCACATCCGATATTATACCCGAAATTATCGAAAGTCCCGCGTCAATGGTCGCGTTGAAGCGCTCCTCCTCGTTTGCAATAACCTTGAGAATATACTCGCGCTTCTCGGAAAGCTCGGGGTACGCGCCCACATTCTCACCGATAACCACCTCGCAAAGAGGGGGCAAGAACATCTCGTTTATGCCGAGCAGCTTTCCGTGTCTTGACGCACGGCGCAAAATTCTGCGTAATACGTAGCCGCGTCCCTCGTTTGAAGGAATTACTCCGTCACATATCATAAAGGTCGCGCTTCTGATATGGTCGGTGACCACGCGTATAGATATATCGTCCTTTGCATTATCGCCGTAATTCTTGCCTGCAACCGAGCATACCGAATTGAGTATCTTTCTTACGGTATCAACCTCAAAAAGGTTGTCCACCCCCTGCATTACGCAGGCAAGACGCTCAAGGCCCATACCCGTATCTATGTTTTTCTGTGCAAGCTCGGTGTAGTTGCCGTTTCCGTCGTTGTTAAACTGCGAGAATACGTTGTTCCATATCTCCATAAATCTGTCGCAGTCGCATCCGGGGCCGCAATCGGGCGAGCCGCAGCCGTATTTCTCGCCGCGGTCAAAATATATCTCCGAGCAGGGGCCGCAGGGGCCCTGTCCGTGCTCCCAGAAATTATCCGCCTTGCCAAGTCGCTTGATATGGCTCTTTGGAACGCCTATTTCCTTTGTCCATATCTCAAACGCCTCCTCGTCATTTTCAAATATCGAGGGATAGAGAAGATTTTCAGGTATTTCGAGCCACTTGGTCAGAAATTCCCACGCCCACGCAATCGCCTCGCGCTTGAAATAATCTCCGAAGGAGAAGTTACCCAGCATCTCAAAATATGTGCCGTGGCGCGCGGTATGTCCTACACGCTCAAGGTCGGGCGTTCTTATACACTTCTGGCAGGTGTAACACGGCGGCGCGGAGGCTCCTCCTCACCCGTAAAGAATTTCTTCATAGGTGCCATACCCGAGTTTATAAGCAGAAGGGATTTGTCATTATGAGGAACGAGCGAATAGCTCGGCAGTCTCAGATGTCCCTTGGACTCAAAGAAGGAAAGGTATTTTTCTCTGAGCTCATTTAGTGATGTCCATTTCATTTTTATGCCTCCTCCTCGCGTGCGCGAGGATTTTATTATTAAATCCATTAAATTATACCACTTGAATTTGTACTGTGTCAAGGGGTGAATTAAATTTCTATGCTCTCACCGAGTGCCAGAGAATAAATATACACCTTTGCCGGCGCTTTTCCGAACATTTTGGTAGAGACCTCTCTGTAATATCCGAGCTGAGAGCTGTGCCTTTCGCGCAAAACGGCGCGCGCCTCCTCTCTGTCGCGGGGAACTCTGTCGGTTTTGTAATCCGAGAGAATTATGTCGCCGTTTTCTGCCTCGAATACGCAGTCTATAACTCCCTGCACCAAAAGCTCCTCACAGCGAAGCTTCTCTGACAATTCGGCGTCAGCGGTGAATTTTTCGGCAGGCAGCTTCATATTGAAGCGCAGCTCCCGCCAGATTCGGCGCGCCGAGCGCATAGCGAAAAACAGCTCGCTCTTAAAGAAGCACTCAAGCTCGTAAATTCTCACAAGCGCCGCATCCCTTTCGGTTATGAAGCGGTTTTCGACCAGGCGCGAAAGCTCCCTCTCAACTCCGCCTCTGCACACGTTTTCAAAATCGCAGAACTGTAAAAACAGGTGAGTTGCGTTGCCCTTCTGTGCACCGTCCGCCTCGTTTTCTTGCGAGGACATAAACCTCGGCACTCTGCCTGTAACCTCTGCGTTTACAACGGGGGTAATCTCCCTATCCTCACTCTCGTCGAGCACCTCGGGATAGAGTCGGGAAACCGACAGCTTGCCGGGAAGCTTATTAAGATAGGAATATTTGTACTCAAAGGACAGATTTCTTTCTATACCCTCTCTTATTTTTGCAATTTCTTCGGTGTGTACCGCGCTGTCGGGCACGTCCTCGGGGCTCCGGGCTATCGCGTTATTGGCTGTAATATCATTTTCGCTTATGATTTCAAAATTCGCGCAATCGGGGTATAGCTGCATTGCAAGCAAAATGAGGGAAATATAATTCTTTTCGCCGAGAATGTAGTATTCATCGGCGTATTTTGCGAGTGACTCAACCTTTTTCTGTATGTTTTTAGGCAACATTCTCGGCGTTGCGGTGACGTATAGCCTCTCTCTTGCTCGGGTAAGGGCAACGTAGAGAATACGCATCTCCTCCTCTGCCTGCCTTCTTTTCAGCCTCGAGGCAAGCACGTCAAACACAGGGTTGTCAACGACTAAAAGTCCTGTGCTGTCGAGGAATTTAGTTGCAACGCCAAGCTCTGAGTCAAACAGAAGGTCTGACCTCGTATCCATATTGGAATAGTTGCTTCCCGCACCGCATAGGAAGCATACGGGAAACTCAAGCCCCTTTGAATGATGAGCGGTCATTATTGTAACACTCTCTGTGTCCTCGGACATATCACCGAGAGAGAGCTGCCTTTTCTCCGCTATTATCTCATCAACGAAGCTTATGAAATTATAGAGTCCCTTGAACGAGGACGCCTCGAATTTCACGGCGTAATTGTAGAGAAGCATCAGCCTGTCGCGCTTCTGGACTACCGACAGTATATTGGTCGTCGAATATATTTTGGATATCAGCTTATCAACCGACGTGCCGCGTGAAAATTCGCGAAGCTCTGACAGGGTGCCCAGAAAATCAATACCCCTTCTGTAATCGGGATGCGCCTCGGTATATGCGACAAGTGCATCGTAAAGCGAGGGCGCATCGGGGTTTTCGTTCCGCAGAGAAACAAGCTCGTCCATAGTGAAATTAAACACAGGCGAGCGCATAGCGCCTGCGAGGTAAACGTCACGCCTCGGATTATCAACAGAGTTGAGAATTGAGAGCATGAGCAAAACATCGGGAGTGAGGAAGAAATTTTCCTTGTTCGCGGCGTGAGCGCTCACTCCCCTATCCTCAAGCATCTGACGGAGCCTGTCCATTTTTTTTGGGCCGGAGCGAAAAATTACCGCTATATCCTTGGGGGTTATGGGAGTTGTGTCATTTTTGAGCTCCTCGGAAAGAAGGCGTTTTATCTCGTCGGCAACGTAGGAGAGCTCGGCATCCGCCGCATCCGTATCCTCTGCCCCATCATCCTCTTCAGCCTTTGTATTTTCAAAAACACGCACAGATGCCTTGCCGTGTGTCGGCGGGTCGGACACCTTCGAGAAGCAGAGGCGGTCATCTCTCTCGTAGCCTATGCTCGCGCCTGCCCTCTCAAACAGAGTGTCGAAAACGGCGTTTACAAATTCTATAACGCTCTCGTCACACCTGAAGTTTTCCGACATAAATACCGTAGCATAATCGCCCTCGCTTACGTCAAGCTTCGGGTATTTTCGGCGCAAGCTTGCGAATATATCGGGCTCGCCGCCGCGGAAGCCGTAAATGCTCTGCTTTATATCGCCAACCATAAATCTGTTGTTTTTTCGGGATATGCTCTCAAATATTCTGTGCTGAATATAGTTTACGTCCTGATACTCGTCTATGTAAACGTAGTCATAGCTATCGCACAGCCCCTTGGCTATATCGGTAGGGGTGCCGTCCTTATTGCAGAGAAGGTTGTAGGTATATCGGGATATATCGTCAAAATTGAGAATACCCCTATCTCTTTTCTCGCGCGTCAGCCTTTCCTCATATTTTTCGAATATGAGTATGAGCATTTTATAAAAATCCTTCATCTGTGAAAACAGGCTCGAGAAATCCTCTTTCGAGTAGGAAAAGCTCTTTTTAAGGGCTTGGGCATCGGTTTTCAGAAGGGCGTGGAGCGCCTCTGCCGAATGTGAGTACTCCGAGCGCTCATTTTCCTTATTTCTTCCCCTTTCGGGAAGCTTGCACAGCAGAGCTACCGCTGCCGCGGCATTTTCATATCCTTTTTCTATTGCCTTGATACACAAATCGGTGTGCTCTATGACGTGAGAGAAGCATTTTTCGTACTTTTTCTCCGCATCCGCGTCGGTGTCGCTCATTTTCGATAGCAGATGGGCGCACAGCCGTCCGTAATGTCCGCAAAAATCGGCGAGCCTTTTCTTCAGGTGCTCACCCCAGGGGGTGTCGAATATCTTTGGCTCTGACTCAAGTATTTCCAGTATTCTCTTATATACCTCAAGCCTGTCGGGAAGCTGAGAGGTTTTCGAGTAAAGAAATATCAGCTTCTCCGAGAGCGCGCCCTCATCCTTTGCAACGGTCATATTCTCCGCAAAGAGCGCAAAGCCATTTTTGTCAATATCCAAGTAAAGTCCCTCGTAGGCGGACTCCACGATTTCCTCCATCACCACGTGCTCGAGCAGCTTTTCCTCTGCCTCGTCGCATATTCTGTACGAGGTCGACAGCCCAAGCTCTGCCGCGTGCGATGACAAAATATCATTACAGAAGCTATCAATAGTGCAAATCTGTGCCGTAGGCATCAGAAGTGCCTGACGCGATAGGTGTCTGTTTTCGGGGTCACTCTCCAGCGCCCTTGCAATTGCAGCGGTAATTCTCTCGCGAAGCTCTGCCGCCGCCGCACGAGTGAAGGTGACTATCAGCATTCTCGATATATCCGCAGGGTTGTCCTTATCGAGCACGGACTGAATTATTCTTTCGGTGAGTGTTGCGGTCTTTCCCGAGCCTGCGGCGGCAGAAACCAACAGTGTTTTATCCCTTGTTTCAATTGCCTCGCTCTGCTTTTTCGTCCATCTTACTGCCAAAATCACACCTCCCCGAACCAACGGATAGGCTTTATCGCCATGCCGTTTTCATATTCCCTCACCTCGCCGAGCGCGAAAAAGCCACGGTCGTCGCTCATTCGCACGATCTCACCTAACGAAAGGCTCACGCCTATCTTTTTAAGATATATTTCGAGTCCGTGACGGGCAAGGCGGGCAAAGAACGGCTCCAGCCTTATCTCTCTGTACTTATCGAACAGCCTGTCCGTCGGAATAACGAGCGACTCGCGCTCATTTTCACTCATATTTTCAAGCTCGTCAAGGGTATAAGCGGCTGAAATATGAAAGCCTGCGCTTTCCACACGCATAAGCGAGCTCATAGCCGCACCGCAGCCGAGCGCGCGCCCGATATCCGCACAAACCGTGCGTATGTAGGTACCCTTCGAGCATTCGATATCCAGCCTGTATTCGCGCTCGCTCAGCCTCTCGGCTGTGAGCGAGTAGACGGTGATTTTTCTCGGCTCGCGGGGGACAGCTTTTCCGTCACGGGCAAGCTCCATCAGCTTTTTTCCGCCAACCTTTATCGCGGAATACATAGGGGGTATCTGCATAATCTCGCCAACCATTTTCTCGGCGCACGCGAAAAGCTCCTTTTCCGATGGGATTAAATCGCTCTCTGCAACAACCGTTCCCGTCGTATCCTCGGTGTCGGTTTCTAATCCGAGGCGAAGGGTTGCTATATAATGCTTCTTTGAATCCATTAGGAAATCGCTCGCCCTCGATGCACGGCCGAGCATTACGGGCAGAACTCCCGTAGCCATAGGGTCGAGTGTGCCTGTGTGCCCTGCCTTCTTTGCGCCAAAGAGCCTTTTCACCCTTGTAACGACACCCTGCGAGGTTATGCCCTCACCCTTGTTTATAACGATTACCCCATCCTTCATTTTCTATCCCCTGTATATTCTGTGAACTCTTTTTCCTATCGCCGTCAATTGCTCGTAGGGGGTCATACCCGACAGAACCGACAGCGCTCTCGTATTTTTCCCCTTTTTGTCAAAAATGCACCCGTATTCGCCAACAGAAATTTTCGCGTCACGGGGTAGCATAACCATACATAAATCCATACATATTTTGCCGACGATTTTCCCCTTACAGCTCTCAAAAAGCACCGAGCCGCCCGTATACGCACGCAGAAGTCCATCGGCATACCCTATCGAAAGGGTGGCAATTTTTACATCTCTGTCTGCGACAAAATCCGCCCCGTACCCCACGTAATCACCCGCGCGGATATCTCGTATCCACACAACGCGCGCGTAAAGCGTCATAACGGGAAGAAATCCAGACTGCACGCAGGCGTGACCGTACAGAGCCATACCCACACGCACCGCACAGAAGCCCTGCGCGCCGTACCTCTGCACCCCTGCGCTGTTTGATATATGCGTAATCAGCCCCTGATTTGTAAAGGAAGCAATAGCCCTCTTAAAGCTCGCTATCTGCTCCATGCTCCGTCGGTCCTCGCGCATATCCGCACAGCATAAATGCGAGTACGCACCGCATATATCGAGTGATTTATGAGAGAGCGCAAAATCAATAGCCCCCTCATCCTCGGGCGAGTAGCCGAGTCTGTTCATACCGCTGTTTATCGCTATATGCGCCCGTATCGGCAAACGGCCGCCGAGCGCCGAGACAATATGCTCCGTGTATTGCGGTGAGAGAAGGGAAATTATAATTCGGCTTTCCGCCAACGTCCTCACATAGCCTGCGGGCACGTAGCCGAGCACTAAAATTTCAGAATCGCTGATACGCCTCAGCTCCAGCGCTTCCTCGGCGGTTGCAACGCAGAAAAAATCCGCGCCCGCGCTTTCAAGAGCTGATAGGCACTCCCTTGCCCCATGGCCGTAGGCATCCGCCTTGAGTGTGCAAATCACACGCGCCCGAGTCAGCGAGCATACCCGTCTGTAATTATCCCTGAGGCGGGATAGGTCTATTTCTGCAAACGCCCTCTTATTCATATCGCTCTATTATCTCAAGTGACATAATATCGGTTCCGCTTGCAGAGGATATTTTCTTTATCCCCCCGCCCTCGTACACTATCTCGTAGGTCGAGCCCTCGTAGACAGCCGTCATTTTATCCTCGTCACGGCGAAATACCGCCGATGCGGGAATATCGAAAAGCTCGAATACCCTCGCGATTCCCACCGCATCCATTCCTGCGCTCACACCGTCGCAGGAAACCTCTGTGCCGTCCTCTTTTATATCTATTCTTACCTCTGAAAGTGCCTCGGGCGAGGAAAGAATTATATATCTCTCGCGCTCGGAAAGGCGGTTGCCCTCGGAAATATAGAACCTACCCGTATAAACGCAGCCGTTAACCTCACACTCACCGTAGAAATTATGCTCCTCATACTGCATATCCACCGAATAAACGCTACCGCTTGAGCAGGACATAAGGAAAATGCCCAAAGAAATAAGAATCAAAGATAAAATCCGTCTCATAAAAATCACCTCGGCACAACTATATGCACGCACGGCTCGTTCTCATAACGAAAAAGAGAGTAATTTTTACAACACATAAAACGGACGGGTTTTATATTTACAGTATACCACATATATTTATATTTTGCAATATTATAATAATCCGCAGAATGCGACAATTATCGTAGATATATATTGCTATAATATCTCAAAAAAGGAAGGAAAAAGATTATGGATACCAAGAAAAACGGTGAAAAATACAAGGAAATAAGTCTATCGGAAATGCTATCAACCGTGAAGGCGGCATACGGGGCGAGAGAAAACAAGCCACTTGAGCTTCTGTGCGACTTCATTATGCTGGGGGTTGCCCTTCTTCTCTCGCAGGCGCATATAGCCTTCGGGGTGTGCTCGCTGGGAATCTCCCTGCTCTGTGCGGCGGACCGTCGGGCTCTGCCGATTTTTATAGGGTGTCTTATCGGGGCGTTTGCGCTCCCTACCGGCAGGGACGGATATCTTATTATTTATTCGCTTATATTTCTTGCAAGAATAATAACCAGCATGCCCCTTCGGGGCAGAGTGATTTTTCCGCGCTCTCAGGGCTTTTTTTCGGAAGCGCCGCAGATACGGATAGCGACAGCCTGCTTTGCGGGACTTGGCGCGGGAATATATGAGCTTATTATCAGTAATTTTGCGTACTACGCAATTCTTTTCTCGGCTGGAAGCGTGTTTTTCTCTGCCGTCGGCGCATTTCTGTTCTGTGGAATCTACACGGCAAAGATATCGCTGCCAATGCTGATATTTGAGCAAAGGCCCCTCGCGTTCAAAAAAATAAACACGAGAAATCTATTCACCTGGGCATCAATTATAGCGCTGTGCGCTTCGGTGGTGCTCGCCCTTCGCTCACGAAGCTTTCTTGGACTAAACCTCGGCTTTTGTGCTATATCCTTTCTCTCGGTTCTGATGTCGAAGAAGGCAAACCCCATATGCGGTGCCCTGCTCGCTCTCATAGGGGGTGCCGTGTGCGACGCACGGTACATTCCGTCGTTTATAATACTCTCGGCTGTCAGCGGAATAATCACACATCTTGGCGAAATATATTCCCTTCTGTTCGGCATATTCCTCTCGGTTATATACGCAACGCTCACCTACTCGCTCACAGGTTTTCTTGATATTATGCCGACGGTTGTTATCCCATCCCTTCTTGTATGGCCGCTTTTCAACAGCAAGCAGAAAAAGGAAACAGGCGAGCAAAAAGAAAAAAGGGACAAGGTCGGCACCGAGACCGCCGAGCAATATATGCGCCTGAACAAGCTATCCTCTGTTTTCTCCGACCTTTCCCGAGTGTTTTACGATGCGTCGGACAAGACCAGCCGCCCTGCAATCTCAGAATATTTCGGCGCGTGCGACTCGATATGTAACAGGTGGTGCAAAAAATGCTCCGAGAAAAACGAATGCTGGGAAAGCGGAGATAAATCCGCCTACCGCGCAATGCAGGGGATATCCGAAAGACTGTACAAGCGCGGAATAACCGACAAGGACTGTATCCCTAAGGCTCTGTCTAAAAAATGCCCGCATATTGATGAAATAGTGAAGGAAATAAGGGAGAGCTGCGCCACCCTCACGCGCGAGAAGCAGAAGGGGGATAAGAGCGCGCTCATCGCATTTGATTACGAGATGATAGCAAAGCTGCTGTCCGAGAGCGCAAAAAACGATATGCTCGATATGCGTAGGGACGATAAGCTGTCAGAGGAGCTGTCATTTGCGCTTGAAAACGATTTCGGCATAAGGGTGAGCAAGCTCGACGTATGCGGAAAAAGGAACAGAAAAATTTCAATTTACCTTCAAAACGTAGCCCCCCTGTTTGAATGTGAGGGCGCAGTGTGCACAAAATTCTCTCAGCTCTGCGGCTCCCCGATAGGCAGGCTGACCGTTCCCGATATCAGATACCCCTCGCATGTAACTATGCAAACCCTGCCGAAATTCTCACTTGAATTTGATTATGCGAAGGACTCGGCATCAAATACCGAAATGTCGGGTGACAGTATCGTATCCTTCCGCAACTCAGACGGATTTTCATACGCGATACTCTCCGACGGAATGGGCAGCGGCGAGGAGGCGGCGTTTACCTCGGATTTTTCTAACCTGTTCCTCGAAAAAATGCTCGGCGCGGGAATGAGCAAAACCACCTCGATACGAATGCTTAATAACTTTTTAAGGTATAAGGACGGCGAATGCTCCTCAACCGTCGACTTGTTTGAATTTGACACCCTGACGGGCAAGGCTTCGTTTGTAAAAAGCGGGGCAGCCCCCTCTATCGTAAAGAGAGGCAGCGGTATATTCAGAATAAAATCGCAAACTATGCCGATAGGGCTTCTTCACTCGATAGATGCGGAGAAGACCGACATCTCGCTTCAGGGCGGTGACACGGTGATTATGCTCTCCGACGGAATCAGTCAGAGCTGTGACGAGAAATGGCTGATATCCGCTATCGCAGATATAGATGCGCGCACCTCGGCAAAGGATATCGCCGCAAATATTCTTAAGGAAGCAAAGGAAAACTCGAATAAATCAGACGATATGACCGTCGGCATTATAAAAATATCCGCCCTGCCAACCGCGGTGGAAATTACCGAAATGGGCGAGGGCGTGGCAGTAATTTAGAAATAATCAACAGACAACCAAAAATCGCCATTTACCCCAAAACTAAAAAGAGGGCTCAATAAATGAAGTGAACCCTCTTTTCTTATGCCTTTAATTATCAAAATGCACGAATCAGCTATATCAGCTCCAGCATATACGACTTTACCGTGCGGTGCATATCAGAGCCTCGTATCAGGGCGGCTGCCTCTCGCTTGCTATCGCACCCTTCTACCGCGCGCCGGAGCCTTGCGCGCTCACCCTCGTTTTCGCCCTCGCAGTATTGCAGAACTCTGAGCACGTGCTGCCTTACGAGCGAAAGCTCGGACGGCTTTTCATATTTCACCGTAACGGTATACTCCTTTGAGGTGTCCATAGTAAAGCTCACGCGCAGGCATTTGTTTTCCCTTGTGTCAAACAGAGTGCCTTTTCCGTTCTCCTTTACCTCAACCTCTCCGTAGGGTATGTTGAGAAAACGCACGGTTATGCTGCGCTTTTCGGGCAAAACGTTGTGCTTTTTGTCGGATTTTATCGAAAATTTCTGTCCGCATTTGTAAACCTTTGTTGACATTTGGGTAAAATCAGCGCCATTTTCGCCGTTTTTCGACACAACTCCGTTTTCAAGCTCAATGTCGTATACCGAATCCGCCCTGTCGGGATCTCACAAAACTCTGTGATGTGTTCCGTCGCAGCAGTCAAGACACCAGTACGTGCCGAGCAGATTTTCGGAATTGTCGAGTGCTACCTCTTTTCCGTCGATAATAACGTACGAGCCTTCGTCGCTATCCGCAACGGCGAGTGTTACCGCCCCGTGCCTATGTATACGGTGCTGCCGCTTTCCCTTACGGAATAATCCACGGGCGCAAAATCACGGAAGAATACCGCAGCGGTCGCTTCGTCGCAGAACTCTCCCCTCTCGCTTCTCTCTATGCGAAAAAGCCTGTCGGACAAAACGCTGATCCGTAAATTTTTCCACAGAACCGCGTTCATTTCATTTACAAGCGGCCTTGCTTTGATCGCTAAGTGAGGATTAAGCATAAAAAGCTCCTTAACCTTAATAATTCACGAAAACGTTTACTCCGTCAACGTCTGCACCGTCGGCAAGCACACCGCGGCACCTTACCGCGTCAACACCGCAGATTTTTACGCACCTGCTGTTTTCAACAATGACGGCGCGCTCAACCATTTCGGCGAGCAGGTTTTCTATTACCACTCCCTCTGAATCCGACACAAAAATCGCGGGGGAGCTTATCTGTATATCGTGTATTCCTATCTCAGAGAGCTCCGTGTTTTTACAACCTACAAGCGAAATCGAGCAATCGGCAGTTGCTTTCACTCCGTGCTGCTCCGAGTCACTTGCCTTCTGCGTTTTTCCGCGCAGGGTACAGAGTGTTGCCGATATGTCCTCGCAGTCCTGAAGGTCAATGCCCTTGCCCGAGGTATATATGCACACCGAGCTTATATTTATATTCCTTCCGCCGCGTACGGCTATTCCTCTGCCTATTCCGAGCATTTCGGTATCCCTGACCGATATATTATCGCCCTCTGCGTTTATTATAACAGCACCGTCCATATTCTCGGCAGGCACCGTTAACCCCTTGTAATAGGGGGTTGCAAGGATGCTTACGCGCTCAACGGTCAGATTATCCCTTGCCTTGATTATATTTTTGTGAGTGCCCCTCACGTTGATTCTCAGATCGCGTACCGTAGCACCGCTCTCACACTCTAAAAGATTCCATTCTCTGCCGTCCTTATCCTGCTGATAAAGCTGGGTGCCGTTTTCGGATATACCGCACAGAGTAACGCTTTTTGGAATACGAAGGGTTTTATCTATGTAAAATGCGCCTCTGTCAAGGGCAACCGTACCGCCGACAGCGCCCATTTCGTCAAGCGCCCTCTGTATTATATCACTTGCCGCGTATTCCGGCTCGGCGGGAGTTTCGTAATATCTTTCGTCTATCAGAGGATATACTACCTTATAATTTTTCATATCCTTTCACCCACCTTATCGTTTTCGAGCTTATACATAAACATAGGAATTCTTATATTCATAAGCCTGTTTTTACGGATAACGTAATTCTCGGGGAAATATATAGTGGGCCTTTCAACAAACTTGCCCCTGCCGAGCTCTATTCCCGTGTAGCTGTTGAGAATATCGTTTTTCTCCATTATAACGCCAAATGTCGCGCCCGTATTGGATAGCCTTGTGTTGCTGTACAGTCTGTTTCTCTTGACCGTTATTCCCATTGTAGGACGCACGTTGTCGTCAATATTAACGCTTGCGCTGACAGAAACCGCCGAATGTCCCTGATAGCTGATTCCGCGCACGTTTGAGAGCACTGTGTTATCAACAATATCGGTCATAAAATTGACCTCGCACAATGTGAGCTCCCTGCCATTTATATCCTTTATCAAGAGGTTGGACGCCGCCGTAAAGCCGCCTGCGTTTTTGGATATGTTCCTCGCCACTATCGAGTACCAGTTAGGCGGATAGGGCTGTACGCACACTCCCGCCTCGGTCATATTGTTGTCGGTTATGATATGTCTGCCGTTGAAGGCGCCAACCGAAAACACGGAATTTTCATCGGGCATTATATCCCACTCTCTGTCTATCGTGAGTGCCAGCGAGCTTACGTCTATTACGTTACGGCACTGACCTAAGCCCCTGCCCTTTACGATTATAACGCAGATTCCGCCGTACCATTCGCGGTCTTTCTTTATCGAAAACGCCTTGTAGGCGCGCACATTGCCCTTCGTATACATCCACCGATACGGAGAATCGGTAATCTGGGGGTTGGAAAGGCAGGTCATATTCGTGCCGTCAACCTTCATTTTACCGTAATAATACATACCGTGGTCGTCGTAGGTAAATGCCTCACGGTCATTGTGCAGGGTATGAAGAAGCGTGTTATACGCAACATAGTTCATATAGCTGCCAAGGCCTGAAAGCTGTACGGCGATAGACGCGCTGCCCTGAACGTGAATTGTAGTGAGGAAATTGTTTTCCACTATCGTTCTGTGGCACGCGCGCGTGAATATTGAGGAATCGGGAGATTTTACCGTGCAGTTACGGAACACACTGTACTCGCACATTGCATACACAACCCCAAGGAAATGCGCGTATATCTCGCATCCGTCAACGACGAGATTCTTCACGCCCTCTGCGGATACGGCGAGTTCGGTGGTTGCCCGTCCGTTATGGTTGGGGAGATAATCGAGCGCAGGCATTATGAGGGTATTATACATACGCACTCCGTCGCCGTTTATCTGTACGAGATATCCCGATTCACTCTTGAAGAATACGAGTGAGAGATTATCCATAACCGAATTCTCGCGCATATCGACCATCTCGTGCATATGTATCCTTGCGCCGCCCTTTTCTTTGCATTTAAGGGTTACGTTTTGTGGAATTTTGAGCATACCGAGAACGGTGTACTCGCCGTTTGCGAGAATGAGCGTGCCGCCCCCGCTTTTTCCGAGCGTGTTCAGCGCAGACTGTATTTCGGCCTTCATATCCGTGTCCTTTGGGGACATTTCAATAACCGTGCCAAAAGCAGGTCGTGGCGGTATCACCTCAACCTTATCGTGATACGTCCATACGGCATTTCCGCCGTAGCCGTTATTTACGTAAATCTTATAATTTCCCTTTTTAATTTTCCTTGGCAGCCTCACCTTAACGCAATATCCGTCGTAAAAATAGGGACTAAGAATATGCGCCGTGCCTTTATCCGAGAGCAGCATAACGCGCGAGGTGTCAAAGGACATTGCGTTACCCATTATCTGAAGCGTGCCGCCCTCGCTCGCGTTTTCGCCCTCGTCCCCCATAAACCACCACGCATTCGGCGAGTTTACGTCGATTTCGTTTGAGTATCCGCGGCTGTTTTTAACTCTTACGCGGAATACGCCCATTTTCATATCCGCGGGAATTATAAACATTATATTCGTGTCGGTTACTATTGTGGGCTTTACCTCTCTTTTATCCTCTAAGAGCGCATCGTCGCCGCTTTGGTCGGATATTCTCGATATTTCAACCGTGCTGTCCGCCTCGAAATTAACGCCTATCATATTGACGGTTTCATCGGGGTATACGGTATTGTTCTGCCAATACAAGCATACAGGACCGTCCGCCTTTTTTTCGGGCGACAGGTAGCAGCCGTCGCTGATATCTACGGTTTCGCGGTTGAGGTACTCAAGCACGTCGATTTTGCGGCGCATTGCGTAATCGTCTACCGTAAACTCAGAGGGTGTCATATCCTCTCTCGCGCCGTACTCGTCAAAATAGAAATCCACCGCCAGCCTTATAGAATCGCAGCCCGAGCCCTCGAAGGTCAGAATACCGTCAAGCACCGACACACCGCCGTCATTTTCCTTGAAATTTGCAGGGTTATCCGCAAATTCAATAAATAGCTCATCCCCCTCACAAAAATCGCGAAGCTCAAGTCCGAGCCTTTCCCTTGCAAGACGGCGGAATTCATCCCGCCCTCTTTTTTCCGCCACACTCTCCTCGCTATTTATCCTGAGCGAGTATTCGGAAAGCATAGCTCCACACAGCCTTTTCATATTTTTTCTCCTTTATATATCTTTATTGTGTGTTCAGAATTTAACTCTCTTTATTTCGGTAGCCTTAAAGTCCGAATCGAGAGTGAATATAACTCCGTCCGCCGCTATTTCCCCCTCGGCAGGCTCGTACCTTGCAGGCATGCAGTCAACGGTGCGCTCGATTATACATGCTGCCGACGAGCCTATTATACCGCCTCGGTGACCGCACATTCCTATATCGGATATATATGCCGTGCCCTTCGGGAATATCTGCTCGTCCGCCGTCTGAACGTGGGTGTGAGTGCCGAATATAATATTTATCCTTCCGTCAAAGTAATGCGGCATAACCAGCTTCTCACCCGCTGCGTCCGCGTGGAAATCGAGAATCGCAAAATCAAAGCTTCCTTCCTCGCGCGAAAGCACCCTCTCAACCGCCCTGAACGGACAGTCGAGCCTCGGCTCGATATTCACCTGACCGAGCGCGTTTATAACCAGCGCGCGATATCCGTTACAGTCGGTAATTGTATAGCCAAAGCCGGGCGCGCCCGCAGGATAGTTTACAGGACGGATAGCCCTGCTATCGCTGTCGAGAAACGCGTGCGCGCTCTTGTTTTGCAGGGTATGGTTGCCACCCGTAACAACGTCAGCCCCCGAATCAATCAGGTGCTTGAGCTGCTCTGCGCTCGCCCCTGTTATGAAGGAGGCGTTCTCCGCATTCACTACGACGAAATCAATCTTTTCTTTTTTCCTTATATCCCACAGTCTGTCTGCTATATAGTCAAGCGACTGGGGATCGGTTATATCGCCAATTGCAAGTATTCTCATTGTTTTTCCTATCTGTTTAGTGTTATAAAAGCGAAAGGGTGCTGTTCGCGCAGAACAGCACCCAAAAAAATCACTTTGCAAAGTCAACCGCGCGACTCTCTCGTATCATATTAACCTTAATCTGTCCGGGATAATCCATTTCCTCTTCGATTTTCTTTGCAATTTCTCTTGCTATAATTACCATCTTGTCATCGCTCACAATATCAGGCTTAACCATTATACGAACCTCACGTCCCGCCTGAATAGCGAAGGACTTGTCCACGCCGGCAAAGCTGTTTGCGATCTCCTCGAGCTTCTGCAAGCGCTTGATGTAATTTTCAACGTCCTCACGTCTTGCGCCTGGACGTGCCGCGGAAATAGCATCCGCCGCCTGAATTATGAAGGCTATCACGCTCTTGGGCTCAACGTCGCCGTGGTGCGCCTCGATTGCGTGAATAATATCCTTGTTTTCGCGATACTTCTTTGCGACCTCAACGCCGAGCTGGATGTGCGAGCCCTCAGCCTCCTGAGTGAGTGCCTTACCAACGTCGTGGAGAAGTCCTGCACGTCTTGCCATTGTGGAATCCGCGCCGATTTCATCGGCAATAATTCCTGCCAGGAGCGATACCTCTATTGAGTGACGGAGCACATTCTGACCGAAGCTCGTGCGGTAACGGAGCCTTCCGAGAAGCTTAACAACCTCAGGATGAATTCCGTGTACACCCGTTTCAAATATCGCCTTCTCACCCGCCTGCTTGATGGTTGCGTCTACATCGCGGCGAGCCTTCTCTACCATTTCCTCTATCTTTGCAGGGTGGATTCGTCCGTCGGCAATCAGCTTTTCGAGTGCCAGACGCGCTATCTCTCTGCGAACAGGATCAAAGCCCGAAATGGTTATAACCTCAGGTGTGTCGTCTACGATAAGCTCAACACCCGTGAGTGTTTCAATAGAACGGATATTTCTACCCTCTCTACCGATAATTCTACCCTTCATTTCCTCATTGGGAAGGCTGACAACCGAAATTGCCACCTCGCTGACGTGGTCAGCGGCGCAGCGCTGAATAGCAATGGACAGAACGTTCTTCGCCCTCTCCTCTGCTTCCTCGCGGTAGCGCGCGTCAAACTCTGCAATCTTGAGTGCGGTTTCGTGCTCGATTTCGCTCTCCATTCTGTGCAGAAGCTCCTCCTTCGCCTCACCCGAGGTAATTCCGGAAATCTTCTCGAGAGCAACAACCTGCTCGTCCAGAGCCTTCTTTATCTGCTCCTTGAGGTCCTCAGCCTCCTTCTGTGCACGTGAAAGATTTGCTTCCTTCCTCTCAAGCGCCTCGGTCTTGGCATCAAGGGTTTCCTCCTTCTTCGCAATTCTGCGCTCCTGGTTGGAAATTTCCTTGCGTCTTTCCTTCAATTCAAATTCTGTGTCATTCTTTATAGCAAGGGCCTGCTCCTTCGCCTCGAGGATTGCCTCCTTCTTAGCGGTTTCAGCATCCTTAATGGCCTTCTCAACTATCTGCCTTGCATCCGCCCTCGCCTTGTCATTCTTCTTCTCGGTACTCTTTTTATAGTACACAGCGCCGAATACCGCGCCGACAAGCAAGCCAACGACGGCTGCTATAACATAAAACAACCAATCCATTCAAAAACACCTCCTTTTTGTGTTCTACATATTTAATAAAATAATAGTCGTTATTTATCCGTGGTACGAGTATACGCCCAACGCAAAGGCGCAAAAAAACCATAGACACATTTATTATATAATAAATATTTGAATATGTCAAGTAAAAACGAGGTCAAAATCAACTCTTTTTCAGCTCATTTTTCCGCCGATACGGGCGCAAAAAGCGGTTTTTTAGCAGTCTTTTTGCCGAGTTAACAAATTATTCACCAAAAAAATTAAAAAAATATGAAAAAAGGGTTGACAAACGCCTCTTAAAGTGGTACATTAATACTGCGGTTAGCACTCTCGGCTTTTGAGTGCTAAAATCGAAAAACGGATAAGGAGGGCATTATGTACCGCGATCTCAGCGAAAGAAAAAAGAAGATTTTGGGCGCAATAATCAACGCACATATTCAGTTTGGCGAGCCTGTCGGCTCGAAATATCTGTCGCAGAGCGAGGAGCTTTCCTGCTCATCCGCAACTATACGAAACGAGATGGCGGAGCTCGAGGCTCTCGGTTATCTTGAGCAGCCTCACACATCTGCGGGACGTATTCCGTCCGAGCTCGGATATCGCTTCTACGTCGATTCTCTTGTCGAGCGTTACAGCATGACGACCAAGGAAATCGAGGAGATAGACCGCTCGCTCCAGCGTAAGCTCTCCGAGGTTGACCAGATTCTTGCCGAGGCTTCCAAGCTTGCCTCGTCATTTACAAACTACACAGGAATCGCGGTGAAGCCACGCTCGCCCAAGACGGTCATACACCGCTTTGAGAGCATATATATAGACGGACGCAGCTTCGTTCTGGTTATGCTCTTTCCCGACGGCCAAGCGAAAACCAAGACTATGCACATCGGCTTCCCGATAAGCCGTGCGGAGCTATCGCAGCTGACCGAGGCCCTCAACGAGAAAATGACGAAAATAACCTCTGACCGCATAACCTTCTCGCTTCTGTCGGAGCTTGAACGGGCGGTGCCGTCGATATCCTCTATCATCTCCCCTGTTGCGAAGGCGATATACGAAACAATGTCGGATTCGGATGGCGGCGACGTCAAGATAGACGGAGTTGACAATCTTCTCGACTATCCCGAATATTCCGACGTATCCTCTGTCCGTCACCTTCTCGGAATGTTTGAGCGCAAGGACGAAATCCTCTCCCTCATATCCGAAAAGGACAGCGACAAGGTAAACGTATATATAGGAAAGGAAAATTCGGTTGACGTTATGAATAATTCCGCCCTCGTATACCGCACGATAAAGAGGGGGGGCAACGTTATCGGTGCAATCGGAGTCATCGGACCCTGCCGAATGGATTACTCCAGGGTTATATCGACAATAGAGCGTCTTGCATCGGGAATAGACAGTATGCTCAACCCCGGGGACGATAATTTGAAAGGAGAGCCGTAATGGACGAAAAGGAAATAAAGGAAGCCGAGGGCGAGCCCGCGGCTGATGCCAAGGAAAGCAAAAAGGCAAAAAAGGAATCAAAGAAAAGTGAAATCGACGCACTGCGCGAGGAATGTGAAAAGAAGGATGCCGAGTTAGAGGAGCAGAAGGACAAATATCTGCGACTTCTGGCTGAATACGATAACTTCCGCAAGAGAAGCGCGAAGGAGAGAGAGGGAATTTACACCGACGCAGTCGCGGATACGGTGAATGAAATACTTCCCGTCCTTGACAATCTCGAGCGCGCGTCGCTATACAAGGAATCCGAGAAGGTTGCCGAGGGGCTCTCGATAACCGCAAAGGGCGCGGCGGCAATGCTTTCAAAGCTCGGAATCGAGCAATTCGGGGCGAAAGGCGACACCTTCGATCCCAACATTCACAACGCCGTTATGCACGTTGAGGATGACGAGCACAGCGACGGAGAAATCGTCGAGGTATTTCAGAAGGGATACAGAAGGGGCGACAAAATCATCCGCTACGCTATGGTTAAGGTAGCAAATTAATAAAGGTAACAAATTAAGAAAAAAATAAAACAATCAATATATTTTTGGAGGAAAATTATTATGGGAAAAATTATAGGTATAGACCTTGGTACAACTAACTCCTGCGTTGCAGTTTACGAGGGCGGCGAGCCCATCGTTATTCCTAATCCCGAGGGAGCGAGAACAACCCCCTCTGTAGTAGGATTTTCAAAGACCGGCGAGAGAATGGTAGGTCAGGTGGCAAAGCGTCAGGCAATCACCAACCCCGACCGCACCGTTATGAGCATCAAGCGCCATATGGGAACGGATTACAAGGTTGATATTGCTGACAAGAAGTACACGCCTCAGGAAATTTCAGCTATGATTCTTCAGAAGCTGAAGGCGGATGCGGAGGCATATCTCGGCGCACCCGTAACCGAGGCAGTTATAACCGTTCCCGCATACTTCTCTGACTCTCAGCGTCAGGCAACTAAGGATGCAGGCAAGATTGCAGGCCTTGAGGTTAAGCGTATAATCAACGAGCCTACCGCGGCAGCTCTTGCATACGGTATGGATAAGGAAACCAATCAGAAAATAATGGTATTCGACCTCGGCGGCGGTACGTTTGACGTATCTATCCTTGATATCTCCGACGGAGTGTTCGAGGTTCTGGCAACCAACGGCGACACGGTGCTTGGCGGTGACGACTTCGACCAGAAGCTCATCGACTGGATGGCAGACAAATTCCAGCAGGAAAACGGCATCGACCTCAGAAAAGACAAGATGGTGCTTCAAAGACTCAAGGATGCGGCAGAAAAGGCAAAGATTGAGCTTTCGGGTATGGCAACAACCGAGATAAATCTCCCCTTTATCACCGCTACCGCAGAGGGCCCTCTGCATTTCCAGGCAACTCTTTCGCGTGCTGAGTTTGACAGAATCACCGCAGACCTTGTGGAAAGAACGATGATTCCGACCAAGAAGGCACTCGCTGATGCAGGCCTCTCGGCATCTCAGATTGACAAGGTTCTTCTTGTCGGCGGCTCGACCAGAATTCCCGCAGTTCAGGAAGCAGTTAAGAAGTTTATAGGAAAAGAGCCCTTCAAGGGCATCAACCCCGACGAGTGCGTAGCTGTCGGCGCGGCTATTCAGGGCGGCGTTCTTGTAGGCGACGTAAAGGACCTTCTCCTTCTCGACGTAACTCCTCTCTCGCTCGGCATCGAAACTCTGGGCGGAGTATTCAACCGTATAATTGAAAGAAACACCACCATCCCCGTAAAGAAGAGCCAGATCTACTCCACCGCAGCTGACGGTCAGACCTCGGTTGAAATTCACGTTCTTCAGGGCGAGCGCGAAATGGCGAGCGGAAATACCACCCTTGGCCGCTTCGTTCTCGACGGCATCCCCTCAGCACCCCGCGGAGTTCCTCAGATAGAGGTTACCTTCGACATTGACGCAAACGGTATCGTTAACGTAACCGCAACCGACAAGGGAACGGGCAAGGAGCAGCACATCACGATAACCTCGTCCACCAATATGAGCCAGGAGGATATCGACAAGGCAGTTAAGGAGGCAGAGAAATTTGCCGAGGAAGACAAGAAGCAGAAGGAGGCGGTTGAGATAAGAAACCGCGCCGACTCTCTCGTATTCCAGTCCGAAAAGGCACTTAACGACCTCGGCGACAAGGTGACCGATGATGACAAGAAGCCCGTTAACGAGGCTATCGAGAAGCTGAAGGAAACCCTCAAGGGCGGCGATCTTGACGCTATCAAGGCTGACACCGAGGCACTTGAGAAGGCATTCTATGCTATTTCCGAAAAGCTCTATCAGCAAGGCGCAGGCGCACAGGGACAGGGCTTTGACCCCAACAATATGGGCGCAAACGGTCAGGGCGGTGCTGATGCAAACGGTACCTACTACGGAGCCGACTACGAGGACAAAACCAACGGCTGATAACCGAATTATCCACAAGGGGTGCCGCATTCACGTGCGGCACTCATAAATAAGGAGCATTATGGCAGACAAAAGAGATTACTATGAGGTGCTTGGCGTTTCGAAAAGCGCAAGTGCCGATGAGCTGAAAAAGGCATATCGCTCTCTGGCAAAAAAATACCACCCCGACATGAACCCCGGCAACGCTGAGGCTGAGCAGAAGTTCAAGGAGGTAAACGAGGCGTACGCCGTTCTCTCCGACCCCGAAAAGAAGAGCAAGTACGACCAGTTCGGTCACGCGGCATTTGATCAGTCCGCAGGCTTTGGCGGCTTTGACGCGTCGGGATTCGGCGGCTTTGATTTTGGCGATATATTCTCCTCATTTTTCGGAGGGGGCCGTTCCTCAGGCGGACGGAGCCGCAGAAATATGCCCGTTGACGGCGAGGACGTTTTCGTGCGTGTCAACCTTTCCTTTGAGGAGGCTGTTTTCGGTTGCAAGAAGGATATATCCTACAACAGAATAGAGTCCTGCCCCGACTGTAACGGCAGCGGCGCGGAAAAGGGCAGCTCTGTTGATACCTGTACCCAGTGCCACGGTTCAGGATACGTTATGGTTCAGCAGCGCTCACCCTTCGGCACGGTACAGACCAACACCACCTGCCCCACCTGTAACGGAAGCGGTAAGATAATCAAAAGCCCCTGCAAAAACTGCAAGGGCAAGGGACTTATCCGTATTACAAAGAAGATGGCGGTAACCATTCCCGCAGGAATTGACGACGGACAGAGGATAGCTCTGCGCTCGGAGGGACACGCGGGAAGAAACGGCGGTATGAACGGCGACCTTATCATCGAGGTCAGCGTACGCCCCCACGCATATTTTGAAAGGCAGGGCAGCAACATATATTTTGAGGAGCCGGTAACCTTTACCGATGCGGCACTCGGAGCTGAAATAGACATACCCACCCTTGATGGCACGACGGAAAAATACAATCTGCCCGAGGGAACGCAGAACGGAACACGCATAACCCTGCGCGGGAAGGGTGTTACAAACCTGAATACCAAGCGCAAGGGCGACCTCATCGTCACAATAAATGTAGAGGTTCCTAAGAATCTCTCGTCAGAGCAAAAGGATTTGCTCAAGAAATTCGCTGAAAGCTGCAGCTCAAAGAACAACACGAAGAAGGACTCCTTCTTCAAAAAGATTTTCAAAAAATAAGCTTCCAAAGAAGCTTTTCAAAATTAAAAGTGAGGCACTTTATGTACCTCACTTTTTTGTTTACGTTTATACCAAAAGGCGCAATCGGGCACGCGTATTCTGAGTGGGTTTTTGCCACCGCAACGCTCTAACCCATAGGGCGCGTATATTTTGAGTAGATTTTTGTGTTCTCCGACACGAAGGCGTAGTCTACCTACATCAAGCTTGGTCGCAAACGCACGAAGCTACCAAAATATGAATCCCTACATTATTTTGCAAAGAAGCTTGCCATAAGTCTTTGCGCTATCGGGTTTTCCTCGCGCAAATCTACCTGACAGATAATATATCTCTTTCCGTTATAGACCTTCTCTGCTGCGGCGAGCGTTTCGCCCCAGTCACCGTTTTCGTCGGTGTTGCCCGAAATGAGTATCGGGGTGAAGCCCTCTGCCGTAAAGGTTGCGTAAAGCAGGGGGGTTATCATATCCTCTTTCTTGTTATAGAAATAGGAAACGTCCTTCGGTCTCAGCTCAGAAACCGCGGGATGTCCGCTCTTTCTCGATGCGAAGTGGAGGGGGAGCATTCCGCATTCCTTAACCTTTACCCTCTCGCCCGCAATCTCATACTCACCGGGTGCAAGCATAGTAATCAGCTCAACTGCGTCGTTCTTTTCGTACGAAACAGGAGCGAATACCTCTATACCCTGTGTGTTATGCGTAATTTCCTTACCGCTTGCATCAACCAAAATTGCCTTGAGGGTATACCTCTCTCTGTCAGAAACTTGGGGAGCTGCGAACACCGCGCTTGACGAATATGCCGCCTCACACACGTTTATTTTCGCAGGAGATGAGCCGTTCATAACCAATGCTCCGCTCTCGTCGTAAAGCTCGTATACCATCTTAAAATCCTTGCCCGAGAGCTGAGTGTCGTTACAGATATGAGCCTCAATCTTTACCTTTTCGCCTGCATAATAGGTGAATCGGTCTGTACGCAGGCTGACGAGCACCGGCTCGAGCGCATTTCTGTACGCAAAAAACGCAGGCTTCGGATTTCTTCTGCAATCCATAATTGTCTTCATCCAGCCGCTCGGCCACGCATCTATAAAGAGATGGATAGCAAAGGTTATCATGAGGTTGTTGCGCCTGAACGCCTCGGTCATTATCGAGGTCGCAAATGCCTGATGCGCGTGGCTCTCCTTAACCCAATCTTCCATCGTGTCCTGCTTGTCGTAGAAGAAGTGATAGAAGTTACCCGTCTGCGCGTTTACTATATTGCCGGGGAAGAAGGGCTCGGTCAGCCAATCCTTCGGATAGCATTCACGCATAACGTCGGGGAAGTCGAGTCCCTCTGCGCCAAACTCACCGCAGCCGCAGTACCAGCCGGGCTTAATGCTCAGCCAATAGCCTCTGTGGAGTCTGCCTATATCTATTCCGTGTCCGTTATACCACATAGGATAGCAGTGGTTGTCGGGCAGGCTCTCGCACGGCGGATCGTAGTCGCCGTCAATATGCTTTATAACTCTGTCGGGGTTGTTCAGAAGCACCACGTGATCGCAGGAGGTAAAGAAGGTTGCCAGCTCATCACGGGTGAGGTGTCTGTGCGGCTCGTTCTTAGCATTCGGGAACGGCTCGTTGATGTAGGAAACGACGGTGTTACAGGGGTGATTTCTCACCATTCTCTCCATTTCCTCTGCCTGACGGACACCCTCTGCAAATTTATTCCTTCTCATACAGCCGAAGAGAGGAAGGTCGGACTGCGTCATAAGTCCGAGCATATCGCAGTACCGGTATATCTCGTCCTGAACGGGACGCTGGGTGAGACGCAAGAAGTTCATATTGCAGAGCTTTGCAAGCAGAATATCGTCAATAAGCTGCTCAAAATCCCCGCGGAGCACGTCCTGCTGCTCAAAGCCCATCGTGTTCGCACCGCGCAGGCGTATCTTTCTGCCGTTGAGGTAGAACATACCCTTCGGGCTGCTCTCGTTATCCTCGGTGAAGGTTCTCATACCGAAGGTTGATTTTTTTCTGTCAACCGTACTGCCGCCCACTACAAGCTCAAGCTGAAGCTGATACAGATAGGGGGTATCGAGATCCCATATTTTCGCATCGGGAATATCAACGGTAAACTTATAGACGTTTATACCGAACTGCGCGGGCATGGGAATACCGCTGCCGAGGCTGTCCTTCACCTGAGCCTCTGTCAGGCTGTCGCCGCGTCCGACGGTGCGTACAGTCAGAGGGGTATAGGACATATTCTCGAAAACAGCTCCGTCAAAATTCTGTCCGTAGAGCGAAATATTGAAGGAAAGCTCTGTCTTGTTATGGTCGGCATTCTGTATCTCTGCCCATATTTCTGCCTTACTCTCGGAAACGAGAGGGCGCACGAATATATCGTAGATATGTATTCTGCTTCGTATTTCAACGCCAACCTTATTGTATATACCCATTCCGGGAGGGCAATGGTGCCAGCCTATCAGCGGATCGTCCCAGCCAAGACCTGTTGCGGCATACAGCTTGTCACCCTCGAGAGATTTTACCGAGGCAAACGCGTTACCGCCGTATATGCAGTCGTTTTCAACGACAACTCTGAGGGTGTTTTCTCCTGCCTTAACCGCAAAGCCTATATCGAACTCAAACGGAGAGAAAAAGCCCTCGTGCTTGCCGACGCACTCGCCGTTTACGTATACGGTTGCGTAGTAGTCAACACCGCCAAAGCAGATATAATATGCCCGTCCCTCATCAATTTTATCGAGAGTGAAGGTGGATTCATACACCTTCCTTGCTACACCCTGAGGTCCGCCGTAATGGGGAAGCGTTATCTTCTCCTCACCGTCAAGAACGAAATCGGTTATCTCGATTCTTTCGGTCATACACTCAATTTTCGGTGCTTTATTTTCAAGGTAGGGCGCATATTTTGCCCTCTCTCTGCCAAGAGCCGCATAAAGCTCCTCTCGGGTATCCATCTTCTTTTCAGTCGCTACGGGAGTCATTCCCATAGATGCCCTCAGCTTACATGCCCTCTCCCTTATTTTCACAGGGGATGGGTCATATAACAGCTCTTTTCTGCCGCCTATACCGTCAGCGGCAATATTAGCAAATACGTCGTTTGCCATTTTTCACCCTCCGTAAGAGTCATTTTTCAAATAAAGCTTTATTAAAAAGACTTATCCACACAAATTATACCACGCGCGCGCGCCTTTTTCAATAGAATAAATAAAAATATATTGTATAAATCAAATAGCGGATATACCTAACAGTGTTCTCTCCCGAAACGGAGGCTTAACTGAGGATATATCCGCCACTGCAAGTATATCACGTTGCCGCCCTCTTGTCAAGTGTCTTCAGCTTTGGCCCTTTCCGCTCCCACTCAGAGTTTGCGGCGTCAGCTCTTTCTGTACTCTCTCGGTGTCTGCCCGACGATTTTGTGAAACGCGCGGTTAAAATTGCGCTGCGAGCCGAATCCGCACTCATAGGCTATCTCGGAAATGCTCATATCGCTGTTTTTGAGAAGCGAGCGCGCCGCTTCGATACGCACGCCCGTCAGAATATCCACAAACCCCTCGCGGAGCTGCTCCTTTATGCACCTGCCAAGATAAACGTAATTGATTCCCAGCTCCTTTGAAACGGTGGAAAGCGTTATATTATCCCCGTACCGTTCAACGATAATCTGCAACGCTGATGAAACAATGTCGTTTCCGTGCAGAGTTCGCTCACGCAGCATAGGCTCTCTGCCCGCCACGCCAAAAATCAAGGGGTATACTATCGAATGTATCCGTACCGCGTCATAGATAACCGAATCCGATGTCTCGGGAACGAAGCCCTTTACGTAAGACAAAAGCTCCCCCGAAAGCTCGGCTTTGTTATTTGCGAGCCTTTTTCCCGCAAGCATGCGCTTGAAATCGGAAAAGTTCACCATATCAAATATGAAAACGGCAGAGTCGCTCTCTCCAACCGTTCGGAACTCGTGGGTCTGCGGCGAATCTATGAAAACCGCCTCGCCCGCAGAAACGGTTATTTTTTCAAAATCAACACAGGCTTCAACCACACCCGAAAAAACCACGAATATTTCCGCAGAATAATTTATGTGAGCCGGACAATCCACGTTTTTACACGGACGGATTATCAGCGGACTTGTGCGGTGATTGCGGTCAAAATGAATTTCTCTCATAAAAGCTCCCAAGGTTTAATTTCGTCTACAATTATACCACTTTTTTCTTGTTTTGTAAATAGATTTGGTGTAAAATTGTCTTAATATCAAACTGTATATACCGCGCTGACATCGAAAAACAAATGCTCCGCCGGTAAGGTAAGCATATCCGAGGTACAAAGAATTTTCACCGACTCCTTCACTTTATAGGTATAGCCACCGTCCGCAACAAACGCCCAATTTTTCAAAACTCGCTTAACGGCGCTTGGAGCAAGGCTCCGTATATCGTCAGGCGCAAAAGATTCGCCCACAAGACTGCCGCGCCCGGTATTGCCGAGCACAAAAACCGTTGTCCAAGAGCAACACACCCCGCATCGTCGACACAAAAAATTGTTTTCAGGACTGCCGCGCAGCCCGGCGGTCTTTTTTTAGTTGAAATATGTCTACTTTTTTGAGCAAAAAAGCAATTTATTTCTTGTTTTTTGGGAAAATATGGTGTAAAATTGTCTTGTATCTGGAAGGGAGTGTCGGCACCTTTGCCGAGATGGGCTTATGACCTTTTTTGTCTTTTTGCTAATTCTTATCGCCACCGTAGATATTATGCTGAACGCCATTTTGTCTAAGGTGTATGCAAAACGGGTTGAGCACAACCCTAACGCAATTTGGCTATGTATCACAATCACCGCCATTTTTGCCTGCTTTTTCTTCACAGTAACAGGGTTGAAAACATTGACCTTTGACTCTTCCCTACTGATTTACAGCTTGATTTACGCAGCCCTGATAGAGGCCGCCTTCGTGCTCAATATTATCGCCTTGAAAATCTCCGATATAACTCTCGTCCTCATATTCAGGTCGGTTGGAGCAATCGCAATACCTGCGGCGGTTGGATTTGCGTTGGGTGAGAGCATTACTCCGTCAATTATAATCGGACTTTCCCTTTTGATAGCAGCAACGGTTATTCCGTGCATATCGGGTGAAATGAAAAAAACAAAGGCGGGCGTTTTCGCTATAATAATAAACTCTCTGAATCTTCTTTTTCAGGGAGCGTCATCGGCGTTTGGTAAATTTATAGCAATTAACCCCCATATTGATAAAAACGCGCCGTCCCTTTTCCTCTGGACAAACGTCGTTATGTTGGTTATAAGCCTTGCTTGTTTGGCATTTTTTGCCACAAAAACAAAGAAAAATTGTATTTTGTCATTATCAGAAGGCGGAACGGACGACATAAAAGCCAAAAATGTGCCAATTTTCAGCGGTTTTTCCGCATTTGTCGTCTTTATCATACTGTTGATGGCATTTAGCTCAAATTCAGGCTCATACATAGAAATTTACACCCTCAAATTCATAGGAATTTCCGAGCTTTCGATGGTTCGCAGCTCCCTGACGTTGATTTTGTCGTATATTCCGAGCATATTTATTTTCAAGGAAAAGCCGACAAAGCAGGAAATTGTATCTACAATTGTATGTATAGTCGGTCTTATAGTTTATTTTATATAAAATTTTGCCGCTTGTCTTTTGTTGACGGGCGGTTTTTTATTGTTTCACGTGAAACACTTAAAAATCATACCAAAATAGCCTAAGTATTATAACAAATAGTTAACCCAAGTTAATGTTTTCATCACACAAAATGCTCGATTTATGTCAAAATCAGCAATTTACTCTTTTACAAAATCACAAAGTAATTCCAAAAAGGATTGTTTCACGTGAAACAAATCAAATTTTGCACCAAAAAACAGCAAATATCTTCCCCGCCGAGTTTCTGAAAAGCAAAAAGGGACGAAAAAGCCGTGTTTCACGTGAAACAATTGTAAAAAATTAAATTTTCGCTCATTTTTGTTTGACAATCACCTATATTAATGGTATAATTGTATCATAAAACCATAAAAGGAGTGACAAAATGGGCTCAATTGTTTCATTTGCAAACCAGAAGGGCGGCGTTGGAAAATCAACCTCTGCTATAAACATAGCTGCTCAGATAGCCAAAAACGGCAAAAAAGTGCTTCTTGTTGACCTTGACCCACAGGGAAATACAACGAGCGGCGTTGGAATCAGCAAAAACAAGGTAAAATCATCTATATACGACGTTATGATAGGGCATAGCACCGTAAAAGACGTTATAATATCCACAGAATACAAAAATCTTTCATTAATCCCTTCAAATATTTCACTTGTAGGCGCAGAATTTGAGCTGCGCGAGCTTGAAAACCGTGATTTCTGCATTAAAAATGCGCTCACAACGGTACGCGACGAGTACGATTACATATTTATTGACTGTCCCCCTACCCTTGGTCTGCTCACAATCAATGCGCTGACCGCTTCCGATGGCGTAATTGTACCTATGCAGTGCGAATTTTTTGCCCTCGAGGGACTTTCTCAGCTAATGCTTACCATTAAAAAGGTACGTCAGTATTACAACCACAACCTCGAAATCACGGGAATACTGCTCACAATGTTTAATTCCCGCTTCATTCTCACAAACCAAGTAGTTGCAGAGCTCGAAAAGCACTACGCGGGCAAGCTCTTTGACCAGAGAATTTCCCGTTCCGTCAAGCTCTCGGAGGCTCCCGGCTTTGGCGCTCCGATATGCTATTTCGCGCAGTATTCGAAGGGTAGCCTCGAGTATAAGAAGCTGTGCGACGAAATCACCCTCAGGATATAAGATAGAGCATAACGATTAATAAATACATCATAAATGATGTGATTTTCTTCAATTTTTGCACAGTTTATTGTAATAATTGACACATTTTACCAAAAAGGAGCATTATTAAAATGGCAAAATTTTCAGGGCTCGGAAAGGGCATTGACGCAATATTTCTTGAAAATAATATAGATAACACAGAGAAGGGCAACATAACCGTTCTCCCCATAAATCAGATAGAAATCAAGACTAATCAGCCGAGAAAGTATTTTGACGAGGATGCGCTGAAATCTCTTTCGGAATCGATAGAGCAGCACGGACTCATTCAGCCGATAGTTGTGCGCGAGCTCGCAAACGGCAGATATCAGATAGTCGCAGGCGAGAGGCGCTTCCGTGCGTCGAAAATGGCAGAGCTTACCGAAATTCCCGCAATAATCATTGATGCGGACGAGCTCAAGGCATCTTCACTCGCGCTTATCGAGAACATACAGAGAGAGGACCTCAATCCCCTCGAGGAAGCTATGGCATACAAGTCGCTGGCAGAGCGATTCGATATGACTCAGGAGCAGATTTCCTCGCAAATGGGCAAGAGCCGCAGCGCCGTAGCAAACACCCTGCGTCTTCTTGACCTTCCCGACGAGCTTCTTTCCTTCGTTGCATCGAGGGAGCTTTCCGCAGGCCACGCGCGTGCGCTTCTCGGCCTTGACGACGAAGCGGATATGATACTTCTTGCCAACAGAGTAATCGAGGACGAGCTTTCGGTTCGAGCAACCGAGGCAGCGGTAAAGAAAATAAATCAGCAGAAGCTCGCCATAGACGAAATCACTCCCCCAACCGAGGTAGTGGTTGACTATGCCCGTGAGCTTGAGCTCAAAATGATGAGCACACTCGGCAGACGCGTAAAGATACAGAGCAAGGGCTCAAAGAAATGCGTTACCCTCTTTTACGAGGACAATGAGGACCTCGAAAGCCTGCTCAAAACCATATGCGGAGAGCGTTTCGTTGACGAAATTTAATCGGAGAGCAGTCTATGTGGGATAAAATCGTTTCCTTTTTCAATAAAATAAACCAGAGATTTTTCTACGTTGACAGCTCCGAGCTTGAGCACATTGATATTTCCAACCCCCTGACAGATATACCGAAGGTGATTTTTGCGATAGGCGTCGGCGTGATTATCGCCGCAATATTGGCGTATTATCACAAATCGGTGCTTGGCTCGGCGGTGCGCGCAATTGCGGGCGCCGAGGCTTTTGACGAGAGTCGGGCGGTAGCACTCTCAGCTCTCTCGATAAAGGGCGCTGCGTTTTTTGAAAGAAGGCTGAAAAGAGATTCTACTTTGTCAAGAAAAATCAAGTGTGTCGAGGGCGAGGACGGCGAGAAAAAATACTACATCTGCGAGGAAAACCGTGATGCGCTTCTCAAAAGATATTCGAGCGACGGCTCCGACCTCAAATTTCTGATAATCACGCTCGCGGTAACTGTTGCCATAACCTGCGCGTTTATCACCTTCCGCAACGAGATATTTATAGGAATTGATTTCCTGGTCGGCTTCTTTACTCTTAGCTGAGAAGCACTTTCTTAAATATAAAAAGAGGACTCTTGGTCGCTCATCCCATAGGGAATTGCGAGTCAAAGGTCCTCTTTTTCTTATTGTTTTTCAAAAACGCAGTGTGTATTGAGACAGGTTGTGTCATCGCGCCCTGACGGTGTATAAAATACTCTGAGAAAAGCGAGGGCTGCCATGCTCGAAACACAAAGTTCAAGGCACGAGGCCTCAATTGACAAAGCCAAGGCGCACGTATTTTGGATGGGTTTCGTCGTTTTTCGCCCCGAAGCTGTATAGAATACAGCGAGATTTGGGAGAAAACGGCGGAAGACACCCGAAGCTCAAAGCCAAGGCGCACGTATTTTGGATGGGTTTCGTCGTTTTTTGCCCCGAAGCTGTATAGAATACAGCGAGATTTGGGAGAAAACGGCGGAAGACGCCAAAATACGAAGCCTTACTTCTTCTTGAATTCCTTCATTCCGTTAGTACTTCCACCGTCGCAGAGAACGTCTACTCCGGCAAGATAGCCGTTGCGCTCGTCCGCAACGGTTGCAAGGGCGTAGCCGAGCTCCTCGGGCTTGCCCATTCTTTCCTCGCAGGAGAAGGGGATGAGCATTCCGCCATCCTTTGCCTCAAGGTTGCCCATGTCGGTTGCTATCAGTCCGGGGCTGAGAGATACTACTCTTATGCCCTTTTTGCCGTACTCGTACGCGCACTTTTTCGCATACCATACAACAAAATTCTTGGAGAGTGAATATGCAAAGCCCGAGCGCTGATAATCACCCTTTGCAAGACTTGCCCTTTTCAGAAGCTTCTTTACGAATTTTTCCTCGTCGGTGTCCGCGAGGGCATATGCCTTCTTCGGAATGATGAACGAGGGAAGAATATAAGCGGAATTCGATGATACGTCAACGATAACACTGCCACTGTTCATAACCTTGGAAAATTCCTGATTTATGTAAACGGTTCCGAGGGCGTTTACTCTGACTATCTTCTCTCCGTCTGCCATCGCAGGCGAAAGACCTGCCGAATTAATTACGTTCTTAACCTCGCCGAGCGAAGCCGCAAAGCTCACCAGCTCCTTCACGCTCTCGCGGTCAGAGGTGTCGCACGCCTTCGCATAAGCCTCAAAGCCGAGCACCTTGAGCTGCTCAACCGCGCCCTCAAGCTTCTTTACCGTTCTGCCTGCCAGAACTATAATCTTGTCCTTCGGCATCAGCTTTGCAGCCTCAAGGCCCATTCCGCTTCCGCCACCGGTTATTACACATACATTTGCCATTTTTATATCTCCTTGTTTTTTATTGTTATTGAAGCCGAGTATTTTTTGCCCTCGCCATCGGTGTAGGGCAGAGTTAAAAACGAGGCATCGCACGCGGTTGTGTCGAGCGCGCGCACCGAGCATACACCCTCGCCCGTGAGCTTGGCGTACGCTTCTTTTTTAGTCCATACGCCGAAAAAGTCCTCTTTTTGCTCGCTGACCGAAAAGAATCGCGAGGCTATCCTGTCGGTATCCTTTTTTTCATCGGCAAGCTCGACGTCAGCGCCGACGGGCACGTCGCTCAGCGCCGCAAAAATCACGCCGTGACTGTGCGAAAGGCTGAAATGCGGCTCTGTATCCGCAAAATGCGGCTTCCCTCGCTCTGTGATGAAAATTTGCGGCAGTGGGAGCATTTCAAGAGATGAAAAGGATAGAATTTTTACCCTTTCCTCTCCAATATCCATTTCCGCTTCGGTTTCGGCGGCAAGCTCACCGTTTCTGTACGCATAGAGCATACTGAGCAGGGCGAGCGCGGCTACGTGTCTGTCCCTGTCGTCCCTTTGCTTTCTTTCGTCCGCGCGCCGCTTTTCCTCGTTTGTTAGATTTTTGCAGAGCTCATCGGTCCTTCCGAAAAGCTGTTTCATATCAAAAGCAGAAATATATATCATATATTCATTATAACGGGCAGAATCATCGGTCTGCGCTTGGTCTTGCTGAACAAAAACCGTCCGAGGTCGTCGCGCACCTCGCCCTTTATCTGCATCCAATCGTCAACGTTATGCTTGAAGCATCTCTCAATAGTTTTGAGTGCAACCTTGCGGATATCGTCAATGAGGTCCTCTGCCTCGCGCACGTAGATAAATCCGCGCGATACAATGTCGGGGCCTGACAGAATTATCTTGCTGTGCATATCAACCGATGCGACAACAACGATGAGTCCGTCCTGCGACAACAGTCTTCTGTCACGAAGAACTATATTTCCGACCTCTCCGACGCCGGAGCCGTCAACCAGAACTCTTCCCGACTGAACGGTGCCGTTGAATCGCGCTCCGTAGCGGTCGACCTCAAGCACCTTGCCTATATCAGACACGAATATGTTTGCGGGATTCATTCCCATAAACTCGGCAATTTCCTTGTGCGCGAACAGGTGTCTGCTCTCGCCGTGTATAGGCATAAACATTTTCGGGCGCACCAATGCGTGCATGAGCTTCAGCTCCTCCTGACACGCGTGTCCCGATACGTGAATGAAGTCTGCCGTCGTATCGTTTACAACCTTTATTCCGTTCTTTATCAGGGCATTGACTATCTTTCCCACCAGCTTCTCGTTTCCGGGAATTGCGCTCGAGCTGAGCACAACTACGTCACCGTGAACGAGGTGAACCTTATCGTGCTCGCCGAACGCCATACGGTAGAGTCCCGACATAGGCTCGCCCTGGCTTCCCGTTGTGATTACGGTCAGCTGCTCGGGATTAAATCTTTTTATATCGTTTACGCTTATCAGCGTTCCGTCGGGCACGTGCATATATCCGAGGCCAATTGCCGCAGAGAGTATGTTTTCCATGCTCCTTCCCATAACGACAACCTTACGTCCGCATTTCACGCTGACGTCTATTATCTGCTGAACCCTATGGATATTAGAGGAAAAGGTAGCTATAACAAGACGCTTGTCACTGTTTTGCATAAACACTCTTTCAAGAGAGTTTCCAACCTTCTTTTCAGAGGGGGTAAAGCCCGCCCTCTCCGCATTGGTTGACTCGCAGAGCATAAGCGTTACGCCCTCGTTGCCTATCTCGCCTATTCTGGTTATATCCATCATTTTTCCGTCTATGGGGGACACGTCCAGCTTGAAATCTCCCGAATGGAATATATTTCCCGCAGGGGTACGCAGTAAAATCGCGCAGGAGTCCGCTATCGAATGGTTCACGTGGATAAATTCCGCAACAAAGCTGCCAAGCCTCACTATATCCCCCGCCTCAACAGTGTGAAGCTTCGGGCGCTCGGGGAGAGTGAACTCCTCTAACTTTTTCTTGATAATTCCTATCGCCAGACGGCTGCCGTAAACGGGAGCGTTCAATACCTTCAGAAGATAAGGTATAGAGCCTATATGGTCCTCGTGTCCGTGGGTTATGAGAACTGCACGTACCTTGCTTTTGTTTTTCTCAAGATAGGAAAAATCGGGCACAACGAGGTCAACTCCGAGCATATCATCGTCGGGGAATGCGACTCCGCAGTCGATAACAACGATATCCCTGTCGGTTTCAAATACCGTTATGTTCTTTCCTATCTCGCCAAGGCCGCCAAGGCTGATTACCCTCACGACCTCGTTTTTCTCGGTCGGAATCCTCTTTTGGCGCCTTGCTTCACTTTTGCCGTTTGCCGTCCTTTTTGCCTCGGGCGGCTTTTTCGTTTGCTTTTTGCTCTCCTTGCCTATGGGGAGCTTTTCCTTTTTTTGCTGTACGGCGTTTTTTTTGCTTTTTTTCTGCTCCGACGCCTTCATCGGCTCGGTCTTTACTTTTGCCGTATAGCTCTTTTTTCTTTTACTGTTTTCTTTATTTTTCTGCATGTCAAAAAAACCTTTCCTGCTTATGCGCGTACACAAGGTCGGGTGAGCGCGCAAAAATCGCCGCATCCGCGGCATTCGCCTTTTCGGGCTGTAGCCCTATTGATATGCCTCCATAATGACTCCCGTCCAACGCATTATGCGGGGCATAGCATTTTGTTCCGTTCATATAGCCCTGTCGTCAGCATCATACGAAAGAGCTCTAACCAATTAGATTATACTACACCAAAATAAAAAAATCAAGTGCTTTATATTAATATGAGAAGCAAAACAAGCGCGGACACCGCCGCCCCCGAGAGAAATGAGAGAAAGAGCGCAAGCCTTTTCACCGCACCTTTTCTTCGCGGAAGACTGTTTTCCTCTAAAATTCTGTTTGCCTCGCCTATTACGTCAATGCTCTTGTCCTTGACGTCATCCTTCATAATAAAATATGCCATATCAAACACGTCGCTGTTTGTGCTTTTTAGCAGCACCACGTTTCTTTTATAACCCTTAACCATACCAAAAAATCCTTTTATTTATGTACTTATACTGATTATAGGCATATCTTTTCATTTATATTCAAAAAATTCGGGCTCCTGCTTACGCAAAAGCCCGATTCTGATTTACTTTCTGCCGAAAAGCTTTTTGAAGAAGCCCGCGGGCTTTTCCTGCTTTTCCTTAGGTGCGGCATTTCTCACCGCGTAGCCCTCGCTGTCGATATCTATGCTATCGTTTATCAGCTGGTCGAGGGTTAAGCTGTAAAGCTTTAGTATAATTGCCGCCTTCTTGATATCGGGATACGCCTGACCCGACTCCCACTTGTACACGGTTTGCCTGGATACCCCTGTCATTTCGGCAAACTGCGACTGTGTATAGCCGTTTATTTTTCTCAAATGAATCATTTTTTCGGAAAAAGTCATAATAAATACCTAACCTTTTTATTGTTTGTCGTATACGCAGTACGTAGGGGTGTTTAATCTGTATTCGCCGTTTTCTTTTCTTATCTGAAGGGGTAAAATATCGGTGTAACCCACAGGGTCTGCGGTGTTTTTAACAGTAACCGTTATTTCAAGGCTGACGGTTTTTCTATCTCTTTCAACCACCCGTATAGACGAATAATCGTATTCTACGGTGCTATCCTTTATAAAATCGTCAAGCCCTGTGTAAACAAACAGCCGTCCTTTTTCATCGGCAATATATCTGTTGAGAATTTCGGTATATAAATATCCGCCGAAGCTGTCGGAATACGCGGAGTGCGAAAGATAATTTTTGAATATATTATCACATTCGTTTTCACTGTAAACGCTCCGCGTGTATTCCTTCAGGGTGTCAATATTGCTGATGCCGTATTCCGAGAGTCCGCTTACATCGGCTATAACGTATTTTCCGTCGGAAAGAGCCTCTCCGCCCTCAATAATATCAATTCCCTTGCCCCAATATATGTCGTTTAAGACAATGGATTTTTTTATAAGAGCCTCGGTTATCCCGGCAATCTCAGCGTCACTCTCGGTGGTCTGTGAGCAGGATATGAGAGAGAAAAGAGATATTATTGCAAGGGCTATTGACAAAAGCCTTTTCATCAGAGGTTATCTCCGCCGTCTTCTTCGACCTGCTCGGCCTCGTCCGTCGCCTCGTCTGCGGGAGCCTTTTCTGCCCCTGCAGCTTGTTCTGCCGCGTTAGCCTCTGCCACCTGTGCCTCGGACTCCGCCGCCTGCTCGTCAACCTCATCCTCGGGGGTGAGCCTCTGGAAATCGGAAATCTTCGCCCCGTCGGCAAGGCGCATTACTATAACACCGCCCGCGGTTCTCGAATATACGGGAATATCCGCTACACGTGTCCTTATAATCGTGCCCCCATCGGTTATGAGCATAATATCGTCGCTTTCGAGAACAGAAGCCACCGATGCGAGCTCGCCCGTCTTATCCGAGAGCTTGTGACAGGTAACACCCTTACCGCCTCTGTGCTTCATAGTTCTGAATTCCTCGTAATCGCATCTCTTACCAAATCCGTTTTCGGTTATGGTGAGCAGCTGCTTTCCTTCCTCAACGAGAGCAACACCGACAACCTCGTCGCCCTCATCAAGACGTATTCCGCGTACTCCGCGGGCAAGTCGTCCCATAGCGCGTACGTTATTCTCGTCAAATCTTACCGCCATACCGCTTCTGGTTGCCAGAATCAGCTCGGAGTCGCCTATCGTTCTTCTTACGTACAGAAGCTCGTCGCCCTCGTCAAGATTTATAGCTATCTTTCCGCCCTTGCGCTGATATGCGTACGCAGAAAGCGCCGTTCTCTTGATTACGCCGTACTTGGTAACCATTGTGAGAAGCTCGTCCTCGCCGAACTCGTCTATCTCTATGATAGAGGTTATCTTTTCTCCCTGCTCGAGAGTGAGAAGGTTTACTGCGTTTCCGCCCTTCGCCGTTCTCGATGCCTCGGGGATTCTGTACGCCTTTATCGCGTGTACCTTTCCTATATTCGTGAACATCAAGAGAGTGGAGTGAGAATTGGTAACGATTACGTTCTCTACGAAATCCTCCTCCTTGGTGGTCATACCGATTATACCCTTACCGCCTCTGTGCTGAGCCGAGTATACGCTCGTCCTCTGGCGCTTGATATATCCCGTATGAGTGAGGGTTATAACGCAGGAATGTCTTTCGATGAGGTCCTCAATATCTATCTCCTCGGTGGATTCAACAAGCTCTGTTCTGCGCTCGTCGCCAAACTTATTCTTTATTTCAAGAAGCTCTTCCTTGAGAATCTCCTTGATTCTTGGCTCGTTGTCGAGGATATCGCGCAGGTCTGCAACGGTTGCCGTGAGCTTTGCAATTCTGTCCTCAACCTTCTGTCTTTCAAGCCCGGAAAGCTTACCGAGAGGCATTTCGATAATAGCCTGTGCCTGCGCGTCGGAGAGTCCGTATTTCTCAGACAGCTTCGCCTTCGCATCCGCGGTGGACTCACTCTTCTTTATGAGCTCAACTATTGCATCAATGTTGTCAATCGCAATCTTGTAGCCCTCGAGTATGTGCATCTCACGAAGTGCTTTTTCAAGGTCAAACTTGGTTCTGTTTACAATAATCTCTTCCTGGAAGGAAATGTAGTTGTCGAGTATCTCGGGGAGCGAAAGAATCTTCGGCTCACCGTTTACGAGCGCGAGCATATTTACCGCGCAGGTATCCTGAAGCTGAGTATTCTTATAGAGCTGATTGAGTATGATTTCGCCGTTTGCATCCTTCTTGTACTCAACGACTATTCTCATTCCCGCACGTCCGGATTCATCGCGCAAATCGCTGATTCCCTCTATCTTTTTATCCTTAACGAGATTAGCCATAGATTCTATGAGCATGCTCTTGTTAACCATATAGGGAATTTCGGTTATTACAATTCTGCGGTGCTCCTCCTCTATACGCGCTCTCGCTCTGACGAGGACTCTGCCTTTACCCGTTGTATATGCGTCAACCAGTCCCTTGAAGCCGTATACTATACCCTTGGTTGGGAAATCGGGACCCTTGATGTAATTCATCAGCTCCACAACCTCACACTCGGGGTTGTCTATTCTGTAAATTGTTCCGTCAATAACCTCGGAAAGATTGTGGGGGGGTATATTTGTTGCCATACCTACCGCTATACCTACCGAGCCGTTTACGAGTATGTTGGGGAAGCGCGAGGGGAGAACCGTCGGCTCCTTTCTGCTATTGTCAAAGTTGGGAACGAGGGGAACCACATCCTTCTCGATATCGCTCATCATCAGCTCCGCGATCTTTGACATTCTTGCCTCGGTATAACGGTATGCAGCCGCGCCGTCACCGTCAACGTTACCGAAGTTACCGTGTCCCTCTACAAGAGTATATCTGTAAGAGAAGGGCTGAGCCATACGAACCATCGTCTGATATACCGCAACGTCACCGTGAGGATGGTATCTACCGAGAACGTTACCTACCGTCGTTGCTGATTTACGGAAGGGCTTGTCATAGGTAAGACCGTCCTCGTGCATTGCGTACATTATGCGGCGCTGACCGGGCTTCATACCGTCGCGCACGTCGGGCAGAGCACGGCTGGTGATAACGCTCATCGCGTACTCAATAAAGGAGGTTCTTACTCTTTGCTCCATATTTTTGTCAACAATTTTCTGATTGGGAAATTCTATGCTGCTCTTATCTTCTGCCATTTTTATCTACCTCCTTATATATCGAGATTCTGTGCAAACTTTGCATTCTTCTCGATGAATCTGCGCCTGGGCTCGACCATATCACCCATGAGGGTTGAGAACATCTCGTCTGCCGCCATAGCGTCGCCTATTTCTACCTTAATGAGCGTTCTGGTTTCGGGGTCCATAGTGGTTTCCCAGAGCTGAGATGCGTCCATCTCTCCAAGACCCTTATATCTTTCAGCCTCAACGCGTCCGCCCATTTCCTCTATTATTCTGTCACGCTCCGCATCCGAGAAGGCATACTTCTCCTGCGATTTACCCTTTCTTATCTTATAGAGAGGGGGCTGTGCCAGATATACGTGTCCTTCCTCAATGAGCTTTCTCATATGACGGAAGAAGAACGTGAGTATGAGTATCTGTATATGAGCTCCGTCGACGTCGGCATCCGCCATTATGATTATCTTGCCGTAACGGAGTCTGTTTATATCAAATTCATCACCTATTCCGCATCCGAGTGCCTGAATAATAGGAATGAGTGAGAGATTTCCGTAAACCTTGTCAAGACGGCTCTTTTCTACGTTCAGAATCTTACCTCTCAGGGGAAGAATTGCCTGGAATCGGCTATCACGTCCGTCCTTTGCCGAGCCTCCTGCGGAATCTCCCTCTACAAGATAAAGCTCTGTATATTTGTTATCTCTCTCCTGACAGTCAGCGAGCTTTCCGGGAAGGGGTGAATTTTCAAGAACACTCTTTCTTCTCGTAGCCTCTCTTGCTTTTCTTGCCGCCTCTCTTGCTCTTGATGCCGCCATTGATTTTTCAAGAATAATCTTCGCTGTCGCAGGGTTTTCCTCAAGATATTCCGAGAGCTTGGTATTTACAATGCTCTCAACGAGCGTTCTCATCTCAGAGTTACCGAGCTTCGCCTTCGTCTGGCTCTCAAACTGTGCATCCTCAAGCTTGACGCTGACAATAGCGCAAAGTCCCTCGCGCACGTCCTCACCCGACAGCTTGTCGCTGCCCTTGAGAATACCCGTTCTCTTGGCATAATCGTTGAGAACCTTGGTTATTGCGCTGCGGAAGCCTGTTTCGTGCGTTCCGCCCTTAATGGTGGTTATATTGTTTGCGAAGGAGATTATCGTTTCGCTGTACGCGTCGGTGTACTGCATAGCAACCTCTGCGACAGAGCCGTTTTTCTCTCCCTTCATATATATAACGTCACTGTGTATACAGTTGGACTGCTTCACCTTATTGAGATATTCAACGAAGCTGACAAGACCGCCCTCGTACTGAAGGATTTCCTCTCTCTCGTATCCTATTCTCTTATCACGGAGAATTATTTTTACTCCTGCATTGAGGAAGGACTGCTCCCTCATTCTTGTCAGAAGTATCTCATAATCGAATACGGTTTCCTCAAATATGGTGGCATCCGGCTTAAATCTTACGAAAACGCCGTGCTTATCCTCAGTTGCATCCTCGCACGTAAATTCGCGCGCAACGTTTCCTCTCTCAAATCTCTCGGTGCATCTTTTTCCGTTATGGTAGCTCTCAACCTCCATCCACTCGGAAAGAGCGTTAACGACTGACGCACCCACACCGTGAAGACCGCCGGCAATCTTATATCCGCCGCCGCCGAATTTTCCGCCCGCGTGAAGAACGGTATATATAACCTCAAGAGTGGGCTTATTTACCTTTTCGTTCATACCGCTGGGTATTCCGCGTCCGTTATCCTGTACCGATATACTGTTATCCTCGTTTATATCAATAGATATGGTATCACACGCACCTGCCAAAACCTCGTCGATAGAGTTGTCCACTATCTCGTATACGAGGTGATGAAGTCCGCGCAGAGAGGTTGTACCTATGTACATACCGGGGCGCTTTCTTACAGCCTCAAGTCCCTCAAGCACCTGAATCTGACTGTCACCGTAATTTTCGGTTTTTACTACTTCATTCTCCATTGTTTTTTCCATTTCCTTAATTATTTTCTTCCGTTACGTCATAATCGTAATAAGATTCATTCATAGCCCTCGCCCTGAGAGCAATGCTCGATATTCTGGAAAGATGAACTCTTTTTTCACCGTTTTTATTTTCTTTCCATTTATTAAGAAGCCTTTCCTTGCCGCACAGCTCGCTTTTTTTCTCGCTGACGCATAAAATAAAGCTTCTCGGAATATCACTGTCCTGATACTCGGTTTTACCCTCTTTCTCCATTTTTCTTATAAAAGAACGGCTGACAGAGGATACAGTTGCTGTATCAATATCAAATATTCCTACAATATCCTTTTTTACTATGTTTTTTCCGTTACCTATATGAAGATACATATTTTCCGCCCTCCACACAAATAACGTTAACACCGTCAAGGTCAAAGATATTTTTATCGCACGCGCTTATTATTATCTGCTTGTCCTTGATTCCGTTTATTATATATTTCTGTCTCTGCTCGTCAAGCTCGGAAAGCACGTCGTCAAACAAAAACACAGGGTATTCACCGTTTATCTCACGCGATACCTCTCCCTCAGCCATTTTGAGAGCGAGCGCCGCCGAGCGCTGCTGCCCCTGCGAGCCAAAGGTACGCAATGAAATTCCGTTAATTTTAACGTCAATATCGTCGCGGTGTACGCCAAATAATGTAACTCCGTTTGCTATTTCCTTCTCGGTTGAGCTTCTGTAAAGACTTAAATACTCATCTCTTGCATCATTTTCATTTTCCGCGTATATATCAGCCTCGTAGGAAAGACTCAATTTTTCTCTCTCACCGGATATTTCAAGTAATATGCCGTGAGCATATTTTTCGAGCTTTTTTATATATTCCTTGCGCTTCATATATATTTTCGATGCAAATGAGGCTAATTGCTCGGAAAATACGTCTATTTCCTTCTTATTTACCGACATACCTCTCTGAGCATTTTTTATAAGAACGTTTCTGTTCTCCAAAATCTTGTTGTAGCAGGAATAATTCCTTATATAGAAGGAATCGTTTTGCGAGATAGCAACGTTTATAAACTCGCGCCTCTCTGACGGACCCCCTTTCACTATCATAAGATGCTCAGGGCAGAAAAGAACAGCTCTGAAATGACCGAGCATATCCGCCGCCTTTTCCTCTTTTATTCCGTTTTTCTTTCTTATTCTTTCCTTATCACTGTAATAATAGGAGAGTGTCTGACTTCTTCTCTTATCTTCAAACTCTATCTCTATTGAAAATGAGCTTTCCCCGAATTTAATCAGCTTCTTATCAACAGCCCCGCGAAAGCTCTTTCCTCTCGCAAAGGTATAGATAGCCTCTATTACGTTTGTCTTGCCCTGCGCGTTTCCGCCGAGCAAAAGATTTACTCCGCCAAAAAAGCTTATTTTTTCGTTTCCTATATTTCTGTAATTATTGGCAGAAAGACTTTTCAGTATCATATCAGTCGTTCATTCTTACAGGAAGAATCATATAGAAGAAGCTCTCGTTTTCCTTTTTCTGTGCAGGCTCAATAGTAACACTCTGAGTTGCAGATTTGAATGTAAGAGCAACCTCCTCTCCCTCTGAGGAACGGATACTGTTAATGAGATAACGGCAGTTAAAGCCTATCTCAAGATCCTCTCCCTCATGCTCACACTCCATTTCATCGTAAACCTTGCCGTTTACAGAGGTTGAGGTGAGAGAGAATATATTTCCCTTTATTCCTATCTTAACGTAGCTTCTTGCGCTGCCCTGAACCTTATCCTCGGCAACGAGAATAGCTCTCTCAAGTCCTCTCAAAAGCCTTTCTCTGTTTACGTTTACAAATATAGTCTGAGAGGTGGGGATTATTCTCTTGTAATCAATGTATTCACTGTCTATCATTCTCGTAAAGAATACTATATCCCTTATCTTTATGATAGCATGCTTTCTCGAAAGAAATACGTTTACCGTATCATCCTTGTCGGGAAGAATCTTTATCAGCTCCGTGAGTGCGTGTCCGGGGATTATAAATGAGAAATTCATAGCACTTATCTCACCTATATCCTTCAAATCGCAGTTTACGGTGCATTTTGAGAGCGTGTAGCTATCGCAGGATACTATTTCAAGATTACCCTCGTTAACCTTAAAGAAAGCTCCGCAGAGCATAGGTCTGCTGTCCTGCTCGGCTACCGAATAAATAACCTTGGTTATCATCTTTTTAAGGATAGATGCCTTTATCTCAAAGCCCTTATCTCCGTAAAGCTCGGGCAGGGAAGGAAATTCCGTTCCGCGCAGAGAGAAAAGTGAGAAGCTGCTCTTACCGCTATAAATAGATGCGTTGTATTTTTCGTCAACCTCTATCGTTATTTCATCCTCTGGCATGAGCTTTGTTATCTGGAAAAGCTTCTGTGCATTTATAATACAGCTTCCGCTTTCAATAACCTCGATAGCCTCAAAGGTTATTCTTACACCCTTGTTCATATCATAGGAAGAAATTCTTACGTTCTCACCGTCAAGAGTTTCGATGAGAATACCCTCTATTGAGGAAATAGTGTTCTTTGTTGATACAGTTCCCATACAGGGAGAAAGCTTGTCAAGAAACGTTGCCTTATCAAGTACAATTTTCATATTTTATCCTCTCTTTGTAAAACCCTCCGAAATCGCAAGGAAGGAATTAAATAAATGTTATTTTATTAGTAATAGAATCAGTAGGGGGTGTTAAAAACGTGGAAAACCCAAAATTCTCAATCACTGTATGTATTTATGAAGAATTTTTTCGGTTGATAACCTGTTATATATCTGTTGAAAGTATGTTGGCAATAAAATCAACTGTTTCCTTTTAATGGAAAAATGCATTTATGAGAGCACTTTTAACCTGTTTTCAACACATTCTTACCCTTTGATTTTTTGAATAAGCTCGCTGATTTCACTCTCAAGTGCCTTGGATTCCTTTATAGATTCCTTTATCTTCTTTAATGAGAAATTAATCGTTGCGTGGTCCTTATCAAGAAGCTCACCAATGCTTGTCTGAGTCATAGAGGTCATTTTCTTCATCAGATAGACTGAAATATGGCGCGCCATTGCAATTTCCTTGTTTCTCTTGGTGCTCTTTATATCCTCAACCGATACGTTGTATTTTTCAGCAACACAGTGGAGAATTTTATCGCACACAACAGAAACGGGAACGGTTCCGGAAATAAAGTCAGCAACACATCTCTTGCACATATCCATAGTGATAGGTGTTGCCGTCAGAGAGCTTATTGCCGCAATCTTCTTTATAGCACCCTCAATCTGTCGGATATTATTCTGCAGCTTTTCTGCGAGAAAATTAACTATTTCATTATCAAGGGTTATTCCCAATTCCTCAACCTTTTTCTTGATAATAGCGGTGCGGAGCTCAAACGACGGTGGCTTGATATCCGCAATAATACCCCATTCAAATCTCGTCACCAGTCTTTCCTCAAGGGTTTTAATATCCTTCGGGGGACGGTCTGACGTCAGAATTATCTGCTTTTGGTCGTCGTGCATTTTATTGAATGTATTGAAAAATTCCTCCTGAGTCGATTCCTTTCCGGCAATGAAATGAATATCGTCTATGAGCAGAATATCGACGGAGCGGTATTTTTCCCTGAACTGAGGCATTGTTTTGTTCTGAAGGCAGGTAATCAGCTCGTTTGTGAAATCCTCACCCTTCTTATATATAATCCTTGCGTTCTTGTTTTTCTGCTTTATCTCATTTGTGATAGCGCAGAGAAGGTGTGTTTTTCCAAGTCCGCTGGGACCCCATATAAAAAGAGGGTTGTAGGTTTTTGAAATACTCTCGTTTATAATATCCTTCGTCACCGCAACGCAGGCAGCGTGAACAAAATTGTTTGAATCTCCGACCACGAAATTATCAAAGGTGTATTTCGATATAATAGACGGCTCGTTAATCTGCTCGCCGGCGCTGACAATCCTCTCAGGCTTGCTTTCAGGTACGGGAACTCTCGAAATAGATATAGGCTCAACACTCTCGGGCTGTTCTGTGAGAACAATTTTTATATCTATCTCAAAGCCGAGCACGTTTTTGAAGGCATCCTCAAGAATAGGCCTGTACTTTGTCTCAAGAAATTTTTTCTTGATATCATAGTTTATTCCTACCACAGCCTCGGTGTCGGTGAGGGATAGAAGCTCTATATCCTGAAACCATAATTCATAGATAAGCTTCGATGAGGAGGATTTTATGTAGTCAAGTATGGCATCGCATATTTTATTCAATTCTTCCATATAAAACTCCTGTCAATTCGTTACTAAATAATTATAACACAAAAAAAGTATTTTTTCAACATATTTTAATAATTTTATTATAAATTATAATAATATCTAAAATTTATATATCGCGGGCGGGAGAAAAGCCGTTAAAAATGAGCTTTGTTTGAAAAAGTGTTGAAAAGAAGGTGAAAAAGTATTATAATAAAGGATGAAAAAAGAAAAACGGAGACAGAACGTGAAAATAGGAGTTATAATTCCCGTATACAACGAGGAAAAGATAATAGAAGATACTATTGAAAAAATAAGGTCATTCAATGCCGAAAACGATAGCTACTCATTCTGGCTCGTAAACGACGGTTCAAGGGACAACACAAGGAAAATAATAGAAGAAAGCATAAAAGCGGAAGAAAGAATTTTTCTTATCTCCTATGATGAAAATAAGGGGAAGGGGGGCGCTGTCCGAGAGGGAATGATTAACGCCGACGGTGACGCGCTCATTTTTACCGATGCCGACCTTGCCTACGGTCTTGATACTGTCAAGGAAATGGGGGACAGGTTTTCATCAACCGAAAGCGAGCTGATTATAGGAAACAGGCACGCAGAGGGCGGCTTTGGCAAAAGTTACGGATTTGTGCGTAAGCTGGCATCTGTAATTTACCTAAAAATAATCTCTCTTTTCTTTGGAATGAGGATAAGCGACAGTCAATGCGGAATAAAGGGTTACAGACAGCCCTACGCCAAAAAAATATTTGAAAATTGCGAAACGAGGGGCTTTGCCTTCGATTTTGAAACGGTAATGATAGCGAAAAAAATGGGACTCGCAATCGAAGAAATGCCCGTGACCATAAAGAAGAATAATGAGGACTCGAAGGTACATATAGTAAGGGACAGCCTCAGAATGATACGCGACCTTGTGAGAATAAAAAAGAGAATAAAGAAAATAAAAATAGACTAAAAAATAAAAAAACAGCCCGTTTTTTGAAAAAAATGGGCTGTTTTTATGTAAACAAGTGTTTACAAAACGCTATTTTTTGAGATTTTCAGAGTAGTCAAGGGCAAATGCCGCACCTATTCCTATGTTGAGAGATAAAAGTATGAGAGATATACTCGTTCCCATTGACGAGAGAATAAATAAAACCTGGAAGGCATCGGAAAGTACCGTCAACAGAAATAGCGAGATAAGGGAAAGAAGGCATACAGACAGCGTTACAATTATAAGAATTTTTGAAAGTATGTATATATCCGAGAGCGAGTGATTCGCTCTCTTTTGCTTTTTATTTTTCATTTTCTCACCTCTGAAAGTATTTACACTTGATAACATATTAACATAAATTGCTTAGCTTGTCACTCATAAAAATTTGGAAAAAGAAAGAATATTTATTCAATTTACCGAAAAATTTTCTCCCTTATGGTTAACATTTCCGTATATTTGGAAAATACTGTCTGAAACAGGAAAAAAAGAGAGAATTAATTGAATTGCTTCGCCTCAAATTAACAAAATTCTCTCCCTTTTTAGTGTAATATAAAGGTGACATTATTACATAAGGAAGGAAATAAAATGGAAAAAGAAAATGAGAGGCCGTCGGTTATAAGATACCGTCAGCAGCAGGCGAATGGGTATATATTCAGATATACTCTTTATAAGGAAAAGGCGGACCCCGATGAGATAAGGGATATGAACGGCGAGCTTGACCCCTATAACACCAGCTTTTATTCGGTTAAAATCGAAACGGTCAGAGAAAATGATGCGACGGATTTTGTAGAGGCATTTCTGCCTAAAATGAGTGTTGATATAGAGAAGGCTAAGGAGCTTTTGGATTTCCTGTGCGAGAATCTGGTCGGCGCGGACAGCGCATACGAGGCAATAGAGGACGTTATGTCGGCATTTGTGATGTGATGCTCCGAATCCGTTCGCCTCGGCTATCGTATTCAGGCATAACCAAAATAAAAAACAGGCAGGGGCACTTTTATCGGTGCTTCCGCCCTTTTTTATTTTAGTGCGGAAAATGTCGACAATTTTGGATAAAAATCTAAAAAATTCAAAAATATTCAAAAAAATATTCATTTGCGCGAAAAAGGTCGAAATTTTTTTGGATAAAAGATGATAAAAAGGAATTAAAAAAATGCAAAAAAAGTCGAAATGTTAATAATTTATTTATATATATATGTTAAAATAACTCAGTAACAAGTAAAAAGGGAGAATTTTTATGATAAAGGTAGCTTCTCTGACAAAAAGATACGGCTCTAACTTCGCTCTCGATAACGTGAGCTTTGAAATAGGGGGAAAGGAAATAGTGGGACTTCTCGGTCCTAACGGCGCGGGCAAGAGCACCACTATGAACATACTGACGGGATATCTGTCCGCGACCTCTGGCGACGTCAGCGTAGCCGATACCGATATACTGAAAAATCCTATTGAGGCGAAAAGGAATATAGGCTATCTGCCCGAGCAGCCGCCGCTCTATCAGGAAATGACGGTTCTTGAGTATCTCAATTTCGTATACGATCTCAAAAAATGCAAGCTGGACAGGAAGGCTCACATTGACGAAATATGCGACGTAGTTAAAATAAACGACGTCAAGCACAGAATAATAGGGCATCTGTCGAAGGGCTATAAGCAGAGGGTGGGCATCGCTCAGGCTCTCATAAACGATCCGCCCGTTCTCATATTTGACGAGCCCACGGTAGGTCTTGACCCCAAGCAGATAATTGAGATAAGAAATCTCATAAGAGCCCTCGGGGCAAAGCACACGGTGATTCTCAGCACCCATATTCTCTCCGAGGTGCAGTCGGTATGTGAGAGGATTATTATAATAAACAAGGGCAAAATAATTGCTGACAAGAAAACCGACGAGCTCTCGCGCGAAATCGACGACAGCGTTAAGTATAAGCTCAAAATCTGCGCGCCTAAGGCGGAGGCGCTCTCGGCGTTCAGGGCAAATGCGGGCATTGCGTCCTGCGAGGCTCTCGCCGACAGAGACGGCGACAGCGTAACCCTCTCGGTTGAAAACAAGAGGGGTATTGATATAAGAAAGAGCGTTTACTATATCTGCGCTCAGAAAAATTGGCCTATTCTTGAATTTTCACCTATCGGAATGGAGCTTGAGGATATATTCATCCGCCTCATCGACAGGGGAGATGACAGCCCCGATAAGAAGAAAAAGGCAAGAAATAAGGGGGTAAGATAAAATGACAGCTATCTACAAAAGAGAAATGAGGTCCTATTTCACAACACCGATAGGATACATTTTCCTCTCTGTATTTCTCATATTCAGCGGGGCTGTATTCTGCTACACCACGCTCTATTCCTATTCGAGCGATATCAGCACCTACTTTACCGTTATGCTCGTGCTTATGATGCTTCTTCTGCCGCTTCTGACGATGAAGCTGTTCAGTGAGGAGAAAAAGCAGAAAACAGAGCAGCTTCTTCTGACCTCGCCCGTTTCGCTTCTCTCTATGGTAATGGCGAAGTTTTTGGCGGCGTACACGATGTTTGCATCGGCAATGCTTGTTTCCTCGCTCAGCTTTCTCATTCTTTACCAGTATGCGAGGATACAGACGGCAACGCTGCTCGGAAACATTCTTGCCATTCTGCTTGTAGGTGCGGCGTTTATCGCCGTCGGAGTTTTCGTTTCCTCTATAACCGACAGCCAGCTCGCTGCTGCGGTGGGAACAATCGCTATACTTGCATTTTTCTTAGCAATCAGCCTTGTTAACTCATTTATAAACGTATACTTCATACGCTTCATTTTCAGCTCGATTTCGATTTTCTCGAGATTTAAGAACTTCACCCAGGGCGTGTTCGACGTATCGGCGCTGTTCTATTACGTTTCGGTATGTGCGGTGTTTTTACTGCTCACAATGGGCGTTTATGACAAGCGCAGATGGGAATGAGGATTTGTCGGTATGAAGCTTTCCTTTAAGTCTGTGAAAAAGGTGTTGAAGAAGCGCACTACGTTGCTTTTGGCGTTTATCGCGTCATTTCTTCTGGCGGTGTGTATGCTCAACGTCTTTATAAACGCTCTGTCAACGAAATACAGCTGGTATTTCTATACCGAGCCCAAGTACGAGCACGTAATCGGCGACGCCTCGGATAAGGTTCTTTCGGGTGTGGACAGAACGAAAAAAACCGAAATATATTTTTGTATGCCCAGCGAGGAGCTGAAGGCAAATTCGGCATATTCTCTCGTGTGGGAGAGTGCCTGCCAGTTCGCCGCGAGGTATGAGTTTGTTGAGGAGCCCAAAACCCTCAATACCTTTCTCGATACAAAAAAGATTGACAGCTACGTCAAGGATGAAAATGGCAATATAATACACGAAATCAGCGAAACCACGGTAATTATCGACTGCGGAGGCAGCTTCCGCGTCGTAGACCTGTCGGATTTCTTTGACCTTGACGAAAATCAGTATATAACCTCTTATCGCGGTGAGGAGGCGTGGGCGTATCTTATAAGATACGTTATGACCGAAAATCACCCGAAGGCTCTCTTTACCTCAAATCACGGAGAGCAGTCAACGCAGTCTATGCTCAGCGCCCTGATTTTTTCAGGCTACGAGGTCGGCACGGTGGATTTAACCGTCGATGAAATAGACGAGGACACGGAGTTTATATTCATCTGCTCGCCTCTCTACGATTTTGAAACCGCAGTTGAGGGAAGCCTTGCGCGCTCGGAAATACAGAAGCTTTCCGAGTTTGTTGACGGCGGCGGAAACCTCGTGGTTATAAAGGACCCATATTCGGGAAGGCTTCAAAACCTTGAGGGGCTTCTCTCGGATTGCGGAATGAGCATCAACTACGGAATAGTCAGCGACGGAGCAAACTCGATAACGGTAAACGGACGCTCGGTTGTGGCGCAGTTTGCAAATAACCCTCTCGCCGCTACGGTAGCAGGCAGGGCATCGGATGCAGGAGATTTACGCTTCATCGTATGCGAATCCGCATCGCTGTCCGTTCAGGAAAACGGTGAATTTAACGTCAGCCCTCTGGCAATTTCGAGCGAGGGCGCGAGAATAGACTTCTTTGACACCGACACATCGGCGGTGACGGGCACGCAAATACTTGCCGCAACGGCGCAGAAGAAGGGCGCGGAGAAGGGCTCTACGGTCACGCTTTTCCCCTCTACCGTCACCTTCTCGGCGACCTTTGTGAACACCGACGCGTATCTTAATAAGTCAACGCTCTATTCTATAATAGAAACGGTTGGCTCGCAGAACACCCCCATAGGTGCAACCCAGCTCAAATTTGAGAGCAAGTACCTTGAGAACCTGACCGTCGGCGAGTCAAACGCATACGCGATAGCTCTCACAATAGTCGTACCCCTCTTGGTTCTCACTGTGGGATGCGTCGTTATAATCAGAAGAAAATACAGATAGGAGATTCGGTAAATTGAAAAGAAAATTAACTAAAAAAACCGTTTTCTACTCTGTTACAGCAATAGCAATTATAGCAATTCTGGCGGTAAACGTCCTTCTTAACCTTCTCTGGCAGAGAAATACTCTCTATTTCGATACCACGAGCGAGAATCTTTACACTCTCAGCGAGGGAATGAAGGCGGAGATGGATGCGGTTACCGGCGACGTTCTCATCACCTTCTGCGCCGAGCCGGATATTCTTCTCTCAAATTACGAGTCAAGATACGTCTACATTATGGCTCAGAAGCTTGCCAAGAGGTATGACAATATAGAGGTTGAGTATATCAATTCGCAAAAGCACCCCGAGCTTCTTGATAAGTACAAAACCACCTCTGCCTCGACGATAGACGTGTACGACGTTATCATATCGAGCGGAGCAAAGTACAGGGTTATGAGCGCCTCGAGCTTCTGGACGAAGGATGAAAACGACGGCTACTGGGCGTTTAACGGAGAGTATAAGGCGGCGTGCGCCATTCTGTCGGTTACTGCAGTGGAGAGCCCTCTTGTCTGCATAACCACAACACACGGCGAAAAATACTATAACCCCGACGCGTCCGACCCCAATTCCAACGAGGAGTATTCGGATTTCTACGAGCTTCTTCTGCTCGCAGGACTTACCGTTTCCTATATCGACCTTGATACGCAACAGATACCCGAGGACTGCGTGCTTCTTATAATTAACGGCCCGACGGTCGACTACACGGCAAGCCCCGACGATATATACAATCTCGAATCGGTATCCCCCGTGGAGAAGATAGACAGATTTCTGACCAAGAACAATTCCCTTATGATAACCAAGGACCCCTTCGTATCCCTGCCCTCACTTGAGGAGTATATAGAGGAATGGGGAATGGAGTTCGGTGATGATAAGGTGAAGACGGGCGGCGCTCCCGACAGCACCGACAGACTCTTTGCCACCTATGCGGATTCGGAAAACGATGCGATAGGCTACGGACTTTTCAGCGACGTTGCCTCGCTTGCAACCGCGCCGAAAACGGTAATGAAGGAGTCCTCGCAGATAAACCTCATCTGGACGGATAAGAATACGAGCTCGGACGAGAAGTATATATCCCCCGGACTTTCCATAATGGCGAGCGCTGTGCTTCGCTCGGACGATGAATCGCTCGCATACACCCAAAACGGAGAATGGAACCCCGTTGACAGCTACGGAAACGCGGTTGCAAAGAGGGAGGACTGCGGAAACTACGTGCTCGCGGCGCTTTCGGTGCGCTCGCGCTACGTGGGAATAAATTATTTCTACGCCTATGTTTTTGCTGCAGGCACGAGTGCTATGCTCTCAAACGAATATCTCGGAAGCCAGAGCTACGCCAACAACGACCTGACCTTCTCGACGGTAAGAACGCTGACGAGAACCGACAGGTACGCCTCGGACGACCTTGGTGCAATAACCCTCAATACCGCTAACTACGGTGGAAAGATATTGCTCTCAACCGAGCTGTCCGAAACCGAGGTGGAGGACTGGGAGAACGGCAAGCTCGTCCGCACATACGGGGCAGTAACGAGTGGCTCTAACGTTGCGTGGACGGTGTTCATCGCAATTCTTCCGATAATAGTAATTCCCACAGTGTGCATTTATATGTGCATACGGCGCAGGAATATGTGAGGGAGGTGACGGTATGAGCAAAACAGTTAAGCTGACTATTGGCTTTTTCTCGGCATTTCTCATCTTTCTTATCCTATATCTCATAATCATAAATCCCTTTGCAGAAACCGACGATTACGGCTCGGGCGGAGTTGACTACGACGCCTCGGTAGGCGAGGGCGTATATCTCAACACCCCCACTATGTACGACCAGTATATGCAGGAGCATATAAACGTCATAACTGTTAAAAACGAAAGCGGTATATACAGGCTGTGCCAGCCTGCACAGAACACGTGGTTTTTATACACCTACGACAGCAACGAGGATTACGACGCGTACCTTGAGAGCTACGCAGAGAGCGTCGCCGACAAGGATGAGCAGGTAAAGAAATTTTTGTGGATAACCGACGGAAAATGGATGCCGATAACCCTCTCCGAGCTATACGGCGAGCGCCTTGCAGAGCTCAGGGTAGCGGTTGGCGTTGCATACTATCAGTCGAAGATAACTCTTGACGATTCGGATGCCGAAAAATTCAACGAGAGCCTTCTTTCCTACGGACTTGACGGCTCGAAATTCTATGAATTTGACGCGACGAAGGACGGCGTGAACGTATCAAAGAGGGTTTACGTCGGAGATTTCAGCGCATCGCTGAACAACTACTATATGAGAATAGACGGAACTAACAGAGTGTACGTCGCTCAGGGCAACCGCTCCTGTCTTTCCAAGGGTGCGGAATACCTCGTAACCCCTGAGATAATCAAGCCCGCGCCCACGCAGTCCAGCTACTATATGAAGGACTTTTCGATATACAAGGGCACGCACCTCATAAACGAGGCGACCAAGGAGGGCTATTCTCAGTCCGACCTTGTTGTTAAGAAGGGCGATATAGTTGAAATAGCCTACTACATCCCCGGCGAGAAGGTTACCGAAAACGGCACTGACAGAGTTATCGGGGACGGCGACAGAATCTATGCGGTTTACGATACCTCGGACACAACCTTGCCCGAAACGCTGATAAACGGACTTCTCGGTATGGAGCTTTCAACCTCAACCGACAAGAAGGAGAAGCTGATAAACGTAACCTATGCCCCCGATTACAGTGAGAAGCTGTTTTTGTCGGAGAAATTCAGCTGGGTAAACCTTATGTGGTTCAACGCCACGCAGAGCTACAAAAACATTGACGGCGATTCGTACAAGCGCGATGAATACCAACAGCGCACAACCCTCTACAACGTAATCGTTACCGGCATAATCCGCTCGGACGAGGAGTTTATAAAGCTCGGCTGGTTAAATCAGTCGGAGCGTGCGCCGTTCTTCCAGCATACGACCTATAAAACCAGCGGTGTTGCCTCGGATTATACGGTTAATACCGACAACTTCTTTACCATCGTTGATTTGTTTGAGAATATGCAGGGCGCAGAGGTCGTTTCCCTGAATCTCAACGCCGATACGATAAAGGAATACGGACTTGATGCCTATACCGTTTATTATAAAGTCCCTCTCGGAATAGAAAATGAAAACGACGAGGACGACGATATAAACATAATGGTTTATAAGTATGACGAAAACGCGCTGTTCATCAGCGAAAGGCAGGCGGACGGATACCGCTACGTCGGCAGCTGGTATTACGGCACGGTGGTCAAGGTTCTTGACAGCGAGAGCTTCTATTTCCTTGACTGGGATTTCTACGAATACGTTGAGGAAACGATGTTCAGCACGGAAATCAAGTATATGGACACGATAAAGCTCGAGTTCAATTACGCCGATAAGGGCAAGGAGGTCTATGAGATAACCTTAAGCCACGTATTCGACGATCCCGAAAACCCCGACGCATACTCAACCACGGTAAAAATCAACGGTCAGACGGTAAACACGTCAGACCACGCCAAGCTCTACACCTTCCTTGCATCAATAAGGTACACGGGCTCGTGCGAGCTGTCCGATTCGGATGCACAGCAGCTATATGCCGATGACGGCAAGTGCATACTTCAGCTGACCTTCACCCTCAATCAGAATGCGGGCGAGGAGCATAGCGGCAAGCAGTTTGTGTATAGATTTTCGCCCTACTCTACGGCAGAAAATCCCGCACGTCACGTTATGGTGTCCTCGGACGGAAAGATATTCTTCTCGGTGAACACGTCCGATATAAAGAAGCTGTATTACGATATAGGCAGACTTCTTCGCGGCGAGAGCGTCGATTACAACGACAGATATTAAGTTGTAAAAAAATAATGACACTTGACGAAAAACAATTGATTTTTCATAAATGTATGCTATAATATAAAAGAAAATATAAATAAAAAAGAGGAAACACTATGAAAACCAGAATTTTCAGCTTAATACTCGTCGTTCTGATGCTGGCATCAGCGGTTATGATGACGGGCTGCTCCTACTCCTTCAGAGGTGAGGATTATTCCGAGGAGCTTGGAGAAATTCTCACTCTTGACAGCTATAAAGATCTCGCGGTTGAGGTTTCTGTTACCAAGGAGCAGGATGAATTTCTTGATGCATATTATGCAAAGGAGAACGGCGATGCAACCGCGCTCAACGAGTACGTTGATGAAAAAATAGCGGAGAGCATGCGTAAGCTCTATTACACCGATACTAATAACAAGAAGGTGTATTTCACAGGCACACCCAAGCTGGGCGCAGCAACCAAAAATGATGACGTTAAGGTTTATTATTACGTAACCGCTTCAAACGGAACCGGCGGACTTGAGGTTTACACCAACCTCGGCTCTACTGCGGGCGCATATCAGCTCGGAGCAGGCAGCCTTATCGGCGTGAACTTTGACACTGCACTTCTTGACAAGGGAATTACTGCGGGAATGGGCAGCCTTGACAGAATCTCTACCAAGGAAGAGAAGAAGATAACGGGCGCGCTCATCGAGGAGGGCTACAACGTTCTCTACGTAACTATGAAGGCAACCTATACCGTAGATGAAGCGGGGAAGAACTATGAGGGACACAAGGGCGATACGACCTACCGCTTCGACCTTAGTCTTATCGACATGCAGAACAAGACTCTGAAGGCAGATTGTGCCGACGATTACGGTCATATGACGCAGTACAAGGACTACTTTATCGAGGCAGTTCTCAGCGCGTGCGACTTTGACACCGGCGTTGAGCTTGCTGCAGATAATGAATACAAAAAGACTGTAAGCATAGACGATACCAACGACAACACCGACAACGGAGTTGACAGAGAGGTGACCTTCACCGCCGTTGTCAAGGAGGCTCAGATGGAGACCTTCGGCGACAGCGTTACCTTTGTTTTCGAGGCGTCGAATACCAAGGTTCCTCTGCTCAACGGTCAGGAGGCAACCGTTCAGTTCATCGTTGAGAGCGTAAATGAGTACAGCCTCTCCGCAGATCTTACAGAGTATATGACTCTTGCGAAGATTGAGCAGTTCCTCACGCTGGTGCAGAAGATTGATTCATCCTTCACCACCGATAAGACAGAGAAGGCTGATATCGTTTCCGCATACAAGGAGCATTATATCAAGACCACCAACGACACTATAAACAATTCGATAAAGGCTGAGGCAAAGGAGCTGATGCTCACCCTCATTATTGACAAGGCAACTGCGTCGTTCAAGGATGAAAATTATCCGAACAGAGCAGTTAAGGATACCTATAACGAGAAGGTTAACAACTACAAGTACGCATACAAGAGCCTGAGCGACACCGATGCGACTCAGTATGCAAGCCTTGAGGAGTACATCATCGCTAAGGAGGATGCGGCTGACTATGCAGACGCAGAGGCGAGCATGCTTGCCGACTCCAAGAGAATAGTCCTTGAAAAAATGATAGTTATTCATACCGCAAACCTCTACGGTATCGAGGTAACCAGGGACGATTACAACGCAAAGAGAGAAGAAATAATCAACAGCATGTATATCTACCTCATGCTCGGAATGAGTGAGGACGATATCATCGACCAGGCGGGCGGAAAGGACGGAATCTACCTCGCAATATACTACACTCGCGCAATGGAGAGGGTATACGAGGATAACAAGGATAACGTAACCGTTACAGTCGAGAGCTGATTTGCTTCAAAGGAAGGACCACATAAGGTAGTCCTTCTTTTGATATTGAAGGAATTTATGAAAAAGGTAGAAATTTACACGGACGGAGCGTGCAGGGAAAATCCCGGCCCGGGCGGCTGGGGCGCAATCCTCTGCTATAACGGAGTTGAGAAGGAGCTGTCGGGCGGCGAGTCGGAAACGACCAACAACCGCATGGAGCTTTTAGGCGCAATATCTGCCCTCTCGGCGCTCAAGGAGCCGTGCGAGGTGGATCTGTATTCGGATTCAAAGTATCTTGTAGATGCGATAAATCTCGGTTGGACGGATACATGGGTAAAGAGTGGCTTCAGAGGCGGAAAGGTCAAAAATCCCGATTTGTGGCAACGGCTTCTTTCCCTCACCGACACTCACAGGGTTAATTTTATATGGGTGAAGGGACATAACGGACACCCGTATAACGAGAGATGCGATGCTCTCGCAACCGCCGAGGCAGACAAATACAAAAACGAAAGGTCGGAATAATAAAGTGAAGAAAATAACGAGAATAGTGAGCCTTGCACTCGTCATGGTTATGGCGGTGCTGGCGCTCGCTTCATGCAGCAGAACGGTGGATTACGAGGCGGACAAGCTGGATAAGTATATAACCCTCTCGGAATCGGACCTTCGCAATATAGCGCTCAGCCTTACCGAGCGTGACACGAGCGTTGAGGATTATATAAACGATATGCTCTTTGCTAACCGTAAGTACAAGAAAAACGAGGATGCGAGCGCGGTTATCCGAATGGGTGATATGGTAGACCTCTACTATTACGTAACGGTAGACGGAGAGGACTATACCGATGCCCTCGACGGTATGGCGGGCTACAATTACGATTCCTCGGGAAATACCGTTCCCGTATATGCATCGGGCACAAACCTGCCCCAGACCACGCCGACGTCGGTTTATCTCGGAGCTAATACCCTGTGCGAGCTTTTTGAAAAGAAGCTGGGCGACGGAACCCTCACTCTCGGCGATTTCTCGGAAACAGGCAGAGAGGTGAAGCTCGAGGGCACGGTTGCAGAGGGAGATGTAATATACATCACCTACACCGAGGCCTACAAGACCAACAACACAACCACAAAGAGTGATTCCTATTCCTACAAGAGAATAGTCGTTACCGCCGACGGCGAGTACGCGTCCCTTATCGGCAAGGAGATAGGAAAGACCTTCGAGTTCAAGAGAAATAAGGAGAAGGCGGGCGCGGTACGCGAGGTTACCTACTCGGGTACGATAAACTTCCAATCCACCGAACACTTCAAGGATATCGAGATAACCTTCCCCTCTGACTACTCAATAGCGGCGCTCAAGGACAAGACTGCGACCTTCCACGTTATGCTCGACGCGCTTTACGCGAAGGGAGATGCCGATTACGTGGCAAAGAACGGCGATATTTCCTACGCATTTTACAGAGGAATTATCCTTTCGGTTGCTGACGAGAAGTACAACGATTACGTCGGAACTCTGTTCGATTCCAACTACGGCTCTACCGTTTATTCGGTGAATATCGGCTCGGGAAGCTCGATTGAGGATTTTGAAAACGGCTTTATCGGCAAGGGCGTTTCCGGAAGCGTTTCGGGCGCGGTTACCACGGGTAAGATAAAGGACGTTTTGTTTGACACGAGCGGAAATCTCAAGGATCTCAAGATCAGCATAATGATAAACGCTCAGTATTCTAATGGCGAAAGCACCGTTGAATATATCAAGCCCTATGAGCAGTTTGTAAATACCGTTTCTGATGCCGACACAGATACGCATACCGGCAACCTTGCGGATATGACCAAGGACCTCTACACGCAGCTTATTGATTATTTCAAGACCTGCGACACCGCCATTCAGGGCACCTTCTCAAACGATTTCACGCTTGAAATCGACGGCGTTGAGCGCAACGTCGCGGTTGAGGGATATATAAGATTTGCGGCAGAGAGCGTTGACGACCTTGTATATATCGACGCGGTATTCCCCGACGATTACAGCTCCTCTCAGCCTCACCTCAACGGCGCAACGGGAAGATTCTATATTGTAGTTGACCACATAACCCCCTGTGAGATTCCCGCGCTTGACGAGGACTTTATCAAGAATACCGTTAAGTACGAATCCGACAAGACGGGCGATGAGCTGATATCAGCCTTCAAGAGCTATACTCAGGAATATATCGACGCAACTAACAGAAGCTCCGATATAAACGAGGCGGCAAGCCAGATATGGCAGCACCTTTATAGCAAGGCGCAGGTGCTCAAATACCCGAAGGGCAACGTAAAGGACGAGGTTGATAAGGTTTACGATGAAATAAAGGCGACCTACAACTCATACAGAAGCCAATACGGCACCTCATTTACGCAGACCTACCCCACGCTCGATTCCTATATAACGGCGAGCGCTATTGAAAGCGGTGCGGAGAAGGATAAGGATAAGGACTACTACCTCGAATTTATAGCACAGAGCAGAGTTAAGGAGAAGCTGATACTCTTCTCCGCTGCAAAAACACTCGGCATTATTCCGAGCGAGGAGCAGTACCAGACCTACAGAACGCAGTTCATTGAGGAAATGGCAAGCTATTACGGCGTTACTGCCGAGGAAATATCCGCAAGCTATAACGAGGCGGATATAAGAATGCAGATTATCAGCAATCTTCTCATAGAGAAGCTCTACGACGAAAACGCCGCAAATATAACAAGAAAAGCAGCAGAATAAAATCAAACAGACGGGAACATCCCGTCTGTTTTCAGCAGAGGACGGTATGGAAAAAGCAAGACTTATAGTGCTGACCGATATAGGCGCGTGGGATGACGAGCCCGACGACGCGCAGTCGCTCGTCAGGCTTATGCTATATTCAAATGAATACGATATAGAGGGAATTATCCCGAATGCCTCGTGGTGTCACCCCGACACCTCGGACGGTGGGTATATACAGAGGGTTATCGACGTTATTAACGCATACGAAGCGGTGCGTCCCGCCCTTTCGGTTCACGCGGACGGCTATCCCGAGGCTGACAGGCTGCGCGCGGTTGTGAAGCGCGGAACGTCATACGTCAATATGAAGCACCTTCGCGACTACGATTTAGGGGCGTTTTGGAGCTTGTCGGCAGAGGAAAAGCTGGAATTTATAAATTCACGCGGCGAAAGAGAGCTTTGCGACAGTGTTGGCGAGGGACTCTCAAACGACGGCTCGCGCCTCATTGAGAGCGCTATAGTCAAAGAGGACACGCGAGGTCTTTACGTAGCACTCTGGGGTGGATGCGGAACGCTGGCGCAGGCGATATACGATATGGAGAAAAAATACACAAAGGGCGAGCTTTCGCGCTATCTTGAACGCCTCACGGTTTACGATATAGACGGTCAGGATGACTGCGGCGCGTGGATATGCTCACGTCACCCCGAAATAGATTGGCGGCGCTCTGACGTTGCCTTCTGGGGCTTCTCCGAAACCCCGATAAAGAACGAGAGGCTTTTTGGCAAGGACTGCTTTGTCGGTGACCTTTCCCAAGCCTCTCCGGAATGGATACGCAAGAATATGCAACAAATAGGCCCTATGGGAAGGGTATATCCGATGGCGACCAACGGAATGGAAACCGACACTCCCTCGATTCTGAACCTCGTTCACAACGGACTTTCGGATTACAGACACCCCGAATGGGGCGGCTGGGGCGGCAGATTCACCCGCACAAAATCGCAAAACGTTCCCGCCGAGCACTTTGGCTTTACCTATCTTTACGAGGACAAGCCGTACTATATGTACAGAGATGACGTTGACAGCTGGTACGATGAGAAAAACGGCGTTTTCCTCAACAAGAGCCTGCACGCATCGCTTTGCCGCTGGCGCACCGATTTGCAAAACGATTTTGCTACCCGAATGTTATGGTCGGTCAGCCCAAAATACGAGAGCTGCAACCACGCGCCCGTGGCGGCGGTAAACGGAGATTTTTCAAAGGATATAATTTTTATAAACGCACCTGCGGGCAAGGCTCTCACCCTTGATGCGAGTGCCTCGTATGACTCCGACGGTGACGTGCTATCGTATAAATGGTATATCTACCGCGAGGCAGGCACGTATTTCGGTGAGGTGAAAATAGAAGAAAAAAATGCACCCCTTGTGAGCTTTACGCTGCCGAAGGACGCTGCAAACGACGAGCTTCACCTGATTTTAGAGGTGTCTGATAACGGCGGGCCCTTCCCCCTCAAGTCGTACAGAAGAATAATTATAAAAACCGGAGAAACAGGCTTTGACGGAGAGCAAAAATATATAAACGATACCGAATTTGAGTATAGCACAGGCTGGGAGCACCGACAGGAGCAATACGGCTCTCACGACGGTGATTATCACCGTTCAAACGAGGTGGGAGCTACCGCTACGCTTAGTTTTTCGGGCAACAGAATAATGCTGTTCGGCGGCGCGTTTAACGACAACGGAATCGCAAAAATTTACATTGATGGCGAGCTGATTTGCGAACAGGATTTTCATTCGAGAGTCAGCGCGTGGGAGAATATGTACAAGCAAAACGGTGAGGTAACGACGGGCGACACCCTACAGTTTACAAGCCCCTATCTTCCCGACGGCGAGCATACTCTCACGGTTGAGGTAACCGGCAAAAAAAGCTCCCAGTCAAAAAATTCCTACATTATAATAGATAAGGCAATAGCTTTTTCCAAATAAAAGGGGCTTAGCTCTCTCTGTCTACCCGGTGTGTCGACGGCAGCAAAAACGACGGTTTCTGCTCCGAATCCGTTTCTCCGGGCTGTTGAAATTAATTGAAAACAATAAAGCCGAGGCATTGCCTCGGCTTTATCCTTTAATTTTGTGATGTGCTGTCAGAGCTGCTTTGAGAGGAGGTGCTCATGGAATTGCTCATTCCCTCTAATTTATCACAGATGCTCTGGCACATAGAGGAGCAGATGCTCTCGCACTTCTGCACACATTCTGAGGTGTATTTTTTAACTGCATCACCCATTGCCTTTTTCTTGCTTTTTACAGACATTGCGATTCCGCACATGCCAACCCCTGCAAGAAAAACCACGCCTGCGGTCATCATCGGATGCCGCATATATACAGGTGCACAACATTTATTTCTCATAAAAAATCTCCTTGTCGGTTTTATTTATTTTAACCGAAAAAGAGAAAGGTATACACAAAAACAAAAAACGGCAAGCGCAAAAAATAGGCGAAAAAATAAAAAATCGACAAGCTATTGCTTGTCGACCTTGGAGCTACTACCGAGAGTCGAACTCGGGACCTCATCCTTACCAAGGATGCGCTCTACCAACTGAGCCATAGTAGCAATTTTACTCGATTATTATAACAGAGTATTTTCGATTTGTCAAGGGGGTATTTCAAATTTTTAATATTATTCCTACGGTGGCGGCACAAACGGCAAAAAGAGTCATCATAAAAACCACCGCATTTTGCGAAAAGCCTATGTCGTAGAGGACGTGATGAATATGCCCTCTGTCTGCTGAAAACGGATTTTTACCCATAAGAATTCTGCGTATAACCGCAAAGGCTACGTCGAACAAGGGCAGAAAAAGGCAGAGAATGAGCGACACGCCCACCTCGCCCGAAAAGGAGCGCAGAGAAAGACACGCAAGGCATAGCCCAAGGAACGTCGAGCCGCTGTCCCCCATAAAAACCGACGCCCTGTTCATATTGAAGGGGAAAAAGCCGAGGAGCGCACCCAGAAGGGCGCAGGTGAGAAAAACCCCCGTGCTGTGCCCTGTGCGGAAAATAACGAGAATTGAGAACAGCGACACCGTCGCCAGCGAGGCGGCGAGCCCGTCCATTCCGTCTATGAAATTGAAGGCGTTTATAACCAAAACGATAAACAAAATGCTGAAAGCATAGGAAAAGGCGGTGGATAGTTCTATATGAATAAAGACAAAATCCAGAGAATTAACCCTTGCGCCCAGTGCCACCGCGCAGAAGGCAATTGCTACCTGTGTTATCAGCTTTGCATAGGGTGAGAGTGGGTGTATGTCGTCGCTGAAGCCGAGTGCCACCGTCAACGCTCCCGCACACATAATCTGCGAATAGAGCATAGGCGAGTATGCGTGCGTCCATAGGGATACCGCCGCAAAGGAAACGAAAAAGGCTATTCCCCCTATGCGCGGAGTGGGGGCTTGGTGTATTTTTCTCCGGTCGGGCAGGTCAATTGCCCCGATAGCCCTTGCCATAGACTTAACAGGCAGGGTGAGCGCGGCAGTCATTAAAAACGATACTGTGAAAATAATTGTCAGCACAAGCATAAATCTCTCCGAAAATAAAAGAAAACCGTAACGGTTATGTACGGTTTTCTTTATAATATGTTGATTATTTAATTTGAGTAAAGCCTATCTTGCGGTAGACCTTGGAGAGAGTTTTCTGTGCATAGTAGGATGCCTCGTCCGAGCCCTTCCTCATAACTCCTTCAAGATATGCCTTGTCAGCCATCAGGCGTGAAAATTCATCTCTGACGGGCGCGAGCGCATCTGCACACGCCTCGCCAACCGCCAGCTTGAAATCTCCGTAGCCCTTGCCGTCAAACTCGCGCTCGATTTCAGAAAATTCCTTGCCCGTGAAGCACTTGTATATGCTCATGAGGTTGTTGATTCCGTCCTTGCCCTCCGAAAACCTTATCTCACAGTCGGAGTCGGTCACCGCGCGCTTGAATTTCCTTATTATATCGTCCTTGGAATCAAGAATGTAAACCACGGCGTTTGTGTTGGGGTCGGACTTCGACATCTTCGCCGTTGGCTCGGCGAGCGACATTATCTTCATTCCCGCCTTGGGAATATATCCCTCGGGAACGGTGAAGGTGTCGGAATACACACCGTTGAAGCGAATTGCAATATCCCTTGCAAGCTCAAGGTGCTGCTTCTGGTCAACGCCGACGGGAACGAGGTCGGTCTGATAGAGCAGTATATCCGATGCCATCAGCACGGGATAGGTGAAAAGACCTGCGTTAATATTATTTGCGTGTTTTGCGCTTTTATCCTTGAATTGTGTCATTCTCGACAGCTCGCCGAACATAGTGTAGCAATTTAGTGCCCACGACAGCTCCGCGTGCGCGGGAACGTGCGATTGCACGAACAGCGTGTTCTTCTCGGGGTCAAGACCGCACGCGATGTAGAGCGCGAGGGTTTCGTAGGTTCTGCGGCGAAGCTCGGCTGGCACCTGACGCACGGTTATCGCGTGCAAATCAACCACGCAGTAGAAGCATTTGTACTCGTCGGAGAACGCGCTGAAGTTCTTGATTGCGCCGAGATAATTTCCTATCGTGAGGTTGCCCGAGGGCTGAACTCCCGAAAATACTATTTTCTTATCTGCTATCATTTTTTATCTTCCTTAAAACAGCTTTATCCATTTAATTATACCTT
>JAZNXN010000023.1:0-9835 GCA_045593885.1 Eubacteriales bacterium
CGGCGGTTTCTGTTCAAAACCAAGCGAGCCCCGGTCTGCTTCATTTCGGCATAACCGCAAACAAAAAGGTGAGGGACAAAAAGTTCCTCACTTTTAATTTTACTAAAATCTATATCCTGTTGACAATAAGGAAAAATCTGCGATTTTTGGTTATTACAGTTTTTTTGTTTGCTACCGCCGTTTTCACCCTCTGCCGTACTCAGTACGGCGACGACAGCAAAAAGCGGCGGTTTCTGTTCAAAATCAAGCGAGCCCAGAAAGGCGCTTCGCACTAAGAATTCAGTAATCCGTGCGTTTTTTTGATTAATTTATCTGAATTTTACTGAATTCTTAATGACTCAGCCCCTTAGTTTTACGTAGAGCGTTAGAAACTGGGAAAAGATGACAAAATTTGCCGCCGTCATCACCAAGGGGTAGGCTTGCCGTGTGCATTATACCGCCAGTAGCGCGGTGCTCCTTCGAGCCAATCTCTTTCCCATACATATTTGCCGGTATCGGCGTCATATTGCCAAAGAATATCACCGCCTGTGGCAATGCTTTCGCTATAGTAATATCTCGGCGCGCCGTATATATAGTTACCGTCGGTTTTCCAGAAGTAGTCCGCGGCAGTTTGATTTATCGAAATCTGTGAAAATTGCTCGGGTGTGCCCATATAATAGACGCCCGAAAGCGAGCGACAGCCCTGCCACGCGCTCTGCCCCATCGAAATAATGCTTTTCGGTACTACAACGCTTGCAAGCGAGGTACAATTCATAAAGGATGAATAGCCGACCTGCGTTACACCCTCCTCGATTTTCACAAGCTTCAAGGACGTGCAGCCGAGAAACGCCTCGCTGCCGATTGAAAGTCCGTAGGTCTTTTTATACACCTTGCGCGTACCGATGGTTACCGAGGATAACCTCGTGCAGCCTGCAAAGGAGCGACTGTCTGTGCCGACGACCGTACCCCTTATCTTATATAGCGAGGAGCAACCGAAAAATGCCTCTGCCCCTATCTCAACGAGATTTTCTCCGATATTCAGCTCTGAGAGCGAGGTGCAGTTTTTGAACGCAGAATTTCCAACAGCTTTTAGAGTTGAGGGCAGGTCGAGCCTGGTTATTCCCAAGAGAGTACAGTTCTCAAACGCCTTCGCACCGATATCGGTAAGTCCCTCGGAGAAGGTCACAAATTTCAGTCTTACACAGCCAAAGAACGCCTCGTGGGGAATCTCAGCAAGTCCCGTACCGAATTTCACCGATTCAACGGCAGTGCAGCCCGAAAAAGCCCCTACGCCCATATAGGAAATGCCGTCGGTCAGAGCAACGCTTTTGAGGGCGGTGCAGTCCAAAAACGCATATGAGGATATATAATCCAGCTTTTCATTGAATTCAATAGAGTCAAGAGACTCGCAGCCTCGGAAGGTATAGTTGCCTATTCTCTCAAGCGAGCTTCCGAGGCTGACGCTTACGAGCGAGGCGCAGCCGCTGAATGCATAGTTACCGATTTTCTTTACATTGTTGCCAACGGTGAGCTCGGTTATATCAGTCCCCTCAAACGCCTTGCTCGCTATCTCGGTCACGGCGATTCCGTCGTGCTCGTCGGGAATTTTTACAGCTGTGCGTGTGTCGCCCTCTTTAATTCCCGTTACCGTATACTCGCCACCGTCAGCGCTCGCCTCATAGGTGAGCTCGGCATATATGCTCGGCTCGGTTGGCGGCGGTATCTTTTCATCCTTGCAGGCAAAGAGAAGGAGCGCGCTCATAAGAAAAACGAGCAGCAAAGCACCTGTCTTTCCAATAATTCTTTTCATATTTCTCCATAAACCACAAAAGCCGAATTAAATCGGCTTTTGCTATAATCTTAATTATTCAGCGGTTTGCCAGACAACAGGGTTGCCCTCTGAATCAAAATGCCAGAAGTTACCGACCGCAGTCTTCCAATCCGCATCCCATACGTACCTGCCGTCCTGTTGCTTTTCCCAGAGTCCCTCGCTCTGCTCTGCGGGCGGATTTTCACTGTAATAGTATCTGGGCGCGCCGTAGGTGACACCGTTTCTTTCCCTATAGAAATAATCCGAGCCCGTGTAGTTTATCGCCGCAGTTCCGTTGGATTGCGTGAGCGCCTCAATCCATTGATCTCTCGTGCCGCGGAAATATACCGCCTCAAAATTGGCAGTGCCCGACCACGCACCCTGTCCGGACCAGTTAGAGCCTGTAAGAATACTCGTCGGGATAATAACCGATTTTATCGAGGAGCAGCCGCTGAAGCAGTCGTAGGGAATTGCGGTAACTCCGTCACCGATGCTGACAAATTCAAGCGAGGTGCAGCCCTTGAAGCACTCCTGACCTATCGTAATACCGTAGTTGGTCATTCCTATTTTCTTTGTGCCTATGTAAATTTTTTCAAGAGAAGTGCAGTTCTGGAAAACTCTGGCGTACGAGGTGTTCAGGGAAATAACTCCCGTTACCTCCTCAAGAGAGGTGCAGCCGTAAAATGCCTCTGTTCTCACCTTCACAAGATTTGTCGGAACGTTGAAGGAAATAAGCCCCGTACAGCTCTTGAATGCCGACTCGCCTATATCCTCAAGCGACTCGGGGAAGATGAGCCCCTGCTCACCTATTCTGTCACAGCCAAGGAATGCCTCGGCAGATATTTTTTCAAGAGATTCGCCGAAATCAACCAGCACGAGCGAATCGCAGCCCTCAAAGCAGTTTTCGCCTACCGTTACAGCCTCGCCGAGATCTACTTCCTCAAGAAGCAAGCAGTCCTTGAAGGCTCCGTTGGATATTTCACGCATTGAGTCGGATAGCATTACCGTTCTGAGCGACGCGCAATTCTCAAACGCCGAGGTTGAGATTTTATTTAACGCCGAATTTGCCTCGAAGGTGGCAAGTCCGCTGTTGCGGAATGCCCAGTTGCCTACCGTCTCAACCCTATCTCCCATAACGATCTCGGAAAGCTCCGTGCATCCGTCAAAGGCGTAATTTCCGATTTTCGTAACGTTGTCGCCAAGCGTTATCTTGGTTATCCAGGTAACGTGCTGAAACGCCTTATTCTCAATCTCGGTTATCGGTATTCCGTTGAAGGTATCGGGAATAACTATCTCTGTTGCCGTATTTTCGGGGTAAAGACCGAGAACCGAATAATGATCTCCGTTCTTTGACAGGCTGTAAAGTATTCCGTTAGGATCGTCGGGCTGCGGAGGCACCGTCGTTGTAGTTGTGGTCGTTGTCCCCTCGCCGTCGGTATCGCCCGTATCGCACGCAACGATTACGGCAAGAGCCGTGAGGAGTGCCATCATAAGCACCAAAAGCTTAAATATTTTTTTCATAATTTTCTCCCGTTAAATTTTTTCAAACTTTAACGATTATATAATATCATATTTTTTTTATTTTGTATATATTTTTTCTCGCAAAAGAGAATAATTGTGAAAACAACACAAACCGACATCAGAATTTTTGTGCAATTTTCACACCGACCCTTGTATATAAAAAAGAAAAATGTCCGACGGAGCGAGTGTCGGACATATTTCATCGGCGATTACGCCATTTTGTTGAGTTTAACCGTGAGTGCGCTCTTCTTGTGCGCTGCGTTATTCTTGTGAAGAATACCGTGGCTTACTGCCTGGTCAATCTTCTTGACCGCAGCCTTGTAGAGCTCGGTAGCCTCAGCCTTGTCAGCGGCATCAATAGCAGCATTGCACTTCTTCATTGCAGTGCGAAGCTGGCTCTTGAGCATCTGGTTCTGAAGGCTCTTGGCAGAGATAACCTTAACACGCTTCTTAGCAGATTTGATATTTGGCAAAGCAAACACCTCCTGTAAAATTTGAAATGCAGCAGTATCTGAGAGGGTATACCGACTGCGAAAATTCCATACGCTACATATCATAACACAAATATTTCAAAATATCAAGTGGTTTTTCAATATTTTTCAAATATTTTTTATTTTTTTCATTTTTACTATTGACAAAGGTGTTTATTGGTGTTATACTTGTAAAGTATTTTGCTTTACACCAAGGGAGGTACACCTATGTTTGAGAAAAATCTGGGTATCGCTTTCCTGCTCGATTTCTACGGCGACGTTCTTGACGCGCATACGAGGGGCATTCTTCGCCTCTATTATGACGAGGACCTGTCGCTCGCCGAGATTGCCGAGAGCGAGGGAATATCCCGTCAGGGTGTGCGCCACGTTATAAAGAAGGGCGAGGAGCAGCTATCCTTTTTCGAGGACAGACTGGGCCTTGCGAAGCAATTTTCAAAGATTAAGGAGATGTCCGAGGAGCTCTGTGCGATAGCTGACGAGATTGAGGGGATGAACATACCCGACGCAAAATCCCTGTCGTCACGGCTGCGCGAGTATTCGGACGAGATAGTCAACAAATAAACCTTGGGAGGTAGAGATGTTTCAGAGTCTGACTGACAAGCTGGCGAGCGCATTCAAGCGCTTCCGTAATAAAGGCAAGCTCACAGAGGCAGACGTGCGCGAGGGCATGCGTGAAATCAAGCTCGCCTTGCTCGAGGCTGACGTAAACTTCAAGGTTGTCAAGGAATTTGTCAAGGCTGTGACCGAGCGCGCCGTCGGCGCACAGGTTTTGGAGAGCCTGCTCCCTGAGCAGCAGATAGTTAAAATAGTAAACGAGGAGCTTATTCACCTCATGGGTGATGAGGCTGCCAAGCTCGAAATCGCGCCGAAGCCGCCGACGGTCATTATGATGGTCGGTCTTCAGGGTGCGGGTAAAACCACCCACTGCGGCAAGATTGCGGGTATGTATAAAAAGAAGGGGAAAAATCCCCTGCTCGTTGCGTGTGACGTATACCGTCCCGCCGCTATCGATCAGCTGAAGGTTGTCGGAGAGGGGCTGGGTATTCCCGTATTCTCTATGGGTAACAAGCTCTCGCCTGTTGAAATAGCGAAGGCGGGCGTTGAGCACGCGAAAAAGAACGGCAACGACATGGTTTTCATTGATACTGCAGGACGGCTGCATATTGATGACGAGCTTATGGCGGAGCTTGAAAAGATAAAGAAGCATACATCTCCCACCGAAATCCTTCTGGTCATTGATGCAATGCTCGGTCAGGATGCGGTAAACGTGGCTGACTCCTTCAATTCACGCCTTGATATCACCGGCGTAGTTCTTACAAAGATGGACGGCGACACCCGAGGCGGTGCTGCCCTATCGGTAAGATACGTCACGGGCAAGCCGATTAAGTTTATCGGCACGGGCGAGAAGATGGATGCAATCGAGCTCTTCCACCCCGACAGGCTTGCTTCCCGTATTCTCGGAATGGGTGACGTGCTCTCGCTGATTGAGAAGGCGGAGGCGGCATTCGACGAGAAGAATGCCAAGGAGCTTGAGAAAAAGATGCGCGAGGCTACCTTCACTCTTGAGGATTTCCTTGTGCAGATGAAGCAGCTGAAGAAAATGGGAAATATCGAGCAGATTATCGGAATGATACCCGGTATGAACGCAGGCGCGCTCAAGGGCGCGAGCTTCGACGAGAAACAGATGGAGCGTACCGAGGCGATAATTCTCTCGATGACCAAAAAGGAGCGCGAGAAGCCCGACATCATCAACGGCTCGCGCCGCAGAAGAATCGCAAATGGCAGCGGAACCTCGGTTGAGGACGTAAACAAGCTCCTGAAGCAGTTCGAGCAGATGAAAAAAATGATGAAGCAGCTCACAGGCGGCAAGCACAAGGGCTTTGGCGGCATGATGGGCATGCCCGGCAGGATGAAATTTCCGTTCTAATCGGAGTTTTATATAAAGAAAAAAATAAAAATAAACATAATTTTTGGAGGAAACAGAAATGGCAGTTAAAATCAGACTCAGAAGAATGGGCGCAAAGAAGGCTCCCTTCTACCGCGTAATCGTAGCGGACAGCAGATCTCCCCGTGACGGAAGATTCATCGAGGAAATCGGTTATTACGATCCCATGAAGGAGCCTGCAGTTATCAAGATTGATGCTGATAAGGCAACCAAGTGGCTCGCTAACGGCGCACAGCCCACCGAGACTGTTAAGGCTCTTCTTAAGAAAAGCGACATAGTTAAGTAATCACACGCCCCTGCGGTAAACAAAATTTCGGAAGGACGTTTCCCACGGGAAACGGGTATTAAAAATGGATCTCAAAAAAATCCTTGTCGATATTGCCCGCGCAATCGTCGATAACCCGGATATGGTTTCCGTAGAAGAAAACGTAGACGGCGACGATATAACTCTTATTCTTTCCGTTGCTGAATCGGATACCGGAATGGTAATCGGACACCACGGAAAAATAGCGAGGGCTATTCGCTCTATTATGAAGGCTGCCGCTATATCCTGCGGCAAGCACGTAACAGTAGAAATCAGATAAGAAGAAGGCCCGAACGGCTCGTTCGGGCTATTTTCAATAGAGCCAAATTCGGCTCTTCACTGCGGCATCTGCCCTGAAGCCCCTATTTTACGGGGATAAAAAGAAGGAACTTATAAGGACAGAAAATGAATAAATCAAAGAAAAAAATATCGGTTATCTCACTTCTTCACTACATAAAGCTGGTTCTCAGATCCCTGCTCTTTATTGCCGTTCTGGTATTCTATATACTCGAAAAGACCTCGGTTTTGAAAAGCTTTTATCCGCTGACGGCTACTGTGTGGGTATTCTTCGTTGTCGAGATGATTTTGCGCTTCTTTCCCTCGTGGGTGGAGAGCATGGGCTGTCAAAAGCAATTCAAGAGAAATTACGAGCCGGTAGGCGAGGGAATTGCTCCCACCAATCAATCGTGGAGGGTAACGGCTCTGGTAGCGGTTATATGGCTCCTACTCAACGGCGCTATCGGCGCATTATACCTCACAGGGCTTTTGGACGTCGGGGCTATGATTCTTATATGCCTTGGCTTCTCGGTTTGCGACATTATATGTATTCTCTTCTTCTGCCCGTTCCAGACGTGGATTATGAAGAATCGCTGCTGCACAAGCTGCAGAATATACAACTGGGATTTTGCGATGATGTTTACCCCTCTCGTATTTATTCCGAGCTGGTATACCTACTCGCTTCTCGGCTGTGCGCTGATACTTCTTTTGCGTTGGGAGATTACATACCGTTTTCACCCCGAGCGTTTTTCCACCGCGACGAACAAATGCCTCGATTGCGCGCATTGCAAGGAAAAGCTGTGCAGCCATAAAAAGCAGCTTCGCAGCTTTCTTCAGAAATATAAGGAAAAATTCTTTACTCTGCTCGACAGACAAACCGACGAAAAAGAAAATCAGGATAAAGATTAAAAAGGACCCGTGTATGAGGTGAACCAAAACAGCTCACTTCAGCGAGTCCCTTTTTGTTTTTTCTCTACCGATTTATTTCTGCCCGTCTTTATAATCTGAAAGCATATCCGAGAGGGCGGAAAATGCCGCTATATCGAGGCGCTCGCCGCGCACGTTTTCGGGATAGCCAAGGCTGACAAGACATTCGCCAATGAGCGCCTTTGAAAATTCGGGAAATTTCGCATTTATCGCATTCGGCAGTGTTTTTCGCCTCATATCGAAGGCGGCACGCACGAGCGAAAACATCATTTTTTCGTTCCTTGGCGTGTGTTTTGGCTCCTTATACAAATCAATCCTGACAACCGCGGAATTAACCTTCGGCGCAGGCATGAAGCAGCCCGCAGGCACACCGAACAGGCGTCGCGCCTCACCGAAATACGCGATAGCGGCGGTTATCGCACCGTACTGTGCACTGCCTGCGGGGGCGGTGAGCCTCTGCGCCACCTCGTTTTGCACCATTACCGTTATAGAGGAAAATTTCACCCCACATTCAAGCAGGTGCATAAGTATCGGCGTGGTTATGTAATAGGGAAGGTTTGCACAGACCGCTACTTCTCTTCCCTTCGCCTCTATTTTTAGAAGCTCGGCTATGTCGATTTTCATAATATCCGAGTTTATAACCGTGACATTTCCGTAGTCGGAAAGGGTTTGTTCGAGCACGGGAATGAGCCCCTTGTCTATCTCTACGGCAATAACCCTTGAATACCGCTCGCACAGCTCCTTTGTCAGACAGCCGATGCCCGGCCCTATCTCCAAAATCACCGCATCCTCATTCTCGCAGCACTCGTCTGCTATGCGCTCGGGTATCTCACGGTTTATCAGAAAATTCTGACCGAGGTCGTGGCGGAAGGCTATCCCGTGAGCACTCATAACCTCTTTAATAATTTTGGGGTTGCATAAATCCATAATTTGAAACATTCCTCTTGACAAACAGATTTTTATGTGTTAGAATATATGACGTTGTGATGCTGGTGTGGCGCAGTTGGTAGCGCAATTGATTCGTAATCAATAGGTCGGGGGTCCGAGTCCCCCCACCAGCTCCATAAATCGACAAGCCCTTGGGTTTGCCGATTTTTTATTTTTTACCTCTTACCTTATAATTGTATCATAAAGGCATAAAATAATCAAGTGGATTTTGCCCTCAAAATATCGGTTATTTCAAATATATCTCCCGCGCCCATTACAACCAACGCGTCGTAGCCGTCAAGCTCCGCTGAAATACTCGCCGCCCTCACCTTGTCGGGTATGTATTCGGCAGCAGAGCCAATTTCCTTTACAATATCCGCGCCGCTTACCCCATATACGTTTTTCTCCCTCGCGGAATAGATTTCGGTAACTATTACTCTGTTTGCCACCGACAGTGCTCTTGCCATCTCCGAGTAAAAGCTATACACGCGCGAATAGGTATGCGGCTGAAATATGCACGCTATTTTCTTATATCCGTGAGCCCTGAGTGCCGAAAGGGTTGAGTATATCTCCGTCGGATGATGCGCGTAGTCCTCGATAACCTTCGTTTTTCCTATACTGAATTTGTACTCACCGCGCCGCTTTGTGCCCGAAAATTCGGATGCCGAGGCGAGCGCCCTTTTCATATTCGCACCGAGCAGCGCACAGAGCGCGAGCGCGGCTGTTATATTCTCTACGTTATGCTCACCGAAAAGCGCGGTGTTAACCCTGCCCATAACCTTTCCCTGCGAACAAAAATCAAAGCTCACTCCCCCCTCGTCAAGCGAAACGTCGCGCGCGCAGAAGTCCGAGGCGTGAGAGCGCACCGAAAAGGTGTATACACGCGGCCTTATCCTCGGTATAAGCGACATAAGGTTCTCGTCATCCGCATTTATCAGGCAGATTCCCACCCTCTCCGAGTTAAGATATGAAAGGAACGCTTCCTTGACCTCGGAAAGATTTTCATAACAGTCGGTATGCTCAAGCTCTAAATTCAGCGCAACTGCCACGCGCGGCGACATCGAAAGAAAGGAACGCATATATTCGCACGCCTCGAATACAAGATACTCTACCCCGCCCCTTCGGATATAGTCCAGCCCCTCGGCGCGCGCCCCCACGAGAGCCGTAGGGTTTTTGCCGCAGTCGGTAAGGATTTTCGTAACCGCGGCGGCAGTTGTGCTCTTTCCGTGCATTCCCGCAACACCTATAGGGGTGGTATAGTCCCCTGCCAACGCGCCTATCATATCCGCGCGGGATAAACAGGGGATACCTCTTTTTTTGGCGTATCTGTACGCCTTGCAGTCGGGGTCCAGCGCATTTGAATACACAAACAAATCACACCCCCTCATATCCCGCGCGCGAAAGCTTTCGGTAACGGAAATTTTGTTTTTGATAAGGCTCTCGGTTCGCGTCCCTCTCCTTTGGTCATATCCGACTACCCCAAAGCCCCTGTCCCGAAGCAGAAGGGCGAGCGGATACATTCCAACCCCCGCAATTCCCCCCATATATATCCTTTTACCCGACTTGCCTATCTTAGCAAGGCTGTCGCCACCGCAAAATGTGTTCTCAATCGACATAATTATTCCCCCTTCACCTTAATTGCATTTTTTCTGAGC
>JAZNXN010000024.1:0-26239 GCA_045593885.1 Eubacteriales bacterium
GAGTGAAAACGGCGGTAGCAAACAAAAAACTGTAATAAATCAAAGATCACAGATTTTTTCCTTATCTTCGATAAGATATATGTTTTAGTAAAATTAAAAGTGAGGAACTTTTTGTCCCTCACTTTTTTTGTTTGCGGTTATGCCGAAATGAAGCAGCCCCTTGTTGTGTCAGATGCAGGCGAAGGTTACGCCTGCGTTGTTCGTTGTATAATCCTCATCCGTGGAAAATTCGGGGAATTTATCGCATATGTAGCGGACAGCCTCGTCGGTTTGCGATATTTTTTCACCGTATATCGCGCATATTATCTTCGACTGTCGCTTGAGCTCTCTTAATTCATGTCTGACAAGCGAGCGCAGTCTGCCTCTCTCACCGTGAATTATCTTCACAATTCCACCGCCAAGGCTGGACACAGAGGCAACCGTGAAAAGAAGCTGGTGAACAGCCTCATTGCAGCTCTCGTATCCGTTACTTAAATCAAGCACCGTTATCTTTTCCATAATAGCCTCATTTCAAATCTACTCTGTTTCTTGTTCCGCCCGAAAGGAAGGATTCTATATTTTTATCGGTTTCCGAAAGGCAACGCGTGCGTGCTTCAAACGCAGCCCACGCCATATGAGGTGTCAGGCACACGTTATCTCTGTCCCTTATCTGCCAGAAGGGGTGCTTTTCATCAAACGGCTCGTAGGAGAACACATCGCAGCCGATAGCACCGATTTTTCCGTCAAGAATGCCGTCGCGCACCGCACTCTCATCCCATACCGCACCGCGCGCCTCATTGACGATTATAACACCGTCCTTCATCATTGAAATGCGCTCTGCGTTTATAATACCGCGCGACTGGTCATTTAGTGGCGTGTGGAGAGTAATTATATCTGCCTCTCTGCAGAGGGTGTCGATATCTACAACATTCGCATCGCTTGCAGGCGTCCTCTTGTTCACCACAACCTTACAGCCGAGAGCCTTTGCAATTCTGCCCACGGCTCTGCCTATATTTCCGTAGCCGATTATACCCCACGTCTTACCGGAAAGCTCATGATACGGCGGAATAAGTATATTTGCAACGCCGCCGCGCGTATAGTCGCCATTCTGCGTTCTGAGGGTGTATTCGCGAAGGTGGCAGACGAGACTCAGAACGGTTGCGGCGGTAACCTGCGCTACACTGTCGGTAGAATAGCCAACGACGTTACATACGGCAATGCCCTTCTCTCTGCAACACTCGGTGTCGATATTATCAAAGCCTGTGGCAAATTCACAGATAAGGCGCAGTCTGCTTGCATTTTCAAGATTGTGCCTGCCAAGCTTGATTTTATTTATAACAACAACGTCGGCATCTGCTATGCGCTCCTCTACAAGCTCAGGGGGAGTTGTAGGGTATTCGGTAACGCTTCCGTACTTTTCAAGCACCGAGGTATCAAGGTCGTCACCCAACGTGCTTCTGTCAAGAAAAACTATATTCATAATGCTCCTCTTTGCATTCGATATACAAAAAAATCCCGTCGTAAAGACGGGATTCGTGGTGCTCCTGTGGGAATTCGAATCCCAGACCCTTTGATTAAAAGTCAAATGCTCTACCAGCTGAGCTACAGGGGCAGATAGCCAATCAGGACTTGGCACTTGTTAATCATACCACAATTTTATCTGTTTGTCAACACCTTTTACTATATTTTTCTTATAAATACAAGATATTTGGGGCGTGCAAGCGCACGCCCTATTTTATGCGGTGTCCGTATTTTCCGAATTCGAGCAGCGAGCTTTCGATTTTGAGCAGGCGGTTGTACTTGGCAACGCGCTCGCCTCGGCTCGGCGCGCCCGATTTTATATACATAGCGCCCGTAGCGACTGCTATATCCGCAATGGTCGTATCGTCGGTTTCACCCGAACGGTGTGAGATAATATGCGAATATCCCGAGCGCCGAGCCAACGCGATTACGTCGAGCGTTTCTGTCAGAGTTCCTATCTGATTTGGCTTTATCAGTATGGCGTTGCCCGCGCGCTTTTCAATACCCATACGCAGCCGCGAGGTGTTGGTGACGAATAGGTCGTCGCCTACCAGCATAACGCGAGAGCCGAGTCGCTCGGTCAGGCGTGTCCATCCGTCAAAATCCGTTTCTCCGAGTCCGTCCTCTACCGACGCAATAGGATATTCGTCACATAACGACTCTACCCTGTCGATAAGCTCGGCTGTGCTCATCTCCTGCCTTCTTTTCGGAAGATAATAACCGCCGTTTTCGGTTATCCAACCGCTTGAAGCTATGTCAAGCGCTATTTTCACCTTGTCCTCATATCCCGATTCCTCTATGGCTCGAACTATATAATCGAGCGCCTGCTCGTCACTCTCAAGGCTCGGCGCATAGCCGCCCTCGTCGCCTACCGAAATATTATGACCGTCACGCTTGAGAATTTTTCCGAGCAGGGCAAAAATCTCCGCACCGATGCGAATCCCCTCGCAAAAGCTATCCGCGCCTATTGGCATAATCATAAATTCCTGAATATCTATATTATTGGACGCGTGCACGCCGCCGTTGAGAATATTCATCATAGGAACGGGCAGTGTTGAGGCGGAAATACCCCCGATATATCTGTAAAGCGGCATTGAAAGCGACACCGCCGCCGCACGCGCCGCTGCAAGAGATACCGATAATGTTGCATTGGCGCCGAGCTTTGATTTGTTTTTAGTCGCATCGAGCATTATCAGCGTATTATCTATCTCCGCCTGTTCATAGGCGCATATACCTGCTATTGCAGGAGAAATCAGCTTGTTTACATTATAAACCGCGTCAAGGACACCCTTGCCGCCGTAGCGCTCGCTTGCCTCGTCGCGAAGCTCGCACGCCTCATACTTGCCTACCGAAGCACCCGAGGGCACCGAGGCAACGCCTACGCTGCCGTCCGATAACAGCACGCTCGCCTCAACTGTGGGATTTCCTCTCGAATCAAGTATTTCTCTGGCGTGCGCTCTTACAATCTGAATTTTACCCATATAACCTCCAAGTGATTTTACTGTTTTAGTATTTTAACCCAAATTCCGAATATAATACGAGCAAAGGAGATTTATGCTATGATAATACATAAGGTAGAGGGCGGGGACACGCTTGAAAAAATTTCAAAGAAATACAACACTTCTTTGACGAAAATTTTTGAGGATAATATGCTTTTTTCCATGTCGGCTCTATGCGAGGGACAGGAGCTGTTAATACCGAGAATTTGGCGGTCTCATATCGTGAGGAAGGGCGATAACCTAAATACTATATCCAAAAAATACAAAATCTCGGTTGACAAAATTCTACAAAATAACCCCTTTTTATTCAGCGATAAAAGCCTTAATTCAGGACAAAGCATTAATTTAACATATCCAAAAAGTGAAAAACGTTCCATTTGCGTCTCTGCCCTGTGTGACACCCGCCTCTCGCGTGCAGCCCTTTTAAGCCTTCTTTCTTATCTTACCTATATATCCTTTTCACCGCTTACGGTCAGCGGCGGAAAAATAACAGAGCCTCGCGTAAATCAGACATACAAAAGCTTGACAAAAAACAGCGGCGTTGAGGAAATACTGACCGTCAAGGTGCTTTCGCCGGAAAAGAGCTTAATTCCCGATATAGCAGAAATAATTCTGAAGGGAAAATACCGCATTGCTCTCTTAGACACTCTATCCTCATATGATAGCTCGCCCGATTTTACAAAACAGCTTCATCGCGAGCTCTTGGACAGAGGCATTGCCGTATTTATCCGACAAAGCGGCTCACCCGTTTTATGTGACTCTGTGTATTCAGACTCTTATCATACTCAAAGCGAATGCAGACGCATATGTATGCCTCTGCCGTATAAGGCGTGGGCTATGAGCGAAGGACGGGAGAAAAAGCTCACACTTGCAGAAGCAATGGCAATAGCGGCAAAGAGAGGCGTAAAAATAAATACGGACAAAAACGGCTCATATTATGAGTATACCGATAACACGCAAAGCGATATACGTGTAACTATGCCCTCGCTCAGTCTTTGGAATAATCTTCTCGCAGAATACGAAAAAAATCACATTTCATCGGTTTATATTGACGGAGTTGATTGCTTCTGCCCACAGCTGTTTTTGCTCTTAGCTGACAGATTTAATATAATCAAGGCGTTTTCTGCCTCAAAATTCGCTCCGCTCAAATAAAAAATGGACTCATTTAAGTCCATTTTTTATTATTTTTTTAGTTGGTTTTCGTTGCGATTACAGGGTTGCAAGCATTACCGCCTTGATTGTGTGCATACGGTTTTCCGCCTCGTCAAACACTATCGACTGCTCGCTCTCGAATACCTCGTCGGTAACCTCCATGCAGTCAATACCGAATTTTTCGTAAATCTCCTTGCCAACCGTGGTTTTAAGGTCATGGAAGGCTGGCAAGCAATGCATAAAGCGGCACTGTGCTCCTGCATTATCCATAATCGCCTTAGTCACGCGGTAGGGGGAGAGGCCATTGATTCGCTCGTTCCATACCTCAGTGGGCTCTCCCATTGATACCCAAACGTCGGTATATATAACGTCAGCTCCCTTGGTTGCGACTGTCGGATCCTCGATAAATTCAAGCGTTGCGCCCGTTTTGTTTGCAATTTCCTCACACTCACAAATCAGCTCGCTGTTCGGAAAATACTTCTTCGGCGCGCAGGCAACAAAGTGCATACCCATCTTTGCCGCGCCTACCATGAGTGAATTACCCATATTGTATCGCGCATCCCCCATATAAACGAGCTTCTTACCCTCAAGCGAGCCAAAATGCTCCTTTATAGTGAGAAAGTCTGCAAGAATCTGTGTGGGGTGAAACTCGTTTGTGAGTCCGTTCCACACGGGAACGCCTGCGTATTTTGCAAGCTCCTCAACGATTTTTTGACCGAATCCGCGGTATTCAATACCGTCAAACATCCTGCCAAGCACGCGAGCGGTATCGGCAATGCTCTCCTTCTTGCCTATCTGTGAGCCTGACGGATCAAGATAAACGGGGTGCATACCGAGGTCAGCCGCCGCTACCTCGAAGGCGCAACGGGTTCTCGTGCTGGTCTTTTCAAATACGAGCGCAATATTCTTGCCCTCACAAAGCCTGTGGGGAACTCCCGCCCTTTTCTTGTCCTTCAAATCCTTGGCAAGATTTATAAGATAGTCTATTTCCTCAGGGGTAAAATCGAGAAGCTTCAAAAAGCTACGGCCCTTGAAATCCATAAAAATTCTCCTTAATCATTAGTCGCGCACGCGCGTTTTATAACCTCTATTGCCCTTTTCAGCGTGTCCATAGGTATATTGAGTGCGGGTAGCAGGCGAACCTTATCCTTCGCGGTGAGGCACAAAACCCCGTTGTCTATACACTCACGCACGATATCAGCTGCCTTTTTCTCGGTTTTTATACCTATCATCAGTCCCATTCCACTGACACTGATAACTCCGTCTGCGCCCGAAAGGGTTTCGAATATGTATTTACTCTTTTCCTTCACCTCAGTCAAGAGCTTTTCATCAATTCTTGAAAGAATACTGTATCCGCCCGCGCACGCAATAGGGTTTCCGCCGAAGGTAGAACCGTGGTCACCGTGACCGAGAACACCCTCAACCTTGCTTGAAAGCATAGTCGCGCCGAGAGGTAAGCCCCCGCCGATACCCTTCGCGGTAGATACCACATCAGGCTTAATTCCGAAATTCATATAGGCGTAAAGCTCGCCCGACCTTCCGTTGCCCGTCTGCACCTCGTCGATTATGAGAACAGTGTCGGTGTCGTTGCAATATTTGGCAACCGCGACGGCAAAGTCCTTATCCAGCGGCAAAACGCCACCCTCACCCTGCACGCACTCAATCATAACGCCAGCAACCTTATGCTCGGAAACGGTTTTCATAAATGCGTCTATATCGTTTGCAGGGGTATGAACAAATCCCGGTGTCAGGGGATTAAAAAGCTCGTGATAATGAGCCTGACCGGTGGCGGCAAGGGTTGTGAGAGTTCTGCCGTGGAAGCTGTTTTCGAGAGTTACTACGGTAAAGTAATCCTTACCCTTCCTCTCGCTTGCGTACTTGCGCGCAACCTTGATTGCACATTCGTTTGCCTCAGCGCCCGAATTTGAGAAGAAAACCTTGCTCATACCGGTTCTCTTGCACATAAGCTCTGCCAGTATTCCACACGGCTCGGTGTAGTAAAGATTCGAGGTGTGCTGAACGCGCGAAAGCTGCGCCGTTACGGCGGATACCCATTCCGCATCAGCGGTGCCGAAGGCGGTAACTCCAATCCCCGAGCCCATATCTATATACTCTTTTCCGTCAGAGCCGTAAAGAAGCGAGCCCTTGCCAGATATTATTTCAACAGGGAAGCGGGCGTATGTGTCGGCCACAAACTCCTTATCCCTCTGTGTAATGTATCCCATATTAATTGCCCTTCGTAACCATTGTACCCGAGCCCTCGTCGGTGAGAAGCTCCATAAGTATCGAGTGAGAAACGGTACCGTCCATAATTATTACGTTCTTAACGCCTTCGTTGATAGCCTCAATGCAGCAATCAACCTTAGGAATCATTCCGCCCGAGATTATTCCGTCCTCGCGAAGCTTCTCCGCCTCACTTATAGTCACCTCGGGAATGAGGGATGAGGGGTCGTCCTTGTCGCGCAGAATACCTGCGATATCTGTCATCATTATAAGGCGCTCAGCTCCGAGCGCGCCTGCGATATACGCCGCGGCGGTATCGCCGTTGATGTTATATGCATTACCCTTCTTATCGCATCCGACAGTTGAAATTACAGGAATATATCCCTTTTCAAGCAGGTCAAATACAGGGTTTATGTGGATTTTCGTTATTTCTCCGACGTAGCCGAGGCGCTCGTCCTTCATTCTCGCCTCGATGAGTCTGCCGTCCATACCCGATATACCCATAGCCTTGCCGCCCTTGGTCTCGAGCAGGTTTACGAGAGTTTTGTTAACCTTACCCGCAAGCACCATCTGAACGATGTCAACCGTTTCCTTGTCGGTTACGCGCAGACCGTCAACAAACTCGGGCTTTTTGCCCAGCTTTGCCATTATCTCGCTGATTTCAGGTCCGCCGCCGTGAACGAGCACAACCTTAACACCGATAAGCCACAGAAGAACTATATCCTCCATGACCTGCTCCTTGAGCTGCTCGTTTATCATTGCGTTTCCGCCGTACTTGACGACAACAACCTTGCCGTTATAGCGACGGATATAGGGAAGCGCCTGAGTCAGCACCTCTGCCCTTTGTGCATTTGATATCTCGTTATACATAAATACTCCTTAAGTACGGTAATCTCCGTTTATCTTAACGTAATCATAGGTGAGGTCGCAGCCCCACGCAACAGCCTCGCCGTCGCCGTCATTTAAGCCTACGGTAATCTCTATTTCGCGCTCTGTGAGAATTTCCTTCGCTATCTGCTCGGAAAACTCAATGCCCGCGCCGTTTTTGCATACTGCTATCTCGCCCGCACAGCTCTTGAAGGAAACGTCAACCTTATTTACGTCAACCTCAGCACCGCTGTAGCCGATAGCGCAAAGCACACGTCCCCAGTTAGCATCGGCACCGAACATTGCCGCCTTCAAAAGGCTTGAGCAAATAACGCTTTTCGCAACCGTTTTTGCAATTTGCTCACTCTTTGCTCCCGATACCTTACATTCAAGAAGCTTGGTTGCTCCCTCTCCGTCACCTGCAATCATACGGCAGAGGTGAACGGTAACGGTATTGAGCGCCTTCATAAAGCTGTAAAAGTCCTCGCCCTCACCCGTTATCTCGGCATTTTTTGCCATACCGTTTGCAAGGACGGTTACCATATCGTTAGTCGAGGTATCTCCGTCAACACTGACCATATTGAAGGTGTTGGCTATATCGGTTGAAAGCGCACGCTTGAGCATTTCCGAGGAAATAGCGGCATCAGTTGTGATGAATACGAGCATTGTCGCCATATTCGGATGTATCATTCCGCTGCCCTTGGCAATTCCGCCGATGCGGCAGGTCTTGCCGCCGATTTCAAACTCAACCGCAATTTCCTTCTTCACGGTATCGGTTGTCATAATACCCTCTGCCGCCGCATCGCATCCGTCCTTGGAAAGCGATGAAACCAATGCAGGAATACCGTTTGCTATCGGCTCGATATTGAGGGGCTGACCGATAACTCCCGTGGATGCAACCACGATATCATCAGCGCTTATTTTCAGCTCGCTTGCGATGAGCTCACTCATTTTCTCGGCAATTTCAATTCCGTCTGCGTTGCAGGTGTTTGCGTTTCCGCTGTTGCAGATTACCGCCTGTGCCTTACCGTTTTCTATATGCTTTTTAGTCACCGTGAGGGGTGCGCCCTTCACGAGATTTGTCGTATATACTGCCGCCGCACTCGCCACGCACTCACTGTAAATGAGAGCAAGGTCCTTCTTGGAACGGTTCTTGCGTATTCCGCAATGAACGCCGCCTGCGACAAAGCCCTTCGCGGCACAAACGCCGCCGTTAATTATCTTCATTGTAAAACTCCTGATTATATATTAAGTCCACTCGCCTCGTCAACGCCGAGAAGTATGTTCATATTCTGTATTGCAGAGCCCGATGCCCCCTTGCCGAGATTATCAAATCTTGACGTAAGTATTATTCTGTCGGCGTTGCCGTACACGGATATCTGCATATCATCTCTGCCCGAAAGCGCTCCTGCTGAGAGAAATCCTCCCTCATCTGCGTTGTCAGCGAATCTGACGAGCCCGTTTTTATAATACTCTCGGTAGATATCACGAATTTTGTCGATATCCGCATTTATCATATCCGAAAACAGAGGCACGGTTACCTCCATACCGCTGTAGAAGGGCGCTACTATCGGACAGAATATGGGGGAATTGTCAAGTCCGCATATTATGCTCATTTCGGGAAGATGCTTATGTGACTGTGAGAGCGCGTACATACGCGGCGCATCAAGCAACGCATTTCTGTCCGCATCCTCGTACTCCGAAATCATCTTTTTGCCGCCACCCGAATAGCCTGTCAGCGAGTGACAGGTAAGGTGTGCATCCCTTGAAATAACACCCTCGCGTACCAGAGGCTCTATAAGAGCGACAAAGCCACTGGCGTGACAGCCGGGGTTTGCAATTCTCTTCGAATTTTTAATTTTCTCCCTCGCACCGAAAAGCTCAGGGAAGCCGTACGCCCAGCCCTCGCTTGTTCTGTGTGCGGTTGAGGTATCAATTATCGCAGTATTTTTGTTATCAACGAGGGATACCGCCTCAACAGCGGCAGCATCGGGCAGACAGAGAAACACTATGTCGGCAGAATTTATAGCCTCTGCCCTTGCTTTTGTGTCCTTACGAAGCTCCTCGGATATTTTTATCAGCTCTATATCACGGCGGTCAGCAAGACGCTCGTTAATACGAAGTCCTGTTGTACCTGCACTGCCGTCAATAAATATTTTTGTCATTTGCTCAAAATCTCCCTAACGGTATCTACCTGCTTCTGCACGGACGAAAAGGACGTTCCGCCCTCTGAAATACGCTTCTCAACACAGGTGTCGAGGCTGATTTCTTTATAAAGGTCATCAGCGAAAAGCTCTGAAAACTCACGGTATTCATTAAGAGCGAGAGTCTCGAGCACCTTGTTTTCCGCTATACACTTGGCAACTATCTGTCCCGAAATCTTGTATGCCGAGCGGAAGGGAAACCCCTTCTTGACAAGGTAATCTACAAGGTCGGTTGCATTAATGAAGCCCTTCTGCGCCGCCAGAAGCATATTGTCGGTACGCACGGTCATTGTCGCTATCATAGGTGTCATAACCGCAACGCACATTTTAACTGTATCAAGCGCGTCGAATACGCTCTCCTTATCCTCCTGCATATCCTTATTGTATGCAAGAGGCAGTCCCTTGAGGGTTGTGAGAAGCGCCATAAGGTCGCCGTAAACCCTACCCGTCTTTCCGCGTATAAGCTCTGCCATATCGGGATTTTTCTTCTGAGGCATTATAGACGAGCCGGTTGTGTATGCATCGGAAAGCTCAATGAACTTGAACTCCCAGCTCGACCAGAGGATTATTTCCTCGGAAAAGCGCGAGAGGTGCATCATCAGTATGGAAAATGCGCTCATCAGCTCAACGCAGAAATCACGGTCGGATACACCGTCAAGGCTGTTTTCACATATACCGTCAAAGCCGAGCCTGTCAGCCTCAAAGCGACGGTCTGTGTCATAGGTCGTGCCCGCGAGAGCGCAACAGCCAATCGGGGATTTGTTCATCCTCGCCACCGCGTCGTTTATGCGGTCAACGTCACGGAGAAGCATCATAGCATACGCCATCAGGTGATGCCCCATAGTTATCGGCTGAGCGCGCTGAAGATGCGTGTATCCGGGCATTATCGAGCATTTATGCTCCTCTGCCCTGTCGGCAATAACCGATATCAGATCCCTGAGAGCCACGATTATCCCTTCCGCCTCGTCGCGCAGGTACATACGGATATCGAGCGCAACCTGGTCGTTACGGCTGCGTGCGGTGTGAAGCTTCTTGCCCACCTCGCCGACACGCTCGGTCAGAACCTGCTCTACGAACATATGTATATCCTCCGAGGACATATCAAATTTGAGCTCTCCGCTGTCGATATCATCGAGAATACCCGAAAGTCCGGATATTAGGGTGTCAGCCTCGCTCTCGGAGATAATTCCCTTTGCCGCGAGCATAGCGGCGTGCGCCATGCTTCCCTTTATATCCTGACGGTACATTCTGTTGTCTATGTGTATTGAGGAATTGAAATCATCGGCGAGCTTGTCAGTATCGCCGCTCGTCCTTCCTGCCCACATTTTAGCCATTTTTGCCTATCTCCTTGTGAAAATTGTGCCGCTGAAAAAAGCACCTATGGCTGTCACGCTTTTCGGCGTGACAGCCCCGATGTTAAAATTACTTATTTTTGTTCTTTGCATCAACCATAGCCTGAACCTTGATGGGCAGACCGTAGAGGTTGATAAAGCCTGCGGAATCGCGCTGGTCATAATCACTCTCGCCGAAGGTTGCAATCTCCTCGCTGTAAAGCGAATAGTCACTCCAGACGCCCGCGTTAATCATATTGCCCTTATAAAGCTTGAGCCTTACCTTACCCGTAACCTTCTCCTGAGTCTTGTCAACAAATGCTGAGAGAGCCTCGCGCAGAGGTGTGAACCACTGTCCGTTGTATACGAGCTCTGCAAAGGTTATCGAGAGCTTCTGCTTCTCGTGAAGTGTGAGCTTGTCAAGGCAGATGCTTTCAAGAACGCTGTGCGCCTTGTAAAGAATAGTTCCGCCGGGGGTTTCGTATACGCCGCGGCATTTCATACCGACAAGACGGTTTTCAACTATGTCTATAATACCGATACCGTTCTTACCGCCAAGCTCGTTGAGGGCGAGAATAATCTGCTTCGCACTCATTTTCTTGCCGTCAAGGGCTACAGGAATACCCTTCTCGAAATCTATCTCAATGTAGGTGGGGGCGTCGGGTGCCATTATGGGCGACACGCCCATTTCGAGAAATCCGGGCTTCTCATACTTAGGCTCATTGCCCGTATCCTCGAGGTCCATTCCCTCGTGGGAAAGGTGCCAGAGGTTCTTATCCTTCGAGTAGTTGGTCTCGCGGTTTATCTTAAGGGGAATGTTGTGCGCCTCTGCGTACTCAATTTCCTCCTCACGCGACTTGATATCCCATTCACGCCAGGGAGCGATTATGGGCATATTGGGGGCAAAATGCTTGATAGCCAGCTCGAAGCGAACCTGGTCGTTACCCTTACCGGTACAGCCGTGGCAGATAGCGTCAGCGCCCTCCTTGATTGCGATTTCAACCAATCCCTTTGCAATGCAGGGACGTGCGTGGCTGGTGCCGAGAAGATAGTCCTCGTAAACTGCGCCCGCCTTCATCGTGGGGATTATGTATTCGTCAACGTACTCCTCGGTGAGGTCAAGAACGTAGAGCTTGGATGCACCCGTCTTGATTGCCTTCTCCTCAAGGCCGTCGAGCTCGTCAGCCTGTCCGACGTTACCCGATACTGCGATTACCTCGCAGTTGTTGTAATTTTCCTTGAGCCAGGGAATGATTATCGAGGTATCAAGTCCTCCCGAGTATGCAAGTACTACCTTTTTGATGTTTTCCTTATTCATTTTTGATCTCCTTTGTTGGATATTTATTCATTTAATTCGGTGTTTATGCATTTATTATACTACTTTTTAGGCAATTGTCAATACTTTTTGTGAATATTTTTTCATAATTTTCAATTTTTATCCACCGTGTCGATATTGCATGGGGAAAAACCGTACGGTTTGTGCATAATGCACTAATCGGATTGCGGAAATCAATGTGTCGCCCATATATCATCCGGATATATAAGTTCTGATTTTTATTTTTACGCCGATTTCCTCACAAAGACGGATGCATTCGTCAAGCTCCTCGGGGCTGACCGTTTCCCTCACTACCGAAAGATAAACGAGGGGCGAGTAATTTTTCACCTCTTTTGCAAAATCGAGCATCGCATTAAACGCCGCCGTTCCGTATTGGGAATTACATATCATTTGATATCGCTCGGCATTCGGTGCGTTGAGGCTGACCGACACACAGTCAAACACGGAAAAATCGGGCGCAGTGTCACGTCCGTTTATCAGGGAGGACTGTCCGTTGGTGTTTACCCTGACGGGTATTTTGTATTTTTCCTTGATTCGCCGTGCAATCTCGCACATAACGTCGAGGCGGCAGGACGGCTCACCGTAGCCGCAGAAAACGACCTCGGTGTACTTTTCGGGGTCAGCCAAAAGAACCGCATCCCATATTTCATCAACCGAGGGCTCGCGCTCAAGCCACAGAGAATTACTGCCGTATGCTCCGTCGCCGTTATTCCTTATACAGAAATTACATCTGTTAGAGCATTTATTTGTTATATTAAGGTAAAGACCACTCTCTACCTTATATGTTATCGTCATTTCCTTTTTCATATCAATCAACTGAAAAAACGCGCTTTGCGTTTTCGTAGGTTATTTCTGCCGCCTCATCAGGGGTTACCGACCACAGCTCAGCGAGCTTGCCAACGGTATAGACGAGGTTTCCCGAATGGTTTATCCGCCCTCTCATCGGGTGAGGTGCGAGATACGGAGCATCCGTTTCGACAAGCACCTTGTCGTGAGGAAGGCTCTCCGCCACCGCCGCAACCCGAGCCGCATTTTTGAAGGTAACAGTACCCGAAAAGGATATGTACCAACCGCGCTTTATGTACTCGCGTGCCATCTCCGCGCTGCCGCTGTAGCTATGAATTATACCAAACGCCTGTGGGTGTGAGCATATCATATCAAAGCTATCGCCGTGAGAATCGCGTATGTGGACAACTGCGGGGAGCGAGAGCTCCTCGGAAAGAGTGAGCTGACGGTCGAAGTATTTCTTCTGCAGCTCGGCATCATACGGCTCCCAATAATAATCGAGCCCTATTTCGCCGACAGCGACCGCACAGCTCTCCTTATCCGTCAACAGAGCGCGGAGCTTGTCCATTTCCTTCTCAATATCGGCATCGGGCGACACGTCGCTCGGATGAATACCGAGGGCTGTGTACATTTTCGGATGCCGTCTCGCCATTTCAATTACCGTGCGCGCGTTTTCCGTGTTGGTAGCGACGTTGACTATTCCCGAAATATTATCGGCAAAGAGCGACGTCAGAAGAGTGTCGGTGTCGATACCCTCATCAGCAAAGCGCGAATCGTAATAATGCGCGTGGGTGTCAAATATTTTCATAGATTATCTTACGCGCTCACCAAGAGGTGTTTGGTCATCGAGGAATACTACTCTGACCTCATCCTCACCCGAGGCGAGAAGCATACCGCGGCTCTCAATTCCGCAAAGGGTTGCCGGAGCGAGGTTAGCAACCACGATAACCTTCTTTCCTATAAGATGCTCGGGCTCGTAGAATTTAGCGATTCCCGAAACTATCTGTCTTTTCTCGTATCCGAGATCAACGATGAGCTTAAGCAGCTTCTTTGCCTTTGGCACCTTCTCACATTCAAGGATTTTTGCGGTGCGAAGCTCAACGCCCATAAAGCTGTCTATCTTGATTTCGGGCTCGTGCTCGGGCTCCTCGAGAGCTTTTGCCTCTGCCTCAGCCTTTTTACGAGCCTCTTCCATTTCCGCCGCGCGCTCCGCGAGGAATTTCTGCTCGTCTATACGCGCAAAGAGAGTTGAAGCCTCGCCGAGTGCCTTGCCACTCTTTAGCGAGCCGAATTTCTCAGCACTCGCATAATCGCACACGTCGGTTGCAAGCTGTGCGAATATCTTATCCGCGGTTGAGGGCATAAAGGGTTCAAGAAGAATTGCACCTATTCTTATCGTTTCGAGCAGGTTGTATATGACTGTGCCAAGGCGTGCCTTGCAGCCTTCATCCTTCGCAAGCACCCACGGCGTCGTTTCATCAATATATTTGTTTGCACGGCGAAGCATTGTGAATATGCTCTCCACCGCATCAGCCACGTGATAGTCGTTCATATATTTTCGGCTGTCCTCAATTGCCTTTTTAGTTGCGGCAATAAGCTCGTCGTCGAGCGCATCCTTCTCTGTCGGCGCAGGAACAATACCGCCAAAATACTTAACCGTCATTGCATGTGTTCTGGAAACGAGGTTTCCGAGATTGTTAGCAAGGTCAGTGTTGTAGCGGTTAACAACGCTCTCGTAGGTTATGCTTCCGTCAGCACAGTACGGCATCTCGGAAAGCGCGTAATGGCGCACTCCGTCAACACCGAAAAACTCTGCGAGGCGGTCGGCGTAAATAACGTTACCCTTCGACTTGGACATCTTATCCTGACCGAAGTTGAACCAGGGGTGACCGAATATCTTCTTCGGCAGGGGCTGACCGAGCGCCATAAGCATTATCGGCCAATAAATAGTATGAAAACGCAGAATATCCTTGCCGATTATATGAACATCGGCAGGCCAATACCTGTTATAAAGCTCGGGCTGCACCTCGTTTTCGGGGTCGTATCCGAGGGCGGTTATATAGTTGGATAGCGCATCTATCCATACGTAGATTACGTGCTTGTCATCAAAATCAACGGGAATACCCCATTTGAACGAGGTTCTCGAAACACACAGGTCCTGAAGCCCCGCCTTTAGGAAATTATTAACCATTTCCTTCTTGCGCGCCTCGGGCTCGATAAATTCAACGTGATTTTCGATGTAGTCGATAAGTCTGTCGGCATACTTGCTCATAGCGAAGAAGTACGCCTCCTCCTTCGCCTTCACAACAGGACGTCCGCAATCAGGGCACTTGCCGTCCACTATCTGCGTATCGGTGAAGAAGGATTCGCAGGGCGTGCAGTACCAGCCCTCGTATTCTTCCTTGTATATGTCACCCTGCTCGTAGAGCTTCTTGAATATGTTCCTTACACTCTTTACGTGGTAGTCGTCGGTTGTGCGGATGAATTTATCGTAGGACGCGCCCATGAGGTCCCAGATTCCCTTTATCTCCTCTGCAACCTTGTCAACGTACTTCTGTGGCTCAATTCCCTCGCTCTTTGCGAGCTCCTCAATTTTCTGTCCGTGCTCGTCCGTTCCCGTGAGGAAAAACACGTCCTTACCCATCTGTCGCTGGAAGCGTGCTATCGCATCGGTGAGAATTATCTCGTAGGTATTGCCGAAATGCGGCTTGCGCGATGCGTAGGCAATAGCGCTGGTGATATAAAACTTCTCCTTTGACATAACATTTCTCCTATAAATATATATAAAAATTCTAAAACAAAGATATTCTAACATATTTTTATAACTTTTACAACACCTATTTGAAATTTTATTAATATTTTCTACAAAAGATTGACATATCGCCATAAAATTGATATAATTTAACTTGATAACGTGTAAAAAGGGGGCAGTATGCGGATTTTTTTTGACAGAATTCACAAAAACGAAGCGACAAGGCTCCGCATAGGCGAGAGTATTCTCGCAAAAACCCTATCCCACGCGTATATCATCGAGGGGCCTGACGGCTCGGGAAAAATGACGTTTGCAAAGAGTGTTGCGGCGGCACTTTCCTGCGAGGGCGAAAACGGCACTGCACTCCCCTGCGGCGAATGCTCCGCCTGCAGTAGAATTTTCTCGGATAACTTCCCCGACGTTACCGTTATTGACGGCGACGGGAAGGCGACCATCGGCGTTGATGCCGTACGCAGGCTCAAGGATGACGTTTACCTCTCCTCAACCGAGAGTGATTTCAAGGTATATATCATAAAGGACGCGCACACGCTGACACCTCAGGCGCAGAATGCGCTGCTGAAGGTTTTGGAGGAGCCACCCGAAAATGTGGTATTTCTTCTGCTCTGCGAGGATGCAAAGCGGCTGCTCACAACGGTCAAGAGCCGCGCGCAGACTCTGCGTATGCAGCTTTTCAGTCCCGAGGAGCTCAGCGAGTATCTTCAGTGCACCTCGTCGGACGCGCGCGTGCTGATGCGTACAGATTCTGACAAATACGGAGCGCTCATCGAGGGTGCAGGCGGCAGAATCGGTGTGGCTCTTGACAGCCTTGATACCAAGCATCTGTCCGAAATAACCTCAAAAAGAGCCACGGTTGACGGTGTGATTTCCGCCATAACGGGCAGAGCCACCTACTCGGCGCTCTACGATGCTCTCTCCAGCCTTCCGCAGAAGCGCTCCGAGCTATCCGAGAGCCTTTCGCTGATAACCGATGCCCTTCGCGACCTTATACTCATAAAGAAGTGCCCCGATGTTTCTCTTTGCTATTATTTCAACAGAAATGATGCGCTTGAGCTTTCCGCGCGGCTGTCGCTCAAGAAGCTGTGCGATATTGAGGCACTGGTCGAGGGTGCGCTCGACTCTGTTCTGAAGAACGCAAACGTGAGTATACTGATTACAACGCTTATTGCAGATATTAAAAAATCTTGTTAAAGGAAAAAATATGAGTAACAAAAACAACAAAAGAAGATATTTCAACCGCAACCACCGTAAAAAGAAGCAGGAAAACGGTGCCGAGGCAGAAAAGGAGCTTGATACGGTAACCGAAGCCGAGGGTGTGACTGCGGATACGGATATGCCGATAATCGAGGACCCCATCGGTGACGAAAAGCCGATAGAGGTAAAGGCAGAGGAGCCTATCGAGGACGGTGTTGAGATAGTCGGTGTAAATTTCCGCCCTGCCGCAAAAATATACTACTTTGACCCTTCGGGCAAAAGCTATAAGGTCGGCGAGAAGGTAATAGTTGAAACCTCGCGCGGAATTGAGCTTGGCGTTGTTAAAATTGCAAACCGCCAGATATCCGCCAAGGAATTAGTGCCTCCCCTGCGCCCGATTATAAGAGTGGCGAGCAAGGACGACATTGAGCGCTCAAGGGCAAACCGCGCGCTTGAGGCAGATGCACGCCCGATATTCAAGAAAATGGTCAAGGAGCATAATCTCGATATGCACCTTGTCGATGCGGAATACACCTTCGACAACAGCAAGCTGACGTTTTACTACACGAGCGAGGGCCGAGTTGACTTCCGTGAGCTTGTCAAGGACCTTGCGGGAGTATTCAAAACCAGAATCGAGCTTCGTCAGATAGGCATTCGCGACGAAACGAAGATGATTGGCGGCCTCGGTACCTGTGGCAAGCCCTTCTGTTGCTCCGAATTTCTCACCGATTTCGTTCAGGTGTCGATAAAGATGGCGAAGGAGCAGAATTTCTCGCTCAACTCGGCGAAGATTTCGGGAAGCTGCGGACGGCTTATGTGCTGTCTGCGCTACGAGCACGAGGCATACGAAAGCGCGCTGGCAACCACCCCCGCAGTAGGCTCGGTAGTTAAAACTGCATCCGGAAACGGTCTGGTCGTTGAGGCGAGACCTCTGCTCCAGCTCGTCAAGGTACGCCTCGAGGAAAAGGACGAAGTCAGACTTTTCACCTGTGAGGAAGTTAAGCTTGTGCGTACACCGAAGCAGGAAAGAGCGCGTCAAAACGAGGAAAAAGAGACCTCAAAGGAATAATTTTTAGGTCAAAAATCCCTGATAAATATTGACTTCTCAGTGCTGTCGACCGATAAATTTGAAAAAAGTACTTGATTTTTTGAAAATATGTGCTACAATAACATTTAGAAAACAAATTTGGAGGTGTAACAATGGCTTACAAGATTACTGACGATTGCATCGCTTGCGGCTCCTGCGAGGGTGAGTGCCCCGTTGGATGTATCAGTGAGGGAGATGGCAAGTACGTTATCGATGCTGATGAGTGCATCGCATGCGGAACCTGTGCGGACGTTTGCCCCGTAGGTGCTCCCGTTAACGAGGACTAATTGTACATACCATAAAAAATCAGGCGGAGCTTTGTTCTCCGCCTTTTTATAACCCCGAAAGGAGTTCTATGGAAAAGGACGCTGTAATTTACGAAAACGAGCGACTCGACGAGGTAAACGACAAGCTGCGCCTCATTCAGCGCACCGACGGTCTTACCTTCGGCACGGATGCGCTTTTGCTCGCTTCATATATCAAAGAGATGCCCAAGGGGCGCGCGATGGAGCTCGGAGCGGGTAGCGGAATAATTTCCCTGCTCTGTGCCACGCGCGAGCGATTCTCTCACATTGACTGCGTTGAGATACAGAAGGTTTTCTCTGACCTTACAGAAAGAAATATTGCGCTCAACGGTCTTTCCGATAGGATATCGGTTATCAACTCCGACGTGCGAGAGATAGCCGACAGGCTCGAAAAGCACACCTACGACGCGGTTTTCACAAACCCTCCTTATATGAAAGAGGATTCGGGAAAGAAAAACGAAAGTGAATACAAGCATATTGCACGCCACGAAAGATACGGAACAATATACGATTTTGTTAAATGCGCGGCGGATATGCTCAAATTCGGCGGATATTTCTACTGCGTTTACCGCCCCGACAGAATGAGCGAGCTATTTTCGGCTATGCAGAAAAACCTGATTGAGCCGAAAAAGGTGACCTTCGTTCACGCGACGAGCAAATCCGAGCCGTCGATGATGCTGGTCATGGCAAAAAGTGGGGCGAAGCCCTCAATGAAGGTTACAGCACCCCTTATTATATACAAGGACGGCACGAAGGAATTTACTGAAATGACCGAGCGCATATACGAATGTGGCTCGTACGAGGAAAAATAATGAGTGAGAAAAATAAGGTTGAGGGCGGTGTTCTCTACCTGGTCGCAACGCCAATAGGAAATCTGTCCGATATATCGGCAAGAGCTCTGAAGGTGCTCTCCGACGTTGATTTTATCGCCGCCGAGGACACACGCAATACGGCAAAGCTGCTCCTGTGCTTTGATATAAGGAAGGAACTTGTCAGCTACTTTGAGCATAACAAGCGCGAACGCGGCGAGCAGATTCTTTCGCGCCTGCTTGCAGGCGAGAGCTGCGCGCTGGTGACCGATGCGGGAATGCCCGCTATCAGCGATCCCGGCGAGGATATGGTACGTCTTTGCGCTGAGAATGGCGTGCGTACCGTCTGTATTCCCGGCTGCTGTGCGGCGGTGACCGCACTCGCTCTCTCGGCCCTGCCTACGGGGCGCTTCTGCTTCGAGGGCTTTCTACCTAAGGATAAAAAAGAGCGCAAGGAACGCCTTGATGCCGTAAAAAACGAGGGGCGTACAATGATTTTTTACGAATCCCCTCACCGTCTGACCAAAACACTCGATGAGATGAGAGAGGTCTTTGGCAGCGAGCGCAGAATATCACTCTGCCGTGAGCTGACCAAGATAAACGAGGAGATATTCCGTTCAACTATTGACGGCGCAATTGTCGAATTTAACGGACGCGAGGTGCGCGGTGAGTTTGTCCTCGTAATCGAGGGCTCTGTCGGTACTCAGACAGTCGCCCCCGAAATGAGTATTGAGGACGAGGTTGCCCTCTATACCGATATGGGAATGAGCAAAATGGATGCAATAAAAAAGACCGCGAAAAACCGCGGCGTTCCCAAAAACGATATATACAAGCTATTCAATAACGATTAATGAAAGGGACTGCTTCATTTCGGCATAACCGCAAACAAAAAGGTGAGGGACAAAAAGCTCCTCACCTTTAATTTTACTAAAATCTATATCCCGTTGACAATAAAGAAAAAATCTGCGATTTTTGGTTTATTACAGTTTTTTGTTTACTACCGCCGTTTTCACTCTCTGCCGTACCGAGTACGGAGACGACAGCGAAAACAACGGTTTCTGCTCAAAATCAAGCGAGCCCCGAAGGGTGCTTTGCACTAAGAATTCAGTAATCCGTGTTTTTTTCTTAATTTATCTGAATTTTACTGAATTATTAATGACTCAGCCCCTTTTTGTTAGTTGAATTCCAAATCGCAAATCAAAGGTGCACGGATTTTGAGGCAGATGCGTTATTACGCCCCGAAGCTGTATAAAATACTGCGAGGGGAGAAATGGTGCGATTGCCCAAAATGCAAAGCCTTAGTCCTTGACGATGAATCTTTCGAGCTTATCCTCAATTCCTGCACACTCACCGTGAACGGTTACCTGAATAGGGCTGAGCAGGTCGAGGCTGAATATACCCATTATTGATTTTGCATCGACTACGTATCTGCCTGAGGTGAGGTCTATATCACAGCTCGCGAGGCTGACTGCGTTTACGAAATCGCGTACGTCCTGAATCGTGTAAAGTCTTATAAAAAACGTTTTCATTATAAATCTCCTTTGTAAAATTTATCCTAAGATAATTATACATAACCCAGCAAATATTGTCAATACTTAAATTAAATAAATTTCTTAGGTTCTATATGGAAAAGAAGCGCACTGCATTACTTGAATACGGCTTTATCGTACTGACGGCAATCCTATCAACGCTCGCCTATCTTTTGTTTATCGTAAACAACCGCTTTGCGCCCGCAGGGGTTGGCGGTATTCTCACAATGATACAGTACAAGACAGGGATAAACCTCGGCGCTATGACCTTGCTCGTCAACATTCCGCTTTGCGTTATAGCGTTTATTTTCACGAGCCGCGAGTTCGCGAAAAAGACAACGGTTTTCTGCCTTGCCGACGGTATTTCCTACCTCATTCTTTCAAGAGTTGACCTCTCCTCTTTTGCGTATAACGCAGGGGGTGTTGACGTAATACTGCCCGCACTCATAGCCGCGGTGCTCGGCGGTGCAATATACGGAGCTGTATTCCGCAGGGGCGGCTCGACTGGCGGAATTGACATAATAGCGAAGCTGATAGACAACCGTCTCCCGCATTTTGGCTTTGTATGGATAATATTTGCGCTCGACGCGCTCGTCGCGCTCATTTCCTATTTTGTGTATTACGAGGTGGGGGCTGACGGCAGCATAATTTATAATTTCAAGCCTGTTGCGCTGTGTATTCTCTACAGCTTCGTATCCGCAAGGGTTGCATCAGGAATTTTAGGCGGCTCCAAGAGTGCGATAAAGGTTGAAATAATAACCGAAATGGGCGAGGAAATCGCGAAAGATATAATGAGCACTCTGTCACGGGGCGTAACCTCTGCCGAGGCTGTGGGTATGTACGCAAATTCAAAAAGACGTATGCTACTCTGCATAATATCGCGCCATCAGCTGATAGATATGACGCGCCTGTTGAAAAAATACGACAAAACCTTCGCCTACACCACACCGGTAAACGAAATTGTCGTCGGTGATTTTTCCCACCGCTCGCGGAAAATAGTATAGAAAAAGGGACTCGGACGAGTCCCTTTTTGTGTCAGGTAAATACTGAATTATTTTATTTCTTAATATAGCTGTCCTTCAGCCCTACTATGCGGTTGAAGGTATTTTCGTGCTTCGTATCCTTCACGAAGTAACCCGTGCGGACAAACTGGAATTTGTCACCCTTCTCTGCGCTCGCGAGCGTGGGCTCAACCTTACATCCGTCAAGGCGGACAACTGAATCAAGATTGAGATAATCTCCGTAGCCCTTGCCCTCGGGAATATCGGATACGTCCTCAAGGGTGAAAAGATGGTCGTAAAGCATAACCGTCGCATCCTCTGCATGAGTGCTCGAGAGCCAATGAATAGTGCCCTTTATTTTTCTGCCGTCGAGGGGATTTCCGTTTGCAGCCTCAAGGTCGGCGGTGCAATGAATTTCCTTCACCGTTCCGTCCTCATTTTTGATTATTTCGTTACACCTCACGATGTACGCGCCCATCAGACGAACCTCGCCGTCGGGCTTCATACGGAAGAACTTCGGGGGCGGAACCTCGGCGAAATCATCCGCATCAATGTAAATCTCGCGGGTGAACGCAACCTTTCTCGTACCTGCTTCGGGATTCTGAGGATTGTTTGAAACCTCAAAATACTCAACCTTATCCTCGGGATAGTTGGTAATCACAACCTTTATGGGCTTGAGGATAGCGATTCTGCGCTCTGCCGACTGATTGAGCTCCTCGCGGATGCAATGCTCCAAAAGCTCGTAATCAACCACGCTATATGCCTTCGCAACGCCTGCGCGTGAAACGAAATCGAATATCGCAGAGGGGGTATAACCGCGGCGGCGAAGTCCGCAAAGGGTAGGCATACGGGGGTCGTCCCAGCCGTCAACCATTCCCTTCTCTACCAGCTCGCGCAGATATCTCTTGCTCATTACGGTATGAGTTACGTTAAGACGTGCAAACTCTCTCTGCTTCGGGTGGTTTTCGACACCGATATTCTCAACTACCCAATTGTAAAGAGGGCGGTGATTTTCAAACTCTATCGAGCAGAGTGAGTGGGTAATACCCTCAAGAGCATCCTGAATGGGATGTGCGTAATCGTAGAGGGGGTATATGCACCACTTGCTTCCCTGGCGGTGATGGTCGGTGTGAACTATTCTGTATATTGCGGGGTCGCGCATATTGATGTTCGGGGATGCCATATCAATCTTTGCGCGCAGGGTTTTTGCACCGTCGGCAAACTCACCGTTTTTCATACGCTCGAAAAGGTCGAGGTTTTCCTCAATGCTTCTGTCACGGTAGGGGCTGTTCTTGCCGGCCTCGGTGAGAGTGCCTCGGTATTCGCGCATTTCATCGGCGGTGAGGTCGCATACGTACGCCTTGCCGTCCTTGATGAGCTTTACCGCAAACTCATAGCACTTGTCAAAATAATCCGAGCCGTAGAAAATGCCGCCAGTGGGCTCAGCGCCAAGCCACATAAGGTCCTCGTAAATCGAGTTGACGTATTCCATATCCTCCTTCGAGGGATTGGTATCGTCGTAGCGCAGATTAAACCTTCCGCCGTATTTCTTCGCAATCGAGGAGTTTATCCATATAGCCTTCGCGCTACCGATATGAAGGTAGCCGTTAGGCTCGGGCGGAAAACGTGTATGAATCTTCATTTCAGGATTTGCCGCCAGATCCTCGTCGATTATGTCAAGTATAAAATTTGATCTGATTTCTTCCATTGCTTTTCTCCGATCAGTAATATTTTCTTTCGTCCCTTATCCGTGTTTTAGGTCCGTGCCCCGAATACACGGAAAGCTCGCCGTCAAGGGCAAGTATTTTTCTAATTGATGAATAAATCTCTGCCTCGTTTCCTGAATACAGGTCGGTTCGCCCCCTGTCGCCAAAGGCAAAAACCGTATCTCCCGACAAAACGAAGCTGTCGGTAACGTAGCAAACCGAGCCCTTCGTGTGTCCGGGAGTGTGGATAACGGTTATTTTTTCCTCTCCGACAGAGATTTTCTGTCCGTCACTTACCCGTTTGACATCAGCACCGAAAACGGTCACCGGGGGTATCGGCAGCAGTCCCGACGCATTTTTGAAGCCGTCGGTCAGCATATCCGCATCGTTTGAGTGAATATATACGGGGATACCCATTTCCACATAGGCATCCAGCGCCAATATATGGTCAAAATGTCCGTGAGTGAGCAAAACTCCCGTAAAGCTCGGAAGCTCCTTCTCCCTTGCGCGCATCTCGTCGGGTGTCAGGGCAGGGTCAACGGCAAGGCACTCGCTCATAGCGCTGTCACATACGGCGTAGGAGTTTGAGGCATAGCCACCCTTGTAAAATGCGTATATTTTCATATTTCACCAAAAATAATTAATAATTATCAATTATATCATATTATTTGCGCTTTGTCCATAAATTTCAGCTTTTTTTATTTATTTTTTGAAAAATGGCAGAAAACGCATATTGCTTTTCTGTGACGGCGATTACCCTTGGGCATAAAATGCTATTGTACAAATTAAAAAACAGGGTATGGAAAAATGAAAAGCTGTATTATGACGATAGGCTCGCAAACACATTCTCAAAAGGCAAAAAAAGCACTCGCACGCGAGGGAATATCCGCACGCATTGTAAAAAACGAGGGGGATGAGGGGTGCTCCTTCGGGCTTTCGCTCGACTGCCGCGATTTTATGCGTGCGGCGGGGATTGTACGCACCCTTGGAATTGACTTTCAAAAATCGGAGAATTTATGATATATTTTGATAATGCCGCCACCAGCTTCCCAAAGCCGCGGCGGGTGGTAAAGGAAACCGTGAGGGCAATAAAAAAGTACGGCGGAAACCCCGGCAGAGGCTCGCATCCGCTATCGCTTCGTGCGGCGGAAAAAATATATGAAACGAGAGAGGCAATATGCGAGCTTTTCTCGTTTGATAAGCCGGAAAACGTAGTATTCACACCAAATGCCACCTATGCCCTCAATCTTGCAATAAAAACGAGAGTAAGAAAGGGCTCGCACATTCTCATCAGCGATATGGAGCATAACTCGGTTTTGCGCCCTGTTGCTTCTGCATGCGAGAGTGTGGGTGCTGAATACGGGGTATTTTCAACCCTTTCGCCGATATCCTCAATAAAGAGAAAAATCAGGGATAACACCGATATAATTATCTGCAACCACGTATCAAACGTCAGCGCAAGACGGCAGGATATCGAGGCTATCGGCAGGCTGTGTCGTGAAAGAAATATCTATTTCATAGTTGATGCCTCACAGAGTGCGGGACACACAAAAATTGATATGACGGCTAGCGGAATTGATGCCCTGTGCGCCCCTGCTCACAAGGGACTGTTCGGCATACAGGGGGCAGGGTTTGTTATTCTGAAGGACGCGGACGGTCTTTCGGAATTTATAGAGGGAGGAAGCGGCGCCAGCTCCTCAAGCGTGCGGATGCCCGCATTTCTACCCGATAGATACGAGGCCGGCACGCTTTTCACCCCCGCTATTGCGGCGCTTGGACGCGGAATAGATTTTGTAAAAGCGGTTGGACTTGAGGGAATAGAGTGGCACGAGCGCATATTGACCGAGCACGCCGCAGAAATGCTCCGTTCGGTTGACAAAATACGGCTTTATTCAGAGGGGGTTGGCACACTTTCCTTCACGGTTGACGGAACCCCCGTATCCAAAACGGCAGAGATACTCATAAAAAACGGCATCTACTGTCGCTCGGGACTTCACTGTGCTCCGTTAGCGCACAAGGCACTCGGCACGTACCCATCGGGTAGCGTCAGACTCAGCTTCGGTTATTTTAACCGACGGCGCGAGCTTGACTCACTCTGGCGCGTAATCAAGGAACTATAATTTCAATAGAAAAAGAGGACCTAAAAAAGTCCTCTTTTTTATAGGGTTACGGCTCAAACAAAAGCACGAGCGTGTCAATATCAGACGTCGGCATCGAAATCACCGCTCCCGAAAGCGCGTCGAGAATTGCTCTGCCGCCTCTTATTTTCGTTCCCCACTCTGCCCTTGCTTTATTCGCAACCACGGTCAAGGGCTTATCCGAATTATTTATAAGTGTGATGTAAGCCCTTCCGTTTTTTTCGCGTGAAAACGCAAAAGCGTCACGGTCAAGACAGATGAGGGAAATTTCACCGTCGGCGTATACCGAGCGAGCGGCTCTCAGTGCACCCATTTCTCTGTAAAAGTCAAAGAGCTCCCTGTTCTGATTTTTCCACGGATACGGCATTCTGTTGAACGGGTCCTTATAGCCCTGAACTCCGACCTCATCACCGTAGTAAACTGTGGGTATTCCCGGAAGGGTTGACAGGATAAGGTATGCCATTTTCAACAGCTTTACGCCGAGGGTGTACTCGGTATCGCTCATTCTGAAGGTGGAAAGCTCCTTATTGCTCCGTCCCTCTGCCGAGGGTGCGGCGAGTGCCGTTATAATGCGCTCGGTATCGTGAGTTCCGAGCAGATTCATCTGCAAGTCCCTTATGCGCTTCGGCATATTGGGTAAAACATCTGAGAGAGCGTATGAAAGCGTATCGGTGCGCCCCTGCCGCAGATAATCTATTATGCCCGTGCGATAGGGGTAATTCATAACGCCGTCAAGCTCGCATCCGAGGTAGTATTTCTTGCGTGTGCCGTATGCAATTTTGTTGGAAGCATCCTCCCAGAC